>CAVDZA010000083.1:0-2101 GCA_963613355.1 Bulleidia sp. | reverse complement strand
TATCTCGTTTATTTCTTTTTGTATCTGATTGACCAATACTTTCTTTTTACGTGATTGATCGCACGTTTCTCAAATCTAAATCTCTTCATTCTAGATTCATTTCTAACATAGTCAAATTCACCGATACGTTCAATGTATTCTGGTCCAAAGGAACTCTTATAGACATATAATCCATATTCTGGATCATCTTCAGTTGTGACACCTGAGAAACCAACCATATCATAATCAGTAACACCATGATCATACATATCACACATTGCGAAATAGTGTAGGTTATCAACAGGGCGAATAAAGTTGAATTCTTTATGGTCATTGTATGTGTAAAGATCCCAACTCTTATTGCCAAATCGAATAAACAATCCACACGCAATAACAGCTTTATCACCATGTCTTGCTTGTAATTCTTTTGCACGGTCTATATTCTTGATAGCTGCTTCTTTGGCAGCTTTATCTGTTTTGTATTTCTTTGTTTCTAGTTCTGCGCTCATTCCTTCGATCATTCCAGCTAGATCGATAGATGTCTTATAAATGACACAATGTTCTCCAAAACAATCTAAGAGATTTTGAAAGAACTCTCTTGTATGTGGTTCAAATCCATCATTCTCTGTAAGTTGTTTTTCTAAACGCATTAAATCAGGGATATCATTTTCATTTCCTACAACAGTTGTAACATGCCATGTCTTATGACGATTGATTGCACGCTTTCTTTGTGGAATGAAACGTTTAAATACTTCTTCTTTACCTGGTGTAAGATCTACGATCAATGTATAACGGTTTGTCCAAGAACCATTGTAAGCATATCCATATCCTTTATGTGTATAACCTTCTTGAATGAGATCTTCTGTTACACATTCATTGTTGAAACCTTCTAGTACATTTCCTTTGATGTCGTGAGGACAACGTACGACATTTGGATCTACTCTTAAGAATAAGACATTCTTTTGATCAGCATATTCTTTAAGAAGAGAGAAGACTTCATCTCTTTCTTGTTTATTTTCATAATTGATACAAGGTCCCCATGGAATATATGCATAGGAATGGAATAGCCAAGAACCAAGTAATACCATAGCTGTTCCAACAAGAGTTTCTCCTTCATAGAAACCCAACATTTCATATTCTAGTCCATCTGTTCTTTTCTTATATTCTCCCCACATACTAGTTTTCATGTAATGTGAGTATGGATGTTGTTCAACAAACGCATCAAATAGTTTTGTATCTGTAATTGTTTTGATAATCATGTTTTACCTCGCGGTATCTATTATATAACAATATAAAGAAAAACCACAGAGTGAACTGTGGTTTAAGCTTCTAATTGTGCGATAGAAGAATCAAGTCTTCTAAGCGTTTCTTCCTTTCCTAAGATGGCTGCGATTTCTACAGCTCCACCAGGAGTGAATTGTTTACCTGTTATAGCTAAACGAAGAGGGAATAGGATGATTCCGTTCTTTACTTCTAACTTCTTAGGTAATTCTAATAATGTTGTATGAAGAGCTTCTTCAGACCAATCCTCTTGTGTGCTTAACGCATTACGACATTCCTTTAATGAAGTTAAAGCTACTTCAGGGTTTGTCTTCATCTTCTTATTTGTATAAAGATCGTTGTCGTACGCAGGGAATGTGTCAAAGAAATCTAACATAGGTGGGATATCAACAAGTGTATCTGCACGTTGTTGAACGACCTTAGCGATAGCTTTCTTATCAAAATCGCCCTTAACAGCTTGATCGATATATGGTTTTACTAATTCATAGTAGGAATCAAGATCCATATTTCTTAACCACATACCATTCATCCATTTTAGTTTTTCTGGATCAAAGATAGCTCCAGATGTACCAATGTGTTTTACATCGAATGCTTGAACTAATTCATCTAATGTATAGATTTCTCTATCTTCACTTGGTGACCAACCTAATAAGGCAATGTAGTTCAAGATAGCTTCTGGAAGATATCCTTTTTCTACAAGATCTTGGAATGATGCGTCACCATTTCTCTTAGATAACTTTGAATGTTCATCCTTCATAACTGGTGGACAATGGATATATCTAGGAATATCCCATCCAAAAGCTTCATAGATTAAGTTGTATTTAGGAGAAGAGGATAAGTA
>CAVDZA010000082.1:0-2155 GCA_963613355.1 Bulleidia sp. | reverse complement strand
GGTCCATACAAGATCAAGTCTATTGATCGTGCAACAGAAATTGTATTTGAAAAGAATGAATATTGGTATGATGCTGATAATGTCACAACAGAAGAAATCGACTATGAAGTCATCACAGATACTTCTGCACAGTTAATGGCTTATGAAAATGGTGAAGTTGATTTCGCTACAAGCTTAGATACTTCTGTTATTACTCAATATGAAGGCAACGAAGAACTTGTAATGCCAGGTGGTGTCATTAACTATTATGTTGAACTTTATACTGATGAAGGAACAACATGTGAAGCTCTTGAAGACGCAGATGTTCGTAAGGCTATTCAGATTGGTGTAAATCGTGAAGAAATCTGCAGTGCATTGGATGCTGGTGAACTTTATGTTCCTCTCTATGGTTTCGTGCCTGAAGGATTACCTGGAGGTGAAGATGGTTCTGACTTCCGTACAGAAGGTGGAGACCTCATCACAGAAGATCTAGACGAAGCTAAGAAAATCATGGAAAGCAAGGGCTATACAGATGATAACCCACTAGAAATTGAATACTACTATAATGATTCAACAATTCATTCTACAGTAGCTCAAGTTCTACAACAACAATTAGCTAAGATCCACATCAACCTAACTCTTAAGACTGGTGAAATCAGAACATTCTTCGATGATCGTACAAATGGTAACTTCCAAGCAGCTAGAAATGCTTACTCAGCTGACTACATGGATGTATCGAACTATCTAAGTCTATGGACATATGATACACAGACAACAAAGATTGCTAGTGATGAAAAGTATGATGAATTGTACTATGCTGCCGAAGCATCTACAGATCATGATGAACGTTATGAACTTTTACATGAAGCTGAAAAATACTTCATTGAAGAAATGAACTATAATATTCCATTGTTCCAATATGGTTCATTCTATCTATTAAGATCTGGAATCACAGGTATTGAATTTACACCACAAGGTTCTGCTGATCTTACATACGTAAAATTATCTTAATGAACATTGACCAGGCTGCATATGTAGCCTGGTTTCTATCTTTTGGAGGAAATATGAAATTCGATTTAACAAAACCTTATTGTTATTATTTTAATGAATTAACAAAAATACCACATGGTTCCTATAATGAACATGAAATCAGTGATTATGTAGTATCCTTTGCGAAAGAACAGGGTCTAAAGTGTGTTCAAGATGATATGTGGAATGTTGTCATTTATAAAGATGCTACAAGTGGCTATGAAGAATATGATCCTATTATGTTACAGGGACATCTAGATATGGTTTGTGAAGCAGTATCAGGTTTAGACTTCGATTTTGAAAAACAACCTCTAGAAACCTATGTTGATGAACAAGGAAGACTGCGAGCTAAAGGTACTACATTAGGTGCAGATGATGGAATGGGAGTTGCAGAAATGTTGGCAATCCTTTCCGATGATTCACTAAAACATCCACCACTAGAATGTGTATTTACCGTACAAGAAGAAGTGGGTATGTTTGGTGCGTTGGCATTAGATAAATCGTTGATCCATTCACATCGGATGATTTCACTGGATGGCGGTGGAGAAGTATTGACTGCGATATCTAGTGCAGGAGGAGTTAATGTTATAAACACTATTCCTTGTACATTTATTCCGAATGATAAACCTACTTATTCTTTAAAGGTGACAGGCCTAACAGGCGGACACTCTGGAGGAGAAATTCACAAAGAAAAAGGTAACGCAAATAAACTTGTTTCACGTATTTTGAAGGAAATGATGAAAGATTTAGATGTTTGTTTGGTATCTATCAATGGTGGCACGAAAGATAATGCTATTACACGTGAATCTTTGGCTTTGTTTAGTAGTTCGACTTCAAATACTGTAATCGAAAAAAAGGTGAATGAACTTACAAAGAAGATTTATGTTGAGTTTGAGGATTCGGATTCTGGTTTCAAGACGGTATTAGAAAGTGTAGAGACTAGTCCTACATGCATGTCAGATGAATCTACAAAGAATGTTATTGATTACATGTATCTTGTTCCTAATGGTTTTCAACATCGCTCAGTTGTGATAGAAGGTTTGACACTCACAAGCTTAAATTTAGGTATTGTAAAAACGGAAGAAGGTAAAGTTATTTGTAATTCATCTGTAAGAAGTGCTTTAGAAGAAGCTATTGATGATTATAT
>CAVDZA010000081.1:0-2390 GCA_963613355.1 Bulleidia sp. | reverse complement strand
ATGTCAGACAATATTCCTCACCTCATTTTCTACAATATTAAACCTCATAAACTCTGGTATTGAATCTCTTATTGCTTGTTTTTTGATTTCATCATCATGAGTGACAGCCGATTGAATCAAAACGCTTGAAGGATATATAACTTCTTTTAGCTTTCGTTTTCTAATATCGTTATAGTTTGTGCAGATTGGTAAATCATTTAATCCAGAAAGATAATCCACCATAGCCAAAAGATATAACGTTTCTGGATACCAACAAAGATCGTATAACTCACGAATTTTATCTGTTTCCAATGTTTCGATAACAAATTCTAAATCGCCCATATCTTTCACTCTATGACAAACCTCACTTTTAAATACCTCAAAAGAACTACGACGTTGATAATTCACTTCTAGATATTCTTGATTCGCTTCAATAAGTGCATCAACCGTTACATTCAATGTTTTCGCTAGTTTATATAAAGTTCCCGCTGAACATTTTTCCATTGTTGTTTTACCACTACAAATGTCAGAAATCGTAGTTTGGGGCACTCCACTTTCTTTACTTAATTTATAACGGCTCATATTTGCTTCCATGAGTAAATCATCAATGATCATTTGAAACATCTCCTTTACTCATTAAATTATATCGGTACACCGAAGTATTATCAACAAAAACAAAGACCACTATTATGTGGTCTTTGTGTGTTTAAGAATCTAGATTGGAACTCTCTTCTTCTTTGATCGTTCCTTGAAGCTGTTCATCACTTGTCTCTGCTTCTACTTCTTTGATGATCGTTTCATTCCCTGTAATCAACCATGTATTTTCACTACCACAGTATGGACATGTTCTTCCATACTTTACAGTAGGATAATTCTTTTCACAATCCGAACAGAACGTTACCGCATGGATCGTTTCAAGTTTTAATTCACAGTTTTTAATAACAGGATGTTTTTGTTTATAGTAGTCCCAGAAATCAACAAACAACTCTGTCATGACACCTGATACTTCACCCACTTCTAAGGTTACTGAACCATAGTTTGTGATGTGATTCTCATCTGCCATTTCTTCTAATGTTTTCGCTAAATGCGTGACAATCCCCATTTCATGCATAGAATTACTTCTTATTGAAAAGGATCTTCATTGCACGTTTTGCGGCATATGGTCCAACAAGCTTTAGCTTATCTTCCATCTTGACCATTCTAGATGCATCTGGAAGGTCTCTTGTGAGATGGATTGCATCGAATTCACATCTTGTTGTACATAGACCACAACCGATACACTTGTTAGTATCAACTGTTGTAGCACCACATCCTAGACATCTCTTAGCTTCGATCTTAACTTGTTCTTCTGTTAGAAGTTCTCTTGTATCCTTGAATGGATCATCAACCTTACGGATACCAGGAATCTGTCTTTCAGCGTTATCATATCCTTCAACAACGATATCATCCTTGTCTAATTCAATGAATTGACGTAGGTCTCTACCAATTGTGAGAGATTGTCCTTCATGAACGTAACGGTGCATACTTTCACTTGCGAGCTTACCTTCAGCGATTGCATCGATAGCGAACTTCGCACCATGGTAGATATCACCACCTACGAATACGTCAGGTTGTGAAGTCTGGAATGTTGTAGGATCAGCTTCTACCCATCCATTTCCACGAAGTGTTACGCCTTCACCATCTAATAGCTTGCCCCAATCAGCAGCCTGTCCAATAGCTTCAACGATATTTTCACAAGGGATCTCAATTGTATTTTCTTCATCATATTGAGGAGAGAATCTACCTTCAGCATCCTTAACTTGTGTACACTTCTTGAATACGATAGCTGTGACCTTACCATTTTCTTGTTTAACTTCCTTAGGTCCCCAACCATTCTTGATTTCAATACCTTCACCCTTAGCTAATGTAACTTCATCAGCGGATGCTGGCATTTCATTTTCACCTTCAAGACATAACATTGTGATATGTCCATCTGTAACTCTCTTAGCGACTCTAGCTACATCGATAGCGACGTTACCACCACCAACGACTACTACATCACCATGAAGCTTTACTGTATGATCTTGGTTTGTTCTCTTTAAGAAAGATACTGCGCTTTCAACGCCTTCAGCATCTTCGCCTTCTACTCCAGCGTTTCTTCCACCTTGTAGACCAATAGCGATATAGAAAGCCTTATAACCTTGATCTCTTAATTGTTGTAAAGTAACATCTTTACCGATTTCTGTATTGCACTTGAATTCAACGCCCATTTGTTTGAGGACATCGATTTCAGCTTCTAGGATTTCCTTTTCTAATACGAAGTTAGGAATTCCGTTCATCAACATACCACCAGGTCTGCCTTCTTTTTCAAATACAGTAACGTCATATCCTCTTTCTCTGAGGTAATATGCACAACTCAATCCTGCAGGACC
>CAVDZA010000080.1:1479-2580 GCA_963613355.1 Bulleidia sp. | reverse complement strand
ATCACGTAAAAAGAAAGTATTGGTCAATCAGATACAAAAAGAAATAAACGAGATACTCTCTCGTTTATTTTTTGTTGAATATATAACGTAATTTTCTTCTAACTCTACGATACAAATGATCAGCTTTAAACCAAGTCGTATATTTCTTTTCATCTAGTATCGCATCAAATTCACCTAAGAATTCTAAGAAATCTCCCCCAAAGCTTTTCTTAAAGTCTTGTTGTCCATAATATTCATCTTTAGGATCCAAGGAACCAGAAATACCTTCAAAGTCATATGTCTTAGCTCCTTGTTGATAGAGATCTTCAATTGCGTAACGATGTAACGCAAAGGCTGCTCTAAAGTTCATCAATGTCTTTTTCGTATACATATTAACGTTCCAGACATTCTCACCTTGCATAATAATGAACTTAGCTCCAAGATTTACTTCTTTATCGAAATCTAACCCTTCATCTTCAATTTGTTTGATTTCTTTCTTCATCGCTTCAATGCTTTTTAGGATTGGAGCTTTTTTATTTTCATCTTTCATCGTAGAAACTTTCGCTTCTTCTTGTTGAACCAAAGCTTCTAGATTTGTTTTAGCAGTATGAAAATTTGTAGATACTACATAGTAATGAACAAATGGTGCGTAACACTTCCATAGTTTTTGGAAGTATTCAAGACCATATGGTTCAAAACCAAGTTTCTTAGATAATTCTTCCTGTCCTTCACATAACGTCTGAAGTTCATCCATAGTAGCTTTATGAACGCGTACATCCCTTTGTTCATTTTTATTTGTATATTGAGAACATCTCTTAATACCTTTTAAGATATCTTTAAAAGGTTTATCTAGATCTAAACGATATGTATAACGACTCATCCAGTTTCCACTATACCCATAGTTGTAACCTAGATGTGTATATCCATTCTGAATGAATAGATCCGTAATATATTCATGGTTAAAGCCACCTTCTTTGAGTTGACCATTCTTTTCATGTTCTAAACGTGTAATATTAGGATCGATTCTCAAAAAGAAAGAACCTTTCTGTCTTGCGTATTCTTTTAAGTTTTGAATAAAGAATGCCACTAGATCTGAATTTGAATAATCTAAATTAAAGCCAT
>CAVDZA010000080.1:0-1469 GCA_963613355.1 Bulleidia sp. | reverse complement strand
GTGGAATCTTTGTCTTCTTGTGTAACATAACAGCAGTAGCGATAAGATTGCCCTCTTCATCTTCTACGCCTAAAAGATCTCCATCATAAAATTCAGGTTTCTTAAAGTCAATAAAATAACTTGTCTTAGAATAGTGATTTAATTCATTTTGAAACGCAAATTCATCAAATCTGTTCTTCTCTACATTCTTTACAAATTTCATGATCGTTTTCCTCTTAACTTCGCAGCAGAATCTCTTAACCATGGATAAACCTTATCAAACATCGTATACATAAAAGGATCTAATACGATGTTAAATTCACCAATATATTCTTCTACGTTCATTAACCAATTGGATTTAAATAATGTAAGTCCATCATCCAATGTACCTTCGATACCACCAAAACTACAGTGAGAAATACCAAGTTCAACACAACGATCCAAACATTTTGCGTACAATAAGTAACTAGAATACATTCTTAAATAATCAGGATTATTTCCCATATAGAATAATTCCATTAAATTCTTATTATAAACAGCTAAGATGCCACAAGTAATGACTTCATCCTTACCTTCTCTTTCATAATCAGCTTGAAGTTTCTTTAATTCATTTTGATCATTGGTAAGTTGTTGACGAATCAAATTCTTCTCTTTCTTCTTTAAAGTATCAGAATTCAGTTTTTCTTCATTCTCTTTAATAGAATCTTCAAGTCTTTTTAATTGTTTAGGAAAGTTCAATTTCGCAACCATACAAATAGCTTCATCACCATACACATCCATCATATTTTCAAAATATTCTTCATTTCTTAACGCTATTTGTTTTCTAACTTCCGTATAGTGCATCGCAATGGAAAAATCATGAAGATACTCTCTACCTTCATATACTTCGATTCCTTTATGCTCTGCAGCACGAATACACTTCGCAGTCTTATGTTCTAAACGTTCTCTATAATCTGTAGTAACATCCATCTCAGCATTGTATCTAGGTTGTGTTGACTCTTCAATAAAAGTTGTAAAACCTTTATGTTTTGCACCTAAAGATTTAAGATACTCAATTACATCATTATTTTGATATTCATGTTCTTCATTTCTATCTCTATAAGAATAAACTCTAGAAAGAATGCTAGGATCAAAACGTAATACGATAGCATGGCGTTTTTTAGCCTCTTCTTTTAAGTTATTTAACATAAAAGAAACCAATTCATGATCGTTATAATCCATCACTGGTCCTCTAGGAACATAAAACAATGTCTTACCAAAAGGCAATTTACGGATCAAAACCATCGCAGTTGCGACTAAAGAATCATCTTTTTTTACACCAACATAAAGATGATCCCAATTGTTTTTAACATCAGCCCACTTAGAACATTGAAATAATGAATTTTGTGTATTTTCCATAACAAAGGAATCTAATGATTCTTTTGTCAAACTTGTAATAAATTGATATGTCATATTAATAAATACCCTCAAATTAGCCTTCAATATTATAG
>CAVDZA010000079.1:0-2835 GCA_963613355.1 Bulleidia sp. | reverse complement strand
AATATAGAAGAACCAATAGTTTCTAAGAAAGATGGTTCAACTTTAATTGTTTTGCCTGAAAAGAAACAATGGAAAGATATTTATTATATGCTGATAGATTTATGTTAATGATTTTGTTTTCAAAATTACAATATAACTAACAAAGGAGCTCCCATGACTAAACTAGATAATATCTCAGTATTCAAAGATACTGAATCTTTAGTACAAACAAATGAAAGACTAAAGAAATCTATTCAACAATCAATATACAATCAAAAACTAATACTAGAAGATGATGTATTAGAAAGTGTTAATAGAGATAAATATGATGATGTATGTAATGTTGTTGTATCAGATAAAAGAACATATGAAGCTGCTTCATTCTATAAAGGTATGAAAGTAGCTGTACATAACTTTGCTAGTAGTACTACACCTGGTGGAGGTGTTGTAAAAGGTGCGAATGCCCAAGAAGAGTGCTTATGTAGATGTTCTACACTATACTTTGCAATAAATGTGAAAGAGATGTGGGATGGTTTCTATGGCCCTCATAGGCAATCAAGAGATCCACTACATAATGGTGATATCATCTATACACCATCTATAACAGTATTTAAGACAGATACTAGAGAACCTATTAGAATGAATGAGAATGATTGGTATGATGTAGATGTCATAACATGTGCTGCACCTAATCTAAGAGAAGTACCTAGTAATCCTTATAATCAAAGTGATGGAGATAAGAGTATCAAGATAAGTGATGAACAACTATTATCCATTCATGAAAAGAGATTAAGAAGGATATTAGATGTAGCTGTATTAGAAGGTGATGAAGTAGTGATATTGGGTGCTTTTGGATGTGGAGCATTTGAGAATGATCCTAGTGTCGTAGCCTTAGCTTCTAAGAATGTCATAGAAGAATATAGACATGCTTTTAAGGTGATAGAGTTTGCGGTGTATTGTAGTCCAAGAGATGTAAGAAACTTAGAAGTGTTTAAAGAAGTAATAGGTAGATAGAGATTACAGTTTATGTAATCTCTATTTTTGATTGTGCTAATATAGATAGGGCTTAATTATGAATGAGGGGATAAAAAAGAGTAGGGATTATTTGTTTGATAACTACAAAGCGTTGTTGATCGTTTCTGTAGTAATAGGACATTTTATAGAATTAGCTAGTAATGATAATACATTTCTAGAGTGTATAAAATGGGTGATCTTTTCTTATCACATGCCAGCGTTTGTGTTTGTATCAGGTTACTTTTCTAAGAAGAAAACAAATATCATGAAGTTAATAAGAACATTAATTGTTCCATATGTATTATTTGAAGTAATCTATTATTTCTTGTATGTGTATTTGTTACATAAAGAAACAGAATTATGGTTATTGAATCCTAAGTTTACACTATGGTATCTACTAGCGATGTTTGTATGGAAAATCATTACACCATTGTTTAAGAAGATACCTGGGTATATATGGATCTCATTTGTGATATGTTTTGTGGTAGGTTGTTTAGATATTGATGATAACTTCTTAACACTTCCACGTATTGCGGTATTCTATCCATTCTTTCTTATAGGTACTTGTTTTAGAAGAGAATATATTGATAGTTTTAGAACATGGATCGATAGAAAGAAGGCAATGATCACATTAGTGATCATGAATGTTGTATTAGTATTAGTAGCTTATATGGATGAGATCCCAATCAAGGCATTCTATGGAAGATATAACTATGACTATCTCAAACAAGGAATGATAGAAGGTACACTGATAAGATTTTTCTTTATCATCATAGCGTTATTTTTGATTGTGTTGTATTTAACAGTAATCAAAGAAGAAAAGTGTCGATTCTCTATCTTAGGAGAAAGAACGATGCCTATCTATTTATTCCATGGTTTGATCTATAAGATCGTAGAAACGTATTGGGATAAGCTTCCTATGATGAATGATGTACTAGAAAGCATCGTATTGATTGGTATTAGTATACTAACGATATGGTTATTATCTAGAGAACCATTCAATAAGGTAGTAAATTGGATAACGGGTAAATGAAAAGGCACTGATGTGCCTTTTGTTAGTTATTTACTTTGTATCGGATATAAACTGCACCAGAGTCGTATGTTTTAACTTCGATTAGTTTTAAACTTACGATGTTGTCTTTATCTAATCCATCAAATAAAGCTGGTTGGTTGCTGCGACCATCGATTCCTGCACCAATCAATACACCTATTTCATCTAATAGACCTTCAGATAAGAATGCTCCATTGATCATTCCTCCACCAACGACTGCGATCCTTTCAACATGGAATTGATTTGATAAGATCTCAATTGCCCTACGTAGATCAACTCTTTCTTTTCCAGTTACGACCCAAGAAATATGACGTTCATCTAAATAATCTAGATATTCAACTGAAACTTGTTCACTACAAATGATCAACAATGGTTTTTCATATTCATTAGAATCATTCCAAAGAAGTGTACCTTTTGTATCAACAATGACATCATAGCCATTACTTTCTTGATTCTTTTTGAATCCTTCTTTTCCATAAGGTGTTTTATTGTCGGTAAATTTCCCAGGTAATGCTAATTCTAGTTCTGCAGTCACTCTGCCACTGACTGTCGTATCACATTCCAATGACTCTAATAAAGGGTTATATTCTTTTCCTGGTAGCTTATCTACCATACCACAATCGATTCTTCCATCAATAGAAGTCATCATATAACAAATGATATATGGTTTATTCATTTTGTTGTTCCTCCATGATTACTATAATTCTTCAAGTAAACTTTAAGTCAACTTTTTTTAACTTTTTTTTGGAATTTCGAAAAAATCCGTGAATATTACATTAGAGGGCAAAAAG
>CAVDZA010000078.1:0-3286 GCA_963613355.1 Bulleidia sp. | reverse complement strand
TTCCAACACGTTGTTCTACGATGTGGTTATCATAATCTAAGAAGATACTTTGTGCGTAGATGTGAAGATTCAAATCTTCGATCTTCTTTAATTGATCTGGTCTAGAGATCTGACAATGAACGACACCATGTCTATGATCTTCTCTTGGGTTTTCTTTTAATGCTTTTTCAATTGCGGATAACACTCTATCCAAACAAGCATCACCAATTGCGTGTACTGCTACTTGCATATTATTTGCGTTTGCGTAACCAATCATCTCATCCAAAGTTTCTTGTGTGAATACTGGTAATCCACAAGTGGAAGGATCATCTGCGTATGGTCTAGATAAGAATGCAGTACGTGCACCTAAGGCACCATCTCCTAACATCTTTAATGGTCCGATCTTGAATAGATCTGAACCAACGCCAGTTACACAACCTGCCTCAACAAATCCTTTTAAAGAAGGTAAGTCAGTGAAGTTACTTTGTTCATAGACACGAACTGTTAATTCTCCACTTTCTTCTAGCTCTTGATAAGCTTCATTGACTGTTTGCCAAGGTACAGCTCGATAAACACAATAGTCATCTGTTTGACTACTTGTAACACCATATGCGTTCAATGCCTTACAAGCAATACGTATCATATCTTTGATTTCATCCTTTGTAGGAACTGGGATTGCTTGATATACAGGATCCATTGCGTTATCAAAGAAACGACCATCACATTCACCATTTTCAATGCCGATCTGACCACCATCTGGTTGTGGTGTATCAGCAGTAATGCCTAATAGTTCTAACGCTTTAGAGTTCACGACTAGACAATGTCCACAAGCTCTTGTGACAATGACAGGATTTGTTGTAGAGACCTGATCAAGATCGTAACGATTCGGCATACGATCTACATCTGTAAAATAGTCTTGATTCCAACCACGTCCTTTGATCCAACCATTCTCTCTGACTGGATGTTCCTTAGAGAAATCTTTCATACATTGAATGAGATCTTCTAAACTTTCTGTGTGTTCTGCTAACTTTGCGGAAAGTAAAGAACCACCATAATTCAATAAATGCATGTGACTATCATTGAAACCACTACATACAAAGTTACCATCTAGATCAACAAACGTATCTTCACTTGTGGATAGTGCCTTCATTTCTTCATTGCTGCCTGCACCAACAAACTTACCATCTTCAACTGCGAATGCTTCCACTAATGGAAGTTCACCTGTATAAACTTTTCCGTTGTAATAAATCGTTTTCATTTCTTTTCCTCATAGAATAGACAAGTATTAGGATCTACTTCACCTTCTCCTAAATATCTAGCCTTATAATCCTTTAATAGCTTAAAGTATTGATTGCTTAATAACAAGATGACAAATACATTGATGAATGTTGGAATAGCAGATGTGATATCAACGACTGTCCAAATAAATCCTTGGTTGTTTGTCTTAACGAGATAGATCGTCCATAGTAGGGCAGGTAATGCACGTACGGCATAGAAGATCTTTAATACGATTTCTTTTGACTTACTTTCTGTTTTGAAGAGATGTTCAATGATTGCGAGATAGTAAGTGAACCAACCACCAGAAGTCGTAACTGTGAAGATGATCATGATGATAGCTAATAAGATACTACCAGCTTGTCCAAAACTACTTGCGAAAGAAGATAGAGCTAATGTACCACCATTTGTACCATCTACCCAATTTCCACTGAGAATAACGGATAGACCTGTAATTGAACAGATGACCATTGTATCGAAGAAAACTTCAAAGGAGCCCCATAGACCTTGTTGAACAGGATGTTTTGTACGAGCAGAGGAGTGGATCATTGGAGAAGTACCCCAACCAGCTTCGTTAGAATAAACAGAACGTGCCATACCAACTCTTACGATCTCGCTGACTGCAGCACCTGCGAAACCACCGATGGCTGCTGTACCTGTGAAGGCACCAGAGAAGATAGAAACGATTGCGTTAGGAACATTTCCAATATTCACAATGATCATTCCAATTCCCATGAGGATGTATAGAACGCTCATGATAGGGACAAGTTTACTGAACAAGGAGGCAATCTTCTTTGTACCACCACTTGTGATAGCGTATGTAAGAACACATAGTAGAACACCAACGACAATGACACCTTCTACTTCCATTCCGAAAATGTTATAAGTTCCTAGATTAAACGCACCACTAACGACTTGTGCAGCTGTTAAGTTAGAAGAAGAAACAAAGAATGTTGAAAAGATACCAACAGCGAAGATGATAGCTGGAATCAACCAAAGCTTTCCCCATTTTCTTTCTTCACCAAGTCCACTTTCCATGTAGTAAGTAGGACCACCATAATATTCACCAACATCATTTGTGTGACGATAGTAACAACCTAAAGTAACTTCAACTTGTTTGAGGATCATTCCTAGAAGAGAACAAAGCCACATCCATAGGATCGCACCCGGTCCACCACTTGCCACAGCTGTAGCGACACCAGCGATATTACCGAAACCAACCGTTCCACCAATCGCTGTAGAAATTGCCTCAAAAGGTGTCAACATACCTTTTCCTTCAGAATCTACATCTTCTTTCTTGAAGATCGTACCAATCGTATTCTTCATGATCCAACCAAAGTGTCTAAATTGGAAGAATCCAGAACGAATCGTAAAGTAAAGACCTGTAGCGATCATGAGCACAATGAGAGGTACGCCCCAAAGCACACCATCTAACCAGTTAAGAAAATCAATCATAAAATAATACCTCTTTTCTAATCTAAGTTAGCAATCAAACAAAAAAGGAAGCAGTGAGGACATCCTACCGCTTCCTGAATTTCTATTCTAGAAGTAATAGCTCCTCCACCTTTAAGGGTGAGAGTGCATAGCTTATTCAACTATGCCCCAATCAAACAACTTACGGATCGTTGTTTGTTTCGGCGACTCTGCCTTTCTTGACCCTTCAAAGATCTCCGTGATCTCCAGATCAGTACTTATCATCATCGCGCCTCTATTGCCGACTTAAACTGTCATCCATATTACGTTTGTTAGTTGATGGTGTCAATGAATGAATAATGATTTGAATAGAAAATTGAAAGAAAGTTATGAAATTTCTGAAAATAGTTTCATAAAAGAAATTTAGAAATGATTTCAAATATAATTATCAATGAAATTGAATTAGATAACGTTGTTTTGATTGTGAAAATCACTTGCGATTAGGTTTAGCACAAAGTCCTGAAATGTTTGAAGAAATTAAGTGAATATGTAAAAAACATGGAGTGATCCATGTTTTTATTCAGTCACTGCGTCTACTAAGATATCATCATACGCATGT
>CAVDZA010000077.1:0-3625 GCA_963613355.1 Bulleidia sp. | reverse complement strand
TTGAGGAAACAAAGAAATATATAAACCTACATATAAAGGATTCTTCTGTGCTTTTACTTCACCACGATACACATCAATAACATAAGAAAGTGATTGGAATGTATAAAAAGAAATACCAATTGGTAACGCAATTCCTAGTAATGATATTTGTGTATGGAATAGTTGATTAACATTACCAATCAAGAAATCAGCATACTTAAAGTATCCAAGGATCAAGATATCTATGACTACATTTAAAAACAAGAATATCTTTCCATATCTTCTCATACGATCAATCAACATCGCAGATAGATAGTGTATAACGATCATAACGATCATTAAGATCACATGTTTTGGTTCGCCATATGCATAAAACAATAAACTCATTATCAATAAAAATACATTCTTCGCAAATGTATGTTTTAACAATACACAGTAATAAATTAATACAGTAAACGGCAAAAACAAAAATAAAAACGCTTCACTTGTAAATAACATACTTCATTCCCCTTAACATCCTATTATTTTACTATTATCCACTACAATAAACAAAAGAGAATGTTTTTACACATTCTCTCAGTCTTCTTGCGCTTTGATCGTTCCATCATTCTTCCAAATGCTTTTTTCTGGAAGAACTCCTCTTACACAGCTTGTAGGATATACTCTACTATCTCTACCAATCACTGTACCTGGATTCAACACGCTATTACAACCAACTTCTACATGGTCTCCTAGCATCGCACCAAACTTCTTTAAGCCTGTTTCGATTTCTTCACCATTGACTCTATCATGTACAACGACTAGTTTCTTATCACTCTTTACATTAGATGTAATAGAACCAGCACCCATATGTGAATAATAACCTAGGATAGAATCTCCTACATAGTTATAGTGTGGTGTTTGAACATGATCAAATAGAATGACATTCTTTAATTCACAACTATTTCCTACAACACAATCTTCTCCAACAAGTGCACTACCTCTAATGAATGCACAATGTCTTACTTCTGTGTTAGCACCAATGATACATGGTTCTCCAAGATATGCTGAAGGGAATACCTTAGCTGTCTTATGTACCCATACATGTTCTGATACTTCATCATATTCATCTTTTGGTAGTTTAGAACCAATTTCTAGAATCAATTCTTTGATTCCTTTTAAAGCTTCCCAAGGATAAGTATATTGGGATAAATAATCTTTCGCTAGAGTATGATCTAGATCATATAAGTCTTTGATTGTATACATGTTTGTTCCTTCTTTCTATTCGTAATTTTCATCTTCTGAATATTCTGTTTCTGATGTATCGTCATAGTATTCTTCACCGCCAGTATCCTCTACAGGTGCTGATTCATCTTCATAATCATATGATTCTTCGTATGAATCATCAGAATAATCACCATCATAGTAATCTTCTGAATAAACAGGTTCAGGTGTACTTAACACGATATGATCAGCACTATAATCTGTTGTGATTTCTCCTTCTGGTAAATCCTGTTGTGTGATGATTTCACCATTAATTACCTTTTGAAGTTCACCTTTCACAAATTCAATCTGGTTATCATATGGATAAACAACAGATAAGTATTGTCCTGTGGCAGAAGCACATACTTCCATGCCGGTCTCACCACTAATATGATAGTTAACGATATTCCATTCAATTCCTTCATCTAATTGTTTTTGTGCCAATGCGTAAATAGAATCACTCGATATATTTGTTAAGAATTGACCACTAATCGCATCCAACAAAGAATTGAAATTTGTAATGATTTCTGATGAAGTAAGTTTACTAATGATACCCTTCATAACGAGTTGTTGATGCATATTTCTACCAAAATCTCCGTCCGGAAGATTTTCTCTTTCACGAACATACATTAATGCCTGACTCATATCTAAATGGATATTTCCTTGTTCAAAGTACATATCATTAATAGCTGTAAACGCATACGGGTTTTCAATATCAACGCCATTGATTGCCCAAATAATTGACATGAACGTTGTAAAGTTGACTAATACATAATTTGGAATTTCAACACCATAGATATTACCAACTCCAGATAATGTATTTTCAATACCAGCTAATCCTAAATGTGTTAGTTTGTCTCGCTTATTACTATAATAAGGGTTCTGCACCCAAGAGTCTCTTGGAAGATTTACGATAATAATCTGATGCGTATTTGGATTTACAGTAACTGTCATATCCACATCCGTTCTACCTTCTAGTGATAACTCTCCTTCCGTATCATTACCACCAAAGAAGATCGTAAATGGTTTTGTGGTCATATCTACTGCCACCGTATCAGAAGCACTAGAATCAATTGGTCTATCAATGGAGTATAAGATCTTTGTGTCTGTTTCAAAATTCTCATAACCTTCTATTTCAGAAATAGTTGAAGCTAATGATTCACTCATGATAAGAATATCAGTATGATTCTCATATAGTGTTTGTACAGCTTCTCCTAATGTATTCTTATCAATCGTTTGAACTTGTTTACCACATAGTTCTTTTAATTGTTTAACTGCGTATTGTTGGTTCTGTGTATCCGTAGCAATCGTTGTGCCGTATACGGCATCCGCATAGTTTGTCATATCCACATCTTTAAAATTACCTTTACTATCTACTTCAGGTAATGTAATCGTATTTACGAATGTATCTGGATATTGTGATTTATATTCATCTGTTAATACATATAGATTGATTCTGACTTTATCACCTACTGCACTTTCAAATAGTGCTGTAATCTTATTGATGTAGTATGGTGTCAGAATAGAAACAAGTGCTAAACAAATAGCTAATGTACAGTTAATAAACTTCTGAATTCTATTTCTAGGTGAAAAGATAGAAGTAAAGATACCTGTTAATACTAAGATACCTAATAATATAGCTAGCACTAAGAAAGCCCACTTTTTAGGGAACATAGGTGCTGTAAATAGCACTAAGAAAGTAGCGATAGAAGCTATCACTAGTAATAACCAATAGAATTGGGAAGAGAGTCTTCTCTTTCTTTTCTTTTTCTTCTTTTTTCTTTTTATAGGTTGTTGATAGATGATTTCTTCATCTATCTCTCTATTTCTTGTATGTTTAGCCATTTGATTCCTCTGTTACTAGCTTACAAATCAATACATATCTTCCATCATCTACATCATAGTTACATGTACTTAACATCACGATACGATCAGTTAATTCAATTGTTTGTTCTGATGTAAATGTTGTGTTAGATACAAAGTAATTTACATAAGATAGAAAATCTTCATCACTATTGAAAGATGTTCTAACATAATCATCCTGTCCATCTGTTAAGATACCAGCTACAGGATATAGAACATATGTCATACCTTCTGTATAGATGTGTAATTCTTTATGAGATTCATAATAGGATGCATCTTTAAACTTCTCTATGTCCGCAAACATCGTTCCATTCTTCATGTTATGTGCGTATAGAACTGTATTCTTATCACTAAAGTCTCTATTATTATTTACATCCATAAATACACAACCAGAGTTATTGTATTGTCCTGTAAATAAATGTCTTAGATAATAATCATTATCACTTCCCTGTACAAAAGGATAATCAACACTACTATCATCCATTCTGATCCATCCTACAAAATCAGAATTCATACTCTTTAATGATCCCCAATCAAACTC
>CAVDZA010000076.1:0-3772 GCA_963613355.1 Bulleidia sp. | reverse complement strand
ACTGCTGCCTCCCGTAGGAGTCTGGGCCGTGTCTCAGTCCCAATGTGGCCGTTCAGCCTCTCAGCCCGGCTATGCATCATCGCCATGGTGGGCCGTTACCTCACCATCTAGCTAATGCACCGTAAGCCCATCCACCAGTGTTTTTAACCTTTAATAACAGGATCATGCGATCTTGTTACCTATCCGGTTTTAGTCCTCGTTTCCAAGGATTATCCCAGTCTTCGTGGGCAGGTTGCTTACGTATTACTCACCCGTTCGCCTCTATTTCCGTCTAGCAAGCTAGACTTCTATCGATCGACTTGCATGTATTAGGCACGCCGCCAGCGTTCATCCTGAGCCAGGATCAAACTCTTCATTTGATTAGCTCTTATTTTTGCGATCCTCTTGACCGCTTTCTTACATAAACTTATTGACGTTCGTATTTTGTAATGTGTCTTATTTCCTATTTAGTTTTCAAAGAACTTCCGTACTGCCCTCTTGGACAGTGCTCGATGAGTATACCACCTATCTATTCCTTGTGTCAACACATTTTTTATTCTTTTTTCATAATTTTTTCAACACAAAAAAACATGCTGGTTTTCACCAACATGTTCTTTCATTTTTATTTTAGATCTTCTCCATTACTTTCGATACATTTCTTGTACCAATGATAAGAATCTTTTAGCTTTCTAACCATTGTTCCTTGACCATAGTTATCTGCGTCAACATAGATCTGACCATATCTCTTAGCCATTTCTCCTTCACCATTACTTACCATATCAACGCATCCCCAATAGAGATAACCCATGAGAGGAATTCCATCAATGTCTACCGCATCCTTCATTGATTGAATATTCGCTCTCATATAGTCAATACGATAATCATCATGGACCGTATCATCTTCAAACTTATCATTCCAACCAATACCATTCTCTACACAGAATAAATCACAATGATATCTATTATAGAATGTATTTAACGCAATTCTTAAACACTGAGGATCTGTAGCCCATCCCCAGGCATTTGTCTTTAGATATGGGTTGGCAACTGTTCTTTGCATAGCACCATTTCCTTCACCCTTTTCCATATCATCTTCCATGTGTGTTGTTTGAACATGGCTTCCATAACAAGAGAAGCTTAAAAAGTCACAAACACCTTCTTTTAATATATCGAAATCACCATCTTGTGCTGGAATCGTAATATTATTTCTTTCATATTCCTTCAACTTATAGTTAGGATATACACCTGTCATTTGTACATCTGAATAGAATAGTGTTCTATCTTCTTGTTGTTTTGCCAACAATTGATCGTATGGATCGCATGTATAACCATAAACCGGTCCAAATGCTAACATCATTCCAACTCTAATGTCTGGATGATTCTTATGTGCACTGATTACCGTCTTAGCACTTGCTAAAAATTGATGGAAAGTCGCATTAGCGATATTTTGTTCATCTGCGTGGATCAAACCTGCAGTAACATATGGTGCAGCTTCAATACAATTGATTTCATTGAATGTTAAATAATACTTACATAAGCCTTCAAATCTATCAAAACATGTCTCTGCGTATCTGACATACATATCAACAAGTCTTCTATCATCCCATCCATTAAATCTTTGAGAAAGTGATAGAGGTGTTTCGTAGTGTAATAAAGTAACGACTGGTTCAATACCATATTTCTTACATTCTTCAAATACGCTCTTATAGAAGTTGATACCTTCTTCATTGATTTCAGCATCATCTCCATTTGGATAAATACGTGACCACTTAATAGATAAACGGAAACAATTGAATCCTTCTTCCGCACATAACTTGATATCTTCTTTATAATGATGATAGAAATCAGATGCGATATGTGAAGGATAATAATACTTATCATCATCTAACAAACAAGGAATCGCACCATCTGGTAAATGTCTTTCTTGGCTACCAAAACATAAAGGTGTAGAACCTGTCGTTCCATCTTCCTTCTTCCAAGTAACTTGTCTTCTAACTGTATGAGATCCGTTTGTCATGACATCTGCAGTCGCTAGTCCTGCACCACCTTCAAACACACCACCTTCATACTGGTTGGCAGCAGTTGCGCCACCCCATAAAAAATCTTTACTAAAACCCATTATTTTTTACTCCTTTGAATTTAACTATATTATAAACCTTATCCTTTAATTCTCATAAAACAAAAAAGCATGTATCCGAAGATACATGCATATATGGCGCCTTAAACAGGACTCGAACCTGTGACACCCTGGTTAACAGCCAGGTGCTCTACCGACTGAGCTATTAAGGCAGTACAAATATATTACTACTTTTTCTAAAATACGCAAGAACTTTTTTCACAACACAATCTTAATAATTTTGATATTGACTCTGAATAGTACAGATAGTACAGTTTAGACAGATAAGACAGAAAGGAGAAAATGATGTTTTTATTAGATCCACAAAGTAAAGAACCTATCTTCGAACAAATACAAACACAGATCCTTCGATTTATAAAAGCTGGTATCCTTTCACCAGGAGATCGTTTACCAAGTGTAAGACAGCTCGCTCAAGAAAACGGCATTAATCCAAACACCGTTTCAAAAGCTTATATCGAACTAGAAAAAAACGGATATGTTTATAACTTACCTAAGAAAGGAGTCTATGTCTCTGACATTAATACTCATTCTCGCCAACAAGAACAAATCTCACATATCTTAAAACCACTAAAAGATAGCGGCATTAAGAAAGAAGAACTATTAGAAATAATAGAAAAGCTTTACGAGGAGGAATCATAATGTTAAAAATCGATAAACTATATAAAAACTTTGGTTCTAAAGAAGTGCTCAAAGGATTAGACCTAGAAATACAAGATGGATCGATCTTTGGACTTGTTGGAATCAATGGTGCAGGTAAATCAACATTGCTAAGAACGATTGCAGGCGTATATGAACCAGAACAAGGTTCTATCTTACTAGATGGTCACGATACATATGATGATGTCAAGATCCGCAATGAGATATCATTCGTAAGTGATGAAGCGTACTTTCCAATAGGTTCAACGATCAAGTCAGTGAAGTCGTTATATGAAACGATGTACAACTTTTCTGAAGAAGCTTACCAAAAGTATCTTTCCATGTTCGAATTAGATGAATCATCTTCTATCATCAATCTATCTAAAGGCAATAAAAGAAGAGTATCTCTTTTGTTCGCTTTAAGCACAAAACCTAAGCTACTTTTATTAGATGAAGCCTATGACGGTCTAGAACCACTCGTTCGCTTAAAGTTTAAAAATGTCTTAACAGAATTAATCGAAGAAGAAAATATAACTGTCATTATCTCATCTCACAACCTAAAAGAATTAGAAGATATTTGCGATACTTTTGGAATCTTGGAAGATGGAAAAATGATGGAATATGGTGATCTATCCGACTCAAAAGAAATCATCAATAAGTATCAAATCGCATTTGATACAGATAAAACAATGGATGACTTTAAAGACTTTGAAATTCTTCATTGCGACCACCAAGGTAGAGTCTATCAACTTGTCATAAAAGGAAAACAAGAAGAAGTACTGTCTAAACTTCACTCATTAGATCCTATTCTTCTAGATGTATTACAAGTCAATTTCGAAGAATTATTTATCTATGAATTAGAAAGAAAGGAGAAGAATGATGTTAAATAAGAACTATTTAAAGTATCTATTCCAAAATAAAAAGATAGCTTGGATATTCTTTCTTGTTATGTATATGGCAATATCCCTATCATCTTTTATCTCTTTCAGTAACACATACTCTAGTAAACTATCCTTTACT
>CAVDZA010000075.1:0-3806 GCA_963613355.1 Bulleidia sp. | reverse complement strand
TCGTTCCATCCCTATCTAGGAATACAGCTTTTTGTTTATTTGTTAGATTCTTAGCTTGGATTCTTCCAGCCTTATAATCTTCACACACCGCATGATATCTTTCTGGTGTTCCCATATCCTTTACATATTCTGGACTATCATAACAGATCATCTTTCCTGTTCCAGACAATGGTTTTAATAGTTGTCTATCCAGGTCTATTTTTGGTGTATTGATTTCTTGTTCGAGTAGTTTTGGACTAATGACATGTAAACCTGCATTGACTCGATTCTTATAGTACTTTGGTCTTTCATCTTCTTTAGCTAACCATTGTTGTACGACATGGTTTTCATCCGAGATGATCAATCCACTATCATAAGGGTGATTGTTTGGATGTGTGAACAAAGTTACAAGTCCACCATGTTGTTTATGATACTCAACGAATCGATTAAAATCGATATCGAATATCGCATCACCATTTAAAAGAAGAAAGTCTTCAGTTAACTTATCTTTGATTTGAAACAAAGCACCAGCGTTACCTAAAGGTTCTTTTTCAACATAGTAATCGATATGTACGCCTAGTCTTCTACCATTTCCAAAGTGATGCATGATCTTACCAGACATATATCCTACTGTTAGGATGATATCTTTAAAACCTTGATCTCTTAAAGATATGATTTCTCTTTCTAGTACTGGTACTCCATCGATTGGAATTAATGGTTTAGGAATATTTGGAAACAATTCTGATATTCTTGTCCCTCTTCCACCAGCCATGATAACGACTTTCATATTACTTGGACTCCTGTGGTTCATAGGATTCTGGTGTATAGTGGATGACCCTTGTGCCACCATCTTCAAACTTGAATGGAATATACATCAGATCCTTCATAGCTTCCTTAACAGCTTCTTGGTTTTCTTTTCTTACATAGAACACCAAGAATCCGCCTCCACCTGCACCTAATAGTTTTCCACCAAGTGCACCAGCGTTCATTCCCTTTTCATACAACGTATCAATATTTGATGTAGATACTGCAGAACCTGTTTGTTTTTTCAACTGCCATGTGTGATCTAGTAATCTTCCAAAGTCATCTAGATCCTTTTCTTTATCTGTAAGGATACTTTCCGCTTCATCCACAAGAGACAACATTTCTTTTAAACGTTTGTTCTTTTCTTCTTGTGTTTCTTTCGTACCAGCATTCGCTTTTTGTACATCAGATGAAAATCTAGTGAATCCTGTAAAGAACATCATCAGATTATCATTCAATTGTTTCTTTCTTTCTGGACTAATGATGACTGGTAATACATCATATGTTCCATCTTTATTAAAGTTGATACGATTAAAACCGCCATAACTAGCAGCTATCTGATCTTGCCAACCACCAGCTTCTTCACATAGCGTTCTTTCTAGGTAGATAGCTTCATCTGCCAATTGTTTTTTACTAGCGTACTTCCCCTTCAACGCATAGAAGGCATTCAACATACCTACCGCAAAGGAAGAACTTGTTCCTAATCCACTTCTAGCTGGAAGATCTGCTTCATATGTCAAACGTATCTCATGCATATCTAACATCTTCATTGCGTTTCTGATAGCTGGATGTTGGATCTCATCTAGTTCATTTACTCTTTCTGTCTTTGAATAAGACAACTCTGTAGAATAATCAAAGAATCTTGGTAGGTGTCTTACATTGACATAACAATACTTATCAAATGTAGTAGATAAGACTGCTCCTCCATTCTCTAGGAAGAAGCTTTCCATATCTGTTCCACCGCCAAAAAATGACATTCTAAATGGTGTTTGTGTAATAATCATGTTACTTCCTCCTATCTTGGATATATTCTTTCAAATATTTCTTCTGTCTTATCCCATGTAAACTTCTCTTTCACAAAAGAAATACATTCTTCACTCTTTTGTTTGAGCGTTGTTTGATTACTTAATAACTTTTCTATTTTGTTTTTGATTTCTTCATCTGTCTCAGCTAATTCTAAAACTGTTCCATCTTCATCGATACCTTCTGCACCAATTGATGTTGTGATAACTGGTAAACCTAATCCAAAAGCTAATAACACTTTCAGCTTAATTCCAGCACCATATGTTAATGGGAATACCGCTATCTCATTCTTCAATATCTCTGTATTGATATCATCCACAAATCCTGTGATATGAATATTCTCACATTCCATATTCTTTAATTCATCTTTTGGATAAGCACCAATGATATTTAACTTCCAATCTTTATGATTTAATTCTTTAAATAATTGAATCAATCTCATTGCGGCAACATGGTTTTCATCTCTTCCCATTTGTCCTACAAAACAAATACTATTATGTTCTTTTTCAACACTCGGAATATCATTGAAATCTACCCCATAATATGGGTTTAACACTTCAACATGTTCTAATCCATAATACTCTTTCAATAATCTAGAATCCTTCTCATTGAATGTCATAACAACATCACATTTAGAAAGATATTCTCTTTCACATTTCTTAACTTTATTTGTTTCAATCTTACAATAAAGTTTCTTTAAGCCTTTCGCTTCATTCACTTGTCTTGTATAAGACTGAATCGTTACATCATGTTCTGTTAGATTAAAGATGATATTTGGATAATACTTCTTGACCCAAACAAATTGTCCCATAGAAGTAAATTCCGCATGTATCGCTTCAATCTTTTTTTCTTCAATGATTTCTAAAAGTTTCTTTTTAAATGCCTTACTATTTCTTATCGCAAACATATTAGGTTGATTCAAATGTAGTAACGCATTTGCCATAAATGTGTACTTACTAGTTTCAACATAGTAATAATCCGGATGTGCTTGAATTAATTTTCTATCATGATCATTATTAACAAATGTTAATACTGTAACGTTATGATTCTTCTTTAACGTTTCTACTTGTTTTCCCATACATACACCACCTGCGTGATTCGCATGTACATCAGGAACATATGGTGAAATATGTAATATATTCATGATTGAGACTCCTTTGTTTGATTGATCCATTTCTTCATTTCTTTACGATACGCTAACGCATAGAAAATAAACTGCATGATTGTAGATGCCAAATAAATATACGCACCACCAAATACACCAAATTTATCTACCATCAATCCAGATATCAATAAGATAACTCCAGATACAACTAAATAAATGATGAATTGAACTCTTGTGTTTCTAAAAGTCGTTAAAGCTGTAGATAGAGTCGTTACTATCGCAACTAAAGTAGCTCCTACTATAATGATTTGTAAGCTCCTTAAATAGTTCGTTAAATCTACACCATACACTAGATTTAATACTGGTACGCCTAATAACGTAGCTCCTACTAATGTGACTAAGCCTATTCCAGCACAGCCTATTACGATCATCTTCATCGCTTTTCTGAATTCATCAATACGATTTTCAGAATACAATAGACTCAAACGATTGATATAAGGTTGTAGTAAATAGATGGCGCATAAGTTAATCAATGTCGCAGGCATTAATACAATAGAGAACAATGCCTGTTCACTGGAAGTAACTTTTCCATCCAACGCATACTTAGCAGCATTTGACAAATATACATTCAAAAAGAAATACGCAAATGCATAGAAACCTGCAGGAAACAATGTCATTACCTTTCTCATAGAGAA
This sequence comes from Bulleidia sp., assembly GCA_963613355.1. Lineage (GTDB taxonomy): Bacteria > Bacillota_I > Bacilli_A > Erysipelotrichales > Erysipelotrichaceae > Bulleidia. Next base: position 200 of record CAVDZA010000075.1, on the reverse strand, counting down.
CTCTTTAGAAAGATATTTCTTTGTGGATGGAATATCATAAACAAGTGTCACTAATAAACAAATACAATCCACAACAATAAATGAAAGAACTAAGTTCTTAAACAATAAGTTTATAACTAATACTGCTAACAAAGAGCCTAAAGCTTTGGCTGTAAAGGAAATACCAGATTTATAAAGCTCATCATTCTTCTGTAGGACAC
>CAVDZA010000074.1:0-3873 GCA_963613355.1 Bulleidia sp. | reverse complement strand
GTTGAATACTTAAAAAATTGAATGGGCAAATTTTTAATACAGTCGATGAGAATAAATTTAAACGTTATTCTGATGCACAAAAAGCGGATATAGAATATAATATAAAAGGATTGGTTGAAGGGATTAATCTTCCTCCAATCGTAGATCATTTTCACTGGTGTAGAAGCACTATTACATATCAAATTGAAAAATCTATTGAAAGCCTTGAAAAAGATATATTTGGTATTGAATTGAAAAGCTACAACTTATTGAAAGAAGCTAGAGAAAAAGGCTTAATTCTTGATAAAATTAATAAAGAAAAACAAGCCAAGCATTGCGATAAAGATAAAAACTTTGATGATAAAAGAAGTTATATCTATGGCGATGTTGTAGATGCTGAACAACTATATAAAAAATATAGTGGACATGGTAAAGTGGAAGTGGGCAAAGACGGAAGTATTACTGAATTTGTAGAGACAAAAAATATTGTTGGCTTTCATCAAAACAATAAAAGAGGTAGTGAATATATTGGGGATAAAAGTTCTACTTTGAAAATTCATTATTCGAAAACAGGTTCACATCTATACGCAGGAGAAAAAATGAAAGATATATCTAAACTTAGAATAGGTCAAAAAGTTAAAGTTATTTGCACAGATGATTTTAAAATAAAAGGTACGGTTAGTTATATTGAAGAAGATGAAGAATATGATTACGAATGGGTAGTCCATCTTGAATTAGAAGATAAACCTTATCGTTTTTATATAAAACAAAGTGAAATAAAAGAAATTATTATTCTCGATGATCAAGACTAAAATACGAATTATTAAGGCACTGAATAGTGCCTTTTTAATTGCAGTAAACACTCTATAAGGTTTAGTTCTTTTCCTTGTAGGGTGCTTAGTGCAATTAGGTAAACCAAATTCTTCGGGGGGGGTTCTCCAAAGTTTTAGGGGGCGACTTCGGGGGTTGAGTACAAAAATAAAGATTGAAGATAGATTCAAGAGAGTGAAATCTTCAATCTTTTTATATGTCTATGTCAGTGTGTTATTTGATTTGAATTAATGTTTTTTATATGATCCACGTTTCTTCTTTGTATATACGTGGATCTCTTTTCTTGTTTTAGGTACACCTAATATACCTGCGTCATCTCTTTTACTCCATAATATTCTATTTCTGAGGAATTCGAAATTAGCTAAACCATGCGATCTACTCCTAAAAGAAGAAGGAACGTTATTGAATGATTCCATAGGACCGTTCGATAGCCTTCTTAATTCATCATGGTGTTCTCTTACTTGGTAAGGTTGGATGTATTTGAATGAATTAATGATGTATTGGAAGTTATTGACCAAAACATGAGAAAACTCTCTAAATAGTTTTATATCACTGTTCTTATAAATACCTATCAATTCATTTAATTTCTTTGTGGCTCCATCATAATCGTTTATAAAGCTACCATTAAATTCTTCATACAGGTCTTTTAAATCACGTATTCTTTTGAAATCTGGATCAAGCTCTAGGAATAGCTTCTCCCAATCAAACGTATCTAGGTATTGTCCAAGAAACGAGTTGTAATGTCTTTCGATGTACTTGAAATTATCTCTGTTTCTTAATAATACCCATTTAGCGTGCTTAAGGATATATACTTCTCTAGAGTCTTTCGGTTTCTCATAAGATTTATTGTTTTTGTAGTTCTTTTCTTCTAGCTTCATTCTATCTCTTTTAAGATACTTCTTTTTCACTTCATTGATGTATCTGTTGATATAGTTCAATAGGTATTGTAAGACGTGGAAACTATCAACGATAGAAATACTATTTACGAAGTATTTGTAAGGAAAGTTAAGGTATTGATTATACATGTCCGATATGATGATCTCTACTTTGTCTCTTTCTTCTTTAGGAACAGATAAGAAATAGCTTTCTACTGTTTCTTTTCTTCTAGAAGGTAAGATGTCCAATATAGTTCCTGTCTCGAAATCCATGATGACTAGAGCGTATTTTTGTTTCGATGAGATGTTTAGATATACTTCATCGATGGAGATGATGCGTGTTAATGGTAATCTAGGCATACTGACATATTGTGAAAATATTTCATGTACGGATGTATCGGATATATGGTATCTAGCAGCTACTTGTCTACAAGTAAGGTTGATATCTTTCATATCCCTGATGATCATCAATGGAACTAGTTTTGTGTTCTTTTTATTCTTTTCGATAAAACTGAATTGATCCCTACAAGTATAGTCACAACCTTCATTTGAACATTTCCATCTTCTGCCAACGAGAGTCACATCAAGATCATAGCCATCTTGTAGGACTGGATTGTTTGGATGTCTTTTAAATTGACCGTGTGAATACATCCGATATCCACAACAAGGACATTTCATTGTTTTGAGATTCTTTTCGATGGCAATGAACTTTGTATGACCTTCGATATGAAAATCAGTAACAGTACTATCTTCATCAGTAAGATCTAATAAATCTGTGATAACATTATTCATGTACTTTTCCTCCTAATATTACTGACATGGACAATCAAAATATTAAGAAGGAAAAACAAAAAGGACAATGGTTCAGTTTAAACAACTGAAATTCATTGTCCTTTTATAGTTACAAAGCTTAGACCTCCCAAAAAAGTGAAACCTCCAAAGTCTAGACCTCCGAAGAATTTGGTTATCCGAATAATCTGGAGAAGAATGATGGCAGTAGATGGGAAAAAGATAAGCGAGCTAGATGAGGTTGCCAATACACGAACAGATGACTTTGTGGTATTAGATAACTCAAGCACCACAGTCAAACTCAGCGTGGCGAATTTATTAAACGAGATTGAAGAAGAACAGATTAGCGTACTTAAATCAAATATCGCAACAAACAAATCAAATATTGCGACAAACAAAACAAATTTGAAGAACGCAACAACTTATTCAACGACTGAAACGGTAATCGGAACTTGGATTGATGGAAGTGCAGTTTACAGGAAAGTTATTAAATGGTCAGGAGAAATTCCTACTGCTACGGAAACTTCAATACCTCATAACATTACAAATCTGAAAAGAGTTATATCAGCGTTTATGTTTGCAGACAGCAACGGTAGATTCATGCCTATCACGAGTGCAAGCGAAACACCTACATTCGTAACAACGCTTTGTGGATGGACTAGTACAGCTTTGCTAGTTCGTACAAGTGGTAACTGGGGGTCTCGTGAATGGACAATCATTGTTGAATACACAAAATAAAGAAATTTTATAACAACTTGTTAGTTCTTATTTCAGGAGCTAATAGCATGGAGAATAAATCAAAATGAGAACTTATGATAGATTGATATTTGGCGGTGATAAATAAAATGGAGGAGAGCTATACATAAAGCTCTCCTCTTTTATTTTGCTTTCTTGATTGTTTCTTCCATGGCTTTTCTGAAGACTTCGGCTTGAGGTACTCCAAGTATCTTACAAGCTTCTTTGAATTCTTCTACGAAGTCCTTTGGGAGTTTGGCACCAATTGTCACGTATCTTTCTTTGATCCATGCGTTTTGCTGTTTGTATTGTTTACTCTTATCTGGCATCTTTCATACAATAAATAGCAATAACAACAGAACAAACACATGAAATGATGTTTGGAATGGATTTATGTAGAATACCCAAAGTGAATAACATTCCACTCATAAAGAATAATGCGGATGATAAAATTTTTCTTTTTGTTGTCATATCTATTGATGAGTATAATTGAATAGTAGAGTGGATTGAATCCCCTAACTACTAATCTTTGAAGAAACTTATCAAAGTTTGAATTATGGTTAAGAGCAATGGCATTAGGGCAATTACATCTGATCTTGACCATTTTTCTTTTCTGAAATGTTTCTTCTTTTTCTTTTTGCTCATCTTACCTCCTTTTTGATAT
>CAVDZA010000073.1:0-3895 GCA_963613355.1 Bulleidia sp. | reverse complement strand
AAGATGAACTAATATCTATCACAAAGTGAAAAAGAATCACATATGATGATTGATATACATACACATGGTTCTTTAGACTTACGGTGGGTATATATGAAATTAGAAAAGGATGGATGTAGTATCAAATAGACTACATTCCACCCATGCTCGAATAATAATTCTTTAGATCATCTTTTAATTGTTGTTGGATATGATTCCAATCTTCACTTGTTAATTGTGAATACAATTCATGATTCATAGAAATAATACTTAAGTCTTTTGAATAGTATAAGAATCTCTTTCTTTCAAACTTTTCAAAAGGGTTAGTCAACATATTTCTTTGGATCATTTTTCTATCTTTCAATGTTTCTTCATTGTATGGACATGTGCTTCTATCTACTTGTAAACCTCTATCGATCCTATCTTGATAGAAACCAATATAATCTTCTAATACATCTTCTATCTTTGCATCTCCAATTGAATTCATATGTTTTATGAAAGATAAGAAGAATGGCATCTTGTAAGATAATGAATAATCTCTTTCTTCCAAGAATTCAAAGAAGTCTTCTTTGATCGTTGAATCGTTATGTTCTTTGATATGTAATTCTTTCCTATACTTTTCAACATCATTTGGATGGAACAGATATAAAGATTTACTACCAAACTTATACGCAACGCTAGGAACTAGTTTTCCCTTTTTGATCCAACTTGTTACGGTACCAGTACTAACAAAGTATTCTCTTGCGACTTGTTCTTGAGATAGATAATCCCCATACTTATCTTCAAAAGATTGAATATCCACTTCTACGATACGTTCAATTCTCTCTTGGATTCCATCAACAACTACAAACTCTCCTTCTTTATAGTCTGTCTTAGTAATATCACCAAAAGGAACATACATTGGATTATTGAAGAGATTATGCATATTACAAGCTTTGACCATAGCTCCATATTCATCAACTACATCGATCACAATAACATTCTTCTTCGTGTCTGTTTTACGCAATCCTCTTCCAATCTGTTGAAGGTACAACACTTTAGAAAGTGTAGGTCTTGCCATAACAAGAACACCAAGTTCAGGATAATCCCAACCTTCTGAAATCATATTACATGCGCATAGAAAACGTATCTCTTTGTTTTTGAAACGCTTCATCACTTCTTCAGGTTTCTTTGTCTCTCTTGTATAACTTACTGCACTGATCCCAGCTTTATTTAATAGCTTTGCCATTTCTTTTGTATGAGAAACATTCACACAGAAAATAACACCTTGTAAGTTAGCTGCTTCCCCACTTGTGAAGTAATCTTTTAATACATTAACGATCAATTCATTTCTAGAAGTTACTCGTATTCTCTTTTCTAGATCCGCATTGACATAGTCTTTTCCATTAAAGCGTATCTTAGATAGATCGATATTCGTTTCTATACGATAGACATTTGCCTTAGCTACGATACCTTTGTCCATTGCTTCCATCAATGATAAAGAAGTAGAGTATGTTCCAAATAATGTTTCTAGTTTCTTTTTATCTGGTCTTTCATCAGTAGCTGTCAATCCAATCAAAAACTCTGTATCAAAATATTGGATCATTCTTTTCCATACTGGAGCTACCGCATGATGTGCTTCATCTACAACGATATAGTTGAAATATGTTGGGTTATATTCGTTATAGTGTCTTGCCATGTAAGAATATGTATGTACTTCTATTTGTCCCTTTAATTCAGGTAAAGATACGTTCACTCTATCATTCCAGTCATTCTCCGTATCTACACTAGGAACCAACACAAGTGCTTTGAAGTCTTTCTTTCCTCTTGAGAATTCTTTGATATCTTCTTCCACGATCTTTGATTTACCACTAGCTGTAGGCAACACAACAAGGAAAGCTTTGATCCCAGCATTTCTTCTATCTTGGATTTCTTTTAAGCTAATTGTTTGATGTTCATAAAGTTCTACTTTTCGATCTACCTTTAAACCTGTATCAACAAAGTCAGCTTCATCTCCAAAGTATTCTTTAATATCATCTTCAATTCTATTTTCAAAAGCACAATCTTCTGTAGAAAAACGAAATAACTTGATACCCCATAAAGCACAAGTATTTTGTTTCTTTAATTGTTTCTTATAATCTTCTTCACCAATGATCTGAGGATGATGATAACTTACACCATTTTCTTCAACTGCGATCTTTTGATCTTTTGTTTGAACAAAGTAATCTAAGAAGTAATTCTTACCATCTTCATCACAGATTCCATACTCTCTTGTTAGATACTTAAGTGATTGAATTCCATACGCATTTGTAAAGCTCTTTTCAAAATGTAATTCTAATGGAGAAGCATCTACTTGTTCACTTCTATCACCAACAACATAATCAATATCAACAGAAATATCTTTCTTAAATAAATATGAATCTACTTCTTCTTTGGAATATCCTAAAAAGCGGAATACCCGCTTATATTGATTCATATAACTATTCTGTTTATCTGTAATCAACATGTAGGAAAAAGGATCACCATCTTTATTACAGATTCCTTCATCAATAATGACCATATCCTCTCCATTATCATAGAAGTAAGAATGACCACCATTTGGATACTCTACAGTATCTCTTAGAGAAAAGTCAGTGTGTTGTGTTAAGAATGTTTCTTTCTCAGTATTAGATTCAACCACTTTTCTTCCTCCCTTCCTGGTCTTACATCACTACTTAACCAATATTCTTCTATTTGAAGAGTAGGAATATCTTTTACATATTCTTGGAAAGATTCCAGTGTGAAATTAGAGAAGTATCTACCATTCTTCTCACCTTCAAAATCTCCATACTTAAAGGATGTATAAATGACTCCTGTATCCTTTATAGCATCCATCATCTTTACTAATACTGGTTTTAATTCTTCTTTGGAAAGATGAAGGATGGATGAACAAGCCCATATACCATCATATACATCAACTTCATCAAGATCTTGAAATAACATACACTTTACTTCAATACCTGTATATTCACTAGCTAACTTACATAGTTCTTCAGAACCATCTATAGCAGTCACATCGTATCCTAGATCCAAGAAATACTTTGTATCTCTTCCAGAACCACATCCAAAGTCTAAGATCTTCTTACCTGATAATTGTTTAATAAATCTATCTTGTACATCAGTAAAGTCTACTGATACTGTTCCTTCCACAAAAGAACTAGCATTTTTATTATAGTAATCTAATGTTTTATTCGTCATAATATTTCATCCTCATGAACTGTAATCGTTATGAATATTATAATTCATCACTTATTGTTATCAAAACAAAGAAAGACCACTTACATCGATTTGTTGTGAAATACATAGATATTGTGTAGGTTACAACAAAATTGTGTAAGACGAAGAATATCATGCGATTTACAAGCTTTTACCACAAAACAATGTAACTTACATCATATTATGGTAGCTTACATCATTTTTTTGTGAGGGATAGATAAAAGAAAAGCTATAACATTTGAGTGTTATAGCTTATTCTCTATGAAAGACAATTATTGTTTTTTATTTAAGTAAGAAAGTATTCATATCACCTGATTGAACAAAATCACACTTGATTTCATTTGTACCCAAAGCATCAGGCAACCAGTTCAACATATACTTCATACCAGGTTCTTCGACATTGAAGTGACCCACTGCTAAGATAGCTTTAGGATCTCCTAACATCATGCCATCTCGCATGTATTCATTAACTGTATAGTCAATCAATTCCATCGTAATCAAACAATCTGTATTTGTTTTATTGAGTGTTGTAATTGTATCTTTATCCGCAAAACCAATACAATGCATTGGAATAGATACTCTACTTACTACTGTATCTGGATCACCAATCGTTCGAATACCATTTAGGTTAGCACCCTTGATGATCTTACTAGCTAGTTCTCTAACTGTAATACCTTCAGGG
>CAVDZA010000072.1:0-4020 GCA_963613355.1 Bulleidia sp. | reverse complement strand
CTGTTTCCATGAAAGTAACAATGACATCTATCGCAAGAGACTCTTATGTACCTATTTCTTGTTATGGATCTAGTGATAAGATCAACAGTGCTCATGCGGCTAGTGAATCTTGTATGGTCAAGACAGTAGAAAACCTCATGGGTATTGATATTGACTATACGATTGAATTCAACTTCGCATCTGTAGTTCAAGTAGTTGATGCGGTTGGTGGTGTTGATGTTGATGTTACAGTAGGGTTTGATGCCCAGTGTTGGGATGTTGAGAATGATAAATTGGCTGTTTATCATTTGAATGAAGGATATCAACATTTAGATGGAACTAGAACATTAGGATTTGTTAGAGAGCGTATGGCATTTGCGGATGGTGACTTCGCTAGACAAAGACATCAACAAGAAGTTATCGAACAAATCATTGAAAAAATCATGGCAACAAAAGATCCTCAAACATTCTTGAATATCTTAGACGCTGCTGGAGATAATATTAAGACGAACTTCTCTGTAGAACAGATGACAGGTTTCATTAACTACGCTCTACAGAAAGCTAAGAGATACTACAATTCTGATAGTATTTCTGGATTATTCAATTTTGAATCTTCTAGAGTCTATGGCTATGCCGCTGACTTATGGAATGAAAGTCTACAAATGGATCTTTGGATCTATAGATTATTTAATGGATCTATCCAAGATTGTGCTGAAGCTATTAAGAGAAACTTAAGTACAACAGAAACTCCAAGCACTCCTACTTCTGTAAGTTGGTCAGCCGCGAATACTTATACACCTGATCCAGTATCTCAAGAAGAGTACAACGAAACACGTATTACAGATGATGGTAGACCTGATCCTACACCAACTCCTGAAGAAACTGAGTCTGCGGAATCTACCGCAACTCCAACAACATCTACAGATCCAAACGCCGACAGTTCATCAACTGATGAGTCTGGTAGTGGAACTGGTGATGGAACAACTGATGGTAGCGGATCTAGTGGTGACACATCAGGTGGAGAAACAACACCAACGACACCTGATCAAGGTGACGGAGAAACAACTCCTGATCAAGGTGGTTCTGAACAAAGTGGTGAAGTTCCTGCTCAGGAATAAAACACATAAGGCTTTACGATTTCAATCGTAGAGCTTTTTTCTATGTTAAAATGATTGGTATGAAAAACAATAGTTCTAAGTTAGGCTTAATTAAAAAAGCGTTATATATTTGGATCGTACAATACCATGGAGTGATTCCTAAAGAAATACTTAAGACATATATTCATAAGTTTAAACATGAAAGTGAGAATATCTCTAAGTATGGACAGAGATACTATGATCCTAGTAATGAAGAAGAATACAACAAATGGTTAACGATGCAGGAATATGATAAGAATGATTCTTTGTATACAGATATTACATTTGTTGGTAAGGATGTTAGTAAGTTAAACACAAATGGATTGGCTAGTGTATCCATGAATGTATTAGATACGAGTAGAATACAAACCAAGTATACTTGTTTAGTAGGTGAAGGAATCCATTTATACGAACAGTTCTTTTCTTACTTGAATACATTAGATGATAGTGATGTTATTTATTGTGATAATGATGTTTATAAAGATAACAAGAGAAGTAATCCTAAGTGTAAACCTGATTTCTCTTATCATACGTTAAGAGGATTTAATTATATTGGGAATCTAGTAATTATTAAGACAGAATCATTAAAACAATTTGATCATACAGATATAAGTATCTATGAATACTTATTAGAGTTGTCTGATCAAAAAGTAGAGTGGAAACATATCTCTAAGATACTGTATGGGGATAACGATGATTGTTTTGATGTATATCCATTAAAGAAATACATTGATAAACATAACATTGATTGTAAGTTATTCATGCAGTCTAATTGTGCGTATGTTTCTTATCCTGTAAAAGATGATCCTTTAGTATCTATCATGATACCTACAAAGGATGGTGTAGAAGATCTAAAGAAGTGTATTGATTCTATCTTTAATAAAAGTAGTTATAAGAACTATGAAATCGTTATTATTGATAATAACAGTGAGAAAGAAGAATCTTTTACATACTTTAAGAATATACAAGAAGAACATGATAATGTTCATGTATATCCTTTAAGTATTCCTTTTAACTTCTCTATCATCAACAACAAAGCTGTTGAATATAGTGAAGGCGATTATGTTGTTTTAATGAATAATGATACTGAAGTCATTACACCTGATTGGTTAGAGAAGATGTTATCTTATGCACAATTAGAGAATGTAGGTAGTGTAGGAGTAAAACTATACTATGGTGATGGAAGTATTCAACATGGTGGTGTCATTACAGGTAAAGGTGGAGGATTCGCACACCGTTACTACCGAAAAGACCATGATGAAAAAGGATATATGCATACATTAGATATTCCAAATGATGTAGCTTGTTGTACAGCTGCTTGTTTGATGGTATCTAAGAAGAAGTATTTAGAAGTTGGTGGAATGAATGAAGAACTAACTGTTCAATTCAATGATGTTGATCTAGGATTAAGACTCATTGGAAAAGGTTACTTTAATATCTTCTTACCTGATGTAGAACTATATCACTATGAATCTAAATCTAGAGGAATTGATAAAGATAAGAAGTCTGTAGAAAGATATGTATCTGAAGTAAAGTATGCGGAAGAACATTATTCTAAGTGGATCGAACATGATCCTTTCTACAATGATAACTTTGATAAGAACTATGATTATATGTTGAAAGTAGGAACTGGAAGTAATTAATGAAGAAAGAAGGATTTTATACATCTGGTGAATTCGCTAAGAAAGCACACGTTACACTACGTACGATACGTTGGTATGATAAGAAGAATCTACTAAAACCATCTCATCGTACAGAAAGTGGCAATCGTTTATATACAGATGGGGATCTCGCTAAATTACAACAGATCCTTCTTTTTAAGTACCTTGGTTTCTCTTTAGATGATATTAGAGAAATGACATTAACAAGTACAGATGAAGATTTCTTATTGGGTTCATTACAGATACAAAAGAAATTGGTACAAGAAAGAATATCTGAGTTGAATGATGTGCATAAGGCATTGTGTGATACAACAGAAGCCATTGAAAATCATGAAAGTATTGACTGGAATCAGATGTTAAATCTTATTCACATGACAGGTGCTGATCAATCCCTAAAAGTACAATACCAAGACGCTACTAACGTATCTGCACGTATCAAACTTCATAAAGAATACTCTACAAACAAACAAGGTTGGTTTCCTTGGGTGCTCCAACAACTTTCTCTAAAAGAAGATATGAATATTCTAGAGATAGGTTGTGGGAATGGTGCACTATGGAAAGAGAACCTAGATGTATTACCTAATAATATTCACATTACTTTATCTGATATTTCAGAAGGTATGTTAAGAGATGCGAAGGAATCGATTGGAAAAGATTCTAGATTTACATATAAGAGATTTGATTGTCATAAGATACCATTCAAAGAGAATACATTTGATTTAGTCATAGCCAATCATGTCTTATTCTATTTCAATGATATAGATGTAGTACTCAAAGAATGTAAGAGAGTATTAAAAGATAATGGTTCTTTTGTATGTAGTACATATAGTTCTAAACATATGAAAGAGATAACAGATCTTGTTCAAGAGTTTGATAAAGACATTGTCTTATCATCTGATTGTTTATATGAAATATTTGGACTAGAGAATGGTAAAGAAATACTTTCCAAATATTTCATTACAATCAAAGAGATGGATTATAAGGATTCCATTGAAGTGAATGAAGCAGAACCTTTAATTGCCTATATCATTTCATGCCATGGCAATCAAAATCATATTCTCTTAGATCACTACAGAGAATTTAGAGAATTCGTAGAAGATAAGACAAAGGATGGATTTCATATCACAAAGGATGCAGGGATGTTTGTTTGTGACTGAATTATGTGAAATTCTGTTATTATACAAATAACACTTGAAGATGACGTTACGTCATCTTTTAATATATGTGTGTAATAAAGGGAGGAC
>CAVDZA010000071.1:0-4141 GCA_963613355.1 Bulleidia sp. | reverse complement strand
GCTATAAACAGCAACCATTTTTTCTTTTTATTTTCCATTTAAACCTCCTTATTGAACTTATATCCAAAACATATATTAACATATCATCATTTTTTTACCTACACTCCGACAGTAGTCATCCATCATTCTTTTCACCGCAACTCAAACGGTTCATCTTCTAACTTGAAATTAGGATTGTAGTATGTGTCTCCTTCTTCAAGAATATCTTTCCATTTTTCTTGCCATCTTTCCACTTCACTATTAAATCTCTTTACTTTATCTAAACTATTTTCATAACCTCTAGATTTCGATTCAAAGTGATGCCATAAAGAGAAACGATTCAATACTACTAGCTTATTCTTCTTTCTAACTTGCAAACAATAATCAATGTCATTACAAGCCACAACGAATCCTTCATCAAAACCACCAATTTCTTCGAATAATGATTTCTTAGTCATCATACATGCTGCAGTCACTGCACTATAATCACAATTCACTTGTGCACGCATCATAAAACCAGGATCTTTGATTCCATCAATATCATTAAAGATATGTCTAGCATATCCCGCAAAACCAATCACTACACCATCGTGTTGAATCGTATTATCTTCATATAGTAACTTAGATCCTACGACTCCTACATTCTCTCTCATACATGTTCCTAACATCTCTGAGATAGATTCTGGTTCAATTACTTCTGTATCGTTATTCAAGAATAATAGATAATCTCCTGAAGCGTACTTTACACCAAAGTTATTGATAGCCGAGAAATTAAAGTTGCCATCCCACTTAACCACTTTAACATTTTCATGTTCTTTTTGAAGTTTCTCATAATAGTCAAATGTCTTTTGTTCTTTACTGTTATTTTCAACAATGATTATTTCAATGTTCTTGTATGCATTCACACGAAACAAAGAATCAATACATGTCTTTAATACATCCGAATGTTCATAGTTAGGAATGATAATAGATACTAATGGATCATTCTCTGTATCGTATTTCACATGGTAGAGACCCCAATATGGTTTCTTTCTCATTTCTACTTTTGCTTTGATTCCTAATCTATCTAAGTGATGTTGAATAGCCTTTTCACCAGCGATATAACAATACATCTTACTTTCAGGATCTAATGCTGTAGAACCTTCATGCATTCTCCAATGATATAAAACTTTAGAGATATGATGAATATCATTTGTCTTTTCAATGCACTTTAAGATCACATCATAATCTTGTGCACCATCATATTCACTATTAAAACCACCTACACTTCTAATAATATCTGTCTTAACCACAAAGAGATGTGTAATGTAGTTATGTGATAATAGTAGATCTTCATTATAATCAGACTTTAGGTTTGGATCTTCATACTGTAATGTTTTTCCATTTAACTTATCTTCATCTGTATAAATAATGTCATGATGTTTATCTTGAATACTCTTTACAACTTCAAACAACGCATCTTTCTCTAATACATCATCATGATCAAATAAACCAGTATATTCACCTGTAACTAGTTCTAAAGCTTTATTCGTATTTCCTGAGATACCATAATTCTTATCTAAATACACGACTTTGATTCTAGAATCTTTCTTTGTGTATTCTCCCAATATCTTTCTAGCTTCATTGTCAGGATCACTTCCATCCGCTAAACACAATTCCCAATTGGAATAACTTTGTCCTCTTACAGATTCAATCATCTCAATCAATAAATCTTTAGGTGTATTAAAAGTAGGAGTAATGATACTGATCTTAGGAGAATAAGAAAAAGAAACTTTTCGCTGTTGTTCTAATTCTTCCTCTGTAATTTGATTTCTTCTAAACCACGCATCATAATCAAACTCTTCCTGCATTCCAAATAAGATCTTATACACTGTTTCTTTCAAGCCATTCTCATGTAAATATTCAAAGAAACGTTTGATCATCTTAGGACTGATTCTCTTAAAAGCAGTACCAAGAGATAATTTCTTATTCGCACTTCTTTCCACAAAGAATTCTGATAAAGATACTTCTTTCTGATTCTTTCCATCATCAAAAACAATAGAATATTCTTTTTCCTCTTCACGAATAAAAGAAAGAATAAAACCATTCATTTGTTCTTTAGATACTACATTACAATCATTCAACTTTTGATACTTCATTCTTCTTACAGAACTATCACACGCTTGATTGTTTGTAGTGTCTTTAATAGAAATAGATATCTCATTATTAGAAACTGCCCACCCCTTTACTTCAGTGATTCCTACAGTAGGACTTACTGAAGTAATATTACATGCTATGTAACCAATATCTATTTCTTCTTTTTCTACAGTAAGAAGATGTTTTTGTTCTGTTTCGGTTTTATAGATGATATCTAATTGTTTAATTGATGATGGTAATAACACAAAGAATTCATATTGTTCTTTAGATACTTCCCAGATATATGGTCTTTCTTTCTTTTCATCACAAAAGACTTCTAAAGTGAATAAACGTTCTTTAGAAGTTAGTGCTCCATGGAGAAAGAAACTATCTTTCATTTCTATAAAATTCTTTATCTTAAAACTATCATCTATCAACATATATCAATCCTTTTAATCTAATCTATATGGACCTTTTTCAATTGCGAAGTTCTTATTGTAGTATGGATCATTGTTAGGAAGATATTTATTCCATTTCTTAGCCCATCTGCTCACTTCATCTTCGAATCTTTGTTTCTTCTCCGGACTATCTTCATAGCCTCTAGACTTAGACTCATAGTGATGCCATAAAGAGAAGGCATCATATACAACTAATTTACCTAAATCTCTAACTTTCAAACAATAATCCACATCATTACAAGCAACTTTGAATTGCTCATCTAATCCACCTACTTCATTCCAAATAGATTTCTTAGTCATTAAACAAGCTGCAGTCACTGCACTATAATCACTTGAAACAGCTGCACGCATCATATATCCATATTCATAGCTATTCATCAGTCCAGTAAATACATGCCCTGCGTATCCACTAAAACCTATCACTACACCAGCGTGTTGGATCGTATCATCTTCGTATAAGAGTTTCGCACCCACGATGCCTACGTCCTCTCTCATACAATTCGATATCATTTCTCTTAATGCATTTTCACTAATCACTTCCGTATCATTGTTTAATAAGAGAATATAGTCTCCACTTGCGTGCTTTACCCCAAAGTTATTGATTGCGGAATAGTTAAATTCATCATTCCATGTGATCACTTTGATATTATCATGTTCTCTTTGAAGCTCATCGTAGTAATCAAATATTTCTTGTTCTTTACTGTTATTTTCAACAATGATTATTTCAAAGTTACTATAGTTATTTACTTGATACAAAGAATCAATACATGTCTTTAATACATCCATATGTTCATAATTAGGAATGATAATAGAAACTAATGGTTCTTCATCCATTTCATATTCTACTCTATATAGACCATATAAAGGCTTTCCTAACATAATAGCTTTTCCTTTGATATGCATTCTATCTAAATGAGATTGGATTGCCTTTCTACCAGCTTCATACGCATACATCTTACTTTCAGGATTACCAGCTGTAGAACCTTCATGGATTCTCCAATGATATAAGACTTTAGGAATATGATAAATACTCTTAGACTTTTCAATACAACGGAACATCAAGTCATAGTCTTGTGCACCATCATATTCACTTCTAAATCCCCCTATCTCTTTCACAATACTACACTTCACCACAAATAAATGAGTGATGTAGTTGTGAGATCGAAATAGATCTAGATTCCAATCTGTTTTAAAGTTAGGATCCATCAATAATCCAGTCTGATCATTCAATTTATCTTCGTCTGTATAAACAATATCATGATGTATTTCTTGTAGATTCTTTACTACTTCAAATAAAGCGTCTAGTTCTAATACATCATCATGATCAAATAACGCAATATATTCTCCAGTAGAGATATCTATTGCCTTATTTGTGTTCCCAGAAATACCATAGTTCTTTTCTAACCATGTCACTTTGACCCTAGGATCTTTATTTACATAATCTTGAATGACTTTCTTTGTTTCTGTATCACTACTACCATCCGCAATACAAAGTTCCCAAATGGGATAGGATTGATTCCTAACAGAATCTATCATTTCTTTAAGTAACTTGATTGGTGTGTTGTATGTAGGGACAACAATACTAATAC
>CAVDZA010000070.1:0-4271 GCA_963613355.1 Bulleidia sp. | reverse complement strand
AAGAAGAAGATGAAGAAAGAGAAGAGGTGGATCTAATGAACGGATGGTTACAAGATTTAGAAGATAAGAAATCTGAAGGTATAAACGAAGGTTTAAATACTGGAAAGAATGAAGGATTACTAGAAGCAGTTAAGCTGTATATGAAAAAGACAAAGTCCAGTAAAGAACAGGCTATGGATTTCTTTGAAGTAACAGGAGATAAGAAAGATACTTTGTTGAAATTGTTGTGATTTATTTAAAGCATTCAAAAAAAGGAAGTGTTTAACACTTCCTTTTGAGTTCTTATTCACCTTTACCGTTGAGATATCCCCAAACAAGTGCGGCAAGTGCTGCACCAACAAGTGGTCCAACAATGAATACCCATAGACAGCCAAGTGCTGCAGTGTTTCCATTGATAGCGGCTACGATTGCTGGTCCAAAGCTACGTGCAGGGTTTACAGATGTACCTGTTAATTGGATACCAAATAAATGAACAAGTACTAATGTGAATCCAATAACAACACCACCGAAGCTTCCGTGATTTGCCTTCTTTGAAGTGACACCTAAGATCGTTAAGACGAAGATGAATGTTAAGATGATTTCTACAAGTAATCCTGCGATGGCACTACCGTTTACACCACCTAATCCATTTGTTCCAAATCCACCAGTTTGATCAACAACATTTCCTGTTGAGAAAATGACAGCTAATAATCCAGAACCAACAAATGCTCCTAAACATTGGCTAACAACATAACCAACAAAATCTTTTGCGTCCATTCCACCATTTAGGAATACACCTAAAGAAACGGCAGGGTTGATATGACATCCAGAAATATTTCCTACACAATATGCCATTCCTACGATCGTTAGACCAAACGCAAGTGCTGTAGCGACATAACCACAACCATTTACCGCATCACATCCAACTGCCATAGCTGTTCCACAACCGACAAACACTAATGTTAGTGTGCCGATAAATTCCGCAATATATTTTTTCATATTTAACCTCCAAAACTCTTATAAAGATACCATATTTGAATGTTGTTTGAAAGAATTTGAAGGTATACTTTTATAGTGAATCGGAGAAGAGTATGAAAGACCGTGAATTGGAATTCAATCGTGAATGTCATGCGTTGTATACAAAACAATGTAAGAAAGAAATCTTAGAATGTATTTTAAAACATTATCCTAAAGAACAAGCAGATGAAATCTTTACTAAGGTACAATTACAGTTTGTAGATTATTTGAAGAATTATCGTACGGATTTGGGTGGGAAAAAGAATATGCATAATGGTGTTGCGGGTACATATGATTGTATTGCGATATTTAGTTATTATGTTGTTTGTAAAGATGTGACTTCTTTTGAAGAAATTGAACAAATAGGAACGAATCTAATGGAAGGCTCTTTTGGAAAATTGAAATTTGTAGATTTGAATAAAAAGATATTTCGGAAACTAATGTACTTTGCGTTTTGTGAAGCGAAGAAAAGGTGTGATGAATGGAAAGATTTTGATATGGTCTTAGAACCATACAGTGATACAGGACCATTGCGTTATCACTTCACAAAATGTCCAGTTGCGGAATTTGCGAAGGATCATGATTTATTAGATATCTTGCCAGCGTTATGTAATTGTGATTATGTTGGTATGGAACAACTTCATGCTAGACTTGTACGTACTGAGACGCTTGCGCATGGTAACCAATGTGATTATGCGATATGTGGGGATAAAGATTCATATCTAGAAGAACATGAAGAGTTTAGAGATGAATATGGAGGAAGATGGAATCGATGAGAAGATATAAAAGTTTAATGTGTGTCGTAGTGACTTTGATGTTGTTCCTTGTTGGATGTTCAGTGAGTTCTACAACGACAGTTGATACGACAATGACATATGATCTTACAGATGAAGAATTATCTAAAAGATTATCAAATGTAAAGATTTCAGCGTTGGATGGAACGATCATGGCAACAAAGACACAAGAACTTCATCCTGATTCTGAAGTGATTGGCTATTCAGGATTTCCAGAGACACTTGCGGCCATGGAAGCGAATAAAGTGGATTATGCGTTAGTTCCTAGTACATCTGCTATCTTATATATTCGTGAAAAAGATTATCAATATGAATATTGTTCAACACCTCTATTTTCTTATGTGTATTCAATGGCAGTTTCAAAAGATGATCCTGAACTAACAAAGAAGATCAATACAGCGCTCCAACAATTGAAAGACAATGGGACACTAGAGCTTGTACGTGAGAAGTGGGTGAACGATCAAAACTATTCCATGGATGATGTGCCAAAAGTAAAAGATGAGAATGCGCAAGTATTGCGTGTTGCGATAGCTGCCTCTACAGAGCCTTTGACATTCATCTACAACAATCAGATCGTTGGATATGATTGTGAAGTGCTTGAAAGAATTGCGTATATCTTAGGAATGAAAGTGGAATACCAAGACATGAGCTTTGCGGCAGAGATTCCTTCTTTAGTGAGTGGGAAAAGTGATATTTGTTTATCTATTACACCTACAGAAGAGAGAAGAAAGTCTGTAGATTTTACAGATCCTTATTACTCTGAAGAAGTCGTCATTGTTTCAAAGAAGAAAAATGTCGTATCTCATACAACGGTTTTTGATTCTTTGAAAGATAGTTTTAATAGTACTTTTTTGATAGAAAATCGTTGGATGATGTTTGTGGGAGGCATTGGCGTTACATTATTGATTGCGATCCTTTCTTATATCTTAGGTACGATCTTTGGTGGCCTCCTATGTATGATGTTGGATTCTAAATCAAAGGTATTGGTAAAGATTGCCTCAGTGTATGGAAAAATAGCGACGGGTATTCCAGTACTTGTTTGGTTGATGATCTTGTATTACATCGTGTTTAAAGAATTTGATATATCCGCTATCATTGTCGCAATCATTACGTTTGGTCTACAAGCGGGTGCGTCTTTATCTGGTGTATTTAAGATTGGAATCGATTCTATCGATCAAGGCCAAATAGAAGCAGCACAGGCGCTAGGTTTTAGTAAAGTGGAAATCTATAAGAAGATCGTAGTTCCACAAGCTTTTGCGCATATCTATGACTTGTATGGTGGTCAATTTGTTGCGCTAACAAAGTCTACTTCTATCGTTGGATATATTGCGATTACTGATCTTACAAAAGTATCAGATCTTGTTAGAAGTAGGACCTACCAAGCATTCTTCCCACTTATTACGACCGCAATCATTTATTTCATCATTACACATGTCGTTATTTGGTTGTTAGATTTTGTGTATCGAAAAGTTGATCCTAAGAATCGTAAGACATTGTTGAGAGGGGTGAAGTTAAAATGATTAGAATTGAGAATCTATGCAAGACATTTCATCATGAGATATTAAAAGATGTAAATGTTGAAATCAATGATGGAGATGTCATTTCTATCATTGGTCCTTCAGGATGTGGGAAAAGTACATTTTTAAGATGTATCAATCAATTAGAAAAACCTACAAGTGGACATATCTATTTGAATGATGTCGATCTAACACAACTTCCTCAAAAAGAGTTAGAAAAATATAGACAGAAGATGGGAATGGTATTTCAATCATTTAATTTATTTCAACATATGACAGTAATTGAAAATATCATGTTAGGACCTGTAAATCTATTAGGTGTTAGTAAACAACAAGCATATGATGAAGGAATGAAACTATTAAGGACGGTTGGCTTATCTCGTAAGGCAATGGATTATCCTGATTCTTTATCTGGTGGTCAAAAACAAAGAGTCGCTATCGCTAGGACCTTAGCGATGAAACCAGAGATCATCCTGTTTGATGAACCTACTTCTGCCTTGGACCCTAGTGTCACAAGTGAAGTATTAGGTGTTATTAAGAGACTGGCAGATGAAGGATATACGATGTTGATCGTTACACATGAGATGGAATTTGCGGAAAATGTTAGTAATCGTGTGTTCTTTATGAGTGATCAAGGTATCTATGAAGATGGCACACCAGAACAGATCTTCCACGATCCTAAACGTCCTAAGACACAAGAATTCATCTATCAGATTCGTACGCTTCAATATGATATTGATGGTTCTTCATTTGATTATTATGAATTATTATCAAAGATGACAGGTTTCTTAAAGAAACAATTATTTGATCGTAAGAGAATCAATGAAGTCATATTAATGATGGAAGAATTATTATTTAATGTAATCTTTAAAAACATAGAAAATTCTAAGATCCATTTCACTTGTAAATATACAGAAAGATTTAATGAAACGGAATTGTTGTTTGAAAGTGATCAAATCCATTC
>CAVDZA010000069.1:0-4504 GCA_963613355.1 Bulleidia sp. | reverse complement strand
TTCTCTATGTTTACTAATCCATCTATAAAACTTCTGCATAATAAATAGGCAAGTAAGATTTCTTACTTGCCTATTATTATACAACACCTTTATTTTGGATACAAAATTCCAAATATTAAGTTTTCATGAATCTTTTGTTCACTTCACTGCATACCAACCATTTCCTTCATCTTTCCAACCAATGCGAATTAACATATTATGTTCATCTGTACTGACTGTATAGTTATGGTTGTTTGCGAATGCATTTGGATTATATTCCCTTTTAACAGCAATACTATCTTCACTGTTTGGTTGCATAGAATACCAACCAACGCCTTCGTAGTTCCATCCCGCTCTAACAAGATTATCTCTTTCTGTAGCACTCATTGTATAATGATGTTCACCTGCATTACTGTTATACATACGATAGACTGGATAATTACTAGATTTTGGTGCATTCCAACCTACACCTTCATAATTCCAACCTAATCTAGTAAGATTATTCCTCTCGCTTGTACTAGATGTATAGAAATGTTCTCCACTATTTGGATTATATAAACGATACATCTTTACAGTTTCCAAATACAATTTTGATATGGACCTTTCTTCCGTAGAATTACATCTACTACATGTTCTTCTTTCTTTTCCCTCTCTCGAAGTTGTAGGATTTTCAACTGTTGTCCAATTAGACCACGAATGACCCAATGCATTACTCGTTGTGCTATATGTTTTACCACATCTAGAACATCTATAATCTTTACGACCTCCATTCCAACACGTAGCTCCTTTATTATAAGTGACATAATATGAATGCCCTAATGCATTAGATGTACTGTATTTAGTTGTCTTTCCACATCTCTTACACCTTTGATAACTATGTCCAGATGACTCACAAGTAGCTCCTTTAGATATCAGTTGGTAACTATGACCTTTAGCAGAAATAGTGTTTTTATATGTAGATCCACAATTACTACATTTATACTCATAGTAACCATTTGAAGAACAGTTAGAATCTACTGTTTTCAATAAATAATATTTATGCCCTGTTGCTGCAATAGTCGAAGTCTCGCTTACAGCACCACACTTTGTACAAACCAATGATTGAGAACCAGGATTTTTACATGTAGGTGCTTTTGTTTGTTGCCATACATTTGTATGTCCTTTAGCAAGAATCGGTTCTGTATACTTTTGATTACATACACTACATGTAATTGTTTTTATACCATCTGTAGTACATGTAGCTTGTTTCGTCACCACCCCAGTATCATAAGTATGTTCATGCGAAGGATCATAATACTTAGCAGTAAATGTAAATTGTTTGGCTTCACCTGTAGCCACCAAATTAACAGTGTCATTTCCTGAAGTCCAAGTCATTTGATTTATCGCATATGCGATGATTCCATTGTATATAGGTGAGATACTTGCTGGGTCATTTGCGTTATCTGCGGCTATCGTGAAAGATGTAGCTTTTGAATTTAGTTGTGCTTGAATTCTTTCTCGATATGTTTCAGCCCAGGTAGCGGCATCGTCACTTTTCACATAATAATTATCAGCTAAACTAGTAGACCTAGTACTATAACCACTCGCGGTATAAATATTTGTATGACCCTGATGAGCAATTGCCATCAATTCATCAGTTAAACCAAAATACAAATGTTGTTTTTCTGTATAAACATACTGATAATTTGAACTGGAATCATCCCAAGTACAATCTATTTGATACCACTCACCATCTAACTTCACTGCATTCCAAGTATGACCATCAGCTGTATCGTTTATGGCAGTACATTCAATACCCGCCGCATTTAATAATTTCCGATATGCATCTTCGTAAGATTGGCAAGTACCTGTCCTTCTTGTTAGTGCCGCCTCAACAGAGCACCATACTAAACTATTATCATAATCCATTCGGTCAATTAACCAATCATGTAAATATAAAGCTTTTTCGTAATCTGATCCATCAGTTCCATTATTTGCCAAATTTACCGCATTAGAAACTATTTCATTTACGCTCGGATAACTCGCATCAGAAACTTCTATTGTAGGATCAACATGAAAATAATAGATGCCAGAATCATTATCTGATAGCCAAAATCTAAAACTATATTTCCCTGATGCCATCATTGTAAAAGTATAGTCAACGGAAGAACAAATAGATGTATAAGCATTCCATTCAGAAGAACTACGGCTAGCATCACCTACAGGTTCGAAAGTTGTTTCACCAGGATTATAGTAATTTGGAGAATCCATACGGAATTTATAATTTCCACTACCCCCACTAGCAGAAACATGAAAAGTGGTTTCTTTTCCAAGACTTTCTTCATTCCATTCAACAGTCAATGTCACTCCATTTTTCGTTCCAGAAAAACTATATTCATATGTCGTCTCAGCACATACTGGTAAACCATTAGAAAAGGATATAAAACAAACAAGAATTAAAACAATGAATCTCTCTATTACTTTTTTCATTGGTAGTCTCCTAGATATACCGAACCTATTTCATCTTATGATTATAAAAAATAGACAAGTATTCTTACTTGTCTATTATTATACACTAAAGATATTGATGGAAGAATTCCTTTTCCTCTTCTGTAAAACCTTCACTGCCTAAAGAAGTTTCTCTTACATCACACAATGAATAATCTAATGATTTCTTTGTTAAGTTAATATTATAGTTTGGATCACCATTTTTCAAGAAATCTTTATATCTATCAATAAACAACGCAATCTCATAATAGAAACGTTGTTGTTTCTCTTGTGTGGTTTCTAGACCTCTGGACTTTGATTCATAGTGATGGAAACATGCATATGGATTATAAACTACTAGTTTGTTTAATTCTCTAGCTCTTAGACAGAAATCGATATCATTGAACGCTACTGCGAATGTCTCATCTAATCCATTCAATTCTTCATATACGCTTCTCTTCACTAACATCACCGCTGCTGTTACTGCACTATAATCTTGCGCTATCATCGCACGGTTGAAGTAAGAAACTCCTTTAGAAGGCATCCCATTGAATACATGTCCAGCAACACCTGTAACACCTACTGCTACTCCCACATGTTGAATTGTATCATCTTCATACAACAATCTACATCCTACGATTCCTACATCTTCTCTTTGACAATAGCCCATCATCTCTTTCAAGGAATCTGGTTCTATCAGCTCTACATCATTATTCATTAGTAGGAAGTATTCACCATGTGCGTACTTCGCTCCATAGTTATTGATCTTTGAATAATTGAAGCTTCCCTCATACTTCACTACTTTTACATTCTCATATTCTTTTTGGATCTTCTCGTAGTATTCGAATGTCTCTTTCTTCTCTGAATTATTCTCTACTACTATGAATTCTAGATTTGGCCATGTCCCTTTTTCTATCATTGAACGTATCGCCTTATCTAAGTCTTCTGTATGATCTTTATTTGGAATGATCACACTAATGAATGGATACTCATCAAAGTGCCATACCGTATGATAGATTCCTAGACTGATTCCATTCTCTACCCTATCTATCTTGATATCTGGCCATACTCTTTCATAATGTGCCTTTACTGCCTTCTGTCCTGATGTAAAACAATACATCTTATTCTCTAGGTTTTGTGCAGTTGAATTAGAGTGTACTCTCCAATGGTATAGGATCTTTGCGACATGTGCCGTCTTTCTAGCTTGTTCTGTCATTCTTAGGATAAAGTCATGATCTTGTGATCCATCATATTCACTTCTAAATCCACCATACTTATCTGTTAATGTCTTTCTTACTGCGAACAAGTGACAGATATAGTTATCACTACACAACATATCGATGTTATAGTCTGGTTTGAAGTGTGGATCAGCTAGTACATTTCCATCCTTGATCTTATCTTCATCAGAATAGATACAGTCTACTTCTTCATCTTCTCTGATGACTTTTGCGAATTCATACAATGCATTCTCTGTTAATAAGTCATCATGATCAAACAGAACGATGAAATCACCTGTTGCCATCTTTAGCGCTTCGTTTGTATTACCTGAGATTCCTTCATTCTTTTCTAATCTTTTATAAAGTACTCTTGTATCTTTATCCTGATACTTCTGTACTTCTTTTCTTACTTCTTCTATATGTTCTTCATCACTTCCATCTGCTAGACATAGTTCCCATTTACCATATGTCTGCTTGATAACAGATTCTATCATCTCATCTAGGAAGTTGAGTGGTGTATTATACAAAGGTACTAATACACTGAACTTTGGATCTGTTTCTTTGATTTCTTCTTTTCTTTGTTGATTAAGTTCTTCTTTTGTTGGTTTTGTCTTCTTATACCATTCTGTATAGGTGATTGTATGGTTCTTTTTAGCACGATACCAATCTACTAAAGCACGTAATGGGCCTTGTGTGTGAATATATATACTTAGCTTGCATTTACGGATAAATGCGTCATCAATTTTAAACTTCAGTTCACCACTCCCGCAAGAAACAATCAATGTATTTCCTTTTTCAATCTTCAAATGAAAACCATATTCATTATCAATTGTTTCTTTAAA
>CAVDZA010000068.1:0-4727 GCA_963613355.1 Bulleidia sp. | reverse complement strand
TCATGACGCTCAAAGTATCCAATGACAGTTCCATTCTCATCTTTCACTGGTGTAAAGAATTCTCTTTCACCTGTTTTACGATTTAAAGTCTCGAACATTTCCCCTTCACCATTTTTCGCTCTTTCTAGAAATTGTTCGATTTTCACTTTACTGCCTTCGTTATGACAATTAAATAAGCTATTTCCAATGATCACTCTATCTCCATATCTTTTTTTAGCAGTAGCGTTCATAAATTGAACTTTATGATCTAGATCCACAAATACGATCTCATATGGATAACTATCAATGATAGCTTGTAGAACTTCTTTTGTTATTTCCATGATTTCCTCCAAAAAAAGTCTGAAGAAATTCTCCAGACTTCAATATTATTATTCACCTTCAATAATAACGTTTGTGTAAACCTTGTTTACATCATCAGCTTCTTCTAATAAGTCGATCAACTTATGATAAGCATCAATGTCTTCTTGGTTTGTTAGTGTTACATATTCATCTGGAAGTAAAGTAGCTTCACAAGTTTCGAATTCTACACCGTTTACAAAGTTTTCAATAGCTTCTTGACCCTTACCAAAATCAGTGAATGCTGTCTTAACAGTCATCATTCCATCTTCTACAGAAAGATCTTGAACATCAACATCAGCTTCCATTAAAGCATCCAACATAGCTTCTTCATCTTCGTAAGGGAAAACGAATAAACCAACTTGTTGGTAACCAAATGAAACTGCTCCAGCACCAGCTAACTTAGCGCCATGTGTCTTGTTGAAACATGTCTTAACATCTGTATAAGAACGGTTTGTGTTATCTGTTAAGCAATCAACGATGATCGTAGAGTTACCAGGACCAAATCCTTCATATCTAGCTTCATCGTAGTTTTCATCAGAACCACCTTTAGCCTTATCAATTGCTCTTTTAATAACATCTGCAGGTACCTGGTTCGATTTAGCCTCAGCAATCTTTCTCTTGAGTGCTAGGTTCATATCAGGATCAGGGACGCCATTCTTCGCTGCAATATATAATTCTTTTCCAAATCTTGAGTACAGCTTTGACTTCTTTGCCGCTGTTTTTGCCATTGAGGCTGCGCGGACTTCATGTGCTCTTCCCATCGTATTTACCTCTCTTTTCTAAAAATACCTAAAGAATTATACCAAATGACTTGTATGTTGTGAAGAAAAAATATATTTACGGTTATTCTTTCATGTTAAAATATTATTAGTTATGAGTACATATGTTATTAGTGACCCTCATGGGTGTAAAAAAGAATTTGATGAAATGTTGAAAAAGATCCAGTTTTCAAATGATTATGATGAATTGTGGATCAATGGAGATATTTGTGATAGAGGAAAAGAATCTATTGCCTTACTTCAAGAAATCATGGCTAATCCAAGCATGCATATCGTCTATGGCAATCATGATGTCTGGTTCAACCGTTATATTCAAGAATTGATCAACTGTAAAGGTGATTATAATATGACAGATATCACGGAGAATTTGATGACTTGGTTACATTATAACGGTGGTTATACGACAGCTGATCAATTTATGGATCTGTCATTCCCTGAATGTTATGACATCAAGCTATATCTAGAAGAAAATAAACGTTTCTACAAGTATTTAGATATTCATGGACAAAAGTTTCTATTGGTACATGCTGGTCTAGCAGATGAATTTTTCAATCCTAATGTACGATTATCTGAAGTACCACCAGAAATACTTGTATGGTCTCACATTGATATCGATGATAATCCATTCAATGATGTAAAAATGGTCGTTGGACATGTACCTACATTCTGTTATGGAACAGAATATGAAGGAAAGATCATACACGGAAAGAATGATACGATCTTCCATATTGATTGTGGATGCGTATACGGTAGAGCGTTAGGTTGTCTTCGCTTAGATGACTTACAAGAATTCTACGTAAAAAGTACTGTCCCATTCATTAATTGTTAAAACAAACAAAAAAGATGATTCACTTCACAGTGAATCATCTTTTCATTTATTATTACTTTTCTACTGCAGATTTGATTAGATCTGTAACTTCTTCACATGTATCTAATTCAACAGCCTTAGCAGCTAATTCTTGCATTTCAGCATAGCTTAGACCATTGATCATCTTACGTGCTCTTAGAATAGATGTAGCGGACATTGAGAATTCATCAAGTCCTAGACCTAATAGAACTGGTGCAGCAAGTTCATCGCCTGCCATTTCACCACACATACCACACCATTTACCATTCTTATGAGCTCCATCGATCGTCATCTTAACAAGTCTTAGGATAGATGGGTTTAATGGTTGATATAGGTAAGATACTGGTTCACTCATACGGTCAGCAGCCATTGAATATTGGATCAAGTCATTTGTACCGATTGAGAAGAAGTCAGCATACTTAGATAACTGATCAGCTAATACTGCTGCTGCAGGAATTTCGATCATACATCCAACTTCGATCTTGTCACCAATCTTAACGCCTTCACTAATTAATTCAGCCTTAGCTTCTTCATAACAAGC
The DNA here is from genome assembly GCA_963613355.1 of Bulleidia sp. GTDB lineage: Bacteria > Bacillota_I > Bacilli_A > Erysipelotrichales > Erysipelotrichaceae > Bulleidia. Next base: position 2,221 of record CAVDZA010000068.1, on the reverse strand, counting down.
CTTAGCTTCCTTGAATTCAGCTACTGTTGCGATCATTGGGAACATGATGCATAGATGGCCATAAGCAGAAGCTCTGATCAAAGCTCTTAATTGAGTCTTGAAGATATCTTTTCTCATCAAGCAGAAACGAACAGCTCTTACACCTAAGAATGGGTTCATTTCTTCAGGGAATGTATAATAGTTCAACTTCTTATCGCCACCAATATCTAATGTACGGATAACGACTGGCTTACCTTCCATTCTTTCAAGAACTTCTTTATAAGCTGCAAACTGTGTATCTTCACTTGGGAAGTCATCTTCACTCTTCATATATAAGAATTCAGAACGGAATAGACCTACACCTTCACCACCATTTTCTAATACACCATCAACATCAGCTGGAGAACCAATGTTACCAACTAATAGAACCTTATGTCCATCTGTTGATACTGAATCTTGATCTTTCAAAGCTTTTAATGCAGCCTTTTCAGCAGCATATTCTTCAGCCTTCTTTTCATAAGCAGCAATTTCATCAGCACTTGGTCCGACGATAACTTCACCATTGATAGCATCAAGAACGATCATATCGCCATTGTTTACACCATCAAGAATGCCTTTGCAACCAACAACTGCAGGAATTTCAAGAGATCTAGCCATGATAGCAGAATGAGATGTACGTCCACCCATTTCTGTAGCAAAGCCCTTTGCGAATTCCTTGTTTAAAGAACCTGTGTCTGATGGAGTTAGATCCTTAGCAACAACGATAACTGGTTCATCTAATGTAGCTAAGTTAGGAATTTCTTTTCCAGTTAGATTACACATTAAACGGAAAGTTACATCCTTAATATCTGCAGCTCTTCCTCTCATGTATTCATCATCCATAGCTTCAAACATTGCGACCATGTTAGAAGAAACAGTATTAGCAGCATATTCTGCATTAACACTACTGTTCTTGATTTCTTCTTCGATCATCCCTCTAAATTCTGGGTCATTAGCCATCATAAGATGAGCATCAAAAATAGCTAATTCTTCTTCCTTTAAGCTCTTTGAAGCAACTGTCTTGATCTTTTCAATATCACTTACAGTCTTTTTGAATGCGGCATCAAGCTTTTGAAGTTCTTCTTCTGCATTAGCATCTTTCTTCTGAATGTCTAATACTGGTTGTTCAAGCTTATATACCTTAGCAATAGCGATTCCTTGTGAAGCAGCAATACCTTTCAGCATCTTTTTTATTCCTCCTGAGTATTTTTTGCGATCATATTCATGACATCATGGATGCTTTTAACATTCAATAATTCATCCTGTTCAAAAGCAATTCCATAGTATTCTTCAACGCTCATTAAAAAATCCACAACTTCAAAATCATCCATCTTTAATTCTTCAAATGTTGTATCCGCTTTCAGGGATACAGAATAATTTGTTGTTTTCTTCAATAAATCATTAAGAATAGGCAGTTGATCCATGAATAATCCTCTATAAGGATTTTATCATTATTCGTTTATTAAGACAATCATTAAAATCCTCGATTGCTTTACGACGAATACGGTTAAATGTAGATCTAGCTAAGCTTTCATAATACATCTTATCTTCATTCGTGCCAAAATAGACCGCGTCTAAAAAATGACGATTTTCTTTTTTACACATTTCTAGAATAAAAGTTACATACACTAAAAAATCTAGATCATGTTTTGTTTGAAGTTCAATGTTAGAAACCAAACGCACATCATATCTATTATTTTCTAAACGTGCTTTTGTAGCTTTATAACATGTTGAAAAATATTCTACGTTCATTTTTTGAATTCGCCATGGAATTTTCTTTTGATTTTTCTTCGTCTTCTCATTCATAATGTCCCCCTCCTTTCTTTTTCCAAACTTACCCTCAATTACGATGTAAATGATGATCAGGCCATCGCTACCTGTTTAAATTTACATTTAACCTCCTCTCTCCCTATAGAGTACTTAAGAGCACCCTCACTTATACTATTCACACTTTTTTTCGAAATTCCAAAAAAAGTTTTTGTTTTTTTTGAAAATATGACAAAAATGTATATCATTGGTAAAATATCTCATGACGAGGATACTTATGACAAAATCTATTACGACACTTTCAAAAAAGAGAGTGATTATTACATTATTGATATTTATATGTACACCAATATTGGCTCATGTTTTGAATTTCGCATTAGAACAATATGATATCTCATTAATGTTTTCTTTAAATCTTTGTGCCACGGTATTGATC
>CAVDZA010000067.1:0-4912 GCA_963613355.1 Bulleidia sp. | reverse complement strand
AAAAAAAAAAGTTGAAAAAAGATATGATTTTTAATCATATCTTCTTCAATTTATTCATTTGTATCAGAAAGTTTCTTTTCATCTTCTTCAATAGAAGCAGTTAACTTATCAAGTTCAGCTTCTCTTAAATGAAGTTCTCTTTCAGAATCTTCCTTCATTGCAGGATTTGGAGCAATCTCAATTCTGTATTCTAGATCTTCGATCTTCTTCTTTAAAGATTCTAATTCTGTCTTCTTACGATCAACGATATTTTGGATTCTCTTTAAGGATTCAGCTTTCTTTGCATCCCAGAATACTTCCTTAGCTTCATTGAACGCATCCCATAAGGCATCATTCTTTTCTTTTCCAGAATATCCAGCAGCTCTCCACTCCTTATCAAGTTCTTTCATACGGTCTGTGTTAGCTTTACCATATTCTTTCTTATCAGAAATTTCTTTTGCTTCAGCGATTAGCTTTTCTTTTGTTGCGATAGATTCTTCCCACTTTGCGGAACGTTCTGTAAAGAATGCATTTCTAGCAGTATTGAATTCTTTACGGATCTTTGAGAATTCTTCCCATAACGCATCATCAACATCTTTACCAGAATTACCAGCAGCTTTCCAATCTTCAAATAAAGAATTTAGCTTTTCACCAGCGTTCTTCCAGTTTTTAACGTTAGATGTAACTTCCTTAGCACTAGCGATGATTTCTTCTTTCTTCTGCTTTGCGGCAGCTAATCTTTCATCACGAGTAGCGTTATATTCCTTTTGCTTATCACGTAATTCACGTTCAACCTTATTAATTGCTGAACGGAATGCAGCGTCTGCTTCAGCACCTGCTGAACCAATCGCATACAATTCATCACGTAAAGAGCTTAATAGGTTTCTAGCTTCCTTGAAGTTTTCAGCACCCTTTAATTCTTCAGCCTTGGCAACGACTGTTTCCTTATCTGCCTTATTCTTCTTGATTTCTTCTTGTCTAGGTTCGAATTCACCTAAAGCTTTATCAAAACGAGTCTGATATTCCTTTTCTACTGGTGTGTCCCAAACAGTTAACTTAGACCATTCTTCTTTCAAAGAATTCATCTTTTCTTCTGCGTCTTCTCCAGAATATTCTCTAGCTAATACTTCAGCGTTTCTAGCTAGATCTCTCTTCTTGAGAATTTCAGCTTCCATATCTTCTAGCGCATGATCTTCATGATCTGTGCCATATTCTGTATTTCCACCTTCATCTTTAGAATGTGTCCAAGAGAACATTCTATAATCTCCATTTACTTCAATACCAAACCAACGGCCATGTCCATCTTCAACACCTTCTTTAGGAGCACAAGCATTTCCAGCTTCATCCTTAGCTCCATAAAGGATCTCAACGACCTTTCCGCCGAAAGTCTTATGTGGCTTTAACTTTGTTTTCGCAAATGTGTCATTTAATTCAGGTTTGTTCATAATCTTTTTTCCTCATTACCCTTACAATACTCAATATTTTACAACACTTTTTTTATATTTGAAAACTGAAAAGTGCCGAAAAATGCGCATTTTTTCAACTTTTTCGAATAAGTATCTACTTACTTCGTGAATGTAACCGTTATCAATGCTAATCTGTACGTAAAGCTTTGACTGGATCGGATTTCGCAGCTTTCTTTGATGGAATGATTCCACCAATCAAAGTTAACACGATACTCAACAAAATCAGGATGATTGCGGCCTTGAATGGTAGCACCGCATTCACATCATTACTTCCTGTCAAAGAGTGAATGATTGCGTTACCTGGTATCAACAATAAATTCGTGATCACAACTCCAAAGATTCCCGCTAAAGCTCCCGTAATAAAAGTTTCTGCGTTAAACACATTTGATACGTTATGCTTAGAAGCACCTATCGCTCTTAAGATACCGATTTCTTTTTGTCTTTCTAATACAGAAATATATGTAATGACACCAATCATGATAGAAGATACGACAAGTGAAATTGCGACAAACGCTATCAAGACATAAGAAATTACATTTACGATATCTGTAACAGAAGTCATCAAAGTTCCTACGACATCTGTATATGTGATAACTTTGGATTCATCACTCTTTTTCACATCTTCATTGTAAGCATCTAAGATATTCTTGATTTCTGTCTTAGAATCAAAATCATTTGGATAAATAATGATCTCACTTGGATCATTTACATCTGCGTATCCTAATGTTGTTAGATTGTTTTCCCATGAAGAAGATGTACTACTCATCATAGACATGATTGAATTTTGTAATTCATCCGCATCAATATTCATTTGGAACGCATTTGAAAACGCACTAGAATCAATGCTTAAGGCATTTGGTAACTGTTGTACGAGAGATACCATCGCTTGGTTAATAGATGAAGTAAGTGCGTTGATCAAAGAAGATGTCTGTGTATTGATCATGTTTGTCGCACTACTATACAACTTATCCGTATCCACAAATACCGATACAACAGAAGACAATGCTTGTTGGCCTTCTTGTGTATTCAAATATCCAGAGAAAGATTCGGAGAATTTCTCTGTATCAAATGTTCCACCATTTGCCAAATACCCACCAATTAAATTCTGTGCTACTGAATTTAGATCATCATCTGTAATGACAAGTTGTACACTTTGATATGCCTTATACACTTCATTGTAGATACGATTCTTTGCTTCTTCTGTATTTAAATAATCTGTTAAAGATTCATGTTCTTCATTTGATATTTCAATATATAACGTTTGTAATGAACTTGTGATCGTATCACTGATCAATTTACTATTCGTTTCATTCTTTGAAATAGAAGTTAATGATTGAATTAAGATTTGTTTAGCTTGACCTGAGTTTAGATATTGTTCAAAAGTATCAATTGGATCATCTTCTTGAGAATCTAGATACTTTGTATAAGAATCTAGTAATTGTTTAAAGCTGTTCTCAGCATCTTCTTGTGAAATTTGTTTTAAAGAAGATGTGACCAATTGTTTGATCTGATCATCCGATATCGATACATTACTCATTAAAGAAGATGTGTTGATATACTTTGATAGATCAACATTGATCTTTGATGTATCCATCTTAAATGCGTTAGCTAACGCACTTTCATCAACTGTAAATAAATCACTTGTATCAAAAGAAGTATCTTCCTCTTCACCAAATCTCTTTCCTGTAAAGATATTCTTATCTTTTTCATTCAATTGTTCTTGAACGATCTTAGAATTCTTAGCGTAATTGATGACATGTTCTACTAGATCACTAGAATAGCTGATACCAGCTGTCAACATCTCAACATTAGAGTCTTCTTTCTGTTGTACGACACCAACGACCTTGATATCTTCTCCATTATCCACAAGCTCTTTCATATAAGAACTATCTTTTTCTTTTGAAGAATAAACACCTAAAGATTCATCATAAGTATACGTATCACACGCATTGATCAACTTTAATGTGATTCCTACAAAATCACTGTACTTATAATCTTTTGTCGTAGATTTCACTTCAGAACTTTCTGAGTTTTGAAAGCTTTCAACGATATCCTCTAATTCACTATAGTCTTTCATTCCTAAAGAATATAATGTCATGTCTGTCACTGAACCATCACTTGATAATACAACGATAGCTTCGTTGTATGATTGAGGCCATCTACCTGCTTTTACATCATAATTATCTTTGTATAAAGATTCATTTTGAGGTAATGCCGTAAAGTTATTCATAGAAAAGGATGAAGAATACATACTAGATGTTGGTGCGATACCTGAATTAGATAACAAGTTATTTGGATTAACTTGTTTAACACCATCACTTGTATCAGATAAATAGATCTGTGGTTCTACATCATAATCATATTCAATGGATCTTGTGTATTTACTAATATCACTCTTCCCAGATTCAATATATTTCTTGAGAGAAGCTAGGTCATTCGTTGTCGTACCACCAAACATATTCGATACGACAGCTCTTTCCTTCACTTCCGCATTGTCATCTTTTTCACTTTCTTCTGCCATTGTTGTCATCATGCTGGATAAAGAGAAAGTAGACTTTGTGATTTCTAATGGATATTCAGAAAGAGTTTCCTGTTCTGTATTTTGAATATACGCATTGACACCATTTGATAAAGCCAATATCAACGCAATACCAATAATACCTATCGATCCCGCAAAGGAAACCAATGTCGTTCTAGCCTTCTTTGTTAGTAAGTTGTTTAAAGATAAAGTTAAAGCTGTCAAAAAAGACATTGAAGATTTCCCCATGTTTTGATGAACAGGTTCTTGTTCTTCACTATTTATCACAAATGGATTTGTATCTGAAATGATATGTCCATCCTTTACTCGTACGATACGATTCGCATACTTTTCAGCTAGCTCTGGATTATGTGTGACCATAACGACCAGTCGGTCTTTTGCGACTTCTTTTAAAAGATCCATGACTTGAATTGACGTTTCAGAATCTAACGCACCTGTTGGTTCATCCGCCAATAAGATATCCGGATCATTTACTAAAGCTCTGGCCAATGCTACTCTTTGCATCTGACCACCAGACATTTGATTTGGTTTCTTATGAATTTGTTCACCTAACCCTACTTTTTCTAATGCTTCGATTGCACGTTTCTTTCTCTCACTTCCAGAAATACCAGAAATCGTCAACGCAAGCTCTACATTAGATAAGACGGTTTGATGAGGTATCAAGTTATAAGATTGAAATACAAATCCAATCGTATGATTACGATAAGAGTCCCAATCTCTATCTTTATACTTCTTTGTAGAGATTCCATTGATGACTAGATCCCCACTATCATAACGATCTAATCCACCAATGATATTCAATAGTGTAGTCTTTCCTGAACCACTTGGTCCTAAGATAGCCACAAATTCATTGTCTCTTAAATTTAAAGAAACATGATCCAAAGCTCTTTGGATCAAATCACCTGTTTTGTACTGTTTTGAGATATCT
>CAVDZA010000066.1:0-5836 GCA_963613355.1 Bulleidia sp. | reverse complement strand
ACATATAAACCATTACTTTATTATTTGTTCCTATTCTTATTAAGCCATGCCACGCTGTACCATCAGAGCTAACTGCACCTTCTGGCGTAATTCTGTACCATTCTCCTATTTTGTAATTATCATTTATTTCTGGTTTATACATGATCTTTCCAAGCATTAAAAACACAAACGTTATTCCACTAATCACAAATAAACCAATAACTCCTAAAACAATGAATACTTTTTTCATATTAGCCTCCTTGACTATGAAAAATAGATGTTATATTTTCAATATGTAACAAGTGTAACATCTTTAGATTTCATTTTCGTTATATGAATGACAAAATGTTACAACCAGAAGGGAAGTGTAACATTGAACAACACACAAAGATCCAAAGGTTATATCATAGATGCTTTGTTCATGCTTATGAAAAAGAAAAAATATGATACTATTACCGTCACTGATATAGCGAAAAAAGCTGGTGTGACAAGAATTACTTTTTATCGCAATTTTATAAACAAGGATGATATTATCAAACAACATCTGAAGAAAATGTTTAGTGAATATAAATGGAATGATAATTTAGATATTGGTTATCAAATTTTTGATTTTTTTGCGCAAAATAAAACAACAATAGATTTGTTGTATAAATCAGATTTACAATTTATGTTAATTGATAATATCTTATTACATTTCAAATATAAGAAAGATGAGCCTAGTACGATTGCCTATTCCAAAGTTATGGTAGCTTATATGATATTTGGTTTGTGTGATGAATGGTATAAGCGAGGAATGACAGAAAAGCCAGAAGATATACTTAAGTTAAGCACGCAAGGAGATAAGAAATCAACTTTTTGATTTAAGAATTGAATTTATCCATTTGCGAAAGGTAATACCAGTTGAATTGTTGGATGAATGGTACGGAGTGTAGTAACATGTGAAAATAAAATACAAATAGCATAAGTACCCTATGGCTTTTAAGCGATGTATTGAAAGCATTTTTTGTGCCTTGTAGATTTGATATGATTATTGAAAGAAAAAGAGTTCTTCACATCGTGAAGAACTCTTTCATTATTTTTCGTTAAAGATCTTTTCGTCTAGACCATTTTCACTCTTAGCGACTGCCATCGCGCATGCGGTGTCACCCGTAACATTTAACGCTGTGACGAGCATTTCAATTGGACGGTTGATTGCTAGGATAAGAGCGTAGGCGCTTAACGCTACTTCGTTTGTGAAACCAACACCAGATAAGATCGTAAATAGAATGACTGCACCTGCACCTGGTGCTGCTGGAGTACCAATGGATGCGATGATAGCTAGTATTCCAATCAATACGATCTGAGGGAACGTCATGTTGTAACCTGCAACTCCTGCGATAAAGATCGTAGCGATCACTTGCATCAAAGCTGTACCATCCATATTGATCGTCATACCTAGTGGTAATACAAAGGATGCGATATCTTCAGATACACCTAGTTCATTCTCTGTCGTTTCAATGTTCATAGGTAATGTAGCTGCACTAGAAGAAGTAGAGAAACCAAATAGCGCAACCTTACTCATCTTCTTAGAGAATTGTTTTGGACTTAACTTTGTTGTGACACCAATAAACAATGGATAGAATACAAATAAGAATACAAGTAATAGTACTGTTGTAAGGATCATGTAAGAAAGTGCAGGCTTTAAGTAAGAAACACCATAAGATGCACATGTTCTTGTTAATAAACAGAAGATAGCTACTGGAGCGAATGTATTAACAATGAAACTTAGGATAACAGTTACTAGATTAGATAATTCTTCACAGAAGTTGATGATCGTTTGGAACTGATCTTTCTTAGTGTTGATACCAAGGCCTACCGCAACAGCACATATAACGATAGCTAATACGCCACTGTTATTGCTTAAAGCACTGATAAAGTTGCTAGGTACTGCGTTTAATACGATGAGAAGTGGGTTTGTAGCACTTTCACCACTTGCAGCTTCTAGACCAGTAGCTTCCATATGGAAGAGTCCACCATTGTAGGCAATCATTCCACAAACACTTGCTAAGATGATTGCGATAACTGTCGTTAATAAAAAATAGCCAATTGTCTTAGAAGCAATTCTACCAAGTTTCTTCGCATCTGATATTCTTACCATCGCTAATACGATAGAAGTAAATACCATAGGAATAATGATGACTTGCATACCTCTAACAAACAATTGACCAATTAAATAAAACAACCCAATACTTTTTTCATTACCTTCCGCTGTAATATCAGCAAACAACAAATTGTTAATGACATTCCAAGTAGATTCGTTACCATTATTTGTTAACTGAACTCTTAAAACGATCATTCCGATACCAACAACGACACCAAGAACAAGCGCAATCGCCATTTTCTTAGCTAATGACATTTTTGATTTCTTCATACTTTCCCCTATCTAGCCCCTTAATGAGCTGTTGAAATTATAGAGAAGTATATGAAAGAAATCAATGCTTCTGCATGTGTTAAATTAGGAACTTTTTTGTGTGTTGGAACTGAATAGCTAAGTACGTAAAGAGTTGAGAGAACGACTTTTTGATTTGTGAGACTTGTGATACTCTTTTACTTCCTTAAATTCTTTTTCAAAACTAGCATCTTCATAAGATTCTGTCTTTCTAAACTTAGATAGTACATTTGACATGGCATGATAGTTCATTTGTGTACCTACAGAATCATTTGAGTAATCAAATGCTCGATCTTTACGAATGCCTAATCGATTAGCTTCATCAATAGCGTCTATATTTGCGCCTAAGAAGATAAATTCCCAATGGTATCTTTCTTGTTGGATGCTGATCATTCTTTTGATTTGAGAATAGGAATATCTTTGACTAGCGTTTTCCATACCATCTGTTGTAATGAAAAAGATCGTTTTATCAGGTTTTTGTTTCTTTAGATGTTTGTGTACTTTGATGATGTGATCAATAGAATCACCTAAGGCATCTAATAGGGCAGTAGAACCACGTACATAGTAGGTATCTTCATCTAATGGTCTTACTTCTTGGATAGGTACTCTATCATGGATGACTTTTGTTTGATGATCAAATAGAACAGTTGATAGATAGGCTTCTCCATCTTCTTTCTTTTGTTTGTTTAACATAGAATTGAAACCACCAATCGTGTCCTTCTCTAATCCTGCCATAGAACCACTTCTATCTAAGATAAATACGATTTCTGTTTTGTTATTCATGTGTGATTTCTCCTTTGTATGTATTTTGGAATGTGTGTAAGAAAGTATCATAGGTACTATCATTTAAAGTAGGTGTTTCTTTTATCGCAAAGATGACTTTCTTGAAGTATCCAGAGTAATCATTTAATACACTTGTAAACGCAAGAGAGATGAGATGCTTATCTTGATTGAATGCTCCACATCCCCACGCTCCTAAGACAAGGCATTCTACGTTGTTTTGGATGGCAGAGAAGATGATCTGGCGGATTCTTTGAACATAGACTTCCATAGCTTCTTCTTTCTTTGAAAATGCATTAGAAGGTGCAGGACATGTGATGATGTCGTATTGTTTAGGAGTGATAGGTGTATAGTTCTTATCTTCTTTAAAGACAAGTACATTAGGGGAATAGATGATGGTATCTGTACATAGTCCATCATTGTAGTTCTTTCTATTTCCTTGGTAATAATTCATTAGACATTCATCTAATGTAATGGATTGGTAGAGGTTAGAACATCTACAGATATTCTCTTCTTGGGTAAGTGCTCCTTGTTCGACGAGTCCTCCAGGTACGATTCCATCTGCGAAGTTTAATGCCGCAAGTTTGTAGGTATCACAGTATTGATTGGATACTTCAATCGTTCCTCCTTTTTGAAAGGTAACAGTACAGTGAGAAGATAATGGTTTATATGGTGGTATGTTTGTATATACCTTTGTATCTTTCTTTAACTGATCTGTGTAAGAAGAGTAGATAGTATTAGATAATTGTTTAGTATCTTGGAATACTTTGATGAGTTCGTGTTGAGAAATGAGTTCTTTCATTGTTGTTTCCTCCTTTGACAATCAAAGTATACAAAGATAGGGAATAAAAAAGGTCGCATTTTAAGCGACCTTTACATGAATACCACATTCTTCTAAGTAGATGAGGATATCGATCATATCGTACTTCTCTTTTTCTATGTAATATTGGAATACGATATCTGTAATATCACTACTACTTAACGCATATCCAGCTCTATTTAATAGTTCCTTTGTTTCTTCAATATCTAATTGAGCACCTATGCATAAAGATAAAGCAGTTAACTTGTTAGGATGATATTCAGAATCGTTCTTTATCTTAGAGAATACTTTCTTATCTATTAATGCCTTAGTATAGACTTCTACATTCGTAAGTCCTTTTTCTTTGATGAGATCTAACAAGTACTCTGAGAAAGTATCAGACATATCTAATATCTTATGTTTTAGTTCTTCTTCATCAAATGGTAATGATGCACAGAGTTGTTCATCATAGTTATCTATGACAGGAGATATCTTATTAGCAAGTTCATTAGATTGATCATCATATACAACAAGATATACTTCCATATCTTCATGTAGTAAGAAAGCATTGATTTCATCAATTGCGATTCGAATACCTTCTTCTTTAGGAAAGAAGAATGATCCAGTAGCTATCAAAGGGAAAGAAATAGAACGTATATCATTCTCTTTCGCTATTCTTAAACTATTTCTATAACAGTTTCTTAGTTTCTCTTCTTCATTGTTATTACCATTGAGATACAAAGGACTAACTGTATGAATGATATATTTACACTGTAAGTTAAAACCAGGTGTTATAAAAGAACATCCTTCTTCTACAATACCTATATGTTCTTTTCTATACTGTAGTAATTCATCATATCCTGCAGCATTGTATATAGCTTCATCACAACCACTACCTACAACAGGATACATATTAGCAGTATTCACAATAGCATCAGTATTCATTCTAGTAATATCATTACGTATGATTCTTAGGGACATAGAGGACTCCTTGGGGATATTATAGATTATTTTTTAAGAAGAAAGATAGTTTAATAGGAAAGATATGTTGAACTACCTTGACGTTGTATCCTCCCCCCCCGTGAGAAAATTGGGATATAAAAAAGTTATCTAACTTTTTGGAGGGGAAAGACCATTTGTTGGTCTTAAGTGATTATGAAAAAGATAATATCTCTATTATTAGTTGTTTCTTGCCTATTGGGATGTGGCGGAAGCAGTGCTGCAGTAGAAGAGAAGCAGTTGAATTACTACAAGTTGTATTTAGACATCAGTATTGATGAAAACTTGTTTTTTTCAATCTATGATGTAGATGTATTCATGGATGAAAAACAATTAGGTACATTTAGACAAGGTGAATATTTCACATACACAATTGATAAACTTGTTGAAGGTGATCATACAGTGAAATTTCAAAAATCTGGTGATAAATCTATAAACGGAGAAATTGAATTAGAACTTGATGGTGACAAAAAAGTTACAGCTGAAATTAAAAACCATAATTCTGAGATTGAGATCTTAAGTGAAGAAATAACAGAGTTAACAGAAGATACAAATATTGAAATGATCGATGTATCTAATAAAAAGGGTGATAAAGCTCTTGAACTGTTAAAAGAAGCAGGTTTTATAAACATTTCATTTGTTTCAAATAAAGAGAATGAAACTGTTATTAGTGAAGCGAATTGGACAGTTGTTTCACAGAATCATGAACCAGGTGAAAAGATTGATAAGAATGAAGAAATCATTCTCACTTGTAAGCATGATGTAGAAACGAAAAAGAAGGAAGAAAAGAAAACAGAACCAACACCAACTCCTACACCTGCTGAACCAGAAATGTATACAGTAGATAATTG
>CAVDZA010000065.1:0-6015 GCA_963613355.1 Bulleidia sp. | reverse complement strand
GAGTTGTAATATAACGCATCTGATAATTGTCTCATCTGTTGTAAGTAATCTTCAAGATTCGTGGTTGTTTGTTCCATGACTTGTTTTGAAGTTTCTGTGATAGTCGTTTTATTTTGATAAGAGAAAAAATGATAAAAAATAACACCCAAAACAAAGACAACGATAATAGAAACAACAGTAAAACTCATCAACATCAATGCCTGGATACTGATGAATTTCATATTCCATTTTTCTAAGATCTTTTCTTTTATGTTTTGGGTAATTCTTTTCATACTTCTTCCTGGATCTTTAAACGATACTTATTTGGAGATACGCCATACGCTTTCTTAAATACATAAGAGAAATAGTTTGGATCAGTATATCCTACATCATGTGCAATTACGTATGTCTTTTCATCTTTTTCCAATAACAACTCAACAGCTTTCTTTAATCGTAATTCTGTTAAATAGCTTGTAAAAGACTTTCCAACTTCTTTCTTAAATACAGTAGAAAAATATGCATAAGATACATTCAAGTAAGAACAGATGCTTTCAACTGTAAGATTAGGATCTGTATAATTCTCATTGACATAATCTACTGCTTTTAAAATGAAATTCTTTGTCGTATTAGAACGTTTTTCACTGATCATCTTCTGCATAGAAAAACAGAGCTCACTCATCCAACTATTTAAGTCAGATAATTCTAATTTTTCTACTTGGAGAATCAAATCATGATAACTTGAGAATATCTTGTTATGGTCTAGTTTATTTGAAACCGCAAAACCATACAATTGGCTCGCTAACTGCATAACAAAGAATCGAAACTCAGGAACTTTCTTTAATTTTGATGTCGTTACCTTCAAATAATCATCAATTGCCTTAGAGAGACCTTCACGATTATTCACACGAATTCTTTTAAATACTTCATCCAATGCATCTGATTCAATTGAAACTGTTTGTTCATTTTGTTCTGGATCGATTTCCGTAATATTGATAGCTTTGGTCGTACCATATAATGCACGATAGGAGACCGCAAGTCTAGCTCCAGCGTAACTATCAGAGATATCGATCAATTGAGAACAGATCCTACCGATTCCAACCGTAACGGTCGCATTCGCAACACTTTTCGCAAGTCTAGCGAATTTATCACAATCATCTGTAAGTTTTGTGATTTCCCCTTCTTCAGCGTCTAACTGTGCTATCATGACCGTATTTCCTTGGTATGTAAATAGTTTGCCATTCCATTTATCACCTAACTTTTCCTTTACGATCTTTCCTACAGATACAGCTAGATATAAAGGATTGATTTGATCTTTTCTAGAATGAGTAGATACATGAATAATGACTGCACAATAGTATGGACCTTTTAAATCTATAGAATAGTTTTCTAAGAAATGATCTAATTTATCCATTGGAATCTTATTTTCTATTAAAGAAGCATAAAAAGACTCTTGAAGAGTTGGTAATGAATCATTGTAGTAAGATTCTAATTTACTTACATTTTGGATCTCATCATATTCTTTATCTAAAGAACTCTTCATTCTTTGGAAGATTTCTTTTAATTGTTCAGAATCTATTGGTTTTAAGATATATTCTTCTGCTTGAATATGTACTGCTTCTTGCGCATATTCAAATTCATCATAACCAGAAAAGATAATGATTCTAATATTAGGATATTCATCTTTTAACTTCTTAGCCAATTCAAGACCATTCATGTATGGCATCGTGATGTCTGTCATAACGACTTCAGGTTTGATCTTTTCACAGATATCTAAAGCATCCAATGCGTTATTACATAATACAGGCGTTTCAAAACCAATCTCATTCCATTCTAATTTACGTGAGATCCTTTCCGCCACATCACTTTCATCATCGACCAATACGACTTTATATTTATCTTTCATACATATCATATGTCCTTTTCCATGTGAAAATAAATCCACTAAAAACAATGATCGTTCCAATCAAACTAGCGACTGGTGAAAACAAGCGAATAACAGTAATACATCCCATACAAATACCAGTTACTAACATGATCAAACCAGCATCATGACAATATGGTTTTCTTTTCTTCTTTTCTATCGCTTTACTACCCTTTGGACGAATCATCTCTAATTTATTATTCTTTAATAATTGAAATGCGTAGTATAAAGGCAAAAACGTCAATAACAATGTGACCCATGATTCATTAATAAATTCTGTAAAACTCATAAAACAAAAACCTTTCTGTTGTTATTATCTCACTTATCACAAAAAGAAGAAAGCGTTCCGAAGAACGCTTTGACTCTTTCTATTTAAGAAATGATTATTTCTTTTGAACGTACTTACGAATATCAAGTGTAATTGCTACCAAGATAACGATACCGATTGCGATATACTGTGCGTTCTGGTCAACACCTAAATACTGTAATGCTGCCTTCAATAATTCAAGGACCGCAACACCGATCAATGCGGATGAAACCTTACCACGTCCACCAGTTACGGATACACCACCAAGTGCACATGCGGCAATACCTTCCATTTCGTAGGATAGACCTGTATTGACGGAAGAACCACCAGCCTTAGCACCTAACATGAATCCAGCAAGTGCGAAGTAAGCAGAAGCCTTAGCGTAAATGATGACCAATGTCTTATTTACTGGTACACCAGCTACTTCAGCAGCTTGTGCGTTACCACCGATTGCGTACATATACTTTCCATGACGAGTCATGTTGAAGATAAACCATGTGATTGCCATAACGATCAATGCGATCCAAATCAAATACGATACGCCTAGGAACTTACCTGTTGAGAATGTTGTATAAGTTCTAGTGAATCCACCTAAAGGTGCAGCACCTGTATAGATCAAACCAAGACCATAGATGATATCCATCATACCTAATGTAGCGATGAATGGTGGAACATGTAGATAAGCAACGAATGAACCTGTAATAGCTCCAAATGCTGCACAAATCAACATAACGATGAGAATAACTAAGAATGGGTTCAATGGTTCCATACCTGGGAAGAACTTTTGAGAATAATCAAGATTTTGTAACAAAGTACCAGAGATACATGCCGCAAAACCAATCATACGACCACCAGATAGGTCACAACCACCAGTGATAACGCATCCCGCAATACCTAATGCGATTACAAGTCTATAGGACATATTACTTGCGATATTGAGGAAGTTTTTCACTGTGAAGAAATTACTACTTGTAAATCCTGTATATAGGACAAGAATGACCATGACGACGATAACGCCATTATTGATCAAAAAGTCCTTTAAATTAAAATCCTTTTTCATTTCCTTTACTCCTTACTAATACTGAGCTGCATAACTCATGATCTTCTCTTGCGTCATCTCAGCACGGTCTGTAATTTCACCAGTCAACTTGCCTTCACTCATGACGTAGATTCTATCTGACATACCAATCAATTCTGGCATTTCAGAAGAAATCATGATAATTGCCTTACCTTGTTGTGCAAGGTTTTCCATAATTTCATAAATTTCATGCTTAGCACCGATATCGATACCTCTTGTTGGTTCATCCATGATCAGAATATCTGGATCATTTGCCAACCATCTAGCTACGATAACCTTCTGCTGGTTACCACCAGATAAGGAACTGATATGTGTCTGCATGCTAGGAGTCTTAATACTGAGCTGTTGAATTGAATCATCTACAACTTTATTGATTGCGGGATGATCTAATACAAATCCAGCTTTGAGATATTTGTTATAAATCGTGATACCAACATTATCTTTGATGGAAAGACATCCAACGATACCGCTACCACGTCTATCTTCTGTAATCATACCCAAGCCAGCTTTCATGCCATCCTTTGGTTTCTTGATTACAACTTCTTTTCCATTGACTTTGATCGTACCTGAAGATAGATTACGTATTCCGAAAATACCTTCCATTAATTCCGTACGTTGCGCACCAACAAGTCCACCGAATCCAACGATTTCACCCTTCCTTACATTGAATGATACGTGTTGGAAACTCTTTTCATGAATAGATGAGACATCTTCACATTCAAGGATCACATCTTTGATTTCATGATTATGTTCTGGATAGATCTGTGTCATTTCACGACCTACCATCTTTGTGATGATTTCATCAATCGTTAAGTCTTTTGCTGGCCATGTACCAATGTATTGACCATCACGCATGATTTGTACATCATCCGCAATACGTTTGATTTCATCCATCTTATGAGAAATGTAGATCATCGCAACGCCTTCATCTCTTAACTGATTCATGATCTTGAATAAGAATTCAACTTCTTTATCAGATAAGGAAGATGTCGGTTCATCAAAAATAATTACCTTAGCGTCATGAGATACTGCTTTGGCAATTTCAACACATTGCATCTGTCCGATAGAAAGTGTTCCAAGTAATGCTTTTGGATCAAAATCCAATCCCAATTGTCCTAACCATTTTTTTGTTTCTTCATTCATTGTCTTATGATCAATGACTTGAAGAGGTCCATATTTGTGTACCGGGAATCTTCCAAGATACATATTCTCGGCTATTGACCTTGCAGGAACAGGCTGTAATTCCTGATGTACCATCGCAATACCTTTTTCCATTGCGTCATCAGGGTCTTTAATTTCTACTTTCTCACCATCGAGGAAAATTTCACCTTCATCCATATGATAGATACCGAATAAGCATTTCATCAATGTTGATTTTCCTGCACCATTTTCTCCCATTAATGCGAGTACTGATCCAGGTCGTAGAGACAGCTGCACGTTATCAAGTGCCTTAACGCCAGGGAACGACTTGGATACACCCTTGAGTTCAAGTTTGTATTCCGCCATTTTATCCTCCGTAATTCTATATCACAATTCGTGATTCAAACCTAAATTATTATTTATATAAAAATTGAAGAGTACGGGTACTGATACGAGTACCCGTACTCTGTAAGTATCAAACCTTAATTAGTCTAATCCTAAATCTTTCTTGATGTCAGCGATATTGTCAGATGTAACCTTGACATAATCCATAACATACTTATGTTCTACTGTCTTACCATCAATGTAATTAATAGCAGCATCAGCAGCACCATGAGACTGAGCGAAGTGGTCATTTAATACTGTACCTGTCATTTCGCCAGCTTCAACCTTATCTAATGCATCAGCTAATGCGTCAACACCAACTAAGTAAATATCTTCACCAACAGTCTTACCAGCAGCCTTTAATGCTTCAAAAGCACCTAATGCCATAGCGTCGTTGTTACAGAATACTACTTCTGCATCTGGATATTTAGAAATTGCGTTCTGAACCTTTTCCTGAGCCTGAGCTTGATCCCAGTTAGCAACTTCGTCATCAAGTAATTCAACCTTAGTTCCAGCATCTGTTAAAGCCTTAACGGAATATTCTGTTCTGTATTGAGCGTCAATGTTTTCTGGGTCACCTTCGATCATGATGTAAGAAACCTTACCATCACCATTGATATCACCCTTTGTTTCTGTTTCAAGGATCAATTCACCTTGGTATGTACCAGACTGTCTAGCATCAGCACCTACATAAGTAACCTTGAGGTCTTCCTCTTCCCATCTAGCCTGTTCTTGTTCATCAGGTTCACGGTTGATGTAAACTAATGGAATATCAGCAGCTACAGCCTTATCTGTGATTGTTGGAGCAGATGATGAGTTAACTGGGTTAACGATCATAACATCTACGCCCTGAGTGATGAAGTTATCGATCTGAGCTGTCTGAGTAGCCTGGTCGTTAGCACCATCAGTCATTGTAATGTTATCCTTTGAGAATCCCTTACTTACAAGATAATCTTCAAGTTCTGTTCTAAGCAATGTCATGAAGTTATCGTTGAACTGGTAAATAGCAATGCCTACCTTCTTATCAGCATAAGCTCCATCACCAGAAGTGGATGATCCGCCAGTTGATGTTGCAGCGGATGAGCTTGAGCAAGCACCTAAGCCAAGAGCCATAGTACCTGCAAGTAAAATTTTAGAAAACTTGTTCATGGAAAATTATTCCCGCCTATTAATTCGTGAGGTGTTTTCTGTTCCTCACTTGATACT
>CAVDZA010000064.1:1463-6029 GCA_963613355.1 Bulleidia sp. | reverse complement strand
TTTTAAAAAAAGTGCTTGCAATTAGTGTGGTGTTGTCGTATTATAAATGAGCACTGATAAAGTGAATGGTTCCTTAGCCAAGTGGTAAGGCAGCAGACTGCAACTCTGCGAGCGCCGGTTCGACCCCGGCAGGCACCTCCACACCAAGAATATGGGGATGTGGCGGAATCGGCAGACGCATCGGACTTAAAATCCGGTGGTGGCAACACCGTGTGGGTTCAAGTCCCATCGTCCCCACCACTTAAAAGATGAAGACTTACATATTTGTAAGTCTTTTTTCTTATTGTACTAAAAAAATCAACCCACATTATGCAGGTTGATGTGTTTCCATAAATTGTTTATAACACCTTATCCAGATCAATCCTTCTACGATACCTGTTGTAAGCCAACTGATTGGAAAACATAGATAGAGTGTTTGTAAGCTATGAATGCTCGCAAATATTGTCCATAACCATATGAGTCTCACTCCACAGATTCCTATCAACATCACAAGTGTTGGAACTGTTGAATATCCCATCCCTCTAGATGAGGCAATGAAGGAATCTCCGATTCCTTGGATTGGTAACAAGAGTGTCACAAAAGTCAATCGATACATTCCTAATGAAATGACATCACTTGAATTTGTATACATGCTTAAGAAGAAATGGCCATTCAAATAGATGATCCCACTAATCAATAATCCAGAAAATACATCCAATAACATTGTCATCCATAAGATCTTCTTGATTTGTTTGATATTATTAGAACCAACATTTGCGGCAGTAAAAGTAGCTGTCGCTTTATTGAAGGAATCAATTCCAATATAAACAAAGTTTTCTAGATTTAATGCAGCACTGTTTCCAGCTATTAAATAGCTATCTTGAAAAGAATTTAAACTAGATTGTATGACTACGTTACTAAAGGAGAAAACTAGCGATTGAACGCTTGCGGGTACTCCGATCTTCAAGATCTCTAAAGATATCTCTTTATCCATTCTGATTTGTTTGAAATATAATCTTGTCGCATTATCTTCATGGACCAATGTATATAAAGTCAAACCCGCTGATATAGCTTGAGAGATGACAGTAGCTAGTGCTACTCCTGCCACTCCCATATGAAATACGATCACAAACAATAAATTCAATACAACATTTAACGCACCTGCGATAGCTAGGTAATAAAGTGGACGCTTCGTATCCCCTGCCGACCTTAATATCGCAGTCGCAAAATCATATACCAATGTGAATATGATTCCACCAAAATAGATCCTCATATATAAACAACTAAAGTATAAAAGATTATCTGGTGTATCCATCAATATCAATAATGGTTTCGCCAATAAAACACCAATGATCATTAATACGATTCCTACAATGATAGAAATACAGATGGATGTATGTGTTGCCATAGAAGTATTCTTATCATCTTGTGCACCAATATACTTAGACACAACGATATTCGTTCCTACTGCTAGACCATTAAATAAGGATAGAAGTAAAAATATCACACTACTTGTAGCTCCTACTGCAGCTAGTGCCGTCTCACCAGAATACTTTCCTACTACGATCGTATCTGCCGCATTGAATATCATTTGAAGACAATTCATCAACATCAAAGGAACAGAAAATAAAAAGATATTCTTCAACAAGTTACCTTGTGTCATATCTAAGTGATAGCTCTTCTTCATAAATAACCTCGTAACTATCATACAACGAAAAAGGGATATTTCTATCCCTT
Organism: Bulleidia sp.; assembly: GCA_963613355.1. Lineage (GTDB taxonomy): Bacteria > Bacillota_I > Bacilli_A > Erysipelotrichales > Erysipelotrichaceae > Bulleidia. Next base: position 4,313 of record CAVDZA010000064.1, on the reverse strand, counting down.
ATTGAATCTTCACTTTATTCCAAAGATCACTTAATTGTTTTGTTAGTTTTGCGTTGTAGTGGAACGTTTCATCATTCTTTCCATCTGATCTTGGAGAATACGCACTAATTTCAAAGTAATCTCCATCTGGTCCAGATAGATATTCTTCTACATCTTTTCTAACAGGTGTATAGCCTACATATTCAGAATTCTCTAATTGAACATCATAGCTGATTGCGTAATTGATAAATTCATTTGCGAGTCCCGAACAAGAAGCGTTCTTAGGAATGACCATCGCATCTACCCACTTATTAGTTCCTTGATCCGGTTCATACCAAGCCATATCCATATTCTCACTTAATACATATGCCGCATCACCAGAATACATGACCGCAATACCTTTTTCGTAGTTGACCATTCCATCAATGACTTCATCTGTCACATAAGAAGGTTCCATTGTGTTGTTCATTTCTCTCAACCATTCATACGCATCATTGATTTCATCTTCATCATCTGTATTCATAGAATATCCTAATGCCTTAAATGCCACCATGAATCCATCACGTTGAGAATCATAGAAATAGATATTTCCTTTATAGTTTGTATCTTTCAATATCTCCCAACCTTCTTTTTTGATCGTTTCTTCATCAACGACTTGTTTGTTGTAAACAAGTCCTACTGTACCCCAGAAGTAAGGAACAGAATAAACTCCATCCGGATCAAATGAATCTCTCATTTCTGTAACTGCAGGATTTAGATCACTTTCATTTGTTATCTGTGATTTGTTTAAAGGTTGTAACATATCTTCAGAAATCATTCTTTCGATCATATAGTCACTAGGAACGATAACATCATAAGAAGAACCACCTAACAACTTTGTATACATGATTTCATTAGATTCAAACGTATCATAGTTTACTCTTGCGTTATACATGATCTCAAAGTTAGAAATAACTTCTTCACCAATATATTCACCCGCATTATAAACATTTAAAACATTACATCCAAATTCCTCATTTGCGTCCATGACTTGTTCCACTTCTGTATAAGAATCCCCACAAGCACATAAAACAAGACTCATAGAAGCTACTAGACTGATCTTAGATATTTTCTTCAACATGTTTTTTCTTTCTCCTTTCACGAATCACAGGAACGACATTCACAATGATCAATACTGCAGTAATCACATAAACAATGATTGCGCTTAACGCATTGATCGTTGGATTGACTCTTTTTACATTGGAATAAACATAAATAGAGATATTGGATACACCAGGTCCTGTTGTAAATAACGAGATGACAAAGTCATCGAATGACATAGAGAAAGCTACTAAAGCTCCCGCAACGATACCACCTTTGATCTGTGGAATGATGACCTTAAACATCGCTTGGAGTGGAGTACAACCTAGATCCATTGCCGCTTCTGCGATATTTGGATCTAGATTACGTAATCTAGGCATGACCGATAACATCACATACGGTATACAGAAGGCAATATGTGCTAGTAACATCGTTGTAAAACCTGTTTGGATCTTTAAAGATGAGAACAATAACATAAATCCAATCGCAGTAACGATTTCAGGATTCAACATTGGTAGGTTATTGACCTGTGTTACGACTTCTCTTAATACTTTCTTAGATTTAGAAAGTCCAATCGCTGTGATCGTTCCAACAAGAGTAGATACGACAGTGGCAATCACCGCAATGATGACTGTATACCAGATAGCTTCCATAATAGAACGATTATGGAACATAGATTCATACCATCTTGTAGAAAAGCCTGTAAACTTCGTTAAAGACTTTGATCTATTAAAAGAGAATAATACGACATAAAGAATTGGAAGATAGAAGAACGCAAGGATCAATCCTAGATAGATCTTTGAAAAAATACCAGATTTCTTTTTCATAACTAATCCTCCTTTGGTTCCTTATCAAGCTTTCTTGTGATATACATAGACACAAGAATAATAGCTGCCATGATCAAGGAAATCGCTGAACCAAAGTTCCAGTCTCCCGTAGATACGAAGTAATCCTCAATCAAGTTACCAATCAATACGTATTGACCTCCACCTAATAACTTAGGAATGAAGAATGAAGATACTGCTGGTAAGAATACGAGCGTAATACCAGAAACGACACCACTTAAGGATAGTGGTAATGTCACTTTTAAGAATGTTTGTTTATCATCAGCACCTAAGTCATGCGCTGCAGTAATCAAAGAAGTATCGATCTTTGATAATGCTGTATAGATCTGTAAGATCATAAAAGGTAGGAAGTTATATACCATACCGATATAGACTCTTATTTCACTAGGAACACCAAGTCTACCTAAGATGCCCTTCCAAGCATATGTTCTTACTAACATATTGATCCACATAGGTAGTGTGACCAATAAGACCGTCAATGCTTGTGATTTAGGATTCTGTTTTGCCATGATATACGCTGTTGGATATCCGATTGCGATACAGATCACAGTCGTCACAAATGCCATCTTCAATGATTTCCATAAAACACTAGGAAAGATAGAATCAGAGAAGAATCTCGTAAAGTTATCCAATGTAAATGTCAATGTAAGCACACTATTCCCCTGCACAGTAAATGCATACAATACGATCATCAACATAGGAACAATGATCAATCCGATCATCCATACAATGTATGGATATACTAATTTAGAGAATGACTTCATGTTAGTTCATCTTTCTCATGACGTGAATGTCTTCAGGGTTCCATTCAAGTCCAACTCTTTCACCAACTTCATGACGATCTGTTGTTTCTAGTTTCAACTCACGACCTTGTGTAGAGAATGTAATGTTATAGTCACCTTCTGTGATATTTTCATCATCAAAGTCATACTTCACATCCCAGATT
>CAVDZA010000064.1:0-1453 GCA_963613355.1 Bulleidia sp. | reverse complement strand
GTTATCTTCTGTAGACCATGCGTAAGCATCTGCCCAACGAATCAAGTCCGTATCTAACGCAACAGATTCCTTGATTTCATCTACTGACTTTGTGAAGTTAAATGCCTGGATAGATTCTTCATTTTCAGCATCTTCAACAGATACAGGTTTAACAACAAAGATCATGATATTGATCTTAGTTCCAGCAGCTGTTTCAAATGTACATTCATATGTACCTTCTTCTGCCTTTAGATCATAGATAACGTTAGGAATAGATACAAATTCATCTTCATCATCCCAAGCTTGTGCGTTGGCACGAGCGATGATTTCTTCCTTTGTGATATTTTCTACATCTTCTACATCCATATAGAAGGAAGATGCAGATAGCTTTTCATGTGCTTCTTCATTGACTACATCATGTTCACCCGTTACATGCATCGTAACTGTCTTAGATGTACCAGAAGATGTTTCTACAATGATCTCATAGTGAACGCCCTTAAATAAGACAGACTTTACTTCACCATTTAATAGACCTCTATTTCTAGGAACGATATCAATATCTTCAGGACGAATCACGATATCTACTTGTTCATTCTCAGAGAATCCATAATCTTCACATACATAATCCGCATCATCAAAAGATACCAAACGATCTCTCTTCATCGTTCCATCAATGATGTTAGAATCTCCAATAAACTTCGCACAATATTCATTGATTGGCGTGTTATAGACTTCTGTAGGAGAACCAACTTGTTCGATGATTCCATCTCTCATGATGACGATCTTATCACTCATTGTTAGTGCTTCTTCTTGATCATGTGTAACAAAGATAAATGTAATGCCTACTTCTCTTTGGATTTCTTTTAATTCCAACTGCATTTCTTTTCTTAGATTCTTATCTAATGCACTTAATGATTCATCCAACAACAATACCTGTGGTTCATTTACTAGTGCTCTAGCAATCGCAACACGTTGTTGTTGACCACCAGACATCTGATTGATATCTCTATGTTCAAATCCTTCAAGACCTACTAAAGAAATCATTCTAGATACCTTCTGTTGAATGATATCCTTAGGTTCTTTCTTGATATTTAGACCAAACGCAATATTGTCATATACATCTAAATGTGGAAATAACGCATAGTGCTGGAAGACCGTATTAACATCTCTTTTATAAGCAGGTACAGTAGCGATATCTTCTCCATCCAACATCACTTGTCCTTCATCAGGTTCTAAGAAACCCGCAATGATCCTCAATAATGTTGTCTTACCACATCCAGATGGACCTAATAATGTAACGAATTCATTTTCATAGATATCTAAGTTGATTCCCTTTAATACAACTTGATTATCAAAGCGTTTCACAATGTTTTTAACTTCAATCAATTTCTTAGCCATTTCTATCTCCTCTTTCCCTTAAAACTCTGGTGGTGTACTCACCCAAAGTACAACGGTCTTTTTATCCGTATCATTC
>CAVDZA010000063.1:0-6519 GCA_963613355.1 Bulleidia sp. | reverse complement strand
CTTCTGTACTTTCTTGATATTCATGAAGTTCTTTATATAGATTCCAACCAGAGAATACTGCGATACCTAAACATACCACAATCAATATATCTGTTAGGATTCTTCCAAACTTCGATAGTTTTCTTTTCTTCTTTGCCATAACACATCTATTTTAGTACAGTATCCAAGAAAGCACAAAATTCATTTCTTAACGTTAGATTCTTTAGATATATAAATAGGTCTATGTTTTGTTTCTAGGTATGTCTTAGACAAGTATTGTCCTAATATTCCAATACATAGTAATTGGATACCTCCAATCAACATCACAATACATACCATGGATGGCCAACCACTTGTAGGATCACCAAATATCAATGTCTTGACTATAATAACAGCGATCATAATCAAAGCTAACAACGAGAAGAACAAGCCACACACAGAAGCTATCTGTAATGGTTCAACTGAGAAAGCTGTAATACCTTCTAAGGAGTATTTAAACAACCCCCAGAATGACCACTTTGTTTCTCCAGCTACTCTTTCTACATTCTCATATTCGATCCACTTTGTTTTAAATCCGATCCAACCGAATATTCCTTTTGAGAATCGATTATATTCGCTCATTGAGATGATCGTATCTACCATTGTTCTTGACATTAAACGATAGTCTCTAGCACCATCCACGATATCCGCATCAGAAATTCGATTTATGATCTTATAGAACATTCTCGCAAAGAAGGAACGAATAGGTGGTTCTCCTTTTCTTGTGACTCTTCTCGTAGCTGCGCTATCATAACCTTCTTCTTTGATAGCTCTCAACATTTCAGGGAGTAGAGATGGTGGATCTTGTAGATCTGCGTCCATCAGTACTGCGTAGTCTCCTTTACAAGCTTCAAATCCCGCATAGATAGCAGCTTCTTTTCCAAAGTTTCTACTAAAGGAAATATACTTTACTCTTTCATCCTTCAAAGCATAATCCTTAACTACACTTAACGTATTATCTTTTGAACCATCATCCACAAAGATAAACTCAAAAGATACTTCATTCATTTCTTTCGAAACTCGATTCATTTCTTCATAGAAAAAAGGAAGAGATTCTTGTTCGTTGAAACATGGTACGATGACACTGATTAGCTCCATTACTTCTCCTCCTTAAACACAAACAATTTACTTAATACATAATTCAATACGATTACTAATACATTCACTACTATCTTACTAACCATAGAATTAATATGTAGTAGATCTACCAACAACCACATGAGTACCATATCCGTGATACCAGTTGATAATCTAGCACCAACAAACTTAGCTAGTTCACTTACCATCGATGTATTCTTAGATTCAAATACATACTTTCTATTTGTGATATACGCAAATAGTACAGAAGCTATCCAAGCAATTGCGTTAGATACTAGATAGTTGATATGCAACCATGTATTACATACATAATACACAGCTATATTAACAACGGTTGTTAGCACTCCAAATATAAGATAACTAATGACTTCCTTTTTCATCGTCTCTCTTTTCTTTAAACACATCTACCATATACATTCTAGTCATATCATGTCTAGATTGTTCGTAATCTACTTCATCTTTTCTTTCATTTACTTCTTCATCTGTATATCCATATTCACCAAAATCAAAATCCGCTTTCTTTTCTGGTGCATAGATACTTTGAAGATACCACTTTAACATCTTCTTTTCATTCAAGGCATAGAGTACTCTCTTTGTCATTTTCCACATCAATTTAAGCTTCTTATCAACAGGAAGACGTTTTGAGTTAGAACCGGCATGTTGTCTATACTTCATCAAAGGTTCTGTTAAGAACTTGATATGTCCAGCTCTTTCTGTCATTAAACCGATCCATTGATCATGCATAGCCAAATCTACAGGAATAGGTGTGATAAAAGGAACTAAGTCCTTTCTAAATGCCATACAACTACCTTGGTAACCATTCTTAGCTAGATTCTTAAAGAAACCTTGTTTGACATTTCTATCTTTGAATAGATCTTTACCTAAAGGTTTTAGTTCTTCATCTACATACTCACAATTATGCATAACAGTTAATACTGTTTTATCTGATTCAAAAGCAGCCATTACCTTCTCTACTTTATCATCTGCCCATACATCATCTTGGTCAGATAAGAAGATAAAGTTCTTACTACAGTTAAGAATGGCATTATTAAAGTTAGGAATGATTCCTTTCTCTTCACAAGAAATTACTTTAATGATTTCATTCTTTTCTTCGTATTCTTTTAAGATATCTAACGTATCATCCTCAGATTCATTGTAAGAAATGATAAGTTCATCTGTCTTATCTAATTGTTTTAAAATAGAATCCAATTGTTCTTTTAAATACTTACTACCATTGTATACTGCCATTGCGACTGAAATATTCATATCTAATCCTCCAGTTGTTTGATCACTTCATCAAATGATTGATTAATGACTTTATTCTCAAAATACTTTAAGAAAGTATCTTTTGTTTGTTTACGAATGTTTTGATATTCATCACTTGTTAGATGGATTACTTTATCAACATCTTCTAAGTTAAAACCAATCTTTTCTTCATTCACTAGTTCTGTTGTATCTCCTTTGATGTTATTGATCAAAGGTAATCCATGAGAAAGATAATCTAAAGACTTCATTGTTAGTCCTACAAACACAGTATCTTTCATGACATTGAGACCAAAATGACAATGTTGGAAGATATCTTGTTTCATTCTTTCATCATAAACGATTCCATGATACTTGTAAGAAATAGAATTCTTTTCTAGTTGTTGAATGAATGTTTGTCTATTCTCTCCTTCACCCACAACATCTACATAGATCTTTCTATTCTTCTTTACTTCATTTAAGAATGTAATGATCTTATCAATATCAATGATGTGATTGATAGATCCACAGTATAAGAAATGAATACACTCATCAACATCATCATATTCATCTATGATCCTATCAGGTTGAGCTAGATAAACAGTCTTGATTTCTTTCTTTGTATATTTCTTTAATACCTCTTTAAAGAGATCACATTCACTTGTGATATAGTCACTACTATCTAAGTAATGATTTCTTCGATTCCCCCATACATTCAATACAGGTGAAGCTAACTTCTTTAATGTATTAGACACTGGTAAACTTTCAGGCCACATATCTAATACATCAAACCAAACCTTTACATTTGGATGATTCTTCTTATAGATACCAAATTGTTTGACCATACTGTTTGGTGGAACCATGACATAGATCAAAGATACATCTGAATGTCTTTCAGCTTCTTCAATACAAGACTTCGCAAACATGGCATGTGAATGCATTCTTTCATAAGATAGATTCTTCTTATATTCTTCTACATGTAGATAATGAACACCAATTCTTTTATTGACATAGTATTCTTTACGAACATGATCAAAATCCGCAAAGTAGATCTGAGTCTCATAACCATTTCTCTCTAATGCGGATTGAACATATTGAATACGAATATCAAAATCATCGTAAGTGTCAAATATCAACGCTTTCTTCATATCACTGCTTTCACGGTATCTATCATTGTCTTTAATTCATTGATAAAACTAAAGTTATTGATTGATTCTAAGTTATATTTCATTTTATCAGGTAATACCTCATTGATATAGGCATTATCTGGATCACTAGACTTTGATAAGATCTCATCTTCATCTTTATACTGAATGGAGGCAACACTTGTGATACCTGCAGGTAATAAAAGCGTAGCGTACATTTCATCTGTATAAGCTTCTACATACTTTACGACTTCTGGTCTTGTCCCTACAAATGTCATATCACCAACTAACACATTCAATAGTTGAGGAATCTCATCCAATCTACAATGTCTTATCTTTTCTCCTACTTTGGTAATTCTAGAATCATTTCCAACCGTTACTAGAGTACCTTTCTTCTCTGCGTTATTACACATTGTTCTAAACTTAAAGATTCTAAATCTCTTTCCATAAGTCGTAACTCTTTCTTGACGAAAGAACACAGGTCCTTCTGAATCTAATTTGATCCAAATAGAAACGATTAGAAATACAGGAGAAAGAATAATCAAAAGAAGCAGGGACATCACAATATCAAAGATTCTTTTCAGTATTAATGAAAAAGAATGTTTTTTTAATATGTCATAATAAGGTTTCACCTTATCATTTCTCATATATTCAGGTAGTTTGTCCCAGCTTCTTAAGATCATAATAAATTCATTTCTTTCAATGTTTCTTTTAATGTATTGATTACAATATCTACATCTTCATCTGTTAGTTTTGTATGAAGAGGTAATGTAATTTCATTGTGGTATAAGTTATAAGCATTTGGATAATCTTTAATATCAAAACCTAATGTCTTATACGCAGTCATCATAGGTAATGGCTTGTAGTGTACATTTGTAGCTACACCTTTTTCTGCCATGCGTGTAATGATTTCATTTCTTTGTTCGACTGTAATGTTAGGAACATGAATGATGTATAGATGAGCACTTGAATGATAGTTCTTACCTTCATGAATGATATGTTCAATACCCATATCATCCATCGCTTCATCATACTTCTTGATAATTTCATATCTTCTTTCTACTAAAGAAGGATATCTCTTTAATTGGATCAAGCCAATCGCTGCCATGATATCTGTCATATTACACTTATACCATGGACCTACGATGTCATACTCCCAAGCACCAGCTTTTGTCTTAGCTAATGCGTCTTTACTTTGTCCGTGTAATGAATAAAGTTGGTATAAATGATAGAGTTCACTATCATCCACTCCTTCAATAGATTTCCAAACAGCGCATCCTCCCTCCGCAGTTGTTAGGTTCTTAACAGCGTGGAAAGAGAATGATGTAAAGTCAGCTAAGTTACCAACTGTAATACCATTTCTAGTAGCACCAAACGCATGCGCACCATCCGCAACAACAACGACTCTACCAATTGCCTTTTGGATATCATTACTTGGATGAAATAAATCTTTCTTTTCTTCTAAGATTTTATAGATTCTTTCATAATCACAAGGAACACCACCTAGATCTACAGGGACAATAGCTTTTGTCTTTTCTGTGATAGCTTTTGCCATCGCATCATAATCCATCTCTAAGGAATCCTTTTGACTATCCACAAATACGACCTTTGCGCCACAATGAAGGACTGCAGAGGCACTAGCAGTATATGTATAGGCAGGTACGATGACTTCATCGCCTTCACCAATACCTAATACTCTAAAGTTTAACTCTTCTGCCGCAGTAGCACTGTTCAAACAAACACAGTTCTTTACCTTTAGGTATTCACAAATATCTTTCTCAAATTGTTTTGTACGTGGACCAGTTGTGATCCAACCACTTCTTAAAGCTTCTGATACTTCTAAAATCTCTTCCTCTGTAATATCAGGTGGAGAGAATGGAATAGGTTTACTCATTACTATCACTTCCTTTTAATAAAACGTTTCTTCCAACATCAAACACAAACAATGATAGATTGGTAGATGATGTTCTTGGATCATATATGTTCTTGTTTGTGAGGAATGGATCGTTACATCAGCTAACTTTGATAGTTTACTATCTTTTTCACCTGTTAGTCCAATTACTTTCATTCCTTTTGCCTTGGCACATACTGCTGCGTATAAGATGTTCTTACTATTTCCGCTTGTAGAAATTCCTAAGAATACATCTCCTTGTTTTCCATAACCATTCACTTGTTGTGCGAAACAAAGTAATGGTTCACAATCATTCATATACGCTGTCGTTAACGCAGGATGTCCATCTAATGCGATAGCTGGTAATGCTCCTTGTAGGTTCTTCGCTAGCACTTCACCTAGTTCTTCATCAACAGCCTTTAGTTTTGTTTGATAGTCTTCATCCAATGTTCTAGCTTTTTCAAAGCCTTTCATCAGTTCTCCAACGATATGTTCTGAATCAGATGCGCTTCCACCATTTCCAGCTACTAGTAGCTTTCCACCATTCTCATAGCTTTCTTTTAGGATCTCATACGCTTCTATGATATCGTTTCTGCTTTCTTCTAGTTCTGGATATCTTTCTATTAACACATTTACGTGTTTTAGTACTTTTTCTTCCATCTTCTACCTCAATATCTTTTCAACTGCTTCTAATAATGAAGTGGCTGTCATATCTTGTTGATAATCTTCTTTTCCTATCACTACTGTCTTACAACCTGCATTCTTACCAGCTAGGATGTCGTTTTCACTATCTCCGATCATATAGGAACTTTCTAGATCGATATTAAAATCTTTCGCAGCCTTCAACAACATTCCAGGCTTTGGTTTCCTACAATCACATTCTATTTTTAGTTCTTTTACTTCTCCCTCATATCCACTATGCGGATGATGTGGACAATAATAGATTGCGTCTAGGTAAGCCCCTTGTTCACCTAGTAGTGTTTCCATCTTATGATGGATCTCATCCAATTGTTGGAATGTGACTTCACCTCTTGCGATGACTGGTTGATTCGTTATTACGATAGCTAGATAACCTGATTGGTTGATCTTCTTGATAGCTTCACATGTTCCATCTAACAGTTTAAA
>CAVDZA010000062.1:0-6683 GCA_963613355.1 Bulleidia sp. | reverse complement strand
CTTCTGTATAACGCATAGCCGCTGCACCATCACCATCCATAGAACCAAAGTTACCATGTCCATCTATCAAGATACTTCTCATATTCCAAGGCTGTGCCATGTATACAAGAGCACCATAGATAGAAGAGTCACCATGTGGGTGATATTTACCCATCGTCTCACCAACGATACGCGCACACTTACGATATGGCTTATCTGGTGTATTGTTCATTTCATTCATCGCATAAAGAATTCTTCTCTGTACAGGTTTCATACCATCACGAACATCTGGTAATGCACGTGCTACGATAACTGACATCGAATAATCGATGAAGTCTGTTTTCATTTCTTTTGTTAGATCTTGTTCTGTAATATTTCCTGGGTCAAATTTTGACTCATCAAATTCCATAAAATCATCTCTAGCCATTCTTCAACCTCCTTAAATATCAAGATTCGCAAAATCTGCGTGTTCGATGATGTAATTCTTTCTAGATTCTACTTCATCACCCATGAAGATATTGAAGTATTCATCAGCTTTCTCAGCATCATCAATATTTACTCTGATCAATGTTCTATTCTTAGGATCCATTGTTGTTTCCCACAACTGTTCTGGATTCATTTCACCAAGACCTTTATATCTTTGTGAAGAAACTCTATCACCTAATTCATCTAAGATTCTCTTACCCTGTTGTTCTGTATAGGCATAACGAACAGTATTGCCCTTTTGGAACTTATATAGAGGTGGTTGAGCGATATAAACATGACCAGTTTCAATAACTTGTCTCATATATCTATATAAGAATGTTAATAATAGAATACGAATATGAGCACCATCGACATCGGCATCGGTCATGATAACGATCTTGTTGTAACGTAACTTAGAAGGATCTGTTTCTTCTAAGATTCCACAACCAAACGCAGTGATCATAGAACGAATTTCATTATTTTCAAATACTCTAGCTTGTCTAGCTTTTTCTACATTTAAGATCTTACCTCTTAAAGGAAGAATTGCTTGGAAGTGAGAATCTCTACCCTGTTTTGCGGAACCGCCGGCAGAGTCACCCTCGACAATATAGATTTCACAAATACTAGCGTCTTTTGAAGAACAATCAGATAACTTACCAGGTAAAGAAGAAACTTCTAACGCAGACTTTCTTCTTGTAGCTTCTCTAGCCTTCTTAGCCGCAATACGTGCATTTGAGGCAATCATAGCCTTTTCTACGATAGCTTTACCTTCATCAGGATTTTCTAGTAAGAATCTTTCTAATTGAGCACCGAATATATCCGATACGATCTTTCTAACAACAGAGTTACCTAACTTTGTCTTTGTCTGTCCTTCGTATTGAGGATCTGGGTGTTTAACTGAAATAACAGCTGTAATACCTTCTCTGCAGTCTTCCGCAGTTAGATTATCATCTTTATCTTTTAATATCTTAGCGTCTCTAGCGTACTTATTTAAAGTTCTACTTAACGCATTATTAAAACCTTCTAAGTGTGTTCCACCTTCTACTGTATTGATGTTATTACAGAATGTATAAATAGAAGGATTGTAACCATCGTTATATTGACAAGCTACTTCTACTTGAATATCACTTTCATATCCTTCTGCGTAAATAACAGTAGGATGAACAGGAGTCTTAGATTTATTTAAATATTCGATGTATTGTTTCAAACCACCTTCAAAGTAAAAATCATAATGTTGTTTCTTTTCATCTTCTTCTCTAAGATCATTGAATACAAGACGAACACCTTTATTTAAGAAAGCTAATTGTCTTAAACGATCACGAATCGTATCATGATCATAAACAACAGTTTCTGTAAATATCGTAGGATCTGCTTGGAAGATAACTGTAGAACCATGTTTATCTTTATCACATGTTCCAACTACCTTACAATCATCAACAGGATGTCCACCATTCTCAAATCTTTGATAGAATTCATTTCCATCATGATATACACGTACTTCTAACCATGAAGATAGCGCATTAACAACAGATGCACCTACACCATGTAATCCACCAGAATACTTATAGGCACCTCCACCAAACTTACCACCTGCGTGTAAGACTGTAAAAATCGTTTCAATCGTAGATTTACCTGTTTTAGAGTTCTTACCAGTAGGCATACCACGACCATCATCTTCTACAGTAACTGTATTTTCTTTGTTGATCGTTACGATAACACTACTAGCGTAACCAGCCATAGCTTCATCGATACCATTATCAACGATTTCCCATACTAAATGGTGTAGACCTTTAGAGGAAGTTGAAGCGATATACATACCTGGTCTTTTACGAACAGCTTCAAGACCTTCTAATACTTGAATTTCTGAGTCGTTATATTCTTCTGTAACCTTAGAATCTAATGTAGCTCCAATAACAGCTTCCGTACCATCTTCTGTTTTAATCACTACTTCTTTTTCTTCGCTCATACTTTACCTCCATTGATAAGATTTCCATTTTGAATATTGAAAATCTTCATCTTTCTATCTTTTAGAAATGTAGGAATATGTGTAGATGTAATAATACATTGATATTCATTTCCAACCATTTCAATTAATTTAGTTTGTCTTTGATGATCTAATTCACTTAATACATCATCAAGTAATAGTACAGGTAATTTACCTGTTACTTTTTGAATGTAATTTAATAAAGAAATCTTAAAAGATAATACTGTCATTCTCTTTTGACCTTGAGAAGCACATTGAATGAGTGGTTTTCCATCCATTTCAAATAGGATATCTTCTCTATGGATTCCAAAAGAAGTCACATGATTCTCAATATCTCTTTGTCTATTTTCTTTATGTAAATTTAGAATACTCTCATAAGATAATTCTCCATCCATACATGATTTATACTTTACATGTACATCAGTAGTATCTTCTGATAGTTGATGATAGATATCAGTAATATAAGTATCTATCATTTCAATAAATTCTTTTCGATGTTGAATAATGATCAATTCATATTCACTCATCTTTTCATCCAATGTATCTAATAATATTTGATCCACTGAATATTGTTTTAAAAGTAGATTTCTTTCTTTTAATAGATTTTGAAAATTAGATAATGCGTATAAATACTTATTAGAAATCTTAGAAATTTCCTGGTTAATGATCTTTCTTCTTTCTTTTGGAGCGTCTGCGAATATCGTCAGATCATCCGGAGAAAAAAGAACAACGTTTAATAAACCAACAAATTCACTACTTTTCTTGACTGGTTGATGATGAACCATCAATGTCTTTCCATTTGGATGAATGATAGCTTCTATCTCTTTTGTTTTATCATCAACAAAACTACATTTGATATCCGCAAACATTTCTCCATCTTTTATCAATTGTTTATCATCTAAGATACGATGACTTCTTGTAAGAGATAAATAGACAAGACTTTCTAATAAATTTGTTTTTCCTTGTGCGTTATTTCCAGTAATAAAATTGATTCCATCTGAAAATTCAAATTCACTCAATGAATAATTTCTAAAATTACGCAGCTTTACCGTTTTAACGATCATCCAACAACTAATTTTCTTCCTTCTACGATTACTACATCACCAGGATATAGTTTTCTACCTCTACGATTTTCTTTCACGCCATTCACAAGTACTTCATTTTCCATTAAATAAAACTTAGCTTCACCACCTGTTGAAACGATGTTTGTCATCTTCAAAAATTGATCAAGTTTGATATATTCACTATTTAATTTATCCATGAAATTCTCCTTTCAAACATGCATGAAAAAAACCTTATAAATTATACCATAATTACCTCTAAAAATCCTTTATTTAACCGTATTTTTTAAAGATATTACAACATCATTTTAAGGTTTATTTTTTTATGAAATTTAATTGTAAGTTCTGACTGGTAAAACTAACTGAATTACATCATTATCATCCATATTTTTGAGTACGAATGGTTTCATTTCTCCAGTGAATTCAATTGTGATTTGATCACCCTTCAATACCTTCGCAGCATCCATTACATAGTTACCTGAGAATGAAATATTTAGAGGTTCACCAACCCAAGTCGCATTTAATACTTCTCTAGATTCACCAATTTCTTGAGATTTATTTGTTAATACGATTTCATCAACAGAACATTGAAGCTTATTGATCGTCATATTGTCATTCTTAATGAATGTAGTACGGTCAATCGCTTTAATCAGATCTTGTTTATGAATTACCATCTTGTATGAAAATTCACTTGGAATCAAACGATCCGTTTCTGGATATCCACCATCTAATAAACGAGACTGAAGAACCATATCATCAATAATGAATTGAACCTTCTTATCATTTTGAGAAATCTTAATAGTATCATTTCCACTTAACATTGTAGATTTTACTTCATTTAAAGATTTAGAAGGAATTGTGATATTAAATGTATTATCAGAATCTAAAGGTAAAGATTTCTTCGCTAAACGATAAGAATCAGTAGCTGTAACTGTTAAAACCTTTTCATTTAGTTTAAAGTTAACACCTGTTAGTACTGGTCTTGTCTCTTTGATAGAAGCTGCGAATGATGTTTCTTCAATGATTTCAGCTAATACATTCTGTTTTACTTCAATAAAATCAGAAGGTGTTGAGAAATCAATCGTAGGATAGTCATAAGCATTCATGCCATTTATCTTAAATACAGCTGAGTTACCAGAGAATCTAGTTAAAGATCCATCAATGATTTCAACTTGTACAGATTCACTATCTATCTTTTTAACGATATCTAATAAGTACTTAGATTCAATTAAGATAGAACCATTCTCAGTAATAACAAGATTATTATCATCATTCTTATGAATTACTTTTTGAATAGAAATATCAGAATCACTACCAGTAATGATCAAACTATCATCTTTAGCTTCAATTTTAATACCTCTTAATGAAGGTTGAGGTGAATTTGAGAATACCGCATGTGATACTACTGACAATGCGTTTGAAAATTCATTTTTATTGATTACGAAGTTCATGTTGACTTCCTCCTCTTATATATATTTATTTAAGTATATTTATTGTTATTAAGACTGTGGAAATTGTGGAAAACTCAAAATATCCGCATAACAACAAGCTAATTTTACCATTTTATACTGTTGATATAAAGTGGATAAAATTGTGGAAACTATGAGAGTTGGCTCTCAATATCATTTACAGCGTTTCTAAAAGCTTCATCTTTTTTGATTTGTTTTTCTACTTTCGTACAAGCAGAGATAATTGTGGAATGATCTCTTCCTCCAAACTCATCACCAATCTTGATATATGGAATATCTAATAGCTTTCTACATAGATAAATAGATATCTGTCTAGCATTAGATATATTCTTTGTACGTGTCTTAGATGTAATTTGTTGACGTGTTAGACCATAATAATCCGCAACTGCCTTAATGATCTTCTTAGGAGATAATCCTGTTTTATCAGATACGACAGCCTGGTTCTTTAAAGCGTTCATAACAGTTTCAAACTTGATACATCCACCATCAGGTTGGAATTCAATTGCGTAAAATAACACACGATTCCAGGCACCTTCTAGATCTCTAACATTACCAGAGAAGTTAGAAGCGATATAAGCTAATCCTTCTTGATCAACATCATCTATTCCATATCCATTCTGTTTGATCTTACTTTGTAGGATAGCTAAAGAAGTCTCAAATTCAGGAGAATCAATACCTACAGATAATCCAGAAGAGAATCTAGATATCAATCTATCTTCTAATCCTTTGATTTCTCTAGGTTGTCTATCTGATGCGATACAAACTTGTTTTTTATTGTTAACAAGTTCGTTATAGATCGTAAAGAATACTTCATGTGACTTTTCTTTACCAGCTAGGAATTGAATATCATCCACAAGTAATAGATCAACGTTATACATATAATGTTTAAATTCTTCAATACGATTATCTCTTATCGCATTTACAACAGTTTCAACAAATTTTAGAGATTCTGTGTAATAAACATTCTTTGTTGGATCATTCTTTAATACATAGTTAGCGATAGACATCAATAAGTGAGTCTTTCCTAGTCCTGAATTACCGTAAATAAACAATGGATTAAAGAATTTACCAGGATTGATAGCACAAGCTAATGCTGCTGCTTGAGATTCTTTATTACAATCACCAACGATAAAGTTATCAAATGTGCGATCTTTTTGAATAGGCATTGATTGAAAACTAATATCATTAAACGCAGAAATTGGGGTATTAATGATTTGTTCTGTTGGTAATTCCTTCTCTTGGCAAACCTCAATTAGAATAGGATGATCTAATTCTAATAAATCAATAAAACATTGACATAAGATATCTGACTGACTTTGTAATATTTGTTTACAAATAATGTTTGGTGATATAAGAATTGCCTTATCTGTCGTTAATTGATATAACGAACAGGGTTTATAAAAGTTATTTATAATTTGAGTATCTATATTTTGATTAGTATGCATGTAATCAAGTATTTTATTCCACACATCTAAAAGATACTGATCTTTAGATATATTCATATTAAAACTCCAATAATTTATATTGCGTATATATTTTAAGCTAAAAATTGTGGAAAAACTATGTATATTTGTGGAAAAAAAAGTTATCCACAATTGGTGTAATTGTAAATATAAGCATAATAATCATATAAATGATACTTTTCCACAATTTTCCACAAAATTTAAAAGTTGATAAAAAGTGGAAAACTAATCCACATTGTTGAAAAATGAAAAAATTGTGGAT
>CAVDZA010000061.1:0-6870 GCA_963613355.1 Bulleidia sp. | reverse complement strand
TACTATATCAACCACAATGAAAGAAATAATCAGATTCTTTAAAAATAAATTCACAATAACAATTGCCGACAAAGATCCAATCGCCTTGATTGTTTGAGAAATACCAGCTTTATACAATTCATCATTTGTTTGCATAACACCATATAAACAATCACAAAAAGCTTCTATACACTTCATTACAGTCAACAACATCATAAGTGCAAATCTATAACCATCTAAATGTTTAACAAAACAATATCCAATACCAATACAGAACATGATCAATACAGTGATCATTCTATGTACAACATATTCTGTTTCGGAATACTTACCTGTTTTGTCAGTTACTTGAAATGTTCTACCAGAATAAATACCAATGTTAAACAAAAGACACGCAACTGAGAATAATAGTGTAAATACACCAGCATCTTCAGTGCCATTGATTCTAGTAATAATAATCATGAAAAACATTGAATTAAACGAATTCAATGTCGTTCCAACTATATTCCAAATAAAGTTTTTCTTAAATCTTGTATCGTTCATGTCTACTAAAAATAATTTACTTTTCCTTTTATTCCTTTTCTAAAATCAGAGAAAGCCAACTTCACAGTTTTATAATCATAATGATATCGAATGATCTCATAAGCACTCAATGCCATTCTGAATAAATACGCTAATGGGAAACAAGTCCCATACTCTTTTACTACTTGTAGATAATTTCTAACGAGATAGTATTGTTGCATCTTAGATCCTGTACCTGTAGAAGCATTCACTTTATGATAAATCAACACTTCAGGAACATTGATAATAGAATATCCATTCTTTAAAGCTCTCAAACAATATTCCGTGTCTTCTGAATATAAGAAATAATCATCACTTAACATTCCATATTTCTTGATATAGTCATAACGGATCAACATTAAACAACCAGTTGAGAATGATACTTCATAAGGTTGCATATTCGTTTCTTCAGCATTCATTGTTGTATAACCAATCAACTTATTATAGTTTCCATGGTTATACCAAGCTTTTTCTTTATCATAGTAGTAATTGATATGACTTGTGATGATTGCGCTATTGTCATGAGATTCAGCCACTTCAACCAATCGACTCAAGAAGTTTGGTCGAACGACTGTATCGTTATTTAATAACAACACGTAATCAGGCTCATACTTCTCACTCTCTCTAATACCAATGTTATTTCCGTCGGAGAAGCCATTATTCACATCAGAATAGATAATTTCACAATGTTCATTTAGAAAAGCATCATTCTTTAAACTATCTACTTCTTTTGAGGCGTTATCAACAATAATGATCTTATAGTTTTCATAGGAACACTTCAAAATACTATCAACACACTCTTTCGTATCTTGATAACCATTGTAATTGACTAAAATAATACAAATCTTTTTATTATCAATCATTTTAATTCTTCCCAATAAACAATCTCAAATAGATCCTAGATCCAAAATTCAATATCTTACGTATCATAACACTCAACGTAAAGTCTACATTAGAAATGTGTAATTCTTCTGCATGTTTCCTTAATAACATCTTATGTTCTTCTACATAAGCCTTCTGTTCTGTTGTGAGAACTTTACCTGTATTCGAATCATTTCTTAATCTAAAATAATTCAATGGTTCATGAATGATATACACATCTCCAAGACACGCAATACTAACCCAAAAATCATAATCTAAGATATATTTAAAACTCGGATCAAAACCATGTACTTTCTCTAATACAGAAGCCCTAAATGTATTGTTTAGTGGAGCTCCAAATAAGTTTCTAGAAAAAAGCCCTGCTCTAGCGATTACCTTTCCATCTACTAGTCCAGCTTTCTTATATCTTGTATAAGAACCTTTTGTGTTACCTTGTAGGTCACTGAATTGTGTATCACTTTCCGCTAATAAAGCATTAGGATTATTAATTAAAGCTGTGACTTCTTTTTCAATGGAATCCTTCGCTAACATATCATCTGCACATATTAGTTTAATAAATTCACCTGTACAATGATTTAAACAATTATTCCAGTTACCACTCATTCCCAGATTCTTTTCATTGATGAATAGTTTTACTCTAGGATCTGTATAACTTTTAATAACTTCTACTGTATTATCTTTTGAATGATCATCACAGATAACAAGTTCTAGATTTTGATATGTTTGATTTAAGATACAATCAATCGTTTCTGAAATATAGTCTGCGTTATTGTAGGAAGGAATACAGACACTTACCAATGGTTGATTATTTGTCATGTTTCTCTTTCTCCATTAATGCGATCTTTTGTGTTAATTCTTTGATTTGTTCTGATTGTTTAGAAATAGCTATTGTTAAACGATAGATGATTACTAATGTAAAAACAAACCCCAAAAAGAATATTGTATTGATAGGTAATGCGATACCCATCAAACTCGTTAATGCTCCTAACAGTGCCGGAAATAGAGTCACCAACAATATAAAAAACAGTAAAGCTAACCAAGTCAATGTATATTGTAAGTTGAGTTTTTTCTGTTTGATCTGACTCACAAATAAACTAAATGTAAGTAGAATCAAGATAATTAATACGATTCTTAACTGTAATGTCATATCACTTATACTTCCTTAAGTTCTCAATCAAGATGGCTAAAGATACTTTGATCATGTAATAAACAGATTTACTAGCGTTAATAGAAGATACGCCACCCTGTCTTTCTTTCATCTGTACAGGAACTTCCATCACATTCATCTTTCTCTTTAGTAACGCAACGATACTTTCTGGTTCTGGATAATCTCTAGGATAATCTTTTGAAAATAATTCAATCACTTTACGATTACACATTCTAAAACCAGAAGTAGGATCTGTAATTGTCTTACCTGTTAATAAATGGATGAGTCTAGTAAAGTAAACGATACCTACTCTTCTCATGAATGTTGATTGGAATCCTTCATTATTAATGAATCTAGAACCAATCACCATATCCGCATCATTCTTTTCTAACGCATCAACTAATACTTTTAAGTATTTAGGATCATGTTGTCCATCACCATCTACTTGTACCGCAACATCATAGTCATTCTCTAATGCGTACTTGTATCCTGTTTGAACAGCACCACCAATGCCTAGGTTAACTGGTAGATTTACATAGTTGATGTTATTTTCTTTCATCAACTCTAATGTATTATCTCTAGAACAATCATTGATTACGACATAATCAAAATCAGGTGCATCTTCTTGAATCACCTTTACTGTATTTAAAATGTTTTCGCTTTCGTTGTAAGCTGGAATAATAATTAACTTTTTCATAATAAAAATAATGGTAGTATTTCTACCACCATTATTTTACTACATTATCTCTTAAAACTTAAATGTATCCTTTAAACCTAACCACCTCTGGTCTTTGTCTGATAGATTTAAAGCTGTTCCATCATCTAAATGATATCCTTCACCACTCGCACTACCTTGGTATGTTCCTTCTAAGTGTGGCCATTCAATACCAATCTCAGGATCATTCCACGCAAGTCCACCTTCATCATTGGCATGCCAGAAGTCATTTACTTTGTAACAGAATTCAGCTTCATCACTTAATACTAAGAAACCATGTGCGAATCCTTCAGGAATCAAGAACTGTTTCTTGTTTTCAGCTGTTAATTCTACACCATACCATTTTCCATATGTCTTAGAATCACTTCTTAGATCAACAGCCACATCAAACACAGAACCTCTTACAGCTCTTACTAACTTACATTGTGGGAAGTTCTTCTGGAAGTGAAGACCTCTTAATACACCTTTGGCTGACATGGATTGATTATCTTGTACGAACTTGATATCAAATCCTGCTTCCTTCATATCATTTTCATTGTATGTTTCCATGAAGTAACCTCTGTTATCTCCATGAACTGCTGGTGTAATGACACAAAGTCCTTCAATTCCACCAACATTCTTTTCTACACTGATTTGTCCCATCTTATAGATTCTCCATATCTAATTCATCAATATATCTCTTAACCGCATCTTGCCATGTAGGTAATGGTGTAAAACCATTTTCTACTAATTTAGATTTATCTAATCTAGAGTTAAAAGGTCTAGCTGCTTTACTTAAGCCATACTCTTCTGTAGTAACTGGAGTTACCTTTGTTGTATAGCCTGCCACTTTGTAGATTTCCTTTGTAAAGTCATACCAAGAGATATAACCACCTTCATTTGTTGCGTGGTAGTAACCATACTTGTCAGTTTCAATCATATCGACAAGTAATCTAGCTAGATCAAATGTATATGTTGGTGTACCAATCTGATCATTGACTACCTTTACTTCATCATGGTTCTTACCAACCTTCAACATTGTCTTGATAAAGTTCTTACCATTCTTACCAAATACCCACGCAATACGAACGATAAAGTATTTCTCTAATGTATTTGATACTGCTAATTCACCTTCTAGTTTTGTTTGACCATAGATGTTTAAAGGTTTGTAGTCCTTACAATCTGGTTGCCAAGGTTCTGTACCTTGTCCATCAAATACATAGTCTGTAGAGATATAGACCATCTTGGCATCGATTGCCTTAGCTACATCAGCGATATTCTGTGTACCACCCGCATTGATAGCTCTGACCTTTTCGACCTTATCATCATCTTCTGCCATATCTACTGCAGTCCAAGCAGCACAATGTACAATGACATCTGGATTGATTTCTTTGATTGTCTTTTCTACAGCTTCTTTATCTGTAATATCCAAAGAGACATAAGGAGCAGTTGTTACGTAACTTCCATCCATCACTCCAGAATACACTGGAGTAATATCTGTACCTACGCCTTCATATCCTCTTTTACTTAGCTCATTCATGACATCATGGCCAAGTTGTCCACACACACCTGTAACAAATACTTTCATTACTTGATTACTTCTTTCTTTCCATACATTTCATCATAGTAGTTCTGATAATCACCGGAGATGATGTCCTTCCACCATTCTTCATTATCTAAGTACCACTTGATTGTCTTCTTGATACCATCTTTAAACATTGTTTCTGGTAACCAACCTAATTCCGCATGGATCTTAGCTGGATCGATGGCATATCTTTGGTCATGACCCTTTCTATCCGTAACATGTGTAATTAAAGATTCAGGCTTACCTAACTCTTCAAGAATGATCTTAACGATGTCAATGTTTCTCATTTCATTGTGACCACCAATGTTGTATACTTCACCAACTGTACCCTTACGGATGATCAAATCAATAGCCTTACAATGATCTTCAACATACAACCAGTCTCTTACATTTAAACCTTCACCATAAACAGGTAATGGCTTATCTGCTTGTGCGTTGGCAATCATCAATGGAATCAACTTTTCAGGGAACTGATAAGGACCATAGTTGTTGGAACATCTAGAAATCGTAGTAGGTAATCCAAATGTTCTATGATACGCGTTAACTAATAAGTCAGCACCAGCCTTAGAAGATGAATATGGAGATGATGTATGTAATGGTGTTGTTTCTGTAAAGAATAGATCTGGTCTATCTAATGGAAGATCACCATATACTTCATCAGTACTTACTTGATGGTATCTCTTAACACCATACTTTCTAGAAGCGTCCATCAATACAGATGTACCAATGATATTCGTTTCTAAGAAGATCTCTGGGTTTTCAATCGATCTATCTACATGAGATTCTGCCGCAAAGTTAACGACGATATCTGGCTTTTCTTCTGCGAAGATCTTATCGATAGCTTCTCTATCACAGATATCTGTCTTATAGAACTTGAATTGAGGATTGTCCATGACATCCTTCAATGTCTTTAAGTTACCAGCGTAAGTTAGCGCATCTACGCAAATGATCTTATCTTCTGGATGTTCTTTCAATTCTAGGAATACGAAGTTACTTCCAATAAATCCTGCACCACCTGTTACTAAAATGTTCATGTCTTATTTCTCCTTCTTTTGTTTATTGATTGGTCCTTGAATACTATTCTCTGCGATATTTCTTAAGTAATCACCATAAGGACTCTTACCATACTTATCCGCTGTAGCGAATAATTGATTTTCATCGATCCACTTATTGTAGAACGCAATTTCTTCAGGAACGCTAATACGAATACCTTGAATATGTTCAATACTTCTTACATAGTTTGTAGCTTCAGCCATACTTTCGATCGTACCAGTATCGATCCAAGAGAAACCTCTACCTAATACCTGTAGATCTAAATCACCTTCATTTAAATAAACTTTATTTAAATCAGTGATTTCATATTCACCACGAGCACTTGGTTCTAAGTCTTTAGCGTACTTTACAACACGATTGTCATAGAAGTATAGACCAACTACCGCATAGTTACTCTTAGGATTGGATGGTTTTTCTTCTAATGAGATAACTTTACCATTCTCATCAAACTCTGCGATACCAAATCTTTCTGGATCATTGACATACTTTCCAAAGACTGTCGCTCTATGATTCTCTTCTGCGTTTCTTACAGCTTCTCTTAGTAATCTACCAAAGTGGTTACCATAGAAGATATTATCTCCTAATACTAGACATGCCGTATCATCGCCTACAAACTCTTCGCCTAATACACCTAGTACAAATGCCTGTGCTAGTCCATTAGGCACTTCCTGTACCTTGTATTCAAAATGAACACCAAACTCACTACCATCACCTAATAATTGTTCGAAGTTAGGTAAATCATGAGGAGTAGAGATAATCAAGATATCTCTGATACCAGCTAACATCAATGTACTAATAGGATAGAAGATCATTGGTTTATCATACACTGGTAATAATTGTTTACTTGTTACACGAGTCAATGGATACAGTCTTGTTCCTGATCCACCCGCAAGAATAATACCCTTCATTTAGAGGTCCTCCCTTTATTACACACATATATTAAAAGATGACGTAACGTCATCTTCAAGT
>CAVDZA010000060.1:0-7124 GCA_963613355.1 Bulleidia sp. | reverse complement strand
TTTTATTGTCGGATTAGGTAAGAAAGTATTACTGGCGAATCAATTTGCGGTAGTAGCGGATGCGGCGTTCGATGCTTCGAGTAGAACGGTATTATTTGCGTGGCTTGGGGCAATCGCATATTCTTTACAGATCTTGTTTGATTTCTCTGGATACTCAGATATGGCAATTGGTCTAGGTAGGATGTTTGGTTTCCACTTCTTAGAGAACTTTAGATATCCATATATCTCTAAAAGTATTACAGAGTTCTGGAGAAGGTGGCATATGTCCTTACAAACTTGGTTTAAAGATTATGTCTATATTCCATTAGGTGGTTCAAGAGTTAAGACAGTAGCTAGACATATCTTTAATATGTTTGTTGTATGGGCTTTAACTGGATTATGGCATGGTGCGAATTGGACGTTTGTCGTATGGGGATTAATGTACTTTGTGTTACTTGTGTTAGAGAAATATCTATCCATTGATAAGAAACTAGGAAGCTTCTCTAATCTATATACACTATTATTTGTGATGTTAGGTTGGGTGCTATTTAGAAGTGATGATCTTTCTTCTGCTTTCCAATACTTAGGAACATTGATTGGCATTGGTAGTAAAGGATTAAGTGATGCGAGCACGTTAGAGTATCTTCAAAGATATGTAATCTACTTTGTTGCGGGAATCATTTGTTGTTTCCCTATCATTCATAATTTGAATATCAAACTTAGAAAGAATATGATCTATAACATCATTTATATCGTTGCGATGTCCGCAATTCTGATTGTTAGTATCATGTTCATATTCTCGAATGCATATAATCCATTTATCTATTTTAATTTCTAAGAGGAGACGACCATGAAAAAATATATGAGAGAGTTTATTGTGACGATCGTATTTAGTTTGACGGTCGTTGGAGTTACGGGTGCTACCATCGTTAAGAAAACGATTGCTGCATTTACACCAAAAGAAGAAGAGTCTGATGTAAATAAGGGACATGAATTAGAAAAAGAAAAGAATAGTACAAATTCTGGAAATGCGGTAAGTGATATCGTGAGTGACTTTACAGATGATCTAGCGGGTAAAGAAGAAGGTGCGAAAGCCGCAGCTAAGATTTCTAAAACAGCTAGTATGGGTATCTCTATTGAATCTACACAAGTATTGTTAGGGAAAGAAGATTGGTTGTTTTATAAGACAACAGAAGATGGTGATCCAATTGCGGATTACCAAGGGAATAATCATTACTCGGATGAATCTTTGGTTAGGATCGCAGGTAAATTAGAAAGTTATGCACAGATCATGAATAGTTATGGTTCTGACTTCTATATCATGTCAATTCCAAACAAATCGAATGTATATTCAGAATATATGCCAGATTCTGTAGAAAGATACGATACAGTCACAAAGACGGATGGTTTGATGGATTATCTAACAAACCAATCCAGTGTGAAAGTCATCAATACAAAACCCGATCTATTAGCTGCGAAGGATCAATATCAGATCTATTATTCAACAGACACTCACTTCAATGAAATTGGTGCGTTTGTTGCCTCACAAACTGTTTTACAATGTATTACAAATCAAAAACAAGATCTAAAGACCGCAAAGTTCAATGTTGTTAATGAAAACTATTCAGGTGACTTAGCTGCACTATGTGAAATGCAAGATATCTTCAATGAAGATACACAGTATTCACTCGATACAAATACAGTAGATGTATCTAAGAAATCAGATAAAAGGATATTGATCATTGGAGACTCATTTGCGGATGTCATACAACCGGTATTATCGAATTACTTTGCGGAAGTAAATACGGTTGGTGTTTGGTCATTTGATATGAGTATGGTATCTTCCTATGCACCAGATATAGTGATATGGGAATGTGCTGAGAGATATACAGATCGTTTTGACTGGATCAATATCACAAAAGGATGATATGTTGACTCGATAAAATAGAATCATCACAAAATCTTATCAAATCAATAAATTATTGAAATTGTTCTTGTTCTTAGTTTGTTAGATAGTATAAGTGACAAAAGGAGACAAGAATATATGACAAAGACATGGTTTATTACAGGATGTTCAGAAGGTGGTATTGGAGCTGGTATCGCAAAGGCTGTATTAAAGAGAGGCTATCAATGTGTAGTAACTGCGAGATCTCTTTCTAAGATTGAAAGTGTTGTGAAGGATTATCCAGAAACAGCGTTGCCTGTTGTGTTAGATGTGACGGATAAAGATTCTATTCATCAGGCAGTAGAAAAAGCTATCAACAAATTTGGTAAGATCGATGTATTGGTAAATAACGCAGGATATGCGTATCGTTCTTCCATTGAAGAAGCTAAAGATGAAGGAATGATGTTGATGTATAACACAAACCTATTTGGCCCTATCCATTTGATTCAAGAAGTATTACCTTACATGAGAAAAGAAGAAAGTGGAGCTATCATCAACGTATCTTCAATTGGTGCTGTTAGAACAGGTGCTGCTAGTGGCTTCTACGCTTCTAGTAAGGCAGCATTAGAACTAATGAGTAATGGCTTAGCTGCGGAAGTGAAACCATTAGGAATCAAAGTAATGGTCGTAGAACCAGGTTCTTTCCGTACACATTTCTATGATTCTTCTCTAAAGGGTTCTGATAATACGATCGATGCGTATAAAGATACTGCTTGGAAGAGATCAGTAGCGGAAAGTGTAAATGAAGGTAAACAACCAGGTGATCCTGATAAGAGTGGAGATGTTATTATCGATACGATTGAAAAAGATAACTATCCATTTAGATTGTTATTAGGAAGTGATGCGGTAAAGGTAGTAACGACTTCTTTGAATGATCGTTTAAAAGAAATCGAAGAGTGGAAAGAAGAATCTGTTAAGACAGATTATTAAGATAACCTAAATGAAAGAAACATCCCTTGTCTATATGATGAGGGATGTATTTTATTGGGATTATTATTTAAAACTGTAAAAACCGAGAATAGAAACCAACTAAAAAACATCAGTTATCGATGTAGAAAATGACGCGATAAAAGTGTTTTTGAGCACAATGAATTCTATGAAGATTGTCATTGTACGCTCTTTTCTTGTAAACTATATTCATGAAAAAAATCACAGAACCAAGTTATTCAGAAGAATTAGAAGAAATGTCGATTCATGATATAAATGAATATCGTTATGACAATAAAAGATTTAAAGATGAACAGTTGGAAGATGATCAAACACAAATAGAGTTTTATGAATGTGAATTTAATAATGTCAGCATTCATAACACAATGAGATCTTGTTTGTTTGCGGATGTGATCTTTGATCATTGTGATCTATCTAATGCGAATCTAGAAGAAACCGTATTTCGTAGATGTATCTTTCAGAATTGTAGGATGACAGGTATTGATCTATCTGCGTGTTCATTTACAGATGTGAAATTAAATCATTGTCAATGTACGCTCAGTAATCTCAACGCATCGAAATGGAATCGTACAGAATGGAATGGATGTATGTTTGTGGATGGTTCATTACATATGGTTGAATTCAAAGATATGAATGTCTTAGATTGTGATTTTTCTAGATGTGAGATCCATCAAACACCATTAAGTGGAATAGATTTATCTACAAGTAATATTGATGGAATTGCGATATTACCTGAGAACTTGAAGGGTGTCATTGTAAACCAGGAACAAGCTATCGTATTAGCTGGCTTATTAGGAATCATCATCAAATAATACTTTCACAAACATTTCACAATTTGAACATATTTCTAACACAACGAATCTGTATTATATAGATACTCCAAAAGAGTTAAATTTCTTTCCCTCCTATCAATAAGGATGAATGAAGGATCTGTAATAAGCAGATTCTTTTTTCATACAAAAAAGAATATTTGTATATCCTAATTTGTTAGATGTTTATGTAAAATAATGACGTGAAAAGGAGAAATGTATGATTCTTCAACAAATATTGATATTTTTAGGTCTATCGATTGATGGATTTGTTGTGATGATGAACAAAGGTGCGCAACTACGTAACTTAAATCTTAAGAAGATGTTGTTATATTCCTTGGAGTTTGCGGGCGTTGCGACTGTGATGTTCATGTTAGGCTACTTAGGTAGTGAACCATTTGTTATGAGCATTGAAAAGGCAAGAATTGAAATCATGATTGCCTCTTGTATCGTATTCTTCATTGGTACATTGTTGATCGTAAAGTCAAAGATGAATAAAGGCTTTGAAGAAAAGCTAGATGATAACTTTGATTGGAAAGCATTATTAAAGATGTCACTATACACTAGTATTGATACGTTCTTTATTGGTGCTGCGTATGGCTTCTTGTCCTTTAATGCAGGAAGTGCTGCGTTGGTTTCTTTCTCAATTACATTTTTAATGGTGTTATGTGCCTTGATTATCGGTTATAATTTAGGGGCGAAGTATCAAAGGATCGCAGGTATGATCGGTGGCGCTCTATTGGTATTCTTCGGCATCTTCTTGATGACTGTTTATATTGTGATGAGGTAATTATGGAATATCATAAAAGTCTCATGAAAATATCTTTAGCTGAAAGCTTAAGAGAATTGATGGTAAAACGTTTGTTTGAAAAGATCACGATCAAACAGATCTGTGATCAAACAGGAGTTATCCGTGCGACATTCTATAACTATTTCAGTGATAAGTATGATTGTTTGAATTGGATCATCTATCACGATATCGTAGAGAATGCGAAAGATTCTGTAGCGAGTGGCGAATTTGAAAAGGCATTGACAGATTCTTTACAGACATTATTAGAAAATAAAGAATTTTATCGTATTGCCTATCACGTCACAGGACAAAATAGCTTTGAAGATATGATTCGTGATAACTTAAGAATATTAGTTCTACAATTCTTAGAAAGATATCGTAAAGGGGATTATCTTCCTCAGTATTCAAATGAATTATTAAGTCGATATTATGCGGAAAGTTTAGCGTTTAATATTCGTATGTTCGTGAATGATATCGGTGGAACAAGAAGTGTTGAAGAAACAAAACAAATGACACTAGACCTTATGAAGAATTCTTTCTTTGACTTCGTAAAACTAAAAGAAGTCAAAGACTGAGTTCTTTTTTTGGAGAAGTAAAATGAACACAATACAAGTTAAGACAAAACTAGGAATATTAGAAGGAGAAGCGAAAGTATCGAGTATGATCTTTCGTGGAGTACCGTACGCAGAACCTCCTATTGGAGATAGAAGATTTAAAGTGCCTATGAAGAAGGCGAAGTGGGATGGTGTTTATCAAGCTTTAGAGTTTGGTGCACAATGCCCACAAGCAGATCCTACTTCAGGTTTCTATGGGAAAGAGTTCTATACAGATGAAAGATATCCACTTCCTAAACAAAGCGAAGATTGTTTGTACCTTAATATCTGGGCACCTAGAAAAGAAGGAAAGTTCCCAGTCGCTTTTTGGATCCATGGTGGTGCGTTTGACCATGGCTTTGGATCAGAAATGGAATTTGATGGGGATAAGTTTGCCTCACATGATGTGATCTTAGTAACGATCAACTATCGTGTTGGTGTATTTGGTTTCTACGCAGATCAAGAACTCACAAAAGAGAATAACTTCCGTACAACAGGAAACTATGGACTTCTAGACCAAATTGAAGCTTTAAAGTGGGTATATGAGAATATTGAAGCGTTCCATGGAGATAAAGATCGTATTACTGTATTTGGTCAATCCGCTGGTGCGATTTCTACACAAGCTTTGATTTCTTCTCCTCTCACGAAAGGAATGATCCATAGTGCCATCTTCCAATCAGGTGCAGGTATCGATAATGGATTAGGTTCCACAAAGAAATTAACAGAAGCCTATGAAATCAGTGATAAGATCAAAAAACTATGTAAAGTGAAAAATGTGGCAGGTCTTAGAAAAGTAAAAGCTGAGAAACTTGTGAAGATCCTTCCTGATCTCTATCAAGATATTCAAGGATTGGCTTTTGGTCCAGTGAATGATGGCTATGTACTAATGGAAGATATGAACGCATGTGCGAAGAATGGTAGGATCCATGATATTCCATATATGATTGGTATGACTTCACAAGATATTACTGTTGAAAAAGGAACAGACGCTAGAAAGAGTAAGTTCTATGAAGGTTGTCTCAACTTCTGTAATATCCGTGATAACTACTCTAGAAAACCAAGCTACATGTATTATTTCTCTAGACAATTACCTGGAGATGATTCTGGAGCGTTCCATTCTTCAGAGTTGTGGTATGTGTTTGGTACATTAGATCGTTGTTGGAGAGATATGACAGTGAGAGATTATCGTTTATCTGAATCAATGATTACTTCCTGGACAAATTTCATGAAGTATGATGATCCTGGTGTACAATGGAAGAAATATACAAGGAAACAACAATTCATTAGGAATTTCTTATGAGAAAAATACCATTAAAAGAAGTGATAGAACATTCTAGCGACTATTCAAAATTAGAAGTAGACCTCGCAAAGTATATCTATGATCATAAAGTAGAAGTTAGTCAGATGAACGTATCTGAACTCACAAAAGAAACATATGTAAGTACAGGTTCTTTGATTCGTTTCCTTCAAAAGATTGGATATGCGGGATTTAAAGAATTTAAAGAAGCTTTGATTCGTGATATCGAACAATCAAAGTATCTAGATAATTCTGTGGATTTCAATAAACCATTCCACAACTACTCTAATACATTAGATGTATTAAATTCATTATCTTCTTTATACAAAGAAACGATCGATGTCATTCGTTCTACATTGGATATTCAACAAATTGAAAG
The DNA here is from genome assembly GCA_963613355.1 of Bulleidia sp. Classification (GTDB taxonomy): domain Bacteria; phylum Bacillota_I; class Bacilli_A; order Erysipelotrichales; family Erysipelotrichaceae; genus Bulleidia. The sequence continues at coordinate 384 of CAVDZA010000060.1, read as the reverse complement.
AATTACAGAACGCATCTATTCTAGTAAGAGAATATTCTTATATGGAATTGGTGATTCAAATATTACATGTTCTTCTTTTGCGAATCGTTTGATCAAGTTGAATATGAATGCCTTTCTTGCCAATCACAATGGAGAAGGTCAAACGATGGCTAACAACACAAATAAAGATGATGTTGTATTCTTTGTTTCTTATTCTGGTAGAAATATCTTAAAAGATAGTTTTGAGATATGTAAGAAGTCAGGGGCGTATCTAGTGACGATGACTGCGAATCAAGATTCTATCTTTTCTAAAGATGTAGATGAAGTGATCTTCGTTCAAAATAGAGAAGGAGACTCTGATTCAAGAATATAAACATTCTATTCACAATTAACATTTGATTTTAT
>CAVDZA010000059.1:0-7174 GCA_963613355.1 Bulleidia sp. | reverse complement strand
TTCGTCCTTATAAAAATAATATCTATCTTGCATGATCAACCTCTTATATACTCACATAAATAATTATACCCTTTTAAAACACTGTGCGTGTTGAAAGATAACTGAGGTGCTAATTTTGCGTAGTTGAAGCGTAGTTGATGCGTGCTTAAGTTCACTTTTCAGCGCTTCTCAGAAAAACTCACAGAAATAGAAAAACCACCCAAAGCCCTTGAATAAAGGCTCTGAGTGGTTTTCCATTGTTGTACGTAGTAACAAACAGTAGCTTGTTTTTATCTCTTTGAGAACTGAGGAGCTCTTCTTGCACCCTTCAAACCGTACTTCTTTCTTTCCTTCATACGAGAATCACGTGTGAGGAATCCAGCTTTCTTAAGTACTGGTCTGTAGTCAGCACTAGCTTCTAACAAAGCTCTAGCGATACCATGTCTCATAGCACCGGCCTGGCCTGTATAACCACCACCGTATACATTGATCTTGATATCGAACTGATCCTTAGTTTCAGTCAATACTAATGGAGAGTTAACTTCCATACGAAGAGTAGCCTGTGGTAGGTATTCTTCTAAAGTACGACCATTAACTGTAATGTTACCTGTTCCCGGAGTCATATAAACACGGGCAACAGACTTCTTTCTACGTCCTGTTCCGGCGTAGCTAACTGTCTTCTTCTTTGTTGGCATTGTCTATTTTCCTCCTTACTTTACCTTGAGCTCAACTGGCTTCTGAGCTGTGTGTGGATGTTCAGGTCCTTCATAAACAAATACATGCTTACGTTGAACATCACCTAGCTTAGTATGAGGAAGCATACCCTTGATTGCCTTTTCAACCCATTCTACTGTGTATTGTTCACGCATAGTCTTAGTTGATCTTACACGTAGACCACCTGGGAACATAGAATGTGAGAAGTAGAACTTCTTGAAATCCTGGTCGCCAGTAATCTTAACCTTATCAGCATTGATAACGATAACATAGTCACCGCAGTCAACGTTAGGTGTGTAAGTTGGCTTATTCTTACCTCTTAATACTGTAGCTACTTTAGTAGCAAGACGTCCGAGTGTAGCATCTGTAGCATCTACTACATACCATGTACGGACAACTTCGCTTGGCTTTAACATCGTTGTTTGACGCATAATCTTTTTTTCTCCTTTACTGAAAATGTAACTTTACCGGGGCTACATTTTTGGCATGGAGTGCCATGTTTGATTCTAGTAGTCCAACGCAATAAAGTCAATCTTTTTTTTCTTTATTTCAGATAATTTTTTGAGGAATCATATTTTCGGATATCAAATCCATCTATGTTCTTCTCTTTTAGCTTATTTGTGATCTGTTCTCTGATTTCTTCGATGTATTTTTGATCATCTAGATCATAGAGATAAATGGTTGCGTTTGTATCATTTAATACTAGACATCCTTTCATCTCTTGGTTATTTCTTGTACATATCGCATATACACAAGGTCTTCTGTTCTCTTGTATTCTTTGTTCAATATCTACAATGTCCCAATCTTTATGACAAAGTACATCTCCTCTTAGAAACTCTCGTATTTGAATATTCTCATTCAAACCAATCATTTCAAAGTAATCGACATGTTCTAGTGTCAATCCACACGCAGGTGCGTTATGTCTTTTCACTGTTCTATCTTTCGCATCCAACATTTCTTTGACATCTGAGATCGTGATCTTTCCTCTACCTACATCAATGATAGAAGCTACCATCATTCTTACTTGATATCTAAGAAATCCTTTTCCTGTAAAAGATAAAGAAATCATATCTCCATCTTCATGACATTCCACTTTGTAAATAGAACGTACTTGTATTGGATATTCTTCTAAAGAAGATGAATTAAAAGATGTGAAGTCATGTGTTCCTTCAAACACATGGATACATTCTTTCATCTTTTCATAGTCTAATGGAACAGAATATTGATATGCGATATCTTTAGAAAAGACATCATACATACCATTATTGATACGATAAGTATATTTCTTATATCGTACATTGAATCTAGAATGAAAGATCTCATCTTTCTTTTCTACATTCATGATATGGATATCATCTGGTAAGTATGCGTTGATAGCACCCATCCATTTTCTTCCATCCATATCTCTTTCACTATCAAACATAAATACTTGTTCTCTAGCGTTTACTCCTGCGTCCGTTCTACCAGAAGCAGTGATAGGTGTTCTTGTTTGTGTAATGTGTTGAATTGCTGTTTCGATCTGTTCTTGAATGGAATTTCCTTTTGTTTGAGATTGCCATCCTTCATAATGGTTTCCTACATAGGAAACAATACATTTGTATCTCATCTAAACCACGCAATCCAAATGATGATTCCCATCAATACGACACAAGCCACCAACAACAGCCAATCTTTTAATGTCATTTTCAGTTGTTTATAACGTGTTCTTTTTTCTCCTGGTGCGTAACCTCTAGCTTCCATCGCATTGGCTAGATCTTCTGCTCTTTGGAAAGCTGATACAAACAAAGGAACGATCAATGACAAGATAGCCATGATCCTTTCAGACATCTTTCCTTCCTTCATATCCACACCACGAGATTCTTGTGCTTTCATGATACGTGCCGTTTCATCGATCAAGTCTGGAATAAAACGTAACGCAATAGAGATCAACATTGCGATCTCATGAGAAGGTAATCCAATCTTTTGGAATGGACTTAATAAGTCTTCAATGCCCAATGTCATTTCTAATGGCTTTGTTGTAGCTGTTAGACATGTCGTGATCATTACCATCAACAACAATCTGACCGCAATATACAATGTCTGAGATACCGCATCAGAATACAAGGAAAATCCACCAATCGTAATCAATACAGTACCTGTCTTTAACACCAATGCGTTAATGATCAATAAGAACACCAACATAAATAACATTGGCTTCATTGCCTTCCAAATAAAAGAAACAGATAACTTCGCTAAAATGATTACTACGGATACACACGCAAATATTACTGCGTAACCTAACCATCCTGCTGGAAAGAAGATCGTGATCAACACTAATAACATTGCCATGATCTTCGCTCTAGGATCTAATTTATGAATGATGGAATCTAAAGGAAGGTATCTTCCAAGTGTAAAGTTTCCCATATCACTTGACCTCCTTTGCGATATAATCCGCAAGTTCATCCATATTCACAACAGATTCAGGTACTTCAAATCCCTTTTCATTCAACATTTCTTTCATTCTTACGATGTAAGGAGGAAGAATGTTCAATTCTCTACATTTCTTAGGATCTGAAAAGAAGTCTCGTGCAGAACCATGTAGTTTGATTTGTCCTTGATCCATCACGACCACATCATCACAATACGTATATACATTTTCCATATCATGTGTGACCATCAATACTGTCTTATGCATTTCCTTATTCAGTTTAGAGAATAAAGCCATCATAGAAGCAGTACCTGCTGGATCTAAACCAGCTGTTGGTTCATCTAACACCAACACCTCAGGATCCATCGCTAGTATTCCCGCAATCGCTACCCTTCTTTTTTGACCACCAGATAGTTCTAGTGGACTCTTTTCATAGTAATGTTGCGTACCTAATCCAACTAACTTTAAAGCTTCCTTTGCACGTTTATTCGCTTCATCTTCCGTACATCCAAAATTCTTTGGACCAAACGCTACATCTTTTAATACCGTTTCTTCAAACAATTGATATTCAGGAAACTGGAATACCAAACCAACTTTCCCTCTCAATTCTTTTAATTTCTTATTCTTTTCACCAGCTACAATATCTCTATCTAAGATATGAACGATACCTTCATCTGGCAATAACAATGCGTTTAAGTGTTGTACCAAAGTACTTTTTCCAGAACCCGTTTGACCAATGATAGCCGTCATCTTTCCTTCACGGATATCTAGATTGATATTGTTTAAAGCTCTGAATTTGTATGGTGTTCCGGCACTATATGTGTGACTTACATTTTCGAATGTAATTGGCATAATTCATCCACCATCCCTTCCATACTCAAATGACGCTTGGTCTCTACTCCTCTTTTCTTTAATTCATCTCTTAACTTCAAAGAGAAAGGAATATCCAACTTCATTTCTTTCAATCTTTCTTCTTGTTTGAAGATTTCTTCTGGTGTACCTGTCATAACGACTTTACCGTTTTCTAACGCAACGACATGATCAGAAGAAGCTACTTCATCAATATCATGTGTAATGGATAAGATCGTTAAAGAACTTTCCTGATGTAATTTCATGATTACTTTCTTGATTTCATCTTTTCCATCAGGATCCAACATACTTGTCGCTTCATCAAAGATCAAGATCTTTGGTTTCATCGCAAGTACGCCCGCAATCGCAACTCTTTGTTTTTGACCACCACTTAAATGTGTTGGTTCTTTATCTAAACGATCACCCATTTTCACAAGTCCTGCATTTTCTTCAATGATTCCATCCATCAAAGAAGGATCTACGCAATGGTTTTCTAAACCAAACGCAATATCATCTCTAACAGTCGCACCAATGAATTGATTATCTGGATTTTGAAATACGATACCAATCCTAGAACGGATCTTTGTTAGATTTTCAACAGTCAGTTCTAATCCATCGATCACAATAGAACCACTATTCTTTTCCAGTAATCCCATGATCAACTTCGCAATCGTAGACTTACCACTACCGTTATGACCTACGATCGTTGTATAGCTTCCCTCTTCAACAGAAAAAGAGACGTTTTCAATCGTCTTTCCTTCTTCGTTATATGAAAAGTTTAAATCTTTCACTTCAAGAATTGCCATAAACGCCTCTTTTTTATTGATTTAAGTTCACTAGTATTTCTACTAAGCTTCTAACTCTTTGACACTTTGTATTACGATATTGTCTCTTACGATCCAATAACACTGCGTGGATCCCAGCTTCATTTGCCTCAACGACATTCGTCTCAAAATCACTGGATACATACATTACTTCATCATTCTCATAAGAAGTAATATCTTTCGCTCTAGCGTAGAATGCTGGAGATGGTTTACTAACTCTTACATGTTCTGAACTATAGATTCCATAAGGATGTAGATTATTTCTACGTACAACGACATGAATATAATCTTCAGAATGATTTGTAAGAATATATACAGGAATTGGACACTTTGCGAAGAACTCTTTTACATCATCATGAATTGGAGCATACATCCAGAAATTCTGTAATAAAGTATGCATCTGTTTACGATCTTTCTTTAAGTTATACTTATCGATCGCTGTTGTGATGATCTTATCTTCCATTTCATCCATTGTCATGAAATCTTCACCTTGAGATACAGCTTCTAACGCAGTTAACTCTTCTTTGTAGAACGCAATGACTTCTTCTTCATTTTTTAAGTTACTATTTTCAATTACTTCACGGATCAATTCATTATAATCAGCACCCTTTGCCGCAATAATAGAACCCGCGAAATCCAAGATAATCGCTTTAATCATTTTTCACCTTCCAAAAACTCGCATATTATACCATAGATATGCTTATTTTTCATAACAAACACAAGATAACAAGAAATCACTAAAATGTGAATACTTTCTTCTTAAATATCGTATACTTTTATTCAAGAGGTAATGATATGAACATCCATCAATTCCAACAAGATCGTTTTGGCTTATTCATTCATTGGGGATTGTATTCTATCCCTGCTAGAGGAGAATGGGTCAGAAGTAATGAAGAAATGAAAGAAGAAGACTATATTCCTTTCTTTCATGAATTCCACCCAGATCAATTTGATCCTTCCAAATGGGCAAAGCTGGCCAAAAACGCAGGTATGAAATACGCAGTCATGACAGCTAAACATCATGATGGTTATTGTTTATTTGATACAAAGACAACGGATTGGAAATCAGACAGGGATTATGTCAAAGAATTCTTAGAAGCATTTCGAAAGGAAGGCATTAAAGTAGGTCTTTATTATTCCTTATTAGATTGGCATCATCCGGATTATCCTCACTACAAAGATTTACACCACCCTATGCGAAACCATCCAGAATGTAGTAATGAACATAGAGACTTTGATCGTTATTTAGATTACATGCATACACAGATCAAAGAGTTACTAACAAACTATGGAAAGTTAGATATCATGTGGTTTGATTTCTCTTATGACAAAATGAAAAAAGATGTATGGGATGCCAATAAGATCGTATCCATGGCTAGAGAGTATCAACCAGATATGATCATTGATAATCGTTTGGAAGGAGATGGCATCTATCCTGGAACGATCATAGATGAACATCCATCCTTCACTTCAGGTGACTTCACCTCTCCAGAACAAATGATCCCACCTACTGGTATTACCAACAAAGCAGGAAAACCAATACCATGGGAAGCATGTCTAACAATGAATGAACATTGGGGCTATTGCGCAAAGGATACAAACTACAAATCCGCAAAGCTGATCATCCGAACATTAGTAGAATGTGTTAGTAAGTCTGGTAATTTGATTTGTAATGTAGGTCCAGACGCTAGAGGTAACTTTCCAGAACAATCTATTCAAATACTAGAAGATATATCCAAATGGATGAAATACAACAGCACTTCTATCTACAACTGTTCAAAATGTGACCTAGAGAAACCTGAATGGGGCAGATACACACAAAATGGAAATATCATCTACGCACATATCTTAGATGAAAGTGTATTTGATATTCCTGTACACATTCCAAAAGATAAGATCCAAAAAGTAAGAAGATTATCCGATGGATCTGAAATCAAGATCCAAACTCCTTGGAACGCAGAAAGTTATCCAGAATATACATTCTTAAACATTGATACTTCTACCCACCAATGTCCTGATTCTATCGACACTGTCATTGAAATTACATTAAAGAACGAAAAGGAATGAGACACTACACAATGTATCTCATTCCTTTCATAATTCTTCAATTTCTTCTTTTGATAAACATGTGTATTGAATGATCCTGTCTATCACCCAAGCTCTTGTATCTTTTCAATCTCTTCTTTGGACAATCCAGTAAATTTAGATATCATTTCAACAGACATATCACTTAATAACATTTCTTTCGCAATAGAAATCTTAGACTCTAGTAATCCCTGTTTCTTACCTTCCAAGAGTCCTTGTTGTTTGCCTTCTAGTAATCCTTGTTCCTTACCTTCAAGAATTCCATCTTCGTAGCTGATATTCTTCTCTTTCTCGATATGTTTCTTTTCATCATATT
>CAVDZA010000058.1:5944-7342 GCA_963613355.1 Bulleidia sp. | reverse complement strand
CTGTTGTATCTACATACTTTGGTAGAAAATGGCATGAAGATGATGAAGATGAAGATGAAGAATCTTCTGAAAATGCTTAATCATTAATTCAAATGACATGAAGAACTCGAGAAATCGAGTTCTTTTTGTATGGTTTAGTGAAAAAATGCTATGAGATTAGATTGTTGTTAAAACACAAATTTTATCGAATCGTTTGTATATTTGTAAAAACAGTTAATTGGAGAAACAACAGAATATGATAAGAAAGAAATGTTAGAGGAACGTAAACAAAAAAGTTGGTTGAAGAGCGTTAGTGCTTTTGCGAATGGTATTGGTGGAGCGTTGTTATTTTGGGTATCTAACGATGAAAAACTTATTGGATTAGATGATGCTAATGGGGTATCTGAAAAAATAAGTGAAATCATAAAAACAAAGATGGATCCTGTTCCTCAGATTGTATTAGAAATACATATGGAAATTGATAAAAAGTTTGTGGTTTTGAAGGTATTACCAGGTCAAGAAACACCATATTATTACATTGGCGATGGTAATCGAATTGCTTATATACGAATTGGAAATGAAAGTGTACCAGCAAGTGCAGTTGATTTAAAGAGGCTTTTTTACGAGGAGGGAATACTTCTTTTGATGGACTTTCTACACGTTATTCGTTTAATTCATTTTCCTTTACGAAGTTACGGTCTGTTTATCGAATGAGAACAGGTATGGAATTGTTAGATTCAGACTTTGTTTCATTTGAATTGATTGATGAAAATAATAAGCTTACAAATGCTGACCTTTTATTAGCGGATGAATCACCGATGAGACACTCTCGTTTATTTTGTACACATTGGTATGGTTTGGATAAAGCTTCTGGAGTTATGGAAGCTGTTGATGATAAGGAATTTAGTGGATCACTAGCATCTTTGTTACAAAATGGGATTGAGTTTGTTAAGAATAATACCAAGAAATGTTGGAGAAAGACAGGGAATGGAAGAATTGAAATGCCGGATTATCCAGAACAGGCAGTACATGAGGTTTTAGTGAATGCTTTTATTCACAGAAACTATATGGAAGTTGGTAGTGAAGTACATATTGATATTTTTGATGATAGGATGGAAGTTTATTCTCCAGGTGGAATGTTTGATGGCTCACTCATTCAAGAAAGAGATCCTATTAATGTGCCTTCCACAAGAAGAAATCCTATATTAGCTGATATGTTAAATAGATTGGGGTATATGGAAAGAAAGGGAAGTGGATTTGGAAAAATCATTGATGGATATAAAAAACAAGTCAAATATTGCGAAGATAAGAAAAAAACTTTCAAATCGGATAGGCATCAATTTACAGTGGTAATGCCAAATTTAAATTACAATGTTCCTCAAGAAACTATTCATAAAAAATCATGTGATTCATTAGATT
>CAVDZA010000058.1:0-5934 GCA_963613355.1 Bulleidia sp. | reverse complement strand
TCAAATATTAAGTCTCATAAAAGAAAATAATAAAATAAGTACATTTACATGAAGGTAATATAAAGAATAGTAGTATTCTTATTTAATGAACTTGAAAAAAATCGAAAATAATCGATTATTTGCTTGATAAAAATCGAAAGAAATCGATTTGTTTCTTGATAAAAATCGAATTTCGTCTTATGCTATGCTTAGAGGTAGACGTATGTATCGTAAAATATTAGGAGATTTAAAGAACTGGAGAAATGATAAGAATAGAAAATCTTTATTGATTGATGGAACTCGACAGATTGGAAAAACCTGGGTAATTAGAGAGTTTGGAAAAGAATATAAAACTTTTATAGAAATCAATTTACAAGAAGATATAAGAGCAAAGAAATTCTTTGAACAGTCGAAGTCTTTAGATGATATTTTGGATTTTATTGAATTGAATCATATGAATGATGATTTTAGTAATCCTGAAGAAGTTCTAATATTTTTTGATGAAATCCAGAATGTTCCTAACATGATCAGTATGATGAAGTTTTTTACAAGTGATTGTAAGTATGATGTGATTGGATCTGGAAGTCTGTTAGGAGTGACTTTAAAAACTAGCATTTCATTTCCTGTAGGGTATATCAATCATTGGACAATGCACCAATTAGATTTTGAAGAGTTTTTGTGGGCGATGAATCTGAATGAAAGATTTATTGATACAGTAAAAAATTGCATTGAAACTATGACACCTGTACCTCAAGCCATTCATGAAAAGTTCTTGGAACTATTTAATACGTACATGATAGTAGGAGGCTTGCCAGAAGCAGTGAGTCGTTATATCAATAACAATTCATTATCTGAACCTGTTAGAGTGTTAAGACATTTACAAAGTGACTATATGAATGATATTGCGGTGTATGCTGATCCTGAGATAAGATTGAAGGCAATTTCTTGTTATAAAAGCTTACCCGTACAATTAGCGAAGGAAAATAAAAAATTCCAATATAAACTTGTACATAGTGGGTATGGCGCAAAACATTTTGATACGAGTTTGAATTGGTTAGAGATGAGTGGACTTATCATTAAGAATCATCGATTGAATGCGATAGATGATCCGTTAGAGGCTTATGAAGAGTTGGGGGTATTTAAGGTTTATTGTTTTGATACTGGTTTGTTGTTGTCTAACTTTGAAGATGCGATTATCACCAAAGCACTGGAGGATGCTTTAGGAATCTATAAAGGTGCGCTCTATGAGAATATAACAAATCAAATACTGGACATGAATGGATATAAACATTTCTATTTTGAACCAAATACATCTAGTGAAATTGATTTTGTTACATATTACAAAGGTGAAATAACACCACTTGAAGTAAAAGGTGGATTACATACAAAATCAAAAAGTTTTGATAACTTTGTTGAGAAGTATAAATGTAAATACGCATTTCGCTTTTCTAAGAAGAATATTGGAATTGATGACGGTGTAATGTATATGCCATATTACACAATGCCATTTGTATTTCAGAAGAAGATTGAAGCAACTATCCTGGGATAGTTGCTTTTGCTTGAGAAAGGCTAGAAACTCAATTATAGAAATTTATGAATTGACTACTTGACGTATGACAAGTAGATGATTTGGTTACATGTAAGATTCTCTAGTTCTTTCTTAAACTTGTTTAAGTAACGTGATATAAACAAGTTTGTGTAGGACCTATTAACTTTTCAATTGCAACATCACACATAATATGGTATATTCTTAGTGCACTTTCTTTATGCACGTATAGAGGCATAAGGCAGAAGGGAGATTGAATAACATGAAAAACGGAATTCATCCAAATTACTACAAGACTAAGGTTGTATGTACATCTTGCGGTGCAGAATTTGAAACAGGTTCTACACGTGAAGAAATCAAGGTTGATACATGCTCTAACTGCCATCCTTTCTACACAGGTAGACAGAGATTCGCAGCTGCTGCAGGTCAGGTAGAAAAGTTCAATAAGAAATACGGACTTAAGTAAGAAGATTGAGACTAAGGTGTTGTTATCCTTAGTCTTTTCTTTGTTTAAACATGGTATAATTTCTTTCATAAAAAGAGGTAGAAGTTTATGCCTGAAAAGAAGTATAAGAGTTTAGATGAAATCAAAGAATATTTCTTAGAGAAAGCTAAGAAAGAAAACGAAATCACAGAAAAAGAAGTGATGGATATAGCTGTAAAGAATCATTTGAGTGAGAATGAGGAAGAAGAGTTATTCAATTGGATACAAGAGAATGATGATATCCTCTTAGAAACTAACGATGATGATCTTTTAGATGAAGAAGAGGAACTAGAAGAAGAGGAAGAAACAGAATCTGATGAAAGTGAAGAGGATGTAGAACGTAAGAAGTCTTCCGATTCTATGAAAGCTTATCTTCAAGAAATTGGTGCAGTGAAAAGATTGACACCAGAAGAAGAGCTAGAAGTCGCTAGAAGAGTCGTTAAAGGTGATCAAGAAGCGAAAGAAACAATGATCAATGCGAATCTAAGACTAGTGGTTTCAATGGCAAGAGACTATGTCAATCGTGGGCTGTCTTACCAAGATCTGATCCAAGAAGGTAATATGGGATTGATGAAAGCTGTAGAGAAGTTTGATCCTGAGAAGGGCTTCCGTTTTTCTACATACGCTACTTGGTGGATCAGACAATCCATGAGTAGAGCGATTGCGGATCAAAGTAGAGATATTCGTATTCCTGTTCATACAACAGAACAGATCTATAAGATCAAGAAAGTTCAAAGGGAATTATTTCAGGAATTGAATCGTGAACCAACGAATAAAGAGATTGCTAAGAAGATTCCTGGTATGGATGAAGCTAAGGTTGCGGATTTGTTGGCAGTATCTATGGATACCGTTTCTTTGGAAACACCAACAGGGGAAGAAGAGGATTCTACATTAGGTGATTTTATTAAAGATGAATCTATGATGGGACCGGAAGAAGCTTTCCAAAGTGAATTGTTAAAAGAGCAAGTGGATAAGATGTTGAAGGAATTACCAGATAGAGAAGAAGCAATCGTAAGAATGCGTTTTGGATTAGATGGTACTGGCAATATCAAGACATTGGAAGAAGTTGGTAAGATCTATGGTGTTACGAAGGAAAGAGTAAGACAGATAGAATCAAAAGCAATACGTAGATTAAAACAGTTAATCAAGACAAAAGAAGAATATACAGATTTAGATGAGGGATGATAGATGGACGCTGTTAGAGAAAAGTTACAAGAAATAGAAAAACAATATAATGAAATCAGTGATCAGTTGATTAGTGATGAAGTCATTAGTGATCCTAGAAAGATTACGAAGTTATCAAAGGAACAAGCTAGATTAAGTGGTTCTGTAGATGCTTGGCATGAACTACAGGATCTAGATTCTAAGATCTCACAAGCAGAAGAAATGTTGAAAGAAGATGATGCGGAACTAAAAGAGATGGCTGAGATGGAACTAGAAGAATGTGTTCCTGAAAGAGAAGCTCTTTTAGAGAAGATCCAAAAGATGTTGATTCCTAGAGATCCAGAAGATGGAAATGATGTAATCATGGAAATCAGAGGAGGAGCTGGTGGAGATGAAGGTAATATCTTCGCTGGTGACTTATATAGAATGTACACAAGATACGCCGAAAGCAATGGATGGAAAGTACAAGTCATGGAAGCATCTGTATCTGAAGCTGGTGGTTTCTCTCAGATCGTATTCTCTATCAAGGGTACGGATGTATATAAGGCTTTAAAGTGGGAGAGTGGCGTTCATAGAGTGCAGCGTGTTCCTAAGACAGAAACACAGGGTAGAATCCATACTTCTACAGCTACTGTTTTATGTCAACCTGAAATCGAAGAAGAAGACTTTGATCTAGATATGAATGACTTAACATTTGAAACGCATAGAGCTTCAGGTGCAGGTGGTCAGCATATCAATAAGACAGATAGTGCGGTAAGAGTCGTACATATTCCTACTGGTATTACAGTGAACTGCCAAGAAGGTAGATCTCAGATTGAAAATAGAGAAACTGCAATCCGTATCATTCGTGCTAGAGTCTACGAAGAGATGCAAAGACAGAAGGAAGAAGAAGCAGGTAAGGAAAGAAGAGCGAAGATCGGTACAGGTGATAGAAGTGAAAAGATCAGAACGTACAACTATCCTCAGAATAGAGTAACAGATCATAGAATTCATTTCTCTGTTAACCACTTAGATCAGATCATGGAAGGTAAACTTCAAGAAGTGATTGATGCCTTACAAGCTGAAGAAGAAAAGAGAAAGTTAGAGGTATCTGAATGACAACTTTCTCCAAAGTCGTAAGAGACTATGAAAAGAAGTGTGATGAAAAAGATATTCCTGCAGAAACAGTCATGGCATATCTAACAGAATTATCACAGAAAGAAAGATATGATCTATATCTTCATTATGAAGATGAAATGCCTACAGAATTAGAGAAGGAATTTCATTCTGGTATGGAAAGGATCTTGAACTATGAACCTATGGAACATGTATTAGGGTATTCATGGTTTTATGGTTATAAGATGATCGTAAATGAAGATGTGTTGATTCCTAGACCAGAGACAGAGGAACTATGTGCGAATATCTTAGCTAGGATGGATGAACATTTCCTAGGAAATGATAAGATCACATGTGCAGATGTAGGTACAGGTTCAGGTGCTATCGCTATCGTACTTGCGAAAGAAGAGCCTAAGGTAGAAATGATGGCTACAGATATCTCTGAAGAAGCAGTTCAAACAGCGAAAAAGAATGCGTTAAACAATGAAGCTGATATTGAATTTGTGACAGGGGACATGTTACAACCATTGATTGATAAAGGTATCAAGTTAGATGTATTAGTTTCTAATCCACCTTACATTCCTCAAGAAGAAGTAATGGAAAAGAGTGTAGTAGACTTTGAACCTCATGTAGCTTTATTTGGTGGAGAAGATGGATTGAAGTTCTATCGAGAGATCTTTAAGAATTGTAAGAAAGTATTAAAAGATAAAGCATTCATGGCATTTGAGATGGGATGGGATCAAAGAGAGAGAATGTCTAATCTAGTAGAAGAATTATTACCTGGATGTAGATATGAAATCATCAAAGACATGAATGATAAGGATAGAATGTTGTTTGTGTATTTTGATTGTTAAGAAAGCTTGGTTCGATGGAATCAAGCTTTTTTGATGGAGATATAGTATAATGACAAAGCGTATCAAGGAGAAATTGAATGGATTTTTCACAACTTAAACAAAAGATATACAAGGCCATTAAAGTTATCCTTTTTTTATCTATTGGAATATTAATATTTGGAGCATCTCAAACAGTATTGGCGAAAAAATGGAATAGACCTGGCTTTCCGGAAAGTGCATCTGCGAGTTTGAATACTTTTTATAATCAACAAGAAGATATTGACCAAGTACTTTTCTTTGGCACAAGTCACTCAGAATTAGGCGTTTCTCCTATGGAAATTTATGAGGATTCTGGGATCGTTAGTTATAATCTTGCGACAAGTGCACAACCAATTGAGGTGACGTATCACTTACTGAAATCAGCATTAGAAACACAATCACCAAATGTTGTTATGTTAGATGTATCAAGTTTGTTTTTTGACGATACGATCAGTACAGCGGCGTGGCGTTATGTTCTTGATGGTATGCCTTTTGGTGAGACGAAGGTTGAAATGGCAATGGAGTTTTCAAAATATGTGAATGATACAAATCAATTTGATTTATCATGTGAGAAAGATTTTGTTAATGCGTTAGTTCCTATGTTTCAATATCATACACGTTGGGATGAATTGAGTGAAAGAGACTTTAATGATGCTTGGATGAATCATTCTTATGTGAATGCTGGATATTTTATGAGCCCTTCTAGAGTTGGCAGTATAAGTGTTGATGAAATGAATTCAGCGGTTGCGACTCTTAGTGAACGTGATAGATACTATGAAACGATATGTGATGAA
>CAVDZA010000057.1:815-7664 GCA_963613355.1 Bulleidia sp. | reverse complement strand
TATTGTCCTCCTACTATACTATTCACAAGATTTTTCGATTTTCCAAAAAAAAGTTAAAAAAAAGATGATTTTTTCAATCATCTTCATTGATTACTTGTTTTAATTGCGTTAAGGATGGCCTGAGCCATGACATCTGCTGCTAATGTACCAGCGACATTGATGTCCGCTTCCACCTCTCCAATAGAAGCCGCATAGATCGTATCTCCATCTGCCATCGTACCTACTGGATCGATACACCTAGCGTATGCGTTTCTTGCCATAGATGCGATCTTACTCATTTCAGCTTTATTAAACTTTCCATTCGTGATGATGGCACCAATCGTTGTATTTCCAGTAAACATATCTGTCTTTTCACTGATCTTATACAGCTCTTCCTTAGAATCCATTAGTATTCCTTCATCATTTCTTAATCCCGCAATTTCTTTACCTGTAGAAGGATCATAGATATCTCCTAAGGCATTAACGACAACGATAGCTGCCATTTCCAACTTTCCAAGTTTGCAGGCATATATGCCAAGTCCAGAATTAGAGGAATGTTCCATCCCTTTGATCTTACCAACCGTAGCACCTATTCCAGCTCCTACATTTCCACATCTAACATCATTCTTTTCTGCATTCAAACAAGCTTGGTATGCCATATCAGCATTAGGTCTGATTGAAGCACTTCCACATCCTAGATCATAGATACATGAACCACACACTAGTGGAACTTTTGCGAATCCTGTATCGTATCCAATATCATGTTCTTCTAAATAGCGCATGATTCCTTCTGCCGCAGATAAGCCGTACGCAGATCCTCCAGCTAACATGATTGCGTTGATAGGATGAGAAGCAGTCGTAGGATCAAGTAAATGTGTTTCTCTTGATGCAGGTCCACCACCACTAATATCTACACCTACTGTTGCGTCTTCATCAAATAGAATGACTGTCACGCCTGTCTTAGCTTCTTCATTTTGTGCATGTCCGATACGAAAACCATTTATTTCATTTATCTTTATTTCTTTTAACATAGTTCTATTTTAACACCCAATCGATTCCTTTTTTCACTCTTCCATTAGGATCAGTAAAATGATTTCCAGGATTCCATTCTAAAACACATGGAATATCTTGTCCTCTAATGATTTCTTCACATTCTTTAATACATTCTGAAACAGTAGACATGATTTGATTTCTTGTCTTAGATTCTTGTTTTCCTAAACTTAAATATACTTTCTTTGTCTGAAGCGGATTTTCTTTTAGATAAGATACAAATCCAGGAAACCAGACAGATGGAGAACACGCAACGATTCCTTCGAATCTATTCGTTTGACATGCACACCACAAACTAAATAAACCAGCTAAAGAATATCCACACAACAAATACTTTTTATGATGGTCATTACAAACCTTTTCTATTTCATGAAGCGTCTTGATAGCTCCATCTCCAAAATCTTGTTTTCCAAATACAGCTTTGGCACACCATGGAGACAATTCTTGATTCCAATCATCTACGATTACACCAATATTCATGTAGTTATTATTCACTTGTATTTCTTTTTGTTCCATTACGACTTGAACTAAAACGATTGGTGATCCTAGATTTCCACATATTTCTATTTTCATTTTATTTCCCTCTATAAAAAGCCTTCATCAAAGACAAAGGCTTCTCAATCAAAAGATATCATCCAACACTTTTGAGATTTGTTTGATACTGATAGGTTTTGCGATATGTGCGTTCATACCAGCTTCAAAAGCTTTCTTCTTATCTTCTTCAAATGCGTTAGCTGTCATAGCTACGATAGGAATATTCGCTTTCTTATTGTTTGTAAGTGTACGGATTTCTCTAGTGGCAGTATAACCATCCATCCTTGGCATCTGTATATCCATGAAGATCAGATCATACTCATCTTCATCTGCCTTATACATGATATTTACTGCTTCTGTTCCATCTACCGCAGTATCTACTTCCATACCAGTATCTTTTAAGATCGCACAGGCAATCTCTCGATTCAATTCATTATCTTCTACTAGTAAGACACGTTTTCCGCTGAAATCATATTGGTTCTCACATGATTTCTTGGAATCTTCTTCATTTGTTAGGACCTTTCTAAGTTCTGACATAAAGATTGGTTTTGCGATAAAAGCAGTAACACCAGCTTCTCTAGCCTCTTCTTCAAAGTCGCTCCAATCATATGCAGTCAATACAATGATAGGAACATCTTCATCTACTACCCTTCTGATTTGTCTTACTACTTCAATACCATTCATGTCAGGCATCAAGTAGTCAATGATGTATGCCTTATATTCATCATTGATTTCACTAGCTTCTTTAGCTCTGATGATTGCTTCCTTACCAGATGTAGACCAATCAGGTCTCATCTCTATATCTCTTAACATCTTACTAACGCTTTGACATGTAAGAATATCATCATCAACGACTAACGTTCTAGCACCAACAAGATCTTTGATTGGACGTGGTCTACTGATAGGTTTTGAAATCTTGAAATCAAGTGTCACAACAAACTCTGTCCCTTTATTTTCTTCACTTTCTACAGTAATTGAACCATTCATCATATCTACGATATTCTTCGTAATTGACATACCTAGTCCTGTACCTTGAACACCACTGATCGTAGTTGATCTTTCTCTAGAGAAACTATCAAATACATGTTCTACGAATTCTTTTGACATACCTCTACCGTTATCTTTAACACTAAATTCGTATGTCGTATAACCATCTCTTGAACAAGGTTTTTCCGTAACATGGATCATGATATTTCCATCAACATCAGTATACTTGATTGCGTTTGTAACGATATTCAATAATACTTGATTCAATCTCAATTTATCTGTAATGACATCTTCATTCACAACATCTAACGTATCAATGTAAAGATGTTGATGTTTAGCAACGATCTGACCTTGGATCATTGTACGTAGATCATGTAGTACATCTGGAATATGAACTGGTTTCTTCTCTAGTTCGACCGTACCACTTTCAATTCTACTCATATCAAGAATATCATTGATGAGATTTAATAAATGTGTACTAGATGTATGGATCTTAGATAAGTAATCTTGTACTCTTTCTGCATCTTCTAAGTGTGTTTGTGCTAGTGCTGTATATCCAATGATTGCGTTCATTGGTGTACGGATATCATGACTCATATTACTTAAGAATGTCGTTTTAGCTCTTGTAGCTTGTTTAGCTACCATCAAGGCATCCTTTAAAGCATCCTGTTGTTTCTTTTCTTCTTCAACAAGATCATCAATAGGACGATAAGCAATCATGACTTGGTATTTATTTTCATCTTGATGGAGTGGAACGACACGTACTTCATAGTACTTCTTTCCTAGACCATTTGGTATGACTTCATGATTATCAATCAACACTTCATGTTCAGATAAATAATCCATCAGATATTGTGGACTAAACATTTCTTTATAATGTGGTGCACTTTCTTTTAGGATGATGTTCTCTGAAGAAAAGTTGATCCATTCTGAAAAAGAAGATGTATGTTCATTATTTTTTAAGAAGTGTGATCCATCTTTTACTTTGACTGTTTCCATTATGTCTTTCTTCAAATCAACATAAAAGACTGCAGAGTAGTCAATCGCAAGAGCTTCCATCTGTGCTTGTCTTAGCTTTAATGCGTTTTCTCTTTCTTCAATTGATTGCACGAAGTTTGTGATATCAGTTAAAGTACCCTGATAAAACTCTTTCTCTTTTGTCTTAACTAAAGAAGTCGCATCACTGACCCAAATATATCCATTCTTACCACGCATACGATAGATTGCGTCCGCAACCTTGTCCGTACCATACTTTTCTTCTATTTCATCAACATAGTTTACAGTCGTAGATCTATCGTCTGGATGCAACATATTAATGAACTTATTATCAAATTCACTCACTAATTCTTCTCTTGTCCATCCAAAGATCTCTAAGAATCTTTCACTTACATACAAGAAAGTAAAGGATTCATCACAAGCACATCGATGATATCCACCAGGCATATTCTCTAAAGTAGATTTCGATAATTGTATTTCACGTTCTAGCTCTGTATGTTCATCAATAAACTCTGTCATATCATTACATACACTTAAAATAGCTAAACGATCGTCATCTGTCTTTAGCACTTTACCTCTATCTACGGTCCATATCCAACTACCATCTTTCTTTGGCATACGATATGTGACCTTATAAGTCATGCCTTCATAGAAGTTACCATTGTTTAATTCTTTAACGACACGGTCCATATCATCTGGATGGATCGTATTCGCTACTTTCCCATCAATACCTTTCACTAGATCACTTACATCATCGTATCCAAGCATATGCGCAATCTTTTCATTTGCGTAGTAAATAGGAAAGCCATCTTCACAATATCCACCAATCGTACCGGCTTCTTGATCACCTAATTCTAATAATAGCGACTCATTATTTTCTTCTGATAAATTTGTTAGCATAATTTACTCTTTTATAAATTATAGTAAAACGCTTTCATTTGTTCAAATTCAAATATTTCATATTACCAACCGAAAAAGCACTAAAAAACACTCATTATTGTACTTATCAATCTTTTCCTTCATTCTTTTTCTTGTTACGAACGATCGCACATAAGCATGAAGAACAAACACATAACATAACAATACCAAGTGTCTTATTTTCATTAGGATGATTTATTATCTTACAAAATTCGTCATTACTGGTTCTCCTTTTTCAGGTAAACCATACTTCTCTTTTGCGTCTCTAATAGCCTTCATTAAGAAAGACATATTACTAGCTAAAGTACGCATGACATTTAAACCTTCTAGATCTTCACTAGCTTCTCCTGGAAGTCTACCATGAACAGAGTTCCAGTAACAGCTTGTCGCAATAGGCATGTTAGATATGCCAAAGAACTTATTCAATTCATCGTATGTACTAGATAGACCACCTCTTCTAGCTACAGCTACACCTGCACCCACCTTCATTGATTTATCAAATGAAGTACTATAGAACAATCTATCTAAGAACGCAATCAATGTAGGATTAGCAGAAGCAAAATATACTGGTGTGGCAATCACTAGACCATCTGCTTCTTCAAACTTACTAGCAGTTTCATTCACTAGATCATTAAATACACATTGATGATGTTCATAACAATATCCACAAGCTATACATCCTCTAATATCTTGATTACCTACTCTAATGACCTCTGTTTCTACTCCTTCCTTATCAAACACTTTAATCATTTCATCAATAGCCATAGTCGTATTACCATTCATTCTAGGACTACCATTAATAATTAACACTTTCATAAACACTTCCTCCTAAAAAACATTTTAAATGATAAATTACACTTTATGTTAAGTTTAATGCTTACCAAATTGATATATCAACTTTGAGATGTCAGAAGTAATCAAAGAACACTAAAGGAAAAGCATGCATACGTAAGATAAACAATTTCCCAGGGAAGATATTCCTGGGAATCTTGTTTTTTATTTCTTTTTCCGATAAGCAGTCACAAGTTTTTCAATCGTTTCCACTACTTTCTTTATATTCCATGGCTTTGCGATATGTTCATTCATACCTGCGTTCATGGCTTTTGTCTTGTCCTCTACAAAGGCATTGGCTGTCATGGCAATGATAGGAATCGTCTTTGCGTTAGGTTTGTTGGATTGTAAAGCTACTGAACATTTTAAATTGTTTTGTGACTCAAAGTATACATTTACTTTTGAATTTTATCTATTTCATTTTGATGCGCAAAAAAGGCTATAGGATTGTTTTCCAAATCTAAATACACAACCATCTGAAAGATAACTGAGGAGCTGATTTTGCGTAGTTGATGCGTGCTTAAGGGTGTTTTAAGCCTTTTACTATGTGCTTTATGATATATTTAATACAGATAAAAGGACAAAATCTTATGTTAAAAAAAGCTATCATATTTCTTACAACAATAATGGTTGGATGCTCAACTGCATCACAAAGTAGTAGTACTTCTTCTGTTGTGAAACCAACAAAAGAGACTACAAAGGAATCAACACCTGCCACTTCTGAGCCAAAAGCTACTACCACTCCAAATAGTTCACCATCCGAAAATACAGTCTATGGTGTAACAAAACTCATATCACTGGAATTGGCAGATGGATGGGAAGTAGTTCCTGATGGATATGATTCTCCATATACCTATCTATATCAAGACTGGGTAACGATTCAAAAGGATGAAGCCAAGATACAAATCGAAGCAAGTCTAGATAGTTATGGAATCGGTCTAGGCGGCGATCCATATATTGAAGGAAAATATACATACGGAGATTATTGGTATAGTGCATTGAGAACTGTATTAGATTACGGAAATGATCAAGAAGACAACATAATTGTAGATGAAACTACACTTTCTTTAGAAGCCGGTGGATATATTGGATATATCTTTGAAGATTACGGAATTATGAGTGTAACCTACACTAATCCTGACGGTGCCTACGCCGATGATAAAGATTTGGTAGCAATGTTGAATACATTACATGTTAAAGATAGTTACGGTGAAGTTAAGATCCTAGCAGACAAGATCAATATTAGATATGGAAATTCTGTAGATGCTGAAAAAGTAGGAACAGTTAAAAAAGGTGAAAAGTATAAAGTCAGAGCAATTCAACAAGATGATGATTATACTTGGTACGCTATTGGCTTTAAAGATGGCGATCCCAATGGCGGATCATTAACATGGATAGCTGATAAGGATGGTAAATGGATCAAATATACAGCAAATTAATAGATTAGCTAATGCAATAGCATTAGCTTTTTATATAATAAAGTTGGTAATGTTTTGGAAATTGAAGAATCCCTAAAACAAAAAGCACGAAAACACTTTTTATGTGCTATATTCG
>CAVDZA010000057.1:0-805 GCA_963613355.1 Bulleidia sp. | reverse complement strand
GATTAGCTAATGCTCATGGCATTAGCTTTTTTCAAACAAAAATAGGAACCATTAATTTGATTCCTATCAATCCAAATTGCTATCATCTGGAAATATTACTCTTTGAGTATTTTCAATGTCAGGTGGAAGAACAATCTTATCTGACTTTCTTCTATTACATTTCCAACACAACGTTTGTAGATTATTAGGCTCTGTTTTACCACCTTTAGAGATTGGGATGATATGATCCACTTCCAATAGTAGATTTTTTTCTTTATAGATTGAATTGCCACATCTTCTACATGTCCAATTATCTCTTCTTAGAATTGATTCTCTAAGTTGTGGTGTCATTGCAGAACGCTGATACTTCGCATGATTTTGAGTAGACAAAATTTTTCTAACATATGATTGCAGCATAAGAATATTGCCAGCATCAAATTCAAAATATGATGTACGTGAACTCCTACCTTGTGGGGATGTATATGTCATTGCAAACCACGGAGTTGTTTCACCCATTATTTTTTTCTTCATGGAATTACCCTTAGCAAACTTTTCAGCTTTTCTTTGGACATTATACACAGCATCAAGATGATTTAACGCTTCATCATTGATAGATAATCCAAAATACTTCACAAGGTAATCAAATTTCTTAGAATGTTCAAAATTATTTACCAGCTGGCTAGATTTATGTAAATTTCTATATAGAGTTGATGTTCCAAATAACGCACCAAAATGTTGACTCATTATTTTAAAGTAATGGATTTTTTTCAAATAATCTTGTAGTTCCGATTTGTTCTTATGATATATACAAGAATATATTATAGAT
>CAVDZA010000056.1:0-7686 GCA_963613355.1 Bulleidia sp. | reverse complement strand
TTCCAACACGTTGTTCTACGATGTGGTTATCATAATCTAAGAAGATACTTTGTGCCTGGAAGTTGTTTTGATTGCGAAAATCACTTTCGATTAGGTTTAGCACAAAGTCCTGAAATGTTTGAAGAAATTAAGTGAATATGAAAAAAACATGGAATGATCCATGTTTTTATTCAGTCACTGCGTCTACTAAGATATCATCATACGCATGTACGATCTCATCGACCGTTTCTTCAATATCAGAATTATTATCTACGACATAGGCAGCGTACTTTTGATAGAGTGGCTGTCTTTCTTTATGCATTTGTTGGAGAGCTTCTTTGGAAGAAGATAAAGGACGTGTAGGATCGGCACTAATGAGATTGTTGATATCTCTATCAATGAAGATCGTAATGCCATTTAAACGTAAGAAGTCCATATTTACCTTATGTTTAATAGCTCCTCCACCTGTAGCGATGATCTTGTTGTTGAGCTTGCTGGCATCGATTGCGACTTCTGTTTCGATCGCTCTAAAACCAGATTCTCCACTTTCTTTAAAGATCTCTGGAATTGACTTTCCAGCTTTTTTAATGATGAGATCATCTAGGTCAATGAATTCTTTGTTAAGCTTATCTTGTAACATCATACCAATCGTTGTTTTACCAGCACTTGGCATACCAATCAAAACGATATTACAACGTTCTTTTAACATTTCTTTTTTGATTTCATCAATGATCGAATCATCAAATTGAATATCCTTGAATATTTCAAATGCGTACTTCGCTTGGGCAATCAACATTTCTAATCCAATGATACGTTTGATGTTAGCTTCCTGTGCTTCAAAACAAAGGCGTGTCAGAATTGGGTTGTAGATGACATCGATTACACATTCTGCACGATGGAACCAAGAAATATCGACTGGTGAATTTCCAATGTTAGGATACATTCCTACAGGACTTGTGTTGATGATGATTTCAGAATCTAAATGAGAAGTGTACATCTCATCATAACTGATAGCACCATTGTTAGCACTTCTACTGACTGCGGTAATACTACCTGCGTTTTCATGCCTACAAACAGCTTGTACGGCAGCACTCGCTCCACCATTACCTATGATCAATACTTTCTTATCATTCATTGAAACGTTGTGTTGTCTCAACATATAAAGGAAACCACCGAAGTCTGTGTTATATCCATAAAGCTTTCCATCTCGATTGACGATGGTATTGACTGCACCAATTTCTTTAGCGCTATCATCAATATGATCTAAATAAGGAATGACAGCTTTTTTGTAAGGAATCGTTACATTGATACCTTTAAAGTCTTTCTTTTCCATGAAAGCTTTAAATGCTTGTTCGTCTAATTCACATAGTTCATACTCATAGTCTTGGATTCCTTTGAGTTCTGCTATTCTTTCTTGTATTTCTTTAGAAAAACTATGTCCTAGTTTTTCACCAATCAAACCATACTTCATAAGTCCCTCTTTTCTAAAAAAAGCATTCGATACTGGAATGCTTGTGATGACCCTGAATGAAATGACCAATCTATTTGGTCTTCAGGGTTCTATATAAAGTAAAAGTAATACTTTCTTTCTTGATTCATAGAAATACAGTACTACTTTTATGATTCGTTTTCAACTTGATATCGAATATAATAGATACAAGAAAATCATGGAGGATGTGAGTATGAGTGAAAGAATAACAGGACATACAGAGTTGATTGGATTGATTGCGTATCCAATTCGTCATTCTTCTTCACCGAAGATGCATAATGCGGCATTCGCAAAGCTAGGATTAGATTACGCTTATCTTGCGTTTGAAGTAGATAATGATACGTTAGAAGATACAGTAAAAGGTTTTAGAGCGATGAAGGTACGTGGATGGAACGTATCAATGCCAAATAAAACAGTGATTGGAAAGTATCTAGATAAATTGACACCTGCCGCTAAAATGTGTGGGGCAGTTAACACGGTTGTGAATGATGATGGTGTATTAACAGGAACGATTACGGATGGTGTCGGATTTATGACTGGACTAAAGGACGCACATGTCGATCCAATCGGAAAGAAGATCACAGTTGCGGGTGCTGGTGGTGCCGCAACAGCGATCGAGATACAAGCAGCGTTAGATGGTGTGAGTGAGATCTCTATCTTTAATATCCATGATAAGTTTTGGGACAATGCAGAAGCGACTGTAAAGAAGATCAATGAAAATACAAACTGTAAGGCACAACTCTTTGATCTAGAAGATACAGAAGCTTTGAAGAAAGAAATTGAATCTTCTTATTTGTTAGTCAACGCAACTTGTGTTGGTATGAAACCATTGGATGGACAAACATGGTTGCCAGATCCTTCTTACTTAAGAAAAGATCTGATTTGTGCGGATGCCATCTATTCACCTGCACAGACAAAGTTCTTAGAGATTGCCTCAAGTGTAGGATGTCAAACGATCAATGGATTTCCTATGATGTTATACCAAGGTGCTGCGGCGTTTAAGTTGTGGACAGGAAAAGATATGCCAATTGACTATGTCAAAGAAGTCATGGGATTTGATTTTTAGGAGAGTAGATATGAATATCGTAAAGATTCGTGATATAGAGTTTGGTAGTGGTATGCCTAAGATCTGTGTGCCACTTGTTGAAAAAACAAGATCTGAGTTACTGCGCGAAACATATTTTAGTTTAGAAGCTCCTTTAGACCTTTTTGAGTGGAGAGTGGATTGGTTTGAGAATATTGAAGATATTGAATCTCTCTGTGATATGGCAAATGAATTGAGGATCGTTCTAAAAGAAATACCTTTGTTAGCTACGTTCCGTACTAAAAAAGAAGGTGGCGAAAAAGAAATATCCACAGAAGATTATGTTAAGTTGAATAAAGCTCTCATTGATTGTGGTGCAGTAGATATCATCGATGTAGAACTGTATACAGGTGATCAAGAAGTAGAAGAACTCGTTGCGTATGCGCATCAAAAAGGTGTGAAGGTAATCATGTCAAATCATGATTTCTTCCAAACACCAAGTAAAGAAGAAATCATTCATAGATTATGTTTGATGCAGGATAAAGGTGCAGATATGCCTAAGATCGCAGTCATGCCACAAACAACGAAAGATGTTCTAACGTTATTAGAAGCTACAAATGAAATGTATGAGAAGTACGCAAAACAACCATTCATCACAATGTCGATGTCAAATAAGGGCGTTATTTCTAGAATGAGTGGTGAAGTGTTTGGATCATGTTTGACATTCGGTACAGCTAGAAAAGCGAGTGCACCTGGTCAAATGAATGCTCTTGACTTGAAGAAAGCTTTAGTCGCAATACATCAGAGTTTATAGAAAAAGGATCTATTCCATGTGAATAGATCTTTTGTTAAAAAGTGTTAATATACATCAATCATAGATCGTCTCTATTTTTGAATGGTAACACTTAATACGTGAATGTCGTAAGAATTAGAAATGTGATGTAAAATTAAGATGTTCTTTAAGAAATGAAAAATAAAAGGATGTTATACTTTTATATGATGAATAAGAAGATTTTTAAATTGTTAGTAGTTTTTGGAGTGTTGTGTAATGTTGGATGTTCTTCTAAAGATGATAAGAATGTGAAGAATGGAACATTCCAAGGAACAGGTGCAGGATACAAGGGAGATATACAAGTATCTGTTACGTTTGAATCGGGTAGTATTACAGATATCACGATTGATTCTAGTAATGAAACGGCTGTTATTTCTGATGCGGCTATCAAGAATGTTCCTAAATACATTATCCAAGAACAATCTGTAAATGTAGATGTTCAAACAGGTGCTACTGTGACTTCAAAAGGAATTCTTTCCGCTGTGAAAGAGGCAATCAAGGAAGCACATGGTGATGTAAGTGAATGGAATAAAGATACGATAGGAAACCATCCAACAAAAGAAGTAGAAAAAGAATGTGATGTTGTGATCGTTGGTGGAGGCATCAGTGGTATTACCGCAACGCTTCGTCTTCAACAATTAGGTGTTGATTGTGTTCTTGTGGAGAAAAGTGATACGTTAGGTGGAATCGTGAGGTATGGTGGAAACTATACACAATTGTATGTAGAACCTAGTGAAGAAACATATGATCTATCTTCTGATATCTATCCTTCCGTTATTACTGACAACTTACAAGATACCGTAACATGGCAGATAGATGATCTAGGAATTCAATTTAATGAAGTTGAAGAAGATGGAATCGTTGTGAATGAATACGCAAAGAATAATACGAATATTGGTGAATTGTTAGCTACAGAAGTAGAAGTGTCTGGTGCTGAAATACTTACGAGTACGTATGCGTTGGATATTGAGAAAGATGGCAGTACGATCACAGGTATCCAAGCGATGAATAAAGATGGTGAAATCTATCATATTTCAGGAGATCATATCATTATCGCTACAGGTGGTAATATTTCTTCATTCTATGAATATGATGCGGGTGATATGGATACGATATTATCTGATCAAGGATATGAAGTTACATCTATTGATTCAGATACAATGAATCGTATTTCTTTACAAGTAGATGAAGATACATACATTGATACATATTATGCAGATCAAAGTGTGATGAATGATGGTTTGATCCTTGTAGATTCAAATGGAAATCGTTATGTGAATGAAGATAGTAGTAGGAATGAATTGAATCAAACAGTGGTAGAAGATTCTTATTTGATCATGAATACTTCTACTTCTAAGAAATGGATCAAGAAGATCAAAGAAAGTACTTATCTAGAATTAGAAGATGAATTAGAAAGTATCTTTGTGGGAGAAACGCTACAAGATATCAGTGATTCAACAGGTATCTCTTATGAGAATCTAGTGAATACGATCAATACATATAATGAATGTAGTGAGAATAAGACATTCGATGAATATGGTAGAGAAGATAAAGGAATCATAGATCTAGAAGGTGAATTCTATTGTGTGAAATTATCTTCTGTGCCTATGGAAATAAAAGGTTGTATCTCAATTGATGAGAATATGAATGTTATTGATTCTAATACAAAGACATCTGAATCTAATGTCTATGTCATTGGTAGTGCTGCTAGTATTGATGCGAGAGAAGAAGGTGTTGGAAATACTTGGGCTTTCGTATCAGGAAAAGTAGTTGCCGATCAAATTGGTGCGTTATATGAGTAAAGTACTGATTACGGGTGGTACAGAAGGAATTGGATCAGCCTTTGCGAAGTATTACGCTTCTATTGGTGATGAACTATTTCTTGTGGCAAGAAATCGTATGAGACTTGTTGATGTAAAGAATCAATTAGAGAATACATATCACAATAAAGTACATATGTTGGTATGTGATTTATCAGAAGTTGGTTCTGCTTCGAAACTATATGAAAGTTTAGAAGAGGAAGAAATCGATGTCTTGATCAATAACGCAGGTGTAGGATATACCGAAAGAAGTTGGAAGATCGACATTGATAAAGAAGAGAAGATGGTCGTTTTAAATGATGTGACATTGATGTCTCTTACAAAGTTGTTTTCAAATGATATGAAGAAAAGACATACAGGTACGATCATTAACATAGCTTCTACAGGAGCTTTTCAACCTGGTCCATACATTGCGGGCTATTATGCCTCTAAGTCATTTGTTTCTTCCTATACACAAGCTGTATGTGAAGAATTAAGACCTTATGGAATCCATGTGTATTGTTTGTGTCCTGGACCAGTAGATACGGATTTCTATCTAAAAGGTGGAACAAGAGCTCCTAGAAATGCGATGGATCCAGATAAAGTTGTAAAGTATACGATCAAACATATGAAGAAGCGTTGTTTGATCATTCCAGGATTTATAAATCGAATCGTACGAATCTTTCCAGTAAGAGTAAGAATGAAGTTTATCCAAAGATCAAAATGGAAGAAGATACAAAAGAAGAACCGCTAGGTTCTTCTTTTAGTTGAATAGGTTTTGAAACCAGATGATGATCTTATCTAGTAGATGAGATTCAGCTTTTACTTGTACCATGATCTTTGTTGTATAGACGATTTCATTATTAACGGTAACTGTAAGATCACCTTCTAGATTTTGTGTGCTGTTTGTAGATTCTACTGTTGAAGGAAGTGTGCAGGAAACTATTTTTTCGGCATCTGTTGGTAGATCTAATGTAAGATCTTCAGGTGCTTTGATTTGGATCGTATCAACTTCAGAAAGAGGATGTGTTACTTCAATCGTTTGAATGACACTATCTTTTGAAAGAAGTGCTGTTGTATTCCAAACTTGAAGTTGATTGAGGATCGTGTTGGTATCCTGTACGTGAGGTGAAGCTGGTGCGTAGGCATCAGAATTTGCGACGACCGTAATCAAATGCATATCATTGATATCTTCCCAAGCAGCTAGACATCTTCCTGCAGGATATGTAAATCCAGTCTTACCTCCGATGAGTCCTGGAATTGTGTAGTTGTTCTTTTCTGCAGCTTTGAATAGTGTGTTTTCTAATTGAATTCCTTCAGGAGCAGAAGCTAAAGATGAAGTTACATACGAATGAGAAGAGAAGATCGTTGTGAAAGTTTCATTCGTTAAACAATACTGAAGTAATGTTGCCATATCTCTGGCAGTAGAGTAATGGTTCTCATCATGTAATCCAGTCGTATTCACAAAGTGTGTATTTGTCATACCAATCTGTTGGGCTTTTTGATTCATGAGTTCAACATAACTTTCAATGTTTCCACTAATCGTAAAAGCAGCGGCATTTGTAGCGTCAGCACCTGATGGTAAAGCGATACCGTATAAGATGTCTTGTACGGTTGGCGTATCATTGACTTTAAACCCAGCCATACTGGCATCCGCTTCCGCAAGTCCTGCGACCATATCTTCTGTAATCATGATCGTTTGATTCAAATCTGTGAGATTTTCAATGGCAATGATAGCGGTCATCATCTTTGTAAGAGATGCAGGATACATTCTTTCATCTGCGTTCTTTTGGGAAAGCACTTCATTTGTATCTCGATCAATAACGATTGCGTATGTCGCACTGATATCATTTAACAATGTATTTTCAATTGCGTATGTAGGTTGAATGGATGTTAAAAAACAGAGGATCGTTAAACAACCAATCAATATTTGTCTTAATTTCTTTAACATACTGAATATAATAAATGAAAAGTCGGAATTATTCTATAGTGGATAAAGATAAAAAAATTGAACTTTGTCTAGTAAAAAATCGGTTATTAAAACATGCATGCAAATGAAAACGGTTAAAAATGCGTAAATATGCATAAAAACGTATTGAAAATGTTAGAAAACATAGTAAAATTCTAGTTATAAAGAAGGAGGCCAAAGAAATTTTATGGCAACAAAAGTAATTACAAAGAAGACATTAGCAGAAGATTTAGCAGCTAAGTTCGGTTGGACAAAGAAGGACGCTACAGAAGCTGTTAACTATGTATTTGATGAAATCACAAATGTAGTAGTTAAGGGTGGAGAAGCTTCTATCAACGGTTTCGGTAAATTCGAAAGAGTTAGCAAGAAGGCTAGAACAGGTCTAAACCCAGCTACTGGTGAAAAGATCAAGATCAAGGCTTCAAAGGCTCCTAAGTTCAAGGCATCTAAGACATTCAAGGATGCTGTAAACAAGTAATTGATTATAGAATCTAAATGAAGAGTTCCTAGTAATAGGAGCTCTTTTTTTGTCTTTTTTAAACTTTTTTTTGGAAAATCGAAAAATCTTGTGAATAGTATAGTAGGAGGACAATA
>CAVDZA010000055.1:0-8016 GCA_963613355.1 Bulleidia sp. | reverse complement strand
ATGAAGCTGTTTATGATCTATACATAACAATTACACCAGAAGATGATTATTATGGAACGATTCAAACTGTAACTTATCCTGACACTACAACAGAAGGCCCAAATGTTATTTGGACAGCCACAAAAGGAACAAAAGTTATAAATAACAAAACATACAAATACATTACAGTACAACCTGGTAAAATGAATAATCATAATTTCAATTACTCCATGGTTTTACGTGATCCAACAACTCACAAACAAATAAACACAATTAATTTTGTTGCGGGTTCTTGTTATACACATGAAAGTGAAGGTGCTAGACCTTGGGGCAACACAAATACTGTTTATTATAATGGTGCGGAAAATACATTGACATATGTAGCTGCTACTACAAGTACTGATGCTTATTTCCATCCAAATAACGGAGATACTGATGATACACCTGAAATTTATATTTTAGGCCATGGAACAGATAACGGTGTTTTGAATGGTGGTTATGTAAGAACAAATGGTGGAGCCGCTGAAATGGTATACGGCTACATTGTTAATACAAATAGCTTTGTTGTTGGCGATACAACAACTGAACAAGTTACACCTGAAGGATCTACTTTAGTTGTTCCTAAGGATGTTTCAGCTAATGTTCCTACAGGATCATATATCAGTGGTTGGACAGCTGATAAAAATGTAAAAGTAGGTGATACTACAATTACTGCAGGTAACACAATTACACCTGATCAATTAACAACGATCGTACCTACAGAAGATGTTACTTATACAGCTACGATTACTCAATATACTTCTTCTGTAACAAAGTCTAGCGAATCAACAACTAACGTTGATAAGTATGTACTAAAGAAAGATGACACTGATACTACAGGTGTCGCAAGTGCAACAATTTCCGCAACAAGTCAAACATACAATGGCTCTGAATGGAATGGTCATCCTCAAATTAATTTAGATAGTTTAAAGACTTATTTACCTAGTGTAAATTATTCTAACGTTACATGTTATGTAAAGGGTGAAACTGATACAGCTCCTGATGAGGCTAATAAAACAACATCAACTAATAGTGGTGCTGCTACAGATGGTGGTGCACCAACAAATGTTGGAACATACTTTGTTAAGGCAACGATCAATTCTGGTGTAGATGGTATTGCTGCACAAGATATTTATACAACATATCAAATTACACCTGTAGCTTCTTCAACAACAGTTAATAGCGTTGGTGACGTTAAAGGCGTTGATTATACAGGACAACCAATTGCGTTAGTTACTGAAACTAATACAACTGGTGGTAAGGTATGGTATAGAGTTGGTACAAATGGTACATGGCAAAATACGATTCCTACAGGAACAAATGCTGGAGTATATGATATTTACTACTATGTAGAAGGTGACGCAAACCATACTGATTCAGGTAGTCGAGAGAATCCTTCAATGGTAACAACGATCATCAATAAAGTTAGAGCTACAACTTCTACTGCTAGTGGTACAACAAATGTATATGATGGTACTGCTAAAGAACTTGTGAAAGATGTAGTTGTTCACAATGGAACAATGAAGTATAAGCTAGGTGATGATGGTACATGGCAAGATACGATTCCTACAGCTACAAAAGTTGGTAAATATAAGATCTATTACTATGTAGAAGGTGATGCAAACCACTTTGGAGACCCTACTAAGGAAGCACCAAACCATGTTGATTCAGAAATCACTCCTCTTGAATCTTCAACAACATTAACTGGTAATGATCGTACATATGATGGTTCAACAAAACCATTGGTTACAAATAAGAAGACAACTGGTGGAACGACATACTACTCATTAGATGGTAAGACATTTACAACTTCTATTCCTGAAGTAAAAGATGCTGGTAAGTACACTGTTTATTACTATGTAAAGGGTGATGAGAACTATAGCGATTATGGTAGTGAAACAGAACCTAAGACAATTGAAGTAGAAGTTAAAAAAGCTGCTTCTTCTACAGAAGTAAAACCAATCAGCTTCAAATATGATGGAACTTCTAAGAAAGTCGTTACAGCTTTCAATACAGTAGGTGGTACAGTTTATTACTCATTAGATGGTAAGACATATAGTGAAGGTATTCCTCAATTAAAGGATGCTGGTAAATATACAGTTTATTACTATGTAAAGGGTGATGCGAACCATAGTGATTATGGTAGTGCTGATAAGCCATACAAAGTAGAAGTAGAGATCACAAAGGAAGAAAAGAGTGCGAATACTTCTGATACTTCAAATACATTGTTCTATGGATTAGCTGGTGTAACAAGTGTTATGGTAGCTGGCGTATTACTTGTATTAAGAAGAAAAATGAGTCGTTAATGATAAAGAGATCAGATAAATTCTGATCTCTTTTTTAATATATACGCAAATAAAAAATCTACATCATATCATTGATGTAGATTACTTATTTCTGTATACAATTCTACCGTTTGTTAAATCGTATGGTGAAATTTCTACTTTAACTTTATCTCCAGGTAGAATTCTAATGTGATGGATTCTTAACTTACCAGCTAGAGTAGCACGAATATCCATACCATTTGTTAATTTTACTTTGAATGCGTTAGAAGCGATTTCTTCTACGACACCTTCCATCTGGATTGCATCTTCTTTACTCAAGATTCTATTCCTCCTTTTGTACCTACGAATAATACCATATTTAAAGGGTTTTTGCACATGTTTTATGTCTTTCTGTATAAGAATATTCACATCCACAATAATCTTGTCTATATAAACAATATTCATCACAGATAGCTTCTGACTTTAATGCACCATTTGCTTTCTTGAAATCTGATACAAAATACTTTGTATATGAATATTGTTTTCCAATATTAAGACCAATTTCATTGATCTTTTGTGAATCTTTCTGTCTAGAGAAAGTCATAACTGTAGTGAAATAATCAAAGTGATGATCATCTGCGTAATGGAACGCATGGTTCATTCTTTCAGCGTAACATCCAAAACAGCTCTTCCATCCTTCAGGATCATTTTCTCTATTCTTTAATACAGTTTTAGAGTATGTATCGTAATCATATGGTTCTTCAATGATAGGAATGGAATCATTCCATCTTTCTTTAATATATCGTTTTAATTCTGATAAACGATGTTCATATTCTTCTTTTGGCCATATGTTTGAATTGTTATACATGATCGTAACTTCAAAGCCATTATCAATCAAGAAATCTAAAGGCCAACAAGCACATACGATACAACACGCATGAAGTAATATCGATGGTTTCTTGTTAGGGTGGTCTTTTTTATATTGTTCGATTTCTTTTAAAGATTCTTTATAGAAGTTTCTTTTAGAAGAAGACTTACGAGAAAGAATATATTGAAGATATTCTTCTTTTTCTAACTCATTCATTTGTTAGTAACATACAGTCACCAAATGAGAAGAAACGATACTTCTCTTTGACTGCTTCCTTATAAGCATTCATAACATTCTCATATCCCGCAAGAGCACAGATCATCATGATAAGCGTACTTTTTGGAAGGTGGAAATTCGTTAACATGCCATTGATCGTATGATATTGATAACCTGGATAGATGAATAGCTTTGTTTCTAATGTACATTCTTCAAATCTACCATATGCATTCCAAACAGACTCTAATGTTCTGACTGATGTCGTACCAATCGCAAAGATCCTTCTTCCTTCTTCTTTGGCTTTATTTAAAGTATCTGCGGCTTCTTTGCTCATCATACATACTTCCGCATGCATATCATGATCTTTGACATGTTCTGTATCCATTGGCCTAAATGTACCAAGACCTACGTGTAGAGTAACATCTACGATCGTTACGCCTTTGTTTTGTAAAGCTTCAAAGATCTCTTTTGTAAAGTGAAGACCAGCAGTAGGGGCTGCAGCACTACCTTCGATCTTAGAATAGACTGTTTGGTAACGTTCTGGATCGTTGAGCTTTTCATGGATGTAAGGTGGTAGAGGTACTTCTCCTAATTGATCTAGGATCTCATTGAAGATACCTTCATAGATCATCTTGAACTTTCTCAATCCTTTATCCCCAATTTCAACACACTTCGCTCTTAAACGGCCATCATGGAATGAAACGACAGTATCTAGTTTAACGACCTTAGCGTTTCCTACAAGACACTCCCAAATATCATCTTCCATTTGTCTTAACAATAATAGTTCTACATGTGCTCCTGTTTCTTCTTTTGTTCCAAATAAACGAGCAGGAATGACACGTGTATTGTTTCTTACGATGACATCTCCTTCATGGAAGTAGTCTAAGATGTCATAGAAGTGTTTATGTTCATATTTCCCTGTAGGAATGTGTAATACCATCATTCTACTTGTCTTACGATCTGATAGAGGCGTTTGCGCAATCAGCTCTTCTGGTAAGTCATAATCAAAATCTGTTGTCTTAATATCATTTAGATCCATCTTAAAAACCTCTTTCATCAAACTTCATTGTAGCTAATGTCTCAGCTTTGAATTCATTGAAACGATCTTCTTTGATCGCTGTACGAGCATCTTCCATCAATTTGATCAAGAAACGAATGTTGTGGATAGAAAACAATCTTGTTCCAAAACCTTCAGAAGCTCTACATAAATGGTTGAGATAAGCTTTTGTATAATTTCTACATGTATAACAATCACATGTAGGATCAAGTGGTGTAAAGTCTTCTTTGTATTGTGCTTTACGAATATTGATTCTTCCTTGAGAAGTCATCAAAGTGCCATGTCGAGCGATACGTGTAGGTAATACACAATCACACATATCGATATTCATACTAACAGCGTCTAATAGATCATTCACTGCACCAACGCCCATCAAATATCTTGGTTTATCCAATGGAAGTTTCTCTTGTGCCATTTGTACCATCTTACGGAATGTTTCTTTATCTTCTCCTACAGAAGTACCACCAATGGCATATCCAGGGAAATCCATTTCTACAAGCTTTTCTGCACAATAGTGACGTAGATCTTCGTATTCACCACCTTGTACGATACCGAAAATTCCTTGTTCGTCAGGTCTTTGATTTGCGTTTTTACCACGCTCTGCCCAACGAAGTGTTCTTTCCATGCTCTTTTTTGCGTAGTCATATGTGGCAGGGTAAGGAATACATTCATCAAAGCTCATCATGATATCGGCACCGATCTTATTTTGGATCTGAATGCTTTTTTCAGGGGATAAGAATAACTTATCACCATTTAAGATGTTCTTAAATTCAACGCCTTCTTCTGTGATCTTTCTTGTTTTCGCAAGTGAGAAAACTTGGAAACCACCAGAGTCTGTCAACATAGGACCAGGGTATCTCATGAAGTTTTGGACTCCACCAGCTTTGGCTACGATGTCTTCGCCAGGTTGTAACCATAAGTGGTATGTATTAGCTAATACGACACCACTTCCCATTTCAACAAGTTCTTCTGGTGAAATGAATTTAACGGTAGCTTTTGTACCAACTGGCATGAACATTGGTGTTTCTACATCTCCATGTGGTGTATGTAAGATACCTGTTCTAGCACCTGAGTTTTTATCTACATGTGTAATTTCAAAAGTAATTGGATTCATATTTATACCTCAAAATATTGCCTAATAAGTATACCAAACAAATGGTATAATATCATTATTATGAAATCACAAGTTATACGTACACGTAATCTACCAAAGGATCCTAAGACATATAAAAAAATCGTGAATGTAAAACCAATTGGTCTTTTAGTTGTTACTTTGATCACTGGAGCCTTGATTACATTTTTGAAACCTTATATGGTCATTATTGGTGTATCAATGATTGCGTTATCATTGTTTTGTTTAATTGTTATGCCAGACAAGGATCTTTGTAGATTCACAAAGGATTATCTTGTCTTATTTAATCGACATAATAAAGAGGAATGTATCTTGGTATATTGGGATGAGATCGTTAGCTGGCATTATGAGTGGTATAAGACATATGATAGACTTGTGATTGATATGATTGATGGAAGTAGTCAAGTTCAAGAAATGTATTCTATTTCTTCTATTAAAAAGGAAATGGAATTTTATGCCCCAGGGAAGATGAAGAAGAATCTTCATTTTGGAAAGGATCAATAAATGGAATATACAGATAAAGAAGCAGTGGAAATCGTTAAGAAACAAATGATTGATGAAAAAGATGTAGATGCGATGAGTGAGATCTTTGATATGTTTGGAGATTCTACAAGATTGAAGATCATGAATGCGTTGTTTGCGCATGAGTTATGCGTATCAGATATTGCGGCATTGTTGGAAATGAGCACTTCTGCGATATCTCATCAATTAGCTAACCTAAAAAAGACAAAACTTGTTACGACAAGAAAGATTGGTAAGATGGTCTATTATTCCATGGCAGATGAACATATTGAAAATATCTATCGCATGGCATTAGAACATATTCATGAAAAATAAGAGGAAAGAGTATGAGTTTGAAGTGTAGAGAATGTAAGGAATGTAATGGAATCGCATGTAGAGGAGAAATTCCAGGACTTGGTGGAAAGGATTCAGGAAGATCTTTTATCAGAAATGTAGAAAAGATGAAAGATATTAAGATCAATATGGATGTTTTAGTAGATGATGCCCCAATCACGACTGAGACAACGATATTGAACACAAACATGAAAGCACCTATTTTCGTGGCTCCAGTTGCGGGAATCAAGGGGAATTATGGAGCAGAGGATATCAGTGAATATGATTATAACTGCAATGTTCTACAAGCGTGTGAAGATACAGGTATCGTAGGATTTACAGGAGATGGTATCGATATTGATAACTTGTTTATTAAACCAGCTCAAGCAGTCAATGATCATAATGGAAAAGGTATCGTTACGATCAAACCTTGGGTACAAGAAGGGGTGGACGCTAGAATCGAAGCTATCAAGGATATGCAGTTTATGGCAGTTGCGATGGATGTTGATGCGGCAGGTCTACCACTACTTAGAGCTGGTAAGACACCTGTTGAAAATAAGAATGTAGAAAAACTTAGATATATCAAAGAAAAGTTAAAGAAGCCATTTATTGTCAAAGGCATCATGACGGTCCATGCCGCAAAGGTGGCATTAGAGGCTGGTGCTGATGCGATCGTGGTAAGTAACCACGGAGGAAGAGTTTTAGATGATTCTTTAGCGACAGTTGAAGTATTGCCGGATATCGTCAAAGCAGTTGGTGATCAAATGACAGTGTTTGTTGATGGTGGCATTCGTAGTGGTATGGATGTGTTTAAGTGCCTAGCTTTAGGTGCAGATGGTGTTCTTGTTGGTAGACCTTTTGCGTTGAGTTGCGTCAAAGGTGGAAGTGAAGGACTCGCTGATACGATCCGTTTATACCAGGATCAACTTCAATCAACAATGAGAATGACAGGATGTCATTCTTTGAAAGATATTGATTCTAGTAAGATTACGATCAAGTGATTTTTGAAAACTTTATGAAAAACTTTCATAAAAATCGGTAAGTGGTTACATTACGGTTATATTACGTGTTTACAATTCATTCCATCTCATTTAGAATTATTCATGGAGTGTGAATTAAATGAAAGAATTTGAAAATAATGCCTTTTTCTGGCAAAAGGTCGATAGTCTCTATTTGTCAGGTTCAAGAAAGTTGATCAAGAAGAAAGGTGAACAACACGATACATATAAAAATCTTGTTTATCCATTAGATTATGCACGTATCGAAGATATGAAAAGCGTATCTGGTCATGGTGTAGCAATCTATTTAGGAAGTGAGAATCGTAATAAGGTTTCTGGATTGATCGTAGCTGCTGATATCTTAGAAAAAGAATTAGACGTTAAGGTATTGGCGGGATGCACAGATGAAGAAATCGAAGATGTATTGCGTTATTTGAATCAAACAGAATTCCAAAAGACTGTATTGATCAAAAGAGGAAATATCGTTCCTGATTGGGGACAAGGAGACAACTAAGACTTAGAAGAAATTCTAAGTTTTTTTGTTATCAAAAATTAAAATAAAAAAATTTCAACTTTTTTAAGGGAATTTCAAAAAAACTCGTGAATATATTATATGAGGAGGGAAGAAG
>CAVDZA010000054.1:0-8426 GCA_963613355.1 Bulleidia sp. | reverse complement strand
AAGGAACAAGGATTACTAGAAGGCAAACAACAAGGACTCTTGGAAGGTAAGAAACAGGGATTACTAGAGTCTAAGATTTCTTTTGCGAAGATGATGTTGAATGATCATGAAGAAATAGACAAGATCATTCAATACACAGGTCTATCGAAAGAAGAAATATTAAAGTTAGAACAACATGAGTGAAAGAAAAGACAAGCAATGCTTGTCTTTTGTTTATAATTGGCTTGTAGCGTCGTACATTGGCCATTAAGATGACTTTAAGCTCACAAACTAAAGTTCTAGCGATACAAAGACGTTGTTGATCATCTGACATACCTAATTTCTTTCCTCCTACGGTACGTCAATACAATAAATTTAAATTGTTAAACCATATGTCCAAGAAGTGAAAAGATTATGTAAAATGTTAAAATAGTGATGGAAAGAGTGAATTATGGAAAAGAAAGAGTGTTTAAAAGTATTAGTAGATGAGATACATAGTACAGTCGTTGCGACAATCGATGAAGAGAATAAACCTGTCACAAGAGTCATTGATATGATGTTGAGTGATGATCAAACGGTTTATTTCTTAACAGCTAGAGGAAAACAATTCTATACACAATTGATGGATCAAGGATATGTTTCTTTATCTGGAACAAAAGATAAGAAAGGCATCAGTATCAAAGGTTACACGTTGAATATTGGTAATACAAAATTAGAAGAAATCTTTGAAAAGAATCCTTATATGAAAGATATCTATCCAGAAGGAAAAAGAGATGTATTAGAAGTATTCTGTATTGATAAAGGTGAAATAGATTACTTTGATATCTCAGATCCTAAACATGT
This sequence comes from Bulleidia sp., assembly GCA_963613355.1. Lineage (GTDB taxonomy): Bacteria > Bacillota_I > Bacilli_A > Erysipelotrichales > Erysipelotrichaceae > Bulleidia. The sequence goes on along the minus strand of CAVDZA010000054.1, from coordinate 7,604 downwards.
CGTAAGAGATCATTATTCAATAGGGGATGAAGAAATCATTCCTACTGGTGGATATTATGTAAATGAGAAATGTGTTCTTTGCGGAACATGTTATGCGGTATGTCCTCAATCTTGTATCGATACGACAAAAGATCCAGTCGTAATCGACCAAAATAGATGCCTCCATTGTGGTGCGTGCCAGCAGGTATGCCCTGTACAGGCAATTGAAAGAAAGTGAATATGTTGCGGTAATAAATCAAAGGTGATTTGATATATTGCCGCAATTTACTTTATAATAGAGATAGGAACAAAGGTGATGGCAATGGAAACTAGTAAAGAAACCGCGAATAGATGGAAAGTGGCAGAACGAACCGTTACATATTTATGTAATGCAGGTAAAGTTCCTGGTGCTAAGAAGATAGGAAAAAGATGGCAGATCCCAGAGGACGCAAACAAACCTGTAGATCAAAGAGTAACTTCAGGAAAGTATGTGAAAGAAACAAAGAAAACTTTAAAGCCACTACCAATTGGTATTTCTGATTATGTGCGTGCACAATCAGAATATTACTATGTTGATAAGACTCTATTAATCAAAGAATTCTTAGATAAAAGACCATTTGTATCACTATTCACAAGACCTAGAAGATTCGGTAAAACTTTAAATATGGATATGTTACGTGTATTCTTTGAAATTTCCGAGGAAGATACAAGTAAATACTTTACAGATAAGAAGATTTGGAAATGTGGAAAAGAATATCAAGCACACCAAGGGAAATATCCAGTCATCTTTCTAACTTTTAAAGATGTGAAGTTTTCTACATGGGAAGATACACGAAACAAGATTCAATCTTTAGTACAAGAGGAATATGGAAGACATCAGATATTACTGGATGATGATAAGATCCAACAATTTGAGAAAGATTACTTTTTAAAGATTCTTGATGGTGCCGCCAATGAAGTGGAGTTATCCTCATCATTAGAAAGACTTTCAAAGATGCTTACGAAACATTATGGGAAAGCTCCTGTCATTATCATTGATGAGTATGATACACCAATTCAAGAAGGATATTCTAAGGACTTTTATGATGAAATCATTGACTTCATGAGAATCTTTTTTTCAGGAGCTTTTAAAGATAATAAGAATTTATCGTATGGTTTTTTAACAGGAATATTACGGATTGCACAAGAAAGTATCTTTAGTGGGTTAAATAATCTAACAGTTAATTCTGTAATGGATGAAGAGTATGATAGTTTTTTTGGTTTTACAAATGATGAAATAAACGAAATCCTCAATTACTATGGTGTATTAGATAAAGAAAAAGAATTGAAGGATTGGTATGATGGTTATCTGTTTGGAAGAAAAGAAATCTATAATCCATGGTCGGTCATCAATTACATTTCAAAAGGTTGTATCCCACAGGCATACTGGGTGAATACTGGTAAGAATGAAATTCTAGAAGATGTAATGAAAGAAGCGACAGAAGATATTACCGAAAAGCTCTATTCTCTTCTACAAGGAAAAACAATTATTGCGAGAATCACGCAAGATGTTGTATATCGTTCATTAACAGAGGAACCTTCTAATGTTTATAGTTTATTATTAGTTGCGGGATATTTAAAAACGCCAAAAAAAGAATTACAGATAGATGGTTCATATCTTTGTGAAGTTTCTATTCCGAATAAAGAAATCGCAATTGTATATAAGAATGAGATCTTAAATCATTTCTTTCAGATTGGTTCTATCACAGAAGCTACCGCAAATAAGATCGCAGAAAGCATTTACACAAAGGATCATGTGAAACTACAAAGTTCAATTGGTGAATATATGAATAGAACGATCAGCTTTTATGATAGTGGAACGGAAAGTTTCTATCATGGATTGATGTTAGGGTTGATTGCGTTATTAGATAATCAATATAAGATCCAATCGAATAGAGAATCAGGGGATGGAAGATTTGATATTTGTATGATTCCTAGAGAGAAGAAATATCCAGGTATTATTTTGGAATTGAAGTGGAAGAAAAATCTAAGTGAGGTATCATTAGAAAAATTAGCGAATGAAGCTCTTAAACAAATTGATCAATCAAGATATGATTCTGAGATGAAAGAAGATGGAATTAAAGATATCTTAAAGTTAGGTATTTCGTTTTCTGGGAAGAAAGTAAAAGTGAAGACAAAGTAAAAGGATGCGATGCATCCTTTTATAGCTTTGTTACGATTTCGTCTAATGATTTTCTTAATGTATGTCTTTCAGATGGTTCATCATCTGCGTAACCAATTGGCATCAACAACACAGGTTTCATCGTCTCTGGAAGATCAAAAGCTTTCGCAGTATCTGTGTTAGGGAATATATTTACCCAACAAGTAGCTAGACCAAGATCACATGCTTCTAACATGACATGTGTCGCTACGATACTACAATCTTCTACACCAGAATGAATTCCTTCTTCGAGTGGGTTGTTCCACTCAAGTTGCGTGTCATACGCAAACATTAATACGATAGGTGCGTTGAAGGCACAACGTGTAATAGAACGAATCTTTTCTAGTGTTTCTTTACTTTGTAAGACATAGATCTGAACAGGTTGATTGTTTTTGGCAGTAGGTGCGATCCTACCAGCTTCTAAGACTTTATTGAGTAGATCTTCTTCAATAGGTAAGTCTTTGTAGTTTCTAGAAGAATATCTTTTTGAAGCGAGCTCAAGAAATGTCATATGATAGCTCCTTTGATACGTAATAAGTATTTTCTAGTTCGATAGAACTTGTAACACCTTCTCCAGCATTTGGATGGAAATGAGAATAAACCGCATCTGCTCCAAATAGTGCTAATAAAACAAGAGATAAAGGAATAATGACCTTAGGTGATTTCTTAGAAATGAAGGAATCAAATAATGGTCCGATGAAATAAATGACAAGGGAACAACCTACTCCAAATACCAACAATCCTTCGGCACAGATCCTACCATCTAAGTTTAGGAAGTAACCTGTATAATCCCACCACTTTGTGTGATAAGCCATTTCTAGATACCAAGAAGTAGAGTATTCAAGAATACCTGAAAGAATGACTGCTCCCATAAAACAAGCAGGAGGATTCTTTCTTAATCTAGCTAATAGTAAGAGTGCTACGATACCACCTGTACCATAGATTGGTAACCAAGGTCCAAACATGATTCCTCTGTTAACGAACTTACCTAATGTTACTAACATGAGCGTTACTTCCCATGCCCAACCAACAAAAGAGAATAGGAAGAAGAATAGAATGAGTGACCAGATCGTATAACAACGAATATATTGGATCGCAAATGTTCCTTTACGAATACTTGGTTTATAGTTTGGATTTAAACGGATTGGATAAGATACATGTGCTAAGTCATCATGTTCTCCAGAAATCGTATGTTTTAAGTTCTCGATTGCTTGGAAGTGTCTCTTCTTTGAAGTTGAACCGATCCATAGTGAGAAGTTATTCGCAAAGAACTTCTGTACCTTAGAAAGTTTAATAGGATGTTCTTTGAGATACTTTTCATCTTGTTCGATATCTTGATAAGCAGTTGTTAGCGTTTCGTCATCCGCAATCTCAAATAGATATGTGTCATTTAATAGATCGATATTCTCAATCTTATTTTCTTTACTAACACCTCTTAACCATGTGTAGTATTCCATTTCTAATGCAGCCTTATATGGATTAACAAATAAGATACCTGCGATTCCAAGTGTAACTAGGTCTAATAAGTTCCACCAGATCATACTTAGCTCTAACACAAATAATTGCCACTTGTGACCGTTCATCATCTTTCTAGATAATGTGATAGCGTCTTTTCCACTAATGTTAGGGTTTTCCGCTAGGATGTAAGGTACCATCGCATAGGAGTAAGTTTTGATGATTCCACCAATGATCGTAAAGAACCATAATATTTGATAGATCGCACATCTTAAGTAAGCTAACGCAGCTTTAAAGTTTTTACGAATCGCATGGGACATAAACGCATGAGAGAGTGGAACTTTTTTATATGTTCCAGCTTCTAGCGTAACTCTACGAATGACGATCTTGAAGTAATTCACCACAAAGATGTGATATAAGAGATATACAAATAAAGCCACAACAATGATCAAAGCTAAAGTGATATTTGTGGAAGTAGTGATATTTGTGATAGAAGATACTAATGTAATGATTACACTTCCAGAAAGAAATGAATTCACAATAGTTGATAAAACACCTTCTGTGTGTCCAAAGTGATTATCTGTAGTATCCTTTTCATTCTCGTATCCTTGTTTTATGGAATCTGCCATCTTTTTAGCATCATCAAAGTTTCCGTCAATGATTTCATCAATGACATCTGTAACTGGTGCGTTGATACCAATGAGCTGAGAAGATTGTATCTCCTGGACTTCTGAGCTCGTGTCTTCTGAATTGTTTGTCCATGTAACGGAAGTGACATTGTTGTATTCACTACCTAATACCATTGCGATAATACAGAATAATGTAATTAGGAAGTAATGATGTTTAACAACGCCCTTCGCTTTCTTTTTTAAATTTTTACGATCGTACATAATTTTCTCCTGACATAACTATTATAACGAAAAACCTTCTAATTGAATCATTTCAATGATCTGTTGGTTACACTTTCCACAATCTGAATATCCATTACAATTAAATCTTGAACCACATGTTCTACATTTTTCTCTAAAATGAGGCTTGTATAACTGATCTTCTGTTAATTCATTCATAAAAGAATCATAAAGTTTCCATTCGATAGGTTTACCAACATAAGATAGATTCGATAAATAAGCTTGTTGGGCTTGGATGGATTTATTAGGAATATGATATGTCTTTCCATCCTTCACAAATGTATTTCCTGTTTCGAAGAATGAGAACGTAATATCATATTTTTGACAGCTATCATGTAATTCTTTTACCCATTCATAGTGTAATGGTCTAGCACCATCATAGTTTTCTCCACCACATAGGACTTGTTCGATCTGTCCTTGTTGAAGATAAGGTTCTAAGTGAATGGGACCAATGAATGGAGCACACATGATACCTTTATGTTTGGATGGAATATCAAATAAGATTGGAATTCTTTCATCCGTTCTTATTTGATTTTCACAAGTGACATTTAAAATAACATTCTCCCAACCATCTCCCCAATCACTAGGTAAGTGATCTTTGATACGCTCTGGACGTTTGGTGAGAATGAAGAAACGTACATCTTTTCGAACGCGGATCATATCCCATACTTCATCTCTCCATTTATCTGCTTCTTCTAAGAAGAAATCAGATGTCATACAAATACGTATGAGTTCTCCAGATTTGATCTTGTAGGTATGATCTCGTTTCTTTGAAATAGGATAGTAAAAATTGTTGGTCTTTGTTATCAAAGTACTATCTATATTTCTTTTCTTATCTAAGTAATACATATAACAATTATCACAACCTTCACTCTTTTTTCTACATCCGTGCCAAGGGTTATAGATATCATGCATGAATATCACCTACCTTTTCATGAATATAAGAAATAAATTCTTTTAATTCAGGATGGATATATTTATCTTTGTGATAAACGATATAACAATTACGAACGAAAGGATTCTTTTTAAGTGTGATGATCTTTAAATCATTTCTTTTTTGAACGGATATCGTAGGTACGATAGAAATACCAATATTCTTAGTAACTGCTTCTATCAATACATCTGTCGTACTAGATTCCCAGATAGGTTCAATTGTAATGTTGTTGGATTCAAATATCGCATCAATATAGTTTCTTTGTGCACTTCCTTTTTCTCTTAATAAGAGAGGATAAGAAGATAGTTGTCTTAAAGTACATGTATTAGGATAATTAGATTTCTTGGAAGAAATAACAGACATAGGGGATTGAACCAAGAATTCATTTATAAAGTCTTTATGTTCGATGTTATTTTCAAATAGACAAAGATCTAATTCATGATGTTGTAACTTATTTTGAAGTGTATCTTCATTTTCTACCGTTACATAGAACTTGATATCAGGCTTCTTCTTTTGATAAGTAGAGATGATAGAAGGAAGAAGATATTTACCAATGGTTGAATTCGTACCAATGCGGAATGTAGGAAATTGTGTTTCAGATCGTAAGGAATCTTTTAAATTGTCATAGCCTTCAATGATAGGAAGGAGCTTAAGGTATAGAGTGTCTGCGGCATTTGTAGGGATGATCTTTTTATTGAAGCGTTCAAAAAGAATGACATCGTATTCTTTTTCAATGTCTTTGATAGCTTTGGATACTGCAGGTTGTGTTAGATATAAACTCTCAGCAGCTTTGGTAATACTAGAATGTCGATAGACTTCCATGAATATCTTTAGGTTTCGAAATGACATAATTCCTCACATAATAAAATTGTTATGTATATTATAAATGATTATTCATTTAATTATATATTAAAATCATATATTCTATTGGTGAGGTGATGGTATGAAAGAAAACATCTATTGGAAATTATTTAAAACATTTTTGAAGATCGGAGCTTTTACATTTGGTGGTGGGTACGCCATGATTCCTATGATCCAAAAAGAGATCGTAGATAAAAACCATTGGATCGAGAATAAAGATATTTTAGATATTACGGCGATTGCGGAAAGTACACCTGGACCGATTGCGGTAAACTCTGCGACTTTTGTAGGAAATAAGATTGCGGGATTTTGGGGAGCATTCTTTGCGACATTTGGTGTCGTACTTCCTTCCTTTGTGATCATTTATTGTATTTCATTTGTCTTACAACAATTCGAAAACCTTCAAGTAGTGAAATATGCGTTTGTAGGCGTAAGAGCTTGTGTATTAGCTTTGATCATACAAGCTTGTTATTCCATGTATAAACAATGTGAAAAGAATGTATTTGCGTATTGTTTAATGATCTTTTCATTTGTGAGTGCCGCAATATTTAGTTTGAATGTCTTGTATGTGATCTTGATCGATGCGATATGTGGAATTGGATATATCTATGTGAGAGGTGAGAAGGCATGAGTATTTTATTGAAGTTATTTTTCACGTTCTTAAAGATAGGTGCTTTCACATTTGGTGGTGGCTATGCGATGTTACCAATGGTCCAACAAGAAGTTCTACAGAATGGTTGGATGAAACAAGAGGAAATCGTTAACTTTATTGCGGTATCAGAAGCTACGCCTGGTCCATTTGCGGTCAATGTATCTACATATGTAGGTTCTTCAGTAGCTGGTATTTCTGGTGCGTTCTTTGCGACTCTTGGTGTAATATTACCTTCATTTATCATCATATTGATCGTAGCTCATATCTTTGATACGTTCCAAAAGGCAAAAGGTGTGAAGGGAATGATGTTAGGATTACATCCAGCTGTTGTTGGATTGATTGGTGCGTCTGTGATATCTGTTGGTTCACAAGTATTCTTTCCAGAAGGCATAGAGTTTTCTAGTACATTTATATTTTCACTCATTGTAGCTTTGTTATCTATTTATTGTTCCTTTAAGAAGCATGTACATCCAATCTTTTTGATCCTCATTTCAGCAATCATTGGAATCGTTGCGGGTTATGTTGGAATACTGTAAGAAGGACTTTGTGGAAAACATAATGGTTATCCACAGAAATGTGGATAAAGTGCTTAAATTGTGGAGAAAATAACTCATT
>CAVDZA010000053.1:6175-8664 GCA_963613355.1 Bulleidia sp. | reverse complement strand
CACTATAACCGTGCAAAATACAATTTCTTTGATACTTGTATCTACATATTCATAGCCTTTGTGATCTTCACATTATGGACCTATGTTTGTAACAGATTCTTAAGATGTATCGTAATCATTCCTTCAGAAGAAGTATTAAGAAGTTATGGTTACGCAAGAATTGGAATGTTGATTGCATATTCCTTCTCTGAATCCTGTATTATAACGATCGTAGAAAAAGTAGCTACAGACCACATGCAGGTCAGACATCGTGAATTACAGATCATTCTATTATCTGGGATTACGATTGGTACATTATTAACGATTCTCTTTATTCCTAGTTTAAATATCTTAACGATATTGATTACATTGTTGTATAACGTCGTTTTATGTACTGCATTATCTTATCTTTACAATCAATCTCATACATTTATTCCAGGAATGATTGGTTTAACATGTAGTAATCTATTCTTCATGATCATCGCGTTGTTATAAAGATACAAAAAGACCGGATTCATTCCGGTCTTTTCATTATGTCAATTATTCGTCAACTTCAATCAATCCATATCCGCCATCATTACGGGCATAGACAACCGCAATCTTTTCACTATCTTCATCTTTATAAATGTAGAAGCTGTGTCCTGATAGTTCCATCTGCATGATTGCTTCATCTAATTCCATCTCTTCAGCGATAACGGACTTTGTTCTTACTGGGATATCTTCCTCTTCCTCAGCTTCAATTTCTTCAATGAATGCTGTAGAGAGGTGTTCTCTATGTTTCTTACCCAAACGTGTCTTTTGTTTTCTGATTTGATCTTCCAGTTTATCGATAGCTAAATCAACAGCGGCATAAAAATCATCATTTACAACTTCTGCTCTCAGAATACCGATCTTACTTGGAATCGTTACTTCAACTTTCTGAGAGTTTGGATAAACTCTGGCAACGACTCTTACGATCGTGTCTTCATCAATAATCAAGTACTTGCTTAAAGATGATAACTTAGTCTCGATCTTCTCCTTCATTGCTGGTGTAACTGTTACATTTTTTCCTACAATTTCGAACCTCATAATAAATCCTCCTGTCTAAAATTGTATATAGAAACGGGCTATCAAGCCTTCATATAAGTAAAATAATATATTATTTATTCATCCTCTATTTTTGTTACTTATATTATAACAGTTATATAACGTTTGGTGTGAATTATTTGTGAACATTTTATCTTTTATTTTGAATCAATATCTTTCAACCATTGATAAACAACAGTCATTGCGTAAGAATCCATTCCACAATATTTCTTTAGATCTTCAATAATCTTTTCCTTTTCTTCTTCATCAACTTTATCGTTGTAATCTAAGTGTCTCCATTGGAATACCGCATCCATTCCATGTCTGATATCTAATGCGTTATATCCTGGATCATCCATCATTCCCATGATAGCTTTCAAAGACCATTGTCCTTTCATTTTAATGTCATATACGATTCCAGAAAGGAATGGCAATTGAAGATCCTCCATTCTTTCATTAATAGATAATAAACGTTCAGATAGATCAGGATACATATCCGCAAACTCTTGAATACGAACTTTCTCTGCGCCATCCGCGTTATACGCGATTACACTACCTACTTCAGGTATATCCTTCACGAGATTTTCAGCCATATCTCTACGATCATCATGAATATTTAAATAGACCTTTTTCTTCATCGTTCCATCTTTTTCCATGATTACTAAGGCATACTCAAAAGGTAGAACATCATATGGTTTCATTCCTACATATGGTGGTATCGCAAAACGTTCCCATTCAAAATCAATAAATGAGATTGGATATTGAATACCATCTAGCCATGAATGCAAAGCTAGTTTATCAACATAAATACCATTCCCTCTATCTGCCATGATCTGGGCATATTGTTGAGGACTACCTTCCACCCTTTCAACATCCGCATCTTTTAGATAGAAGATATTTTCTGATTTCATATGATATTTCTCACTTGAAGCAATCAAAGTCAAAATAGAGTTATCTTCCATCTTTTCTTCATTTGGAAAACAACGATCATAATATATACACTTACTTCTACCAGTACATTTATTTGTACGTACAGGTTCTTCAAGATCTTCTTCTTTCATCTCTTTCATTTCATGAAGAATCGATCTAGGATCCTTCATTGTCTTCATGATAACTTCTTTGATGGATTGTGTAGGATGATTATGGTTGTTATAAAAACAATCAGACACAATAAATAATTGTTCAGGATCCAATTCTTCACCACGAACATATTCCGCATTCAAATGGATCATATAAATACCATCGATCTTGATACCATTCTGTTTTAATACCCATACAGTATTATCATAGAATGACATATCATTTGCGTGTGGATAGATTCCGATAAATAAGAAATATAGATTCCAACCATGTTTTGTCTTTTGTAGAAATGGTACTTTGATTCTTAGCTCATCATATTCAAAACGAGCTTTTACCAACCAATCATATTCCTTCATAGCGTTCAA
>CAVDZA010000053.1:0-6165 GCA_963613355.1 Bulleidia sp. | reverse complement strand
GATCTCCAACAGAGCCTAAGAAATAATTCTCTACATGAAGTTTTTGAATCGCTAATTCTGTCACTTTCTCATCAGAACGAACAAATGGATGATATTCTTTATCATCCTCTTTTAAGTCATTAAAATAGATTCTTGGACATCTAGTATATTTTTTATAATCACTAATATGGAACATAAAATTACCTGTGTTATTGTACAACACAGGTAACTATATATTCAATGCTTCAATTATCCATCAACTTGATTCGTATTAGTTTGTTCTTCAGTTGGAACCGTTGTATCTTCAGTAGGTTGTTCCTCAACAGGTGTATTTTCGATAGGTGTTTCTTCTGTTGGTACATCAGGAACAACTGGTTCATTTGGAGTAACGTCTTGGACAGGTGCTTGTGATTCAACAGATTGTGTATCCGTAGGATGTAAGACACTATCATCAAAAGTATTACCACTTAATGGATCTACTTGGTAAAGCGTTGTCTTTGGTCCAATGATCGTTGGTATCTCTTCTAATTCACCTCTTGTATCCTCTGTAATATACGCATGCGTTCGAATGTAAGAGAACAATGTAGATACACCTTTTTTAGATAGATGTAGCCCATCTTGGTCCATCATTCCATCTAACGCATATCCTGTTGTTTGATCAGCTAGTACTTCAGATGAATTTAAATAATGCCAGCTATTCTCTTCACACATCTTGATCATAGCTTGATTCCAAGCCAAGATCTCTTCAGCGTCTAGATTTGTATATACGGTCGTTGGAGTAATTGGAGGCAATGAATTTACAATGATATCTGCACTTGGGTAAGCTTCTTGGATCTCTTTTAATTGTTTTGTATAAGATTCTATAAAAGCTTCTCTTGTCTCCGAAGTATTATCTCCATTTAAATTATTTGTTCCAAATGTAATGATGATTCTTTTAGGTTGTAAGATCTTAACCGATTCAACCATTGTGAAAGTACCTGTAGAGAATTCCATACAATCTAGATTATCAATCGCTTGAACGCCCATTCCAACAACAGCTATTGTATTTTCTTTTGTGGTATAGGTATTTCCATCATCATCTGTGAATTCCATAAAACGTACTGTATTGGAATCTCCTAAAAAAAGAGTATCATCAACATATTCTTTCCCAGCATCTTCACTCACTTTTAGAATCGTTGGATCCTCTTCTTCTACTTGTTCTATTTCTTGTACAGACGATATAGGATCCTGTACAGTCGTTTGTTTATTTCCAAATAAGATCACTCCTACTTGATAGACAGTTAAGCATAAAGATATGAACAAAACGATCAATAAGAAGATGATCCAAAACTTTTGAAAATTCGTATAACCATTCAAGAATTTATTTTTCTTTTTTCTTTTCATGGAACTATTCTACACCAAATAAAAAATAACAACAAAAAAAGTCCTCATTATAAGGACCTTTTTGATGGCGCAGGATCAGGGATTTGAACCCTGGCACCGGTTTCCCGATCTACGAGCTTTCCAAGCCCGCCCCTTCAACCGCTTGGGTAATCCTGCAGTTTCATTTGAACGCTTAACTAGTTTACAACATTACAACCTTAAAAGCAACGAAAAAATAATAGGATGTCTGTATTTTCTAAACAATATACGATATAATTCAAACATATTCATGGAGGATATTATGAAAAAGTTAATCAATACATTAGCTGCTGTAGCTATGGCAGCCACATTAACAGCTTGTTCTTCCTCTTCTTCTACATCAGCTTATAGTGGAGAAGTTACAGGAACAGCGAAAGGTATGAATGGTGATGTTACTGTTACATTAACACTTAAGGATGGCAAGATCACTGATTGTACAGCTGAAGGAAAAGACGAAACACCAGGTAAGGGTGATGTCGCTATCGAAGAAGTTACTGCTCAGATCAAAGAAACTGGTAAGATCACAGTAGACGCTACAAGTGGCGCTACAGTCACATCCGACGCTATCGTTGAAGCAGCTAAAACAGCTCTTGAATCTGCAGGATTAACAGCTAGTGATTTCGAATGATCACATACATTGAACACCTTAGGGTGTTCTTTTTTGTTGTATAATAAAACTATGTTATTAAAGAAAGAAATCAATACTGATTATTTACAAAATTGGCCTGAACATTATTACGACATCAAAGATATCAATGAACGTGAAGATATCTTAAATAAGATGATAGCTGAAAATCATGATCCTAATGATGAGCTTCGTCTTGATATCCTTCAAAAAAGATTCGGTGTAGAAAGAAAAGAAAAAAGAGCTGATCTTTTTATGCGTGGTTGGATCAACGCTAAGACGCTCACAACAGAACACGTCAACTTTCTTAACAAGAAAAGAATCGAGAAAGAATTAAAAGAATGTTTGAATGATCTTTGTATCTTAAATCATGAGCGTAATCCTATCCTTCATGAAGAATGGGAATGTTTTGCGAAAGAATTCATTCTTTCATGTATTGACTCACATTCTTATAAACAGATTGCGGTCGGAATTGGACATGTTAGTGATAAAAACGTAGCGATGAGGATCGCTGGAGATATTGATTCCATCACAAAAAAACTCCCTACGACATTCTCTTTAGAAGAACCTTGTAGAGAGTTAAATGAGATCATGATTTCTACATACAAACAAATGTTAGAAAATGGTGAACAATATTGGAATGATTATTGTAGTAACTTGAGATAATCATCTACATTTTCTTGTGTAACAGTCACATAAGGATGACGAATGTATCTACCATTACTTAATCCTAGATCATTCAAGGAACTGTTCGTCGCTAAGGCATATGACAATTTCGCAATAGATTCAGCTTGTGAAACTTCATCATTATAGATCGTACCAATCATATAGCCATCTTTGACGGCTTGTAGGCCATCTATGATTCCATCAACACCAACTAAGATTGGCCAATTTGATTGTTCTATATCGCTTTCTTGTAAAGCTTGTAATGCACCTAGTGCCATATCATCATTATTCGATAATACCAATTCAATTTGATCATCGTATTCGGTGATCATTTGTTTTGTTTTGGTATAAGCTTGTGGGCGATTCCAATTCGCAATCGCAAAATCTAGTTTATCCAATGAGATTCCTTCATCTATGATCTTTTGTACAGATATATCTGTTCTAACGATAGCGTCCTGATGTCCAGACTCCCCTTCTAAAATGACATATTGGATCTTACCATCATGATTCTTATCTACTTCAGGATGTTCATGAATATAATCCGCAACAAGCTTTCCTTCCTTTTCTCCAGATTCACTTGCGATAGCACCTACATAATATAACTTTGTCCAACTTTCTAGATCATTTGATACAAGTTCTCTGTTAAAGAAAATGATAGGTACATTATTATCTTCAGCCATCGTTATGATCTTTTTAGGAGCTGTTCGATCTACAAGGTTAACACATATCACATCATAACCATCTTCAATCATATCTGATACTTGTCTGTTTTGTGTGAATTGTGATTTTTCGGCATCATAACTCTTTACTGTAATATTTTGATAATCATTTAAATTATCTTCAATACGTTTTGATAATCCTATGACAAAAGAATCATAAGAATCATAATATGATGTTTGTTGAACACATCCACTCAGTAATAATGCCATTATCACAAAGCATTTCTTTAATTTATACATAATCAATCTCCAATCGGGAAAAGAATCTGTTCATTCCTATCAGAAAACATATTATCTCGATTTACAACATAATAGTCTACGATCGTATCTGTACTTTCTGTGGAATACTTAAGTTTTCTGTACATCGTATGTACAGATGTATATCCTAGAAGTGTCGTATCTGGCACCAACATTGCGGTAACCGTTCCTGCATCCAATGCTGCTATTCCAATATCAGAACACCCTATTCCATATAAATGAATGTTTTTCTCTTTTGCGTAACTGATTGAAGCATCTAAGGAAACACTATCTAAAGAAACGATCATGTTTGGTTTATCAACAAATTGTAGTTTCTCTTTAATTTCATCTGAGCTACCAGAAACTGTCCAAGATATCGAAGCACCCGCTTGCGTTAGAATAGTAGTAATATTCTCTAATCTTAACTGAAGATTAGATTGTTTTTCATCACTTAATACGATACCAATATGTTTGAATCGTAGATTTCTTCCTTCTACATCAAACAATTGAGAAGTTACTGTCGTAGAAATCAATTCATCATCTAAATGAATATAATCAATGGATTCTTTATCAATATCATACTTATCTACATCAGTTAATAATAATTGTAAGTTTGTTCTAGATGTAATATCTTGAATCATCTTTTCTGTATTTTCAGAAGAAATGAATTGTACGATCAATCCATCTGCACCATTTTGTATTTCTTTATCAATCAAATTTTTTTGATCAGCTAACGTCTTCATATCAGTGGTATTCACAATATTAACATTCACATTATCATTATCTGTTGCTTGACGAACACCTGATTCAAAACGTTTCCACATATTATCAGTAGAATTTGGAACAATGATAGAAATATCATATTTCTTTTGTGTCGTTGGATTTTGTAACAAAATAGCCATTAAAGCTATGATCAAAGAAAGGACAACGATCGTACTAATAAAGATCTTATTCTTTTTCATGCGTTCTCCTCCTCTTCTAACCATTTCCCAGATTCTAATAGTTCTTGGTTTTCTTTTGTGAAAGGAATTGCTGGGATATGGATCGTTACTTTCGTTCCTTCATCAAGTTCTGATTCGATACGAATACCATATTCCTCTCCAAATCTCAATTGAATACGCTTATGAACATTGATCAGACCAACACCAGAGCCATGCGCTTTTTGGTGTTCTGTATCTGATAAGATCGTCTTTAAATAGTCTTCAGGAATACCAAATCCATTATCTTCTATCGTAATGTAGATATCTTCATGATCTTTCCATCCTTTCACTACAATAGAACCATTTTCATCCATATTTTTTACACCATAATAGATTGCGTTCTCTAATATTGGTTGAACAACTAATTTAACAGTACAATAAGAATTGATTTCTTCATCAATATCAAAATCAACAGTAAAACGATTCTTAAAACGTACTGCTTGAATATTCATATAATTCATTCCATGTTTGATTTCATCAGAAATAGGAATGATCGTTTTTCCTTTTGATAAAGATAGTCTGAATAAAGATGCTAATTCAGTAATCATAAATACTGCATCTTTTTGTTTTCCACCTTCTTCTATCATCCAAACAATAGAATCCAATGTGTTATACAAGAAATGTGGATTGATCTGTGCCTGCAAGGCATCTAATTCACTCTTTCTCTTTTCTTCTTGTTCTTTTACGATATCATGAACGAGACGTTCATTACTTTCTTTATAGATCTTGATCGTTTCTCCAAGGTGCTTTACTTCACTTGTAGATTGAGGAAGGATTTCAACACCTTTCTTATCACCTTTAGATAATCCAGAAATCGACTCATCTAATACATAGATTGGTTTTGAGACAAACCTAGAAATATATCGGTTAACGATCATCAACAATAAGAATGTAGAGGCAATCAATAATACAACGATATAACGAATTCTTTCAGTGTAAAGAGTAGAAGCGTTTGTAGAAACAGAGACAAGTTTCCATCCTGTATATCCAACAGTATCTGTAATTACGACTCTATCAGTTCCATCAAAATCTTCTTCATGTTCTCCATCTTTATACAAAGCTGCTTGCATGTTATTTTCCTTGAAATCACCAGAAGAAATCAACATTTGATTTGGATGATAGATGATCGTACCAGCTCCATCGATCAAATAAAGATAAAAATTGGAATTATTTGAATTAACAGAATCAAGGATCTGTTCAAAATAGGAATAATTCATATCTACCAACAAGACACCTTCCCTTGTTTCCCCACCTTTTGTCAAATTGACGGATTGGCTTAAAGATATGACCCAATTGTAACGGACAGATGATTCTTCAAATAGATTTTGAACATGTGGTAATGAAAAGTGTAAGTTTTCAACTTCATTGATGGCATCTTTAAACCATTCTTGTGAAGTAACATCAATATTATCTTTGATAGCAGCATTAGGAGAAGCAGTAATTAGTTCACCATCTTCTGAAAATAGCGCAAAGGAAACAAGTTTATCTTTGTTAGATTCATACAACATACTCATTTCTTTTTCACAATTATCTACAGAAATATCAATTTCTTTGATTG
>CAVDZA010000052.1:0-8818 GCA_963613355.1 Bulleidia sp. | reverse complement strand
ATGAGAAATCAAAAAGGATCCAGAGCTTTTGGAGATGTTGATGGAAACACTTAACAAAGATTGATTAAAGTCGTTCTGATTCCGTTATTTCCGTACAGTATTGCCCTGTTCTGTTAGCAAATATTAGCAATTCATTAGCAAATTCAGCGTTTTTTGATTGATCAATTTCGAAATACAACGACACATGAACACCTTATTTATACAAAAGAAAAAAGCAGTGAAAACTGCTTTTAAAAAATCAAAACAGTGTCCCGAATAGGACTTGAACCTACTACCTACGCTTTAGGAGAGCGTCGCTCTATCCAGGTGAGCTACCGGGACATGTATAGAAATCGTAGCATATTTTAGGATGTCCGCAAAATCAAAATGAGATTCAGATTCCTACTGCTTAGGAGGCGAACGCTCTATCCAACTGAGCTACGAAGACATCCTAATGATTTTACCATATCTTTGTCGATTTTATGAATAATCCTGTATAATAATATTAATGTTTTGGAGGATAGATCCATGGTTAAAAAAGTAGGATTACTAATATTGTTTGGATTAGCTTTCGTTGTATGTATCCTAGGTTCATTCCCTTGGTATACAAAGATCTTAGCTGGTGTAACAATGGCAGTAAGCTTTCTCATTGTATTAACAACTGATTTTAAAGATTTGAAGTAACTTAAGTTACTTCTTTTTTCTTTGATACTCATTCACTATGATATCGACACATGTATCAATAGACAATGAGGAACTATTCAAACAGAAATCATAGTTCAGTAGATCTCCAAATGTTTGATCTGTATAGATCTCATAATATGCTGATCTTCTTTTATCTTTTTCTCTTAAGCGTTTTTTTGGATTCCCAGAAGAATCACCATATAGTGTTACGATCCTATCTGCACGATAATCCATATCTGCGTATACAAAAGTCTTGATTAGATTAACATTCTCATCTTTCAATACATAATCAGCGCATCTTCCAACAAGAACACAATCCCCTTCTTCCGCAATCTTTTTAATGACTCTACATTGTTCATTCCAAATTGCGAGTCTATTTGATTGTTCATAAAAACCAACATTCCCAAATCCAGAGAAAAGGTCATCTTCAACATCTTCTCCAGCATTTTGAATATATTTTTCTGTAAATCCACTCTTTTCGGATATCTTAGAAATGATTTCTTTGTCGTAACATTGAATGCCTAGCCTTTTAGCCACGAGCTTTCCAACATCTCTTCCGCCACTTCCATACTGACGTGAAATCGTAATAATTGTATTTGTCATAGTTATAAACCCCTACTTGTTATATCCATAATACGACATTTTCACACAATTGTTCAGTGAAAGTTCACTTAAAAATTAGCACTCTTATTTTCACTGTGCTAAACTATAATCATTAAAGTGAGGTGATTTACTTGAATCCACAAAATAACTCAAATAAACCAAGAAAACCGATTATTTACTATTACGCTATAGTAATGTTGATACTCGCAATGTTGAACCTATTCATGGTTCCATTAATGAGGACTTCTCAAATTGAAGACGCTAGTTATTCAACATTCGTAACAGAAACAAATAACGACAATGTCAAAGAAGTCCAAGAAGAATCCAATCAGATCCTATACATGTTGAAAGACAGTAATACGGTCTATCGAACAGGTAAGTTCAATGACCCAGGTTTGATGGAAAGACTAGAAGCACACAATGTAGAATTCACTGCAGAAATCGTAGAAGAAACTTCTCCATTCATACAGTTATTCCTACAATGGATCGTTCCAGTCTTATTAGCCACGATGTTATTACGTGCAATGATGTCACGTAACGCAAAAGGTGGTGGAGGACTTGGAGGTTCCATGTTTAACGTCGGAAAATCTAACGCTCGTGTCTATGACAAGAATAAACAAAGCATTCGTTTCAGTGATGTAGCTGGTGAAGATGAAGCGAAAGAGTCTCTCCAAGAAATCGTTACATACTTAAAGAATCCAGGCATGTATCGTGAAATTGGTGCGACAATGCCTAAAGGTATCTTGTTGGTAGGTCCTCCTGGAACTGGTAAGACGATGCTCGCAAAGGCAGTCGCTGGAGAAAGTAATGTTCCTTTCTTCTCTATCTCAGGTTCTGAATTCGTTGAACTATTTGTTGGTATGGGTGCTTCTAAAGTAAGAGACCTATTCAAACAAGCCAAAGAAAAAGCTCCATGTATCGTATTCATTGATGAAATCGATGCCATCGGTGGAAAACGTAACGCATCTGGTATGGGTGGAAATGACGAAAGAGAACAAACACTCAACCAGTTACTAACAGAAATGGATGGATTTGAAGGAAATAGCGGTGTCATTATTCTTGCGGCTACTAACCGTCCAGAAAACCTTGACCCTGCCCTATTAAGACCTGGTAGATTTGACCGCCGTGTTCCAGTTGAACTTCCTGACTTACAAGGAAGAGAAGATATCTTGAAAGTACACGCAAAGAAAGTAAAGACAGAAGCTAACATCGACTATAACTTGATTGCGAGAATGGCCTCTGGTGCTAGTGGTGCAGAACTTGCGAATATCATCAACGAAGCCGCATTACGTGCTGTACGTGAACATCGTAAGGTCGTTACACAAAAAGACATGGAAGAAAGTATCGAAGTCGTATTCGCAGGATATCAGAAAAAGAATGCGATCCTTACAGATGAAGAAAAGAAGACCGTTTCATACCACGAAGTTGGTCACGCATTGGTTTCTGCCTTACAGAACCACACAGCTCCTGTCCAAAAGATCACGATCATCCCAAGAACTTCTGGTGCATTAGGTTATACGATGCAAGTAGAAGAAGGCAACCATTACCTCTATTCTAAGGAAGAACTAGAGAATCGTATCGCAACATATACGGGTGGTAGAGCCGCAGAAGAAGTCGTATTCAATCGCATCACAACTGGTGCTTCTAACGATATCGAACAAGCCACAAAGATCGCTAGAGCGATGATTACACAATATGGCATGTCTGATGACTTTGACATGGTTGCGATGGAATCCATCAACAACAAGTATCTTGGTGGAGACGCAAGTCTAGCATGTTCAGATACAACAGCTGCTGACATTGATAAACAAGTTGTCGCATTGGTTTCTAAACAGCACGCAAAGGCTAAGAAACTATTAGAAGATCATCGTGAAGACCTTGATCGTATCGCTAACTATCTCTACGAGAAAGAAACGATCACTGGTGAAGAATTCATGGATATCTTAGATCATCCTGAAAAGTACACAAATAACGATGATGTAATTGACGCAGAAATCGTGGAATAAGAAGAATGAAATTCATTCTTCTTTTCTTTTTGAAAACTTTTTCATAAATATATGTAAACTTTTTAGTTTTATTTCAGAAAATTATTGACCGATTATTTTCATAGCGGTAATATAGTCATCGTAGAAACTGAAACGCAGTGAACAGAACATACTTCTCGTGTTGAACTTTGAAGAGAGTTGTCGGATGGTGAAAGACAACAAGCAAAACATCTGAAGTCTCATCTGGGAGTAGCGCAGCTGAACAAACAAACGCTTTGATCAGAACACGTTGAAAACTGTAGAACTTTGAAGAGAGTCGTCATTTGGTGGAAGACGATAAGGGAGCAGTTATCAGTATCCTCTGTGAGCAGCGCTCTGAATTAAGTAAGATGCGCCGGAACCCTCCGATATCAGGGTAATCGTTGTTGGACGAGAAAGTGGTTAGTAGTTTTACTAACAACGCAAAGTGGTACCGCGGAAGTTATAAGCTTTCGTCTTTGCATACTATATGCAAGACGAAGGCTTTTTGTTTCTTGAAGATCAGTTTCGTAGATATGCCGGATTGGCAAAAAGGGGAAAGATATGAACAGTTTATTTATCTTATTGTTTGCGGTCGTCGTACTGGTCGGTGGTTATCTGTTGTATGGCAGATGGCTCGCTAAGACTTGGGGAATCGATCCAAAGGCAGATACACCTGCCACACGTCATAACGATGGTAAAGACTACACACCTTCTAGTCGTTTGACAGTATTCGCACATCAATTCTCTTCTATCGCTGGTGCAGGTCCTGTACAAGGTCCTATCCTAGCAGCAGTGTTTGGTTGGGTACCAGCACTATTGTGGTTGTTGATTGGTGGTATCTTCTTCGGTGCCGTTCAAGACTTCTCAGCTTTATACGCTTCAGTAAAGAATGACGGCAAATCTATCGGACTTATCATTGAACAGTATATTGGTAAGACAGGACGTAAGTTCTTCTCACTATTCTGTTGGTTATTCTCACTTCTTGTTATCGCAGCCTTCACATCTATGACATCTTCCACATTCAATGGATTTGTGACAGGAACAGATGGTACAGTTACACAAAACTTCAATGGTGCAGCTGCTGCTACGATCTCATTCTTGTTTGTAGGATGCGCAATCGTATTTGGATTGATCCAAAAGAAATTCCCAAATATGAAGGAATGGCATAAGATCGTCATCTCACTTGCGTTTATCGTATTCATGTTCGCAGCAGGTATGAAATTACCTATCTACTTAACAGCTTCTCAATGGAACTACGCAATCATGGTCTACTTGTTCGTTGCGGCTGTCGCTCCAATGTGGTTATTGATGCAGCCACGTGACTACATGACTACATTCATGTTCTTAGGTATGATCGTTGGTGGTGTCGCTGGTGTATTGACAGGACATCCTGAAATGAAGTTGAACGCATTCAATGGATTCGTTATCACTTCTTCTACAGGTTCTAAATCTTACATGTTCCCAACACTATTCGTAACGATCGCATGTGGTGCTATCTCTGGTTTCCATTCTCTTGTTTCTTCTGGAACATCTTCTAAGACAGTTTCTAACGAAACAGATATGTTGCCAGTTGGATATGGCGCAATGATCCTTGAAACTTTACTTGGTGTCATCTCATTGATCGTTGTTGGTGCAGTCGCAGTCAATGGTGCAGTTCCTAGTGATCTCACACCATTCCAGATCTTCTCACAAGGCGTTGCGGGATTCTTAGAAAAGTTTGGTATCCCAACTAGCGTCGCTAACGTATTCATGACTATGTGTATCTCCGCATTGGCTTTATCAACATTGGATTCTGTAGGTAGAATCGGTAGACTTTCTTTCCAAGAATTATTCGCTAGTGAAGAAGGTGAAGAAGTTCCAGCTTGGAAGAAGTTCGTTTCAAATCAATATTTCGCTACATTTATTACATTAGTATTTGGTTACCTATTATGCTTAGGTGGATACTCAAATGTATGGGCATTGTTTGGAAGTGCCAATCAGTTATTAGGTGCGTTGGTATTAATGTCTATCGCAGTATTCATGAAGGCAACAAACAGAAAATCTTGGATGTTCTATCTTCCTATGATCTTCATGTTCTGTGTAACATTCACAGCGATCACATTAAACGTTATCACAAACGTTCAAGCTTATATGAACGGTACAGCAGTATTCTTAGTAAATGGTCTTCAGTTGATCGTTGCGGTATTCTTGATTGGACTAGCAGCTGTGGTTGCGGTTCATTGTATCAAGATCTTAGTTTCTGTTGGTAAGACACCAGAAACACCAAAAGTAGAAAATGACGGAAAGCAGGCAGCATAATATGGCACAGAAAGAATTAGATTGGAAAAACATTGGTTTTAAATATCGACAAACAGATAAAAGATTCGTTTCGAATTGGAAAGATGGTAACTGGAGTGAAGGAGAACTCACTGAAGATCCACAAGTTACATTGAATGAATCTGCAGGAATCCTTCAGTATTGCCAACAAGTATTCGAAGGTATGAAAGCTTATCGTTGGGAAGATGGAAGTGTTGTTTGTTTCCGTCCAGACCAAAACGCAAAGAGAATGTACACTTCTGCTGAGCGTATCGAAATGCCACCCGTACCAGAAGAACTCTTCTTAAAGGCAATTGATGAAGTCGTTAAGGCAAACATTGACTGGGTCCCACCATATGGTAGTGGTGCCTCCCTCTATATTCGTCCTTATGAGTTCGCTACAGGTGTCGTTATTGGCGTAAGACCCGCAGATGAATACCAATTCAGAGTATTCACTACTCCTGTTGGTCCTTACTACAAAGGTGGAGCTACTCCTATCGCTCTACAAGTATCTGACTTTGATCGAGCAGCACCTCGTGGTACAGGTGCAGTAAAAGCTGGTCTAAACTACGCTATGAGTCTTCATTCTTCTGTCATCGCACATCAGAATGGTTTCTCAGAAAACCTATATCTAGATCCAGCTACTAGAACATTCGTTGAAGAAACAGGTGGTAGTAACGTTATCTTCGTTGATAAGGATAATACACTTGTCGTTCCTGAAAGTAATTCTATCCTTCCTTCCATCACACGTCGTTCCGTTGTTTATGTTGGTAAACATTACCTCAATCTAAAAGTTGAAGTACGTCCAGTGCGTTATGATGAGATCAAGGATTTCAAAGAATGTTGCCTATGTGGAACAGCTGCCGTCATTTCCCCTGTTGGAAAGATCGTCAACCACGATGAAGTCATTGAAATTCCTACAGGCATGGAAAAAGCTGGTGAAGTTGTTTCCAAGCTATATGAAACGATCACTGGTATTCAATCTGGTAAGATCGAAGCACCAGAAGGATGGATCAGAAAGATCATGTAATTCAAAAGAAGAACAGAAAATTCTGTTCTTCTTTTTAGTTTGTTAGCACATCAGTCGTTACACCAGTAATATATCCATCTAATGTATTCAATGTATCTGTATCATTGATTCCCCATAGTTCTAATGCGATTCCATTTTCTTTACAGAAATCTAAATAATCTGATTGTCTAGAATGATGAACATCAATAAATATATTCATTCCACTCTCTTTCATAGCCAATGCGTTTTCTTGTACAGCACTCACAGAATCTCTACTACCTACGACATATCCTATCATATCTACACTATCATATTGCGCAACATATTGAAGTAATGTTGGTGAGAATGAGATCCATTCTACCTTCCCTACAAGATCATACTTCTCTACGATGTCATAGATCATTTTCACTTGTTCTGTAGAACGAATTGTTTCTTCTTTTAATTCTATATATGGTGTGATGAGATTCGCTTTACAATATGCGATAAACTCTTCAAGTGTAGTAATTTCTTCTCCTTTAAGATTATATGTCTTCGCTTCCTCTGCCGTGATCGTATCGATTGCGACATTTACACCTGTCATATTTGATAAAGATTGATTATGTAGTAACACAGGAACATCATCACTTGTTAATTGAACATCCGTTTCTACATAGTGGTAATTCTTTTCTTTACTAGCCATATAGGCAGCTAATGTATCTTCTGGATCATTCACATGATAACCTCTATGATTAATCAATCTCACTCCATCCACATCTGTATTCTTCGTATAGCTTTCTACAGGCGCAAGATACGTTTCCGTTGCCTCTTCATTTGCCTCCGCAACCGGAAAATAATATTTATTCGATTCATACACTTCATTTGTGACAATGTTTCCATTCTCATCAAAACGAACTTCTCTACCATCATTTAATGTAATGGAGGAATTGATCAATTTCTTCCCTTCATTGTTCGCATCCAAGTAATAGAAACCTGTTTCTCCTTGAACAAACAACAGTTGACTTTCATCTTTTCCAACAGCTTGTCCCTTCACAAACCATTGTTTATCGATCCATTCATTATTGTATATTCTTCCATCTTCATGTATTTCATAATATTGTTTCTTATATTCAGAAGAATTCGTTAATAGATATCCTTTTCCATCATATAAATAATAATCATTTTCTTGATTCCAGATACCAACAACAAGTTTTCCTTCTTCATCTGTTTGTACCTGATGACTTTCTGTATCACTCACCCAAACAGTCAATGACATATTACAAACTGGTTCATTCTCATCATTTAAGAATAAATGATCGATTGCGTTATAGTGAATATTCAAAGAAGGATCTTCATCATTCACAATAGAAGTAAATGGGAAATACTCTGCATATACATCAAACGCAAATAAACAACATGGAACCACGATAAAAAGGGCCAGTACGATCTTGACCCATAGTTTTAGATGTTTTTTCCTTCTTTTTTTCTTCGCCATGACTAGTATTATGTTACAAGGTTATTAAATAAATGTAAAAGAAAAATACTGCTTCTTAATTAATCATATTATTACAGCCATTATTTCTTTCTTCTATTTTTTGCGAGTTCTAGAATATCCGAAAGATTATCCTCGTTCAATACATTTGGATAATCCTCTCGAAATTCTAATAAAATATTCCTATTTTGTTTTTCATCTGCTTGTAGTTTCTCATACAAGTTTGTGATGTCAGGATTTTCATAAACAGATTCTATAAATCTTCTAGAATTCTCTGGTAATTTCTCATAATCACCATACAATTCGATTGTGGCTCTTTTTATACTTTCAAAAGTGATATTCTTCTTCATTTTCTGTTGTTCGACAAGAATTCCTACAACATCTGATAAATCATTTTTATATTGTCTTCCAGCCATTAATTTCATAACAACTAAATATTCTTTCGAAACGGTACGAATCTGTAGAATATTTGAAAAAGTTTTATAGTATTGTGAATATTGAATTAATTTAGATGTGTAAGATGATGTTTTCATAAAATCTGTATTTAGCCACCCATTAGGAAGTCCATAACGATCCCCAACTTTATTAATTGCTTCTTTCATTGAAGAGGATGCCAAAACAATAGCGTCCATATCATATGTCATTTCTCTAAAACCATAATTAACCAATATCGAAGCACCGCCTATCAAAATAATTTCAGCAGGAGTTTTCGACCCATTAATTCTCCTAAACTCTTTTGCGAGTTCTTTTAGATAATTATCTAAGCTATTCTTA
>CAVDZA010000051.1:0-8852 GCA_963613355.1 Bulleidia sp. | reverse complement strand
CTCACTTGATACTAGTATTTTACGTAACCGCTTTCACAAAAGAAATAGAAAAATTTTTGATGAATCTATAAATATTTTATGTGATAGATTTGTGAAAAATTTGTAGTATTTTTTGTTAATTTACACATATTTCGCATAAACATCATGTTATACTTGACACGTTTAAAATAGAAAGGAAAAAAATAATGGATATTCAATTTCGTGGTCAAACGAAATCAGGTGATCCGAAAACACGTATTTCTTACGCTGTCTTTAAAGATGATAAAAACCATACCATTTTAGTAGGTCATACAAAGATCTTATATGAAAAGATGGGTGTTCATCCAAATGATACCGTAACATTTATCGGTGCGATCGATCCTGATAATAGATCCCACATCACTCCCGCAATGCTCCAAAACTTTTCATTCTCACATTTCTCTTATACAGATAAAAAGACTTCTTTTATTCCAGATATCGTCCTAGGAAAATCTAGAGGAACACAATATGAATACGCCATCTGTAATCGAGAAAAACACCTTGTCACGAAAGAAACCGTAGAACACTATCACAAAGCTTTAGATTCTTTTGAAAAAGCTAATAAAAACTTTAAAAGATCGTATGATGAAGTATATTTCGCAACTAACATGCGTATCTGTGTCGATCAACTTAGTAAATCTTTGATTCTCTTTTATAACGCAGAAGATAAATACAAAAAATTCATTACAACGCAAAAGATCTCTTCAGATACTTTATACAATCGTATTTCATTCTTAAATAGTTGTTCCTATATCACACATTCTCAAGGTAGTCTTTTCCATGATATTCGTATCAATTGTAATAACGCATCTCATGGAGAAGCAGTGAATATTTCAGAAGTCATGGCGAAGACATGGTTAAGAAGGATCTCATCAACATTAAATCTTTATGAAGATGATATGGTCTATGAAGAAGAAACAAAAAACAATCATATTCCACTAATCATTGGCATCCTATTGATCGTCATCGTAATCATCTTCTTTCTAACAAAAACAGGATCCTAGCATATAAGCTAGGACCCTTTTTTAATGATGTAATCTTTGTCTAGTAAAAAAGAAACACATCATAATTGATAGGATCAAATAACTACCATACTTAAATACACTTGAATGATCTGCAGTATCAACTGTTTTATTTGGTTTATCTTCTACTTCAATGATGATTGGTTGATTAAAATCATAATCATCATCTAAAAGCACTTCATACTTTCCTTCATTCAATTGGTATCCATTTGGTGCCTTTGTCTCTTTTAGGTAATAGTTTTCACCATACGTCACTTCAAATGTAACGATTCCCTTTCCATCTGTATTTCCAACACAATCCTTTCCAGATGTATCTTTTGCGATAGAACCATCTTCGTTATATAGCGTAAATTCTGCCCCTTTTAATACTTTCTTATCCGTAGCATCTTTCTTAATAACTTGGACTTGATAGTTCTTTTTGATATCTGTCGCTTGAATGATCTGATATTCCTTCTTTGTTCCAGATACACTAAATGGAATCTCTTCCATCATTTCATATCCAAATGGAGATTCTACTTCACGCAATACATACCAATATGTCGTATCTTCATCACTACCTTTAACATAAGATGAAATATCTTCACTCTTCCCATTTGTTGTAAAGGAATAAACGACTTCATCACTACCAATGATAGAACCATCTTCTTGTTGATTTGCCTTAACGACTTCTAGTTTCGCTCCTATGACAGGATCACCATATTGGTCTACTTTATTTACTGAAACGCCAACTCTTTCATCTACCATTGTGATCGTAATACATTCTTCGTTACTGATCTTAGGTACAGTAAATGTTAATTTCGCAGCTTGATAGACACCATCAACGATTTCTTCTTCTGTTAATTCATATTGATGTTCTGTTTGTAGGATCTGGTTTAACTTGAATGGTTTATCTGTTGTGATTCCTTCATTCTCTAATGGAATCTCTTTATTTGATGTAACATCAAACAACTTTAATTTGACCCCACTAACAAGATTTCCTTCTTCATCTACCTTTTTGATTTGATAGTTGATTGGAGAATCTTTCATTTCAACCTTTTGAACACTACCATCATTCTCTACCACAAATGTAATATCTTCATGATAGAAGTATCCATCAGGAGAGCTTTCTTCTGATAAGGTATATTCTCCTGCAGGAAGGCCTTCTAGCTTATATGGCTTATCTGTAGATACCCAACTATGATCGATACCATTTCCAACGATACGTAACGTAGCACCTAAAAGTTCCTCACTTCCAGTAATGGATTTCTTTGAAATTTCTGTTTTCGTTACATCGTTTTGGATATCGTAATGATTTGTTTTTTCACCATTGATCGTAATTTGAACATCACTGTTTTTAACTGGCCCATCTGTTTCTTCTCCCATTCCTAGAGGTAAAGATGTCTTGGTATCAATGTAATGATCAAACTTGGTTTGTTCGATCGTTATATCCCATTGTCTATCTTCCTTTACAAACCCTTCTGGAACAGTTGTTTCCTTCAAATAATATTCACCCAATGGCAAAGAAGTAAATGAGAAATTCCCTTCAGGATCAGGATGTTGTTCTGTTAGTTGTTCATAAGCTTGATCATTCTTTAGTGATACACATTTGGCTACACTATCCTTCTTCACAATGATTGAACCATCATCTGGTGAATAGATATCATTTTTAGCGTATAAAGTAAATCCAAATTGTGTTAGGTCATCATCTATGAAGGACACATCCGCATCATAATGTAATATTTCTTTTGCGAAAGACACATCTCCTGTTAATCTTTGATTCTCAAATTCAATTTCAATGATGTTTTGTTTATTCTCATTGATACGTGTAATAGAATCTGAATGAATCGTGAACTTCAATGGAGAAGAAGTAATAAATCCATCTGAAGTAATGACTTCTTCTAATTGATACTCTCCTGGTAATAGTTCTACTGGTAGACAAGTACAACTATCCACATTGGTATCTTTATTGTTGGAAACTCCATAGAATACACCTTCTTCTAATTCATCATTGGAAATAGCCTGTGTCAAAGAGGCTGTCATAAACACATCATAACTTGTTTGATTTGTACTTTCACCTAATGTTTGTACGACATAACCATTTACTAAACGTGTAGATAAAGATGTATCTTTTGTTGTCTTATTGGATACGTCATTTCCATCTTGATCCTTCAACATATGGATCTTAAAGGCAGAAGATGTAAAAGTTACTCTTTGTTGTGTATCTGCATCTTTCTTGAATAGTTTCAAGATATATCCTTTTGTGTTATTTGTTGCGTGAAATACGATCGTATCTTGATGTTCTTGTTCAATGGTGAATTCTTGAATATCTTCTATGACTTTTGATTCTGATGGTGAAGATACTTGTGCGAGATAATACGCACCATACGCAAGCTTTCTAGACTTTGCGTTACCATTGACATCAGTCGTAATCAAATCATATTCCATTGGTGTATAACCCGATACTTGATGTTGGCTTTCATCTGTACCTGACCAAGTAGAAGCGTTGTTATAGGCATCGATAACTGTCTGTCTTGTTACTTCTTGACCATTTGCCTGTTGAAGAACATATTTCTTTAATACGATTGCGAAAGTCGCTCCTTGTTCTGGCTTTGTAAAGGAAGAAGTATTTGAAGAGTTTAAAGTCTTTAATATTTGAATATCTCCTTCATACACTTTATCGATTGCTTCTAAAACTTTATGTTCTTTGTTTTTAGTAATCGAGAAGTCGATCGTTACAGTCGTTGAAGTATTCGCATCCATATTGGAGTATCCTTTTGGACCTTTCGTTTCAATGAGACGATAATTACCAAAAGAAAGATACGTTTCATTTGGTGTTGCGTAATGTCCAGTTGCGTCTAATGTAATGTGGTCGATTGGAACAGCGTCTGATGGAAGATATTCTGTACCATCTCCTAAACCATCACCATCATGATCGATCATCATCGAAACGTTATTACTAGATCCATCTCCTAAGTAATACAGATCAAACTCTGCATTTGCGAATGTCGCATCGCCTTGAGAACGAACGCCTTGTGTCACATCATTCATGAGATCTTTATCTTTCTTCTGAAGTTCATAGCTACCACGAATGACGACTTCTTCTTTTTGATAAGATCCACTACTCAATTGATTTCCAGCATTCATTACGATCGTTCCATTGTTATTTTCAATGCGAACCACCATAGATTCTTCAGAACTGACTCTAACATCTCCTTCTAAGAATCCACCTTCGATCGTATAGTCACTCGCTGCTTTTGTTTCTTTGATACGTAATGTACCGATTGGTAATACTGGTTTTCCTTCATGGTTACGAATGTAATCACCACTCACTAAGTGTGCATCATCCATTCTCGCTACATAAGAATTTGATTCTGATGTTGTCTTAATGACCCATGTAGCGTAAGGTGATCTACCATCGATTGAATCTACTGTATCAAAGTATTCAACCGTAAATTCTGCTTCACCCATCGGTGCAGCATTCTTCTTTCCTTCTTTATCAATTTTGTAGATTTCAATCACTTGGTTGGAATACATTGGCTCATCTGTAAATTCTGTTGAACCACTTCCATTACTTAAAACGATCGTATGAATGGAAGAATCAGACAACTTAAAATTCGTTGGTGCACTGATTTCTTTGACATACAATGTTTTCACATCATTACTAACGCTTGCGGAACCACTAGCTTGACCACTAGAATCCGTTGTAAGTGTATCGATCTTACTATTTTCATTACAATCACTTGATGTATAAACACCAAACACTGCACCAGCTAGGGAATAAGAAGATGTATTAGAGATAGAAGGATCCATTGATTTCTTAATAATGGAATAATGTACCGTTTGATTTAGATTCAAACGATAGACACCTGATATCCCATAAGAACCTGTCGTAGAAGTCGCTGCCGTCTTATACGTAACATACTTTGAAAAACCTTTGTAGTTTCCTACAGCTCCATTTCCATTCGAACCAAAATCAAATGTCTCATTGTTTCCACAATAAACATTCATATGTCCCTTTTCACCCATTTGTCCATAAACGATGATATCTCCTGGTAAAAGAGAAGAAGCATCAGCCGGTGAATCCGCAACCTTTGTCATGTTTGTAAAGTGTGTTGCGAGTTCATATGGATAAACACTATTTAAGTAGTTTCTACAATCTCCAAAGAATTGATAAGGATCACCACCAACATTACGTATCGCTTTAGAGACAATAGCCAATGTACCTGAAGTACAATCTAGACCAATGTTGTAGAGTTCATCACTACTATCGCTTGTAAGGATCTGATCAAAGTACTTTCCGCCATCATAAGAATAATGGTATGTAGAATCTACATGGCCACCAATGATCTGAGTTATTGCACTTCTAACATCCAATCCATCCGCATGGATCTCATACACTTGTGTTGGAATCGTTAATAACATTGTAAAAGCTAGGATAAGCTTCGAGAATACATGTGTAAACTTCTTCATACATTTGCCCTCACATGATTCTTATTCAAAACATTTAAGATAATGTTTTTATGTGATTCTTCAATTTCTTTCTTTTCATCAAAACAATAGTTTCGAATCATTTCATCTTTGATCATCTTTGAAATACGACTTCCATAGTATTTCTCTAATCCATAAAACACATCATCCACATGTCGAATATGACTTTCTAGAAAACGATATCGTTTTAATGGATCTTGTCTTTTATGATCATTTAAATGTGTATTACTTTGATTCACATTCACAAATCTTCTCTCTAATTCCTTCATCACCTCCTTTTCATACAGATATCTTCTGCATTCTTCTTCAAATCTTTTGAATTTCAATTCACTATTTTTCATTTCATTCACCACCTTCACTTATCCTATTCACGGATTTTTTTAAAATTCCCTTAAGAAAAATAAAAAAACTCGAAGTTTTTTCGAGTTTTTGATGAATATTTATGAAAATAGTTTCAATTAGAGCGTTTCACCTGTCAACATTTCATATGCTTCAAGATACTTCGCAATTGTCTTATCAATGACATCCTGTGGTAGATCATAACCACAATTAGGATTTGCCTTGAGCCAGTCTCTTACAAATTGTTTATCGAATGAAGGTTGAGAGTGACCAGGTTCATATCCTTCTAATGGCCAGAATCTAGAGGAATCAGGTGTCAACATTTCATCACCTAATACGATTTCACCATCTTCATTGATACCAAATTCAAACTTCGTATCAGCGATGATGATTCCCTTTGTAAGAGCGTAATCAGCACACTTATTGTAAAGGTTGATCGTATAATCTCTGATCTTTTCTGCATATTCTTTACCATGTGTAGGGAAAGCCTTTTCTAGCACATCAATACTTTGTTCAAAAGAGATATTTTCGTCATGATCTCCGATTTCAGCTTTTGTGCTAGGAGTAAAGATAG
Organism: Bulleidia sp.; assembly: GCA_963613355.1. GTDB lineage: Bacteria > Bacillota_I > Bacilli_A > Erysipelotrichales > Erysipelotrichaceae > Bulleidia. The sequence continues at coordinate 2,432 of CAVDZA010000051.1, read as the reverse complement.
CTTGTGGTAATTTTTCACTTTCCTTTAATCCTGCAGGAAGTTCAATACCACATACCTTTCCAGTTTCTTGATAGCTAGCCCATCCAGAACCTGTAATATAACCACGAACAATGCACTCAATTGGAATCATGTTCAATTTCTTGCATAACATAGAATTTCCTGTGAATTCAGGTTTTCTGAAGTATTCTGGCATATCATTTACATCTGTAGAGATCATGTGATTAGGCATGATATCCTTCGTGTAGTTAAACCAGAACTTTGACATTTGTGTTAAAACAGTACCCTTTTTTGTAATCTGATTCTTAAGAATGACATCGAAGGCTGAAATACGATCTGTAGCGACCATAATGAGCGCATCATCTACATCATAGATCTCACGTACTTTACCTTCTTTAATTGGTGCATATTCTTTCATTTGTCCACATCCTCCATTTATTAGACATCCTCAAGTATACGCTCATCGTTTCAAGAATGAAATGATTTTTTTAGTAGATAGACGAATCAGAACTACTTGGCAAAGAACTTTCTGTAGATAGTTCTCCAAGCTCTACAGAGATGTTCTTTTCTTCACCATTTCTTTCTACTGTTACTTCTACTGTATCTCCTACATCTTTTGTGCCAATGTAAGTGACGATATCGTTGTAAGTACTGTAATCCTTTCCATCTAAAGCGACGATCTTATCGCCAATCTTGATACCTGCACTTTCTGCGTTAGAATCTGTTGAGAAACCAGCTACATAGACACCATCATCCTTTTCTGTCACTTTGACACCTAATGCAGCTTTATTTGTGTTTTCTTTTTGTGTAGAGCCACTACTAGAGTTTGAATCATCGTCATCAGAATACCCATAATTAGGAATCATTGGGAAGGAATCACTTCCATCACTATAACTATATTCATTAGATGATGTCGTAGTTTCTTGACGATCTACATAGTTCGCTAAGATACCTCCACCAAATCCACATAATCCCGCAAATAGGAATACAAACGCATATTTTCCTACCGTCTTCCATGGGAATGGTTTTCTTGGTCTTTCTACGTAGATTACTTTAGGTCCTTGACCGTTTGTTGGAGGAACATTTGTTCCGTTATCAACTGTTTGTTTTGGTTCCTCTTTCTTTTCTTCTACAGGTTGAACCGTTTCTTCTTTCTTATCTTCTACATTATCAACAGGATCTGTTGTACATTCTTCATTTGTAAGTTTTGTTTCTTCATTCATAATACATTCCTTCTTTCTTCACTAATAGAGTATACATCGAATGTGAATAACATCTGAACATTAAAAGAAAATAATTAGAAAACTGTGATAAAGTATAGGCATGAAAAAATACGATTCTATATTATTTGACCTAGATGGCACACTAACTGAATCTGGTCTAGGGATCATTAGAAGTGTTACTTATGCGATGGATACATTAAACATCGATTACCAAGGAAAGGATCTTTCTGTATTTATTGGTCCACCATTAAGAAAGACATTTCTTGAATTTAATGTTCCAGAAGATAAAATTGATGAGGCAATTGAAATCTATCGTTCTCGATATACTACGATTGGTAAATTTGAAAATACACCTTATGAAGGAATAGAAGATGTATTAACACAACTAAAGGAACTTGGTTATGATCTATATGTTGCCACAAGTAAACCAGAACCATTAGCTAGAGAAATCATCGAACATTTCCATCTAACAAAATACTTTAAAGAAATATCTGGAGCTTCTTTAGACAGTTCTAGAGAAAGTAAGAGTGCAGTCATTGCTTATCTATTAGAAAAACACCATATTCAACATCCAATCATGATTGGAGATACTGAATATGATGTTCTTGGTGCTAAACAACATGATATCCCATGTATCGGTGTTTCTTGGGGATATGGAACCGTGCAAACCATGAAAGATGCAGGAGCCATCCAGATCGTAGATACAATGGAAGAATTACTTGATATTTTCAAGTAATTGATTCATACAATAATAAATATTTTCTTTGGTGATCAAGACGACTTGTTCACCTTTTTTGTAGTTGATCGTAATTCCACCAAATGTATCTTCTTGAAAGATAGGTTCTACAAGATCTTTGAGTGGAAGAACATACGCTTTCTTATTACTACATTTATCAAAACGATTCTTTGAAGTATATACATGAAAATAATAACGATTATCGGTATCAACCAACATATGAGAAGGATCAATGGAACCATCTTCTAGTACATCCCCTTCAATGAGAACTTGTTTATCTTCTATGATGGCTTTTATAACTTCTTCCATCATCTTTTTTTCATTCTCTTCACTTTGTTGTTTTAGATATTCATCTGCATAGTATTCAAGATTCATCATAACTCTATCCTCATTTGAAAAATATTCTATCAGAATTTGAAAGTATTTGATATAATAGTTCACTGTGTTAACTATTAACACATGGAGGTCATAAAATG
>CAVDZA010000050.1:0-9404 GCA_963613355.1 Bulleidia sp. | reverse complement strand
TTTTAGCTTAAGTTTCGAGGCATATCTCGAATCGAAAAAGAAAAATGACCGCTAAGCGCTTCGAAAACTAAGTGGTCATTTGATCAAAATCGGAGTCAACCGCTTATCGGTAGCTCTTTTACGTCTTTATAATAACATGAATCTGAATAAGTTCAATCAAGAAAGAAGAACATTTGAATAAAATGTTCTTCTATAACTCTTTATTTAATACTTCTAATAGTTTGTTCGTATCAATAGGTTTAGAGAGGTGACCGTTCATGCCAGCTTCCTTAGACTTCTTTTCATCTTCCGTGAATGCGTTGGCACTCATTGCGTAGATAGGAAGTAGATGATCAGCTCTTTCTAGTGTACGGATCTTTTGTGTTGCGTCTAGACCATTCATGATAGGCATCATGATATCCATGAAGATAATGTCATAGTAGTTTAGCGTAGAAGCGTTAAACATATTAACTGCTTCTTCACCGTTTGTGGCAATTTCTACTTCTAATCCATATTGTTTTAGGATGATAGAAATGATCTCTGCGTTTAGTTCATTATCTTCTACGACAAGTACTCTTGAACCTGTAAAGTTTGTACGTTTTTGTGTTTGTTCAACTTGTTCTGTGATAGAGCTTGTACGTGGTAACAATAATTCGAAATAGAATGTAGAACCTTCATTGAGCTTAGAACTTAATTTGATTTCTCCACCCATGAGATGTACGAGTCTAGAGGAAATCGCTAAGCCTAGGCCTGTACCACTAGCGTTAGCGTTCTGTGCTCTTTCAAAGGATTCGAAGATCCTAGCTTGGTCTTCCTCTGAAACGCCGCATCCATCATCGATTACTTCAAATCTGATTTTGGATAGAGTGCGTGTCGTATCTACCTCTTTTACATTGAGTGTGATATGACCACCATTTGGTGTGTACTTGTTGGCATTGGATAGAAGATTGTTGATGATCTGTGTTAGTCGCAACGTATCTCCTTCATAGTATTGATTTGTTACATCGATATTGACTTTGAATTCTTGTTCCTTTTCTTGGAATCTAGAATCAATGATTGGATGTAAATCATCTATGAGCTTATAGATGTCAAAGTCTTTGATATGAAGTTTCATCTTACCTGATTCGATCTTAGACATATCTAGGATGTCATTGAGGATAGATAACATGTAATTGGAAGATACTTTGACTTTCTTTAAGTACTCAATACGTTCTTGTTCTGTAATATCGTCTTGTAGAGCGATATTTGTCATACCAATGATTCCGTTCATTGGTGTTCTGATTTCGTGGGACATTCTAGCTAGGAATTCACTCTTTGCCTTGGCATTGATGTCATGTAGGTTTGTGATGATCTGACTTTCATAGATAGAAACGAATTCTTCTAGTTCTTTTCGTTGTTGATCATCATCTAAGATATGAATATCCATGTGATCTAGAATGATATATCCTACAAATAAACCATTATCTTCTAGTGTAATAAATAATCCTGTTGTATCCTTAGGAATCATTTTTAAGAATGGATTATTCAATAATGTTGTATCAATAGGAACAATGAACTTACCATTTGTGATTTCATATAAAGAAGTAAGATCTGATTCTTGAATGTGGTGGATCCTTTCGCTTTGAGGAATCGTTTCCTTCCACATATAATCAATCGAGATACTAAAGTAATCTTTATTGAAAGAAGTAGTAATCATGTTATGAATACCATACTTCTCATTCACCTTTAAAGCTAAGATATCTGTAGTCGCTTTGATATCTTCTGAATGAGAGAAGAGATTCATTGTTAGAGATGATAAAGATAGATTAGATAATCCTGCGATAGAAGCTATCTCATCATCTTTGAATGTGATGTTTGTGGTATCCATAGATGGATCATACTTACAAGTAGAAGAGTTATGGAGTCTTACAGAATCTTTGGCAGCACATACTTCTAATACCATCTCATCGATCGACTTATCTGCGTAAGCTTCAGTATAAGTGGCAGTGAGAGTGAACAGGGATTCACTTGTAAGGGATGTGAAAGATTGTTTTGAGTCTTGTATCTTTTGAACAAGATCATCTTCTGTGATTCCATGGATCCATAGTAGGAATCTATCAGGACCTGAACGGATGAATAGCGTATCGTATGTTTGGAATGTATTAACGATGATACGAGATAGTTTTTCTAATAAGATATCTCCAAAACAGAGTCCAAAGCGTTCATGGATCGTATGGAAATGATCGATATCTAATAGCACAAAGAAACCATCAGGTTCTGTTGTACGTATCTGATTCAACATATCAATACCAGGTACATACTTATAAAACATTGTTGTTGCGTCTAAGATCTGATCTTTACCACTTCTTAGTTCTAATAGTTTCTGTTCGTTGATATCACGCAAAGAACCTACGACCTTTTTACCGACAGTCTTACCTGCCATTCGACAGAAGTGATATTCATCTTCTAAAGAATTTCTGAATCTAAATTCTAAAGAGAATCGAGAGTAATTCTTTTTGAGATATGAGAATGCTCTCTTTCTATCAGATGGATGGATATAATCTAGGAAAGAACGATCGTGGGAATCAAATTGATGTTCCATTCCATTTGCGTCTGTGAAAGTAAGAGAATCATTATCAATGTCATATGTAAAGAAAGCATCACTTGTGGAAGCCATCGCTAAGTGTAATCTTTCTTGTTCTTCTTTTAATTGAGAAGCTTGTTGATATTCTGATTCAGATAGTGTTTGGATCACATCATGTAGGTTATCGATTTCTTTGATATTAGAATCTTTGTATTTGTGTAGACCTTTGAGACCACCACGGACGGATCTCATGAGGTCATTGAAAGGTGTGGAAATACCTTTGAAGATCATTAAAGAGATCACAAAGGAAATAAGAGCACATAATAGGATGGCTATGATGATCGTATTGTAGAGCGTTCTTCCTAGAGAGTAGATAGAACTTTCATCTACCATGCCAATCAGGGCCCAGTTTTGGTTTGTGTATGGAGAATTGGAGTAAACGATAGGGAGTGGAGAAACAAGTGCGTATACGTTTTGGGAACCTAGTTTCATATCATCTACTAAGTAGAGTTCTTTATTGGATTGTGGAGTAAGTGTAATATCACTTTCAATTCTAGAGTATAGTGTTCCACTACCACAGATCGGTGAGTAGGAACCATCTTCATTTTGGATCGTTAATACATATCCATTATTATCACCTTGTAGATCATTATCTTTGAAGAAAGTGGTTAATTGATTGACACTGACTTCAATACCATAGATACATACGACTTTACCTTCATATGTGAGTGGTAAAGAATAGGTGACCATTTGGTGGTTATCCATGTAGCTATCTTCTAGAATGAATGGTTTAGACCAGTATCCTAGTTTTGTTGGATCTTCATCTGGATGAGTTGTTGCGTATGAATATGGATGATAGAAGAAATCATCACTTTCTCTGATATCTTTTCCTAATAGATTGAATTTTGTTGACCAAGCACTGTCTAAAGCAATATTCGTATCTTGTGATATTTGTTTATCTCCTTTTTCTAATAAGAGATCTGCGTTGGAATCTGTTTTCTTTTCTGGATCACTGTCTCTTAAGAAGAAACCTACATAATTGGATTCTTCTTCAATAGGATCATTATTACAAGTGATCAAGAATGTTCCTGATGTAGATAATGATTGCGTTTCTTTTATGAATTCTTCATATACTTTATGAATGAATTGATTTTGGTACGTACTAGAAGATAAGAACGTATCTACATCAATGTGATTCTCATTGAATACTTCTTCTAATTGAAGTGTTAAGAATGTACTTTCATCAGAGATGGATGCCCACTCTGTTGTCATTTGATTCTTTAGATTAGTTGAATGTAATGTAACGTTATGAAGATCATTATCAATCAATGTATCCTCTAATGTTCCTTTGATATTCAATGCGTATAAGATTCCCATAGGGAAAAGACCCTGGATCATAGTTACTACGATCAAGGGCACAATGATCAATACAACAATTGAAACTTTCTTTTGATTCTTCATTCTACTCCGTTGATTTTATCTTCTAATGTTTGTTTGAAAGATGTATACCATTCTTCATAAGCTTCATCACTTATATAAGATTGAATGACTTCATCTCTATCTTTACCATTACTAACTTGTTTTTCAATTTCTTCTTTATCTGCCACTGCTTTATCAGATAAATTATAATCTAATACTTTTCTAGCGTTAGCACCATTCTCAAATGGTTTTGTTGTGTAACCTGAAGTTACTAATGTACCATCATCCATAATGTACTCTAATACTTCCTTTGTCTTAGGTTGTACATCAATATCATATTCATCAATGACACTATCTAGAGTCTTAGAATTAAATGCGACTTTTTGGACAGGTAAATAAGCACTTTCTGTAGAGAACATTAAATTGTTCTCTGATTCTGTAAACCACTTTAAGAATACACAAGATGCGTACTCTTCTTCCTCTGTCTTCTTTGTGACTACCATACCAGCGCCTTGTTGGACAACAGTATTCTCTCCACCTTCAAAGATAGGTGCAGGTAATGCAACGTATTCGATTTCTCTAGAAGAGTCTCCACTTTCTACAGATTCTGGGAAATACATCGCAGAACTAGAAGAACCTGTATAAGCTAGGATATCTCCAGTCTTAACATCATCTGAACGGAACTTACCTAAGGCATTGAAGTAACCTTTAATAAAAGGAACGTAGTAGTTATCCCATAGCTTTCTTACCTTATCTTTATCAACATTTAGAGTAACGTTACCATCTTCATTTACTTCAAAGATCTCACTACCTAATTGTTTCATTCCTATGACAAAGTAGTTTGACATAGAGTCTCTACCATAGAAAGCTTTACCATTTGAGTATTCATAATACTTTTCACTGACTTCTACGACACCTTCAATTGTCTTTAGATCATCATATGTAATGTTGTATTCTTGTGCAAATGGTTCAAAGTCTGTTTTGTTTAGGAAGAATACTTCTGTACTCTTTGCGATAGGGAATAAATAAAGATGATCATCATTTTCGATATATCCTTCTTCAATGAAGGATTCTACATATTTACTTAATTCATCATCACTGAGGTATTGTTTGACATCAACAAGTTCTGCGCTATCTTTCAAAGCGTACGCTGTATCTGCGTAGGTACTAAAGATATTAGGTAGTTCATCTGCGCCTACTTCTTTATTAGCAGAAGCAGTTACTGCGGTTTCTAGATCTGAGATAGAACCTTGTGAATATCCTTCAACTACGATTCCTTGTTCTTTACCAACTGTTTGATTGAATTCTGTACATAGATTATCAAAAGCGGTTTGAGAAGCACCGTTGTAGTAATGCCATACTGTGATATGGACTGGATTATCTGGGTCCAATGTTACATTTTTTATGGAAGATGTTGATTGTGTTGTAGAACAACCGATACAACTGATCATCATTCCAGCAATTATTAATTCTTTTTTCATAATAGAAATCTCCTGCTGTTAGAAATATTATACAATCTTTTCTTCTATGAATAACAAATAAATAAACATATCCCTTAAAAAGTAAGCACACACTTCATTTATGACTGGTTATCTACTTATACCCAATCATTTCTAATACTAAACACTGTGTTTAATTTTTTATAAATTTATATAAGTTTCGATAATTACAAAACAAATCTAACTTTTATCAAAAACCATTAAATAACCCTCCTGAAAGTTATTTCTCTAGAAATTTTCATAAACTTTTCATAAAAAATTCAAAAAAAGTGTGTTTTATACCTGAAATATAACCGGTGATATGTATTATATAACCGCAAGCAAGGAAACTATGTCCTTGTGAATCTAAAGAAAGAGGAGGCAAATATTATGGGAAGTATGATGAATAAGTTCACTAAACTTGTATTATCATTCTTAATGGTTATTACTTGTATTAACCTATCCAGTATTCAGGCTGAAGATGGCGAAGTAACAACAGAGCCTACAGTAACTGAAGCTGAGATCTCAACAGCAAGTAATGAACCAACAGCCGAAGAACAAGCTCAAGCTGAAGCTGAAGCACAAGCAGCAGCAGAAGCTAAAGCAGCTGAAGAAGCCGCAGCAGCTCAAAAAGCAGCTGAAGAAGCTGCAGCAGCAGAAGCCGCAGCAAAAGCTCAAGCAGAAGCAGAAGCTAAAGCAGCTGAAGAAGCTAAGCAGGCTGAAACGCAAGTAGCTCCTACTACAGATACAGCAACAGAAGACACAACAAAGTCTGATGAACCTAAATCTGAAGAAAAGGCTACAGAAACAACAAAAGAAGAAAATAATAGCGAAGATACAAACAAGGCTGATGAACCAGCAACTGTATCTGAAGATGATGTTAAAGATTATTCTGACGCTATCAAGTTCGTTGAAAGTGAAGATCTTGTTTATAACGAAGACAAGACTATCGCTACAGTAACATTAACACTTGATACTGAAGATGATGTTTATCTTGATTTCGCAAACGCTGAAGAAATCTTTGATGGAAAGACAGCTGGTATCAATGAAGAAGTTACTACATCCGATCAAAAGACATGGGGTATCAACGTTTATGAAAACGGTAAATACACATTCAATGTTATCGCTGTAGATAATGACTCAATGAAAACTGTTGGTTCTAAAGAAATCACAGTTAAGGTTGATCAATTAGCTGAAAAAGAAGATTCTGAAGAAGCAACTAAGGAAGAAACATCTGAAGAAGCTGAAGATGATGAAACTTCTGAAGATGATGGAATCATGACAGCTGATGAAAATGATAGCGAAGTAACTACATTAGATGATTTCTATATCACAGCTAGCAAGACTGTTATTACAAAGGGCGACACAGCAAAGTTAACTGCTAACTTTGATCCAAGTAATATTTCAAATAAAAATGTAACTTGGAAATCAAGTGATAAATCAGTCCTAACTGTTGATGCAGAAGGTAACATCACAACTGTTGGAGTTGGTAACGCAACAATTACTGCTACTCCAGAAGCAAATCCTAACATGACAGCTACAATCGCAATTTCTGTTGAATCAGTTAAGGTCAACAAGATTGAGATCAGTGGTTACGATAAAGAGTATATGATTCCTAATAACACTACATTAGGAACTGTTAAATTAACTGCAACAGCTACTCCTGCAGATGCAGCTGATAAGACAATTACTTGGAAATCAAGTGATGAAAGCATCGCTACTGTAGATAAAAACGGTAATGTTACTGCTAAGAAACAAGGTAAAGTAACAATTACAGCAACTAATGCAATTACAGGTGTTTATGCTGATCAAGATATTACAGTTTATAGTACAGAACCAGCAAGAGCTACTGTTCATGTTTGGGTAACAAACCAAAACAAAAACACAACTTATACATTCTATGTACCAAAAGATGGAACAGAAGTGGCAGTAGGTACTGTCGCTAAAGATACGACTACAACAAGTGGTTCTTATGTTACTACTGCAACATTAAAAGTCATTTCAACAAATACAATGACTGGAATCCCTTCTTGGCCTACAATTCAAAATATTAGCAATGTAACTGCATTTAGATATACAAACAATAAACTTCAATATACAACAAACGGAACATCTTGGTCAGATGTTGGAAGCAAGGGAATCTACGATTTCAGTGAAATTAAATATACTCCTCAATCAACTGGTACAGATAATACTGATGTTAAAGTAACAATTGGTGACTGGCCATATGGTGAAAACGAAGCTACAAATCATAAAAATCAAACTGTTCAGATCCAAATCATTAATGATGAAGATTCTTCCAAAGTTTATGATTCTGGTGTAATGCGTTTCGATAACAATTCAAATGGTTCATACGGTAAAATCAACTTTAACTGTAATCAATCATTATACGAAGTTAATTCTGTTGTAGTTACAGATTCTGCAACTAAAGAAAGCACAACATATCAAAAGGGGAATATTCCTTCTGATTTAAGTGTTACATTCTCAAAGGGAGCAACACACCACTATACAGTAGTAGCTCATATCGTTGCTAAGAATATTAATGTTGTATATCAGAATGGTGCAGTGACTGGTCAAACAGTTTCTAATATGCCAAGTAATACAACTACAAAAACAACTACAACAAATATTGCGGTAGATAGTAAAACTCCTACAAGTGAAGGATGGATCTTTACTGGATGGGCTCTTGTAGATGGTTCTTCAACTACAATTTACCAACCAGGTTCAACAATTCCTTCAGTTCCTAACTCAGCAATTACATCTGGAACTTTAACTTTAGAAGCACATTGGATCAAAGCTTCTGAACAAATCACTTATACTGCAACAGAAGGTGGAACAGTTTCTAAGACTTATGAACGTTTCACAGAAACACAAACACAAACTAATGGTTCTATTGCGACTGCTAATAGAGGATATGTATTCGTAAATTGGACAAACGCTGCAGGTGAAGTAGTAAGTACTGATGCAGAATATAAGCCAGCACCAGAAGCCGGTGAATATACAGCTCATTTCACAACATTAAAAGTTGGAAATGTAGAAAATGTTCCATATAACGGTTCTGAGCAAAAGCAAACACCTACAGTTAGTCTTGATGGATATAAATTAACAGCTGGAACTGATTATGAATTATCTTATACTGGTGATACAAAGAACGTTACAACTAATGGTGTAAAAGTTACTGTAACATTCAAGGGTGATTATGCAGGTATTGCTGCAGTTGAAAGAACATACCAGATCACACCAGCAGAATATAGCGTAACAACTGAAGGTGCTTCAAAGGTATATGATGGAACACCATTAACAAAGTCTACATATACAGTAACTGGTATCGTAGATGGTGAAACATATACATTAACAACAACAGGTTCACAGACAAAAGTTGGATCAAGTGATAACACATACACAATGACATGGGATGGAACAGCCAAGGAAGCTAACTACACTCTAAAGAGTGCTACATTAGGTAAATTGGTAGTAACAGAACAGTCAATCGATCCAAGTGATCCTGCATATACTGGTGTAACAGTAAGTGATCCTTCAAATTCAACATACGATGGAACAGCTCATAAGTTTGTACCAGAAGTAAAGAGTGGCGAAACAGCATTAACAGATAAGGATTATGAAGTTTCATATAGCACAACAAACTTTACAGATGTAACAGGAACAATCACAGTAACAATTACAGGTAAAGGAAACTATAAGGGAACAGTCACAAAGACATACCAGATCACACCAGCAGAATATAGCGTAACAACTGAAGGTGCTTCAAAGGTATATGATGGAACACCATTAACAAAGTCTACATATACAGTAACTGGTATCGTAGATGGTGAAACATATACATTAACAACAACAGGTTCACAGACAAAAGTTGGATCAAGTGATAACACATACACAATGACATGGGATGGAACAGCCAAGGAAGCTAACTACACTCTAAAGAGTGCTACATTAGGTAAATTGGT
>CAVDZA010000049.1:0-10191 GCA_963613355.1 Bulleidia sp. | reverse complement strand
TTTCAAGAGTGGTAATCCTACACCAAAAGGCAATCGTGATGAACTTGTTAAAGATGCGGTACAAATGTATCACGAAATGAGTGAAGAAACAGGAAAGTTCATTGATGTCATGAATGATAATGAACTCTGGGATCTTGATTCTAGAGAAAATAAAGAAATGGGTGGTTTTGAAACAGAGATTCCTGAATACCATGTTCCATTTATCTTCTCTAACTTCAATGGTACTAGTGGAGATGTAGATGTTTTGACACATGAGGCAGGACATGCATTCCAGACATATATGGCTACAGATATTCAGATCCCTGATGTTTGTTGCCCAACGATGGAAAGTGCTGAAATTGATTCTATGTCCATGGAATTCTTTGCGTATCCTTGGATGGAATTGTTCTTCCATGAAGATAGTGAAAAGTATAAGTATGATCATTTATCTCATACGATCACTTTCTTGCCATATGGTGTATTGGTCGATCATTTCCAAGAAGAAGTGTATACACATCCTGAATGGACTCCTGCACAAAGAAAAGAATGTTGGAGAACATTAGAAAAGATGTATGTTCCATTTAAGAAATATACAGGATGTGAAGTCTTAGAGAAGGGTTGTTGGTGGTACCAACAAGGACATATCTTCCAATCTCCTTTCTATTACATTGATTACACATTAGCGCAAGTATGTGCGCAAGAATTCTTTATTCGTAAGGATACAAATGATGAGAACTATTGGAATGATTACCTCAAGTTATTAAGACTTGGAGGAACAAAGTCATTTACAAAGCTATGTGAAGCAGCGAATATTGGAGTTCCTTTTGAAGAAGGTACGATTGAAAAGATCATGAAATACCTTGATGAAAAACTAGATTCTGTTGATGATCTAAAATTCAACTAACAAAAAAAGCCAGGGTGACCTGGCTTTCATATTAGTGATTTCCTGTAAATGCTGATAAGAAATCTTTAGTTCTTTCACTTGTTGGATGATTGAATAATTGATCTGGTGTACCTTGTTCTTCAATGACACCTTGATCCATGAATACGACTCTATCCGATACATCTCTTGCGAAGCTCATCTCATGTGTAACGATGATCATTGTAAGACCTTCTTTTGCGAGATCTTTCATGACATTTAATACTTCTCCAACCATTTCTGGATCTAATGCGGAAGTAGGTTCATCGAATAACATAAGTTTAGGATCCATACAAAGAGCTCTAGCGATGGCGACTCTTTGTTTTTGGCCACCAGAGATCTTTGATACAGAAGCTTGTGCGAACTTTTCCATACCAACTTTTGTTAGGTACATCATCGCTTTCTTTTCAGCTTCAGCTCTAGAGATCTTTAATACCTTTACTTGAGGTAAGATACAATTCTCTAAAACATTCTTATTGTTGAAAAGATTGAATTGTTGGAAACACATTCCAACATGTGCTCGATAACTATTGATGTTTTTTGTATGAAGAATATCTTCTCCAAATACTTTAATGACACCCGCATCAGGCTTTTCTAATAAGTTGATACATCTAAGTAGGGTAGACTTACCAGAACCACTTCTACCAATCAAACAAACGACTTCTCCTTCTTCGACATTGAAGTCAACACCTTTTAGAACTTCGAGGTTTCCAAAGCTTTTATGAATATCTTTAATTTCCACTAGAGACATAATCGCTGTTAGCTCCTTTCTGTTCTTTTGTTTCGGCATATGAGATACTACTTGGTTCTGTAGAACTCATAGGAACGGATACTGTTGTATCTTTATTGATCTTCTTTTCGATGATATTTAATATCAATGCACAAATACTTGTGAGGATCAAATAGATCATCGCTTCAATGAAGTAAACTGTAGTGAATTTAAATGTTGAACCTGCGATAGATTTTGATTGGAACATCAATTCAGTGATAGAAATGATCATCAATACGGAAGAATCCTTGATATTAACGATCAATTCATTACCGATGGCAGGGAATGCGTTCTTGATAGCTTGTGGTAATACGACAGAGAACATCGTTTGCGCATTAGACATACCTAAGCTTCTTGCGGCTTCTGTTTGTCCAATATCAACAGCTTGGATACCAGAACGAATGATTTCTGCCATATAAGCACCTGTATTGACTGTGATAACAAAACAAGCAGCTGTAAAGTTATCCCAATGGATGACATCTAATAAAGCGTAGTAGATAAATACAGCTTGTACCATCATTGGCGTACCACGGAATATCGTAATGTAGATGTTGATGATGAAATCAATGATCTTCTTTAAGACTTTTGAAGCAGTGCTAGCAGTAAGATCTAAACGAATTGCTTTGATGCCACCAACTAGTAAGCCTAATAAGAATCCACATCCTGTACCAATGACTGCGATGATCATCGTCGTACGGATACCTAGTAATAAACTAGGTCCGTATTTAGATAGTATCTGAAGAATAGAATCTATACTCATTTAGATTATTCCTCTCCAGCAGGTTGACGATTAACGGCTTCTTCCATCCATTGGTTTCTTGTATCCGTATCAATGTTGGATAACGCATCTTGTAATGATTGTAATAATTCAGTATCACTCTTTCTTACTGCGATAGAAACAGAAGTATCTGCTTCAAAACCTTTACCTTCATCAAATCTTACGATAGCTAGATCAGGATTAGCACTTACAACACCATTAGCTACAGGTAATTCTGAAACGACCGCATCAACAGAACCAGCTTGTAATGCTTGGATAGCTGCAGGGAATGTTTCTGCTGCAGGCATATGTGTTACGTTTGGAATCTGATCGATGACTTCATCATAGATCGTATTCATTTGACCTTGAACTGTAGCACCATCTAGATCTTCTAGACTTGTTGCGTTAACAAGATCAGAATTCTTATTAACGATAACGACTTCTTCAGATACATAGTAAGGATCTGTAAAGTCAACTTCTTCTTTACGTTCATCAGTCGCAGTCATACCTGCGATGATAGCGTCGATCTGGTTGTTGTTTAGAGATAGGATCAAGTTATCCCAGTCTAGCTTAACGATTTCAACATCTCTTCCGATTTGTTCAGCTAGATTTGTTGCGACAACGACATCGTAACCATCACAATAGTCTACAGAAGAAATAGGTTGTGTATGTTCTCCTTCTTCAGTTGTTGACCAGTTGAATGGTGCGTAGTTACATTCCATGCCAACTCTTAATGTACCAGAGTCATTAGAAGTTGAAGTAGTTGATGTTGTGGCAGTGGATGAAGAACATCCTGTTAATAATGCTGCACAAGCAAGTAGTGAAAATGTGTTTCTTACTGTTTGATTCATAAATCAATTCCTCCTAGATATAAATAAAACCGCATGCGATATTACATACGGTCGTTTTCTTTATGTACGTATCTAATAGCGCCACTTCTTATGAAGGAGTGATATGAATATTTTTCATATCCCCACAACAATTAGTTGCCACTAGTTGTTGTTCGGCGGTGATTGCCTTTCACATAACTCATTGCTTGCCAGCTCCTTATGTTACTCATCTGCACCGCTACCTCTATATGAGATTTTATTTAATGACAAAAATATACTACATAATTCAAACATGTCAACAATAATTTGTTATAATCTTTGAGATGAATGGAATTATTTTAGTGAAAAAACCAAAAGGAATGACATCTTTTCAATGTGTTTCTGCAGTAAAAAGAAGAGTCAATGAAAGAAAAGCAGGGCATTCTGGTACATTAGATCCTAATGCGGAAGGTTTTATGATCATTGCGTTAGGCAAGTGTACAAAATACCTTCAATTTTGTGTTAGTAATCATAAGCATTACATTGCTCATTTCTCTTTTGGGAAAAGATATGATACGCAAGATGTTTGGGGTGAAGTCGTTGAAGAAAAAGAATTTTCTTCTCATTCAGAAGATGAATTAAACAAAGCTTGTCAGAAGTTTATTGGTACTATCCAACAGATTCCACCAATGTATAGCGCAATCAAAAAAGATGGAAAGAAGCTTTATGAGTACGCTAGAAAAGGAATTGAAGTTGAACGCAAGGCGAGAGAAGTGGAAGTGAATTCTCTTGATGTCAAACAAATTGGTGACAATGAATATGTCATGGATGCGATCGTATCTAGTGGTACTTATATTAGAACATTGATTGAAGATTATTGTAGAGAATTAAATGAACTAGGTCATATGACTTCTTTAGTGAGATGCGGAATTGAATCTTTGACTTTAGAAGATGCGGTAGATATTGAAGATATTACGGAAGAAAGTTGTATCGATCCGTTTAAAGTATTGGATCCTGAATGGAAGATCACACAGTGTGAAGCTGTTCAAGATGTGAAGAATGGGAAAACAATTCATTTAAACTCAAATGAAAAACATGTTATCCTAGTTGATGGAAAAGAGATATTAGCTGCTTATGAAAAGAAAGAAGATGGCTATTATCATTGTGTGAGAGGTTTGTTTTAATGCGTATTATCAAGATGGGGCTAAATTCAAATAAAGTTTATTCAAAGCCAATGTGTGCGTGTGTTGGCTATTTTGATGGAATGCATAAAGGACACCTTGCGTTGATTCAAAAGACGATTGAAATGGCAAAGAAGCACAATTGTGAATCTGCGCTCATTACATTTGATCCAGATCCATGGGTAACGATCAAACATGTTCAAAATGTCAAACATATTACGACAATGCGTGAAAGATTGAATCGTGCTGTTGAATTGGGAATTCAAAATATCATTATTTTAGATTTCACAACAGAGTTTTCTCAATTATCACCTGAAGAATTCGTACAACAGATCTTATCAAAGATTTCTTTGAAAGGTCTTGTTTGTGGTTTTGATTTTCATTATGGTGTGATGGGAAAAGGAAATCCTGAAACATTAAAAGAAACAGAAGGTTTAGATGTAGAAGTCGTTGAACCTGTTGAAGATGAACAAGGAAAGATTTCTTCTACAAGGATCACTAAAGCAGTGGAAGAAGGAAATATGAAAGAAGCTGCCGACATGTTGGGATATCCATTTAGAATCAGTGGAACTGTGGTCCATGGTAGACATCAAGGAACCGGAATTGGTTTTCCTACAGCGAATGTACATTTTGATCCTGAATATATTCTTCCTAGAGGTGGGGTATATGCGGGATTCGGAATCATTGGTACAGAGAAATATCCTTGTATGATCAATCTAGGACACAATCCTACTTTCAATCATCGTAATGACATGTCTTTAGAGGTCCATGTCTTAGATTTTAAACAAGATATTTATGGAAGAAATATCACTGTAGAATTTATTCAATTTATACGTGAAGAAAAGAAATTCTCTACAAAAGGAAATCTTGTGATGCAGTTGGAACAAGATATCCATACGATCAAAAAGATACTAAAGAGTTATGAATGATTTATTCTTACAACAAATGAGAGATATCCTACAAGAGGAATATCCTGCCTATTTAGAATGCTTGGAAAAGGAACCATATCGTGGCTTTCGAGTCAATACGTTAAAGATCAGTGCTGAACATTTATTTGAAGTACTTGATATCAAACACGAAAAAAGTCCTTACGCTCTGCATGGATACTATACAGATGATAAGAAATATGGAAATACACCAGAATATTTAGCTGGTGGTTTTTACATGCAGGAGGCAAGTGCTTCTGCGGCTGTAACCATCATGAATCCTAGAGGTGGTCTAAAGGTACTTGATTTATGTGCTGCACCTGGTTCTAAGACGACAGAAATATTAGAACTCATGGGACATGAAGGACTTGTTGTATGCAATGAGATCGATCATAAAAGAAGTAAGATCTTATTAGAAAATGTAGAGAGAAATGGTGCGAGTAATTGTATCGTTTTAAATAACGATACGAAAGATATTGCGAACCATTTTGGGGAATACTTTGATATGGTCTTATGTGATGCGCCATGTTCTGGAGAAGGTATGATGCGTAAGAACAGTGAGGCAATCAATCAATGGACTCCACAATTAGTAGAACATTGTGCTTCCTTACAAAAAGAGATCCTAGAAAACGCATATCATTGTTTAAAAGAAAATGGAATTCTTTTATATTCCACATGTACTTTAAACAAGAAAGAAAATGAATTTCAAATAAATGACTTCTTAGATAGACATCCTGATATGAAGATGGTCGATGCGAATGTTGAATTTGGTAGAAGTGCATTTGAAGAAGGAAATGATACTTCCAAAGCTATACGTATCTATCCTATGGATAAAGGGGAAGGACATTTTATCGCAAAGATGATAAAGACTTCTTCTACATCGATTCCTAAGATAAAAGAATTGAAATCTGATAAGATTCCAAATGAAATCTTAAAGCTATTAAAAGATAATATGACAGAAGTATTCCCATACTTATACTTTAAGAATAATCGTTTATATGGTGGAACACATCCTTTTATTGATACTGGTAAATTACATTTATTAAGAAACCAAGTTTATATTGGTGAAATGTTGAAAGGTAGATTTGAATTCTCTCATCACTTTTTTATGAATTGTTACGCAAAATGTAAGAATTTATATGAAATGAATGACAATGAAGTGAAAATGTATATGCATGGAGAACAAATTTCAGCTTCTGTTCAAAAAGGTTGGTATGGAATGTGCTATCATGGTCTTGTCATTGGTGGAGCGAAGAGCGATGGAAAGGCATTAAAGAATAAATATCCAAAAGCTTTCCGCACAAGATAAAAGGAACAATTGTATGAAATTAGAACTATTTGGTTTTATAGAAGATACTTTAATGTATTTTGAAAAGAATCATAAATCCTATGAATACGCAGAAAAGAAAATATTAGAAACGTATTCTGAATTGTATCCTTCTCAAAATAGTGAAGTGATACATCTACATACTAGAATCAAGAATAAAGATAGTTTAAAAGAAAAGCTGATTCGTAATCATTTCTATTTGGACTATAAGACACCAGAAGAGGCTATCTTAAATCTTCATGATCTGATTGGAATCACGATCGAGTGTAGATTCATCCGAAATGAAACGGAAATGTATCAGACATTATTTACACATTTTGAAAAACAAGGAAATTCTGAGTATGCGATCTGTAAAGAAGATCCAGCTTTATTTTTAAATCTTACACAACCACAACCACAGCTTCAAAGAAATGGTTTTACGATCTATCGATTAGACGGTTATTACCAATATGAGGATGAAAGAATCAATTATGAATTACAGATCAAATCCTTGGTCCATAACTTTTGGAGCAACATTGAACATGAGGTCGTCTATAAGAATCCTGATTTCGTGATGTATGATCTTTTTAACAAAGAGATGTTAGGTGCTATTAGAGATAATCTAGATGTCGTTGATCGACAATTAGAAATCATGTATAACGAAATCTCTAATCAATCCAAGCACGCACAGATCGGTATGGATGAAAAGGGATTTAAGACCTTTGTGGCGAGAAGTATCAATGAACTTGTGAACCGTAAGATGAAGGATTCTGTTGGTTTTGCGACAGACTTTAAAAAGTGTTCTGCGATATTAGCACAATACATCTATATTCGTGACTTTGTGAATGGAGAACATAACCAATCGACAATGATCGAGTATCTTGAACTATTGAATTATTTGAATGAATCTGAAATTGATTTTAAACAAAAGATCGAGTTGACTAAGCCTTATCATTCAAATGATCCATTCTGTGATAAGTTAGGTCAATACTTCATGAAAGAATTCAATCATAACTTCTTATGGCATGTATTCTTCTGTATGTTATTTGAAATAAGACCAGGGGATAATGATGAAGATTTTAGTGATTTTATTGATGTCATAAGAATCTTGATCATTCAACCAGGTTGGTATGGTGATACGTTCATGAAAATGAGCATCCAAGAAGGGGATGCGGCAAGAGACCTATTAGAAGAAGTATTAGCTGATGCGATGGTTGATTCTGATACGATCGAGATCGTACATGAAGATATGTTGTATGAATGTATGTTGAAGTTCAGACATAAAGTCAATGAATATGACATGAAGTATGATAGCTATGATGAATTCATGAAAGATAAAGATTATATCGTTTCATCGTTATATCATGATATATACACAATCTTTCATTGATTCAAAGAATCATGTATAATATTACAAGAAGAGGTAAAACGTATGGCACAAGATTATGTTGTATTAAATGAAGCTGATGATATTGGAATGGTAGCTATGAATAAAGCTGTATTTAAGTCCATTTCAGAAATTAGTGTTGATGATATCGAAAATGCGGTAAGAATCCCAGAAACGACATTCACAAAACCATTTTCAGTAAAAATCGAAGATAATAAACTTCATATTACTGCAGATGTAAAACTAAAGTATGGCGCTAATGTAAAGGCTACATGTGAGCTAGTACAAAACAAGATCTATGAGAACATTCAGTTCATGACAGGCTTTAAGGCTGCAGAAGTGACTGTAAATGTTGTAGGTTTTGAAATTTAGTGTTGACATTCATTCAATAGTATTGTTTAATATTTGAGTAATTTAAAAAACGGAAAGAAGAAGCACATACTTCTCACCTGATGTTCTTAGAACTTGGGTAAGTGGCCGATAAGATCTTAAATAGAACTTTTAGGCAGGTGCGGCTTTAGTATCTGCTTTTTAATATTATGACAGGAGGTTTGCTTGGGAAAGGTTAAATTCAACAAAAACAGACGTAAAGAGCCAAATGATTTAGTAAATGAGGCTATCCGTGATAGAGAAGTATTAGTCATTGGATCTGACGGAAGTCAGCTAGGCGTTATGTCACGTCATGATGCGCTACAAGCGGCATATGACCAAGATCTAGATTTATTGTGTGTTGCACCTAATGCGCAACCACCAGTATGTAAGATTGTTGACTATGGTCGTTATCGTTTCGAACAACAAAAGAAGGAACGTGAAGCGAAGAAGAATCAACAAACTTCAGAAATTAAATCACTACGCGTATCACCAGTTATTGATCAACACGATTTCGACACAAAGGTTAAACGTGCTAGAGAATGGTTGAGTGATGGACAAAAGGTTAAAATCGATATGCGATTCAGAGGACGTATGATTACGCGCCAAGAAGTTGGTAAGCAAGTCATGGATAAGTTCACTGAGCAAGTCTCGGATGTAGCAGATGTAACAAAGGCACCTTCATTAGAAGGAAATACAATGTCTGTTACATTCTCACCTAAGAAAGGAAAGTAAAGGAGATTGTTATGAAAGCAAAAGCAAAAAAGCCAGGAAAAATCAAAATGAAGACTAAAAAGACTTTCGCTAAGCGTTCTAAGTTAACTGGAACAGGAAAGTTAAAGGTACAACACAACTATGTATCACATTTCGCAGCTAATAAGACTCACAAGCAGAAGATGCATCTTGCTAAGTCTACTACAGCACACAGCACAGATTTGAAGCGCGATAGACAGCTTTTACAGGGTTAATAGGAGGCTAAGAGAAGATGAGAGTTAAAGGAAGTACACCTACACGTAACAGACGTAAGAAGGTTTTAAAGCTCGCTAAGGGTTACTTTGGAGCTAAGCACCTTTTATACAGAACAGCCAATGAACAAGTAATGCGTTCTCTACGTTATTCTTACATTGGTAGAAAACAAACTAAGAGAGAAATGCGTAAGCTTTGGATTGCACGTATCAACGCAGCAGTTAGACAATATGATCTATCATATTCAAAGTTCATGCACGGTTTAAAGCTTGCTAACATCAACGTAAACCGTAAGATGCTTTCTGAAATCGCTATTCATGACGAAAAGGGTTTCAAGGATCTTGTTGATGCAGCTAAGGCTGAATTAGCTAAGTAATTTTAAAGGATGGGGAGTGATCCTCATCCTTACTATGGTGCGTTGGTGAAGCGGCTTAACACATTGCCCTCTCAAGGCAACATTCACGGGTTCGAATCCCGTACGCATCACTTATGAATGGTTGTATACCATTCTTTTTTTTACTATAATATTTTAGCTATTATTTGTGATATATTGATATCTTATTTGGAGGAATCTTTTATATATGTCGTATGAATTTATTGAAAATATTGATCCTAAGGACATGGATGAATTTGTTGAAAATCACATGCAAAACAGTTTATATCAATGTTCAAAATGGGCTGATGTTAAAAATAATTGGGATCATTTTTTTACTTGTGTAAAAGAAAATGAGAAGATTGTTGGTACTGCTTTAGTTTTGAAAAGATCTTTACCTTTAGGAATGTCGTTCTTTTATATTCCACGTGGTCCAGTAATGGATTATCA
>CAVDZA010000048.1:3561-10981 GCA_963613355.1 Bulleidia sp. | reverse complement strand
AGATCATAGTATTCCACTTCATCCAATCCTAAACGAATTCTTTGTTTTTCAATGATCTTGTTAGCTAAAGGTGTACAGTAATCTAAGATCTGTTTACGATAACCAGCTACCATAGAATGATCATAGTCTAAACGATTCATACGATAGTAAGCTAACTCAACATAGTTTTCAAATCCAAGTTTCTTTGCCATCTTTGTACGTACTTTGACCATATCATCATAGATACGATCAAATTCTTCTTCATGATCCGCATAGAATTTCATCTTCGCATCATATGCACCTTTTCTTCTATTACGATCGACATCTTGTGATAAGGCTGAAATCGTAGATAGATTGTATGTCTTGCCTTCAAATTCAATTTTCGCAGAAGCTTTTAACTTTCCATATTCACTCGCTAGTTTATTTTCTTCGATCATTTCAGGAATAATAGATTCATCAAATGCTTTTAATTTACATTCACCTAATTGAAAATAAGTTTCTGGAATTTCTTTTAAAAGTTCTTCTTTAAATGGTGCATTGATACAAGCTTTCATAAGACGTGTATCAATATTGTCATAATTAGGAATCATCTCATCCCAATAATCATTTTCCGCATCATAGAAAGAATCTGCGGTATTGATAGAATGACGTACCTGACATAAGATCATCATTGTCTGTAAATGGATCCTTAAATCATTCAATTGATAGAATACCTTTAAGAATTCATCTGCGTTAGACGCTTGTTCTAATTGGTCAACAAGTGCGTTCATCTTCCCTGACATTTCTTCATAATCAGGTCTTTCATATTTCATTTCATTAAATTTCATAACTTACGCTCCCTGTTTTCTAGTTTATCACAACACTACAAAATGCATGCCATTTTCTATCTTTAAAGATGATAAAGATACATCAATGTCACATGGACGTTCTGTATGATATTCATAAACGGATAAAGAAGATGTAGTAATCCTATTTAGATCCATCATTTCTCTTAATTGAGGTACCAATTCATAAAATGATAATTGTTCATTGACTCTTACTTCATACTCTTTTTCATATAAGGCATCTGTAATATAGATACGTATCATAATATTTTAATCAACTCACTTTCATACTCATAAAACAATATTCCTTGAGAATCATTCTTGATTTCTTTCTTTGAATGAAAATAGTATTGTTGACGAAATGAAGTACCAATATACATTACAGGATATTCCTGATGTTTTTTTCGATATTCATCTAAAGATAAAAAGATCAATTGTCCATCTTCTTCATCTAAATCACCCCTTGTCGTACATTTTCCATACACTTCCATGATTCTTTTATAGCTGATCCACTCCTCTTTATACATTGAAACGACATAAATACTTTCCGTTGGTCGTATCGTTTTCCATGTGTAATTCATATAAGAGATTCCAATTGGTATCTCAATACCCTTGTATTCATTTCTACAAATAATAGACGGCATTGTTGGAATCATGATCTTTTTTTGTACACCATATTTCTTTGAATAATGATCTAACACTTGATTGATTTGTCTAAGACATGTTTCATATAACGTAAAGCGTAAAAGATGTTCTTTCTTTACTAACCCCTTCCCATTACATAGACACTTTTCACTGGATTCTAAAAACTGTTGGATCTGTTGTTGTTGATCTACATCATATACATAACGATGATGAAAAAAAGCTTGATCTCGATACATCAATGTCGTAACACTAGATAAAAATAAAATGATCGTTAAATTGTAGTATGAAGAATGTTCTAATAGATCTCTTAACAACAAAATATGTTCTTCATTCGATTCATAAAAACGAGATAGATCAGTAATCAACAAAACATATTCATTCTCATGATGTTCTTTTATATATCGAAAAGAATCTTTAACCATTTCATCTTGGCTACTGCTTAACATGATCCACTTATCAAAATGAGAGTATTGTTCTTTATTGAAAATATTCAAATCATCCACCACAAACAGATATTCATGATCAAAAGATCTGATAAATGTCATCAACAATGTCCAACAAAATCTTTTTCTAGATTCGATATCAGGACATAAGATCGCTGTATTATTTCTTAAATGAATGAATAGATCTAAATACCTTCTGTGATAATGATCATCGATCTTTCCAATACTAAATCTCTTACTATTTTCACCCCATTCTAATTTCTCAATTGGTTGAAGCCATAACGGTGGAATATGTACAGAATGATATCTTTGAAAGAGACTCAAGATCATATGAAGTTGTGTATTTCCTTCTTTTCGATCATCTAAAAGAACATTTCCATTTGGATCTAACAATTCTATCGTCGTTTTTTGATGACCTATATTTGTATATGTACCTTTTCCATATTGGATCCTGTTTTGAGAGTGAATGATAAAATCACCAGGTTCTCTTAACAAGATATTTGTTTTACATCGAATGACTTCTTCTAGTTCATTTTGGCTTGCCATTTTCATCGCAATCTGAAACGAACAATTTGCCCAGATTTCTTCGCTAATGACACCATTTGGTTTTTGCGTACATAAAACGAGATGAATACCTAAGCTTCTACCGATCCTTGCGATAGAGATCAATTCATCCATAAATTCCGGTCTCGCTCTTTTTAATTCCGCAAATTCATCCACCACAATGATCAAATCAGGAATCTTCTCTAAATTTGGATGATTGAATCGTTGTTTCCGGTAAGAATAAAGATCATTGATATAAACATCACTCACTTCATTCATTTTAGAGATCATCTTTTGACGATATATACAAGCATTGCGAAACGACACCAATGCACGCTCCATATTTTCCATATCCAAATTAGAAAGCACCCCAGATACATGTGGAAGTTTCTTTAAGATATTAGCAGCTCCTCCACCTTTAAAATCTATCAAGGCGAATTGTACATCTTCATAACTATACTGAATGGCAATTGATAATAACATTGATATGATCAATTCACTTTTCCCACTTCCTGTCATGCCCGCAATCAGTCCATGTGGCCCATCCTTCGTTTCATTGAAATCAAGAATGATTTGTTTCCCTGATTTATCGATTCCAATCATGGCTCGCAAAGAAGTATTGATATTAGATGATTTCCATTTTTCTTCTAGATTCCAATTGGTCAATTGATTGATTTGATGTACTGAATAAAAATCATTCCATTTTCTTTGTAGTTCTCTTTTTGGCTGATAAAGCTTTTGTAGGCAAGGTTCAATCTCTCTATCACAAAGTTCACATTGAAATTTATTTTCTTGAAATGTTTGTCCATCAAAATAGGTATGTCTTGTGAAATCGATTTGAATATCAGCGTCATTTTCTACCATCTCATCATTCATCACAATATAGATTTCATCCTCCATATCAATTGAAATTCCAAATGAAAGGATGATTCTTTCATTCTTTCTACCATCTTTCATGTCATCTAATAGTTCTGATTCACTTGTATAGATATTTCTTTTATTTTGATCCACTAGATTTGGAATACTACGCATCCAAAGATTGTTTTCTAATAGATCTTTCCGTACAAGAAGGACGATTGAAATATCTGTAAAACACACTATCTGCAGGATGATATATTTCATCCATTGGTACCCTTCTTCACATTCATTCAAATAAACATGACGTACTTGTCTTAGATCAAATATTTTTGGTAAGAGACGATCTTCATAATACTGTTTTAACTCCTCATTCATATTTAGTTTTAATACCTGCGTCGTATCAAAGAACCGTAGTTGTATCGTATCTTTTGAGTGAACATAAATCTGATCTTCATTTTCAACCAATTCAATTAGTTCAACCATGTTTGGATAATACCGTTGTATATAAGAAAGATATGATTCTTGAAAATCATTAACATATCCACAAAATGAAAGGATCCATTGTTCATGATTATTTTCATTTTGTTTGATGATCTTCTTTTGTTGGTGTTTTTCATTCAATCTAGTGAGTGGTTGAAATAATAATGTAGAAACCAACATTACAGAAGGAAGGATCAATACAGGTAAGATAGAAATCAACTCTCTTCCACTTAGATAGCTTTGATACGCAGATAATATTCCTGTCACAAGAGAAGCTGAAGACATCAATAAAGATGGGCCAATTTCCAAGAACAAGGAACGATGATGATAAGAAATACTTTTCACTTCATTCCACGTTTCTTGAAAATCTAAAACATCATTCAATCTTGGTACTCTATGATAGATACGTTTTATTCTATGCATAGAAAAATCACTCGATATAGGAATATGAAGATACTCCTTCAAATGTATTTCTACATTATCAGGAGTATTCATCATAATTCCATCATCTAATAAGATGATCCTCAATTGATCGATCTGAAGAATATCTAAGAAAGAAAAGATATTGTTTTTCTTTAAGAATGTTCGATTTAAAGAATAGAAATCTTGTTGGTTTGTTGTAATGATCTTCTTTGATTGAAAATCAATGCTAGAGAGATGTGATGGAATCAAACAAGATTGGATAGAAATATCATTATCAATAGAAGAACCTATCGTTATCGTTCCACAACAACTGTATTTATGATAAACAGTACATTGTTCATCGTTTAAAAATAGCAGCTTACATACAACAACGTCATCTTTAATGACACTTGTCATTTCTTCATGTCTTAAAAGATTCCTTTCAATTTCAAGATCACGAGGAACACGTAATAAGATATGATCTTTTTGTTGTATGACAGTTATCGTAAAATCCTTGAGATAAACAAGTTGCGTTGATTCTTTTAAAGAAATTGGATAACAATGATCTTCCTCTTGGATCCAAAGAATCATGAATTCACCTCTGAGACGATGATATTACATTTGATGTAATGTTCTTCATCACTCGTTGAGATCGTGATTACACAACTTCCTGCCGCTTTTCCAATCACATTTCCACTCGTATCTACCTTCGCTACATCTTCATTACTAGAAGAATAGATCAAATCTTCCTTTGTATAACCTTCCGGTAGACCAATGACATCAATTGTCTTAGCTTTATTGACATGAACTGCCATTGAATAATTACTTAACTTGATCTTCTTAGTGACAGTTAACGAATCCATCGTTACTTGTTTCTCTCGATCTTTTCTCGTACATTTTGAGACGAATTGGAAATTTTCTAAATGTGTTTTCCCTTTCGGTAACATTGATTGTTTGATAAGATCGATCCTCTTTGTAAATCCTATCTTACCTAATTGAGACTTTGCGCTATTCAGCTTTAAATATAGGACAAGATTGGCATTTAGATCAGAACACACCATTACATTTGGATTCCCATCCGATAGTTCATCTACTACGTCACTACCAATATCTGTCGTTATGACATCATGTTCATCATCTTTATACAAATGAAGTGAAGTTTTAAAGCTCGCTTCAGCACCTGCATTTAAACTAGCGTCCATTAATCTCATTGAAGTGAGATTCAATCCAAAATTCACACCTGCACTAATTCCAGATGTTGCCTTAAAACGATTCGATTCATCATGATCAAATTCACGTATCATTCTGAATCTATCCCCTTTGATTTCACATCCAATAACGGAATCTTGTGATAAAGTAACTTCTACTTTTCCAGAAGCGTGTATATTAAGATTTAAAGTAACCGTAATATTCATTAATGGTGCGTTAGGAATAGGAAGCTTTACTTTACATAATTCTAAAGTACTTTCTACTACATCTTGTTTTTCGACAAACATCTTAGAAATACTTGGTAGAAAATCATTTGGATCCACTTTCGAGAAATCACCATACAAGTTTTTATACGCACTATTCTTAACACCAAAACTTTCTTCGCTGGAGAACTTCACTTTAAAATAAGCATCTTTCACATCGTTCTCTTCACTTTTCCATTGGTAATCCACTTTCGCACCACTAAGTTTTGTATAGGCATATACAGTAGATCCATGAGGAAGCGTACGATTCACTTCCGCTTTCACATAAGATGAAGTTGCGGATACAACGACATTGTATTCACTTATGTGAAATGTTTTTTGAAGTCCCCTCGTAGATAAAAGTGTGATAGGATCGACATACGAATATTCTTGTATCGTTTCTCCATTTCCATCTTCTATCTTCGCATCTTCAAAATTCAGATCAGTCGAACCAGAAATATCCATATCTTTTGTATATTCTAATAAATCAATATCTTTCAAATATACATGATTCTGTTCTTGATGATCCACTTGATAGTAAAGATCTTCTCCATCTTGTTGGAAATGAAGGATCTGTCCTTGTTCATATTGGACAGTAGGATCAACTAGGATCCATTGTCCTTCTTCTTCATATGTGATAGGTTCAACCTCAAAGAATTGTGTATCTTCTTTCCAGTTGATATTTGTTTTATTTTCTTTGATTTCTCGATCATTGATCATAGAAACGACTTTATCCAATAAAGCCTCTGCCTCATCTTTATCCATCGGATCCTTTGGATAGAATTTCTTATGAGGATCGATCGTCATCAAACCACAATCAACTGCTTGTTGAACTTGTTGTTGAAATTGAGATTCTGATAGATCAGAGATCTCTGTTATCTTTTCAATATCTTTATTTAATAAATTTATCAATGTATAAGCTGTCCATTCCTTATTGAGCTCTTGTTCAGGTGAAAAAATCAAGTTTCGATCGATAATGTCCCACTGTATAGCTGTTTGAATATCTTGTGTATTAGAATCATCCAAAGATTCGTCAGAGGGTAAGATTGATAAAAACACGAGTCCAGACTTTTCATTTAACAAGTGGATCCATTCAGCTAATGTAATCGTTTGAAGAGATTTCTTTAAACATGAGCTCGTTAGAAGGAGACAGAATATCAATAAGAAATGGACAAGCTTTCGACATCTACACTTGCATACTAGATGCGTTTGACGCAATCGTTGTTTCAAGTGTGTCATAGGAAGATACCGTGAGATCTAAAAATCTCGCATATTGATCAATGGTAGCTTTTTGTTTTTCAAAGCGATTCGCAAAAAGATTAAACTTGTTGCGTATTTCACTAGATCCTTCTGAGATCCAACTACCATCCAATAAATTCATTTCATGTTTCATTTCATTTAATTCATCATCCATCATTTGATTTAAGGACCTCAATTGATTCGCTGTATCTGATACTTCTTGTAAAGAAATTTGAATATTAGCCATAGTTTCCTCCTTTATTTACCAAAGCTATTTACCATTGTCGTCAGTTCTTGTTGGGTATTGCGATAAGACTTTGCGGAATTGCGCAAGAAATCAATGTACTCATTTCCCAAAACATGTAATTGATGAAAATCAGATTCATAAGACATGATCTTTGAAGTAAATGCGGTATTATCTTCACCGATCCATGCCTTAGACATTGTTTCTATTGCCTCAAACATCGCATTACAATTGTGTAAATATTCCTGATTCTTTTCTTCCATTCGAGCAGCACAGGAATCAAGCTGTTCAATTTCTACTGTAATTTTTTTC
>CAVDZA010000048.1:0-3499 GCA_963613355.1 Bulleidia sp. | reverse complement strand
ACTTAATATATTCACGTGATTTTTTAAAATTCCAAAAAAAAGTTCAAAATTTTTTTATTTTTTTTATATAATCATTGAGTGAGGTTAAGGAAATGTTAAAAAAAGCGTTTGATTCAGAGAAATATCTTTCTATGCAAAGAGATAAGATCTTAGAAAGAATTGAAATGTTCCATGGCAAGCTTTATATGGAATTTGGTGGCAAGATGTTCCAGGATTATCATGCATCTAGAGTATTACCAGGATATGATCCAAATAATAAGATCAAATTATTAACAGAATTAAAAGATAAGGTTGAAATCATTATTTGTATCAATGCCAACAACATCGAAAACACAAAAGTCAGAGGTGATCTAGGTATCTCTTATGAACATGAAGTGTTCCGTTCCATTGATGCGTTTAAAGAATTAAATCTTTATGTAGGAAGTGTTTGTATTACACAATACGCTCATCAAGCAGGTGTAGAACAATTCAGAAACCAATTAAGAAATTACGGAATCCAATCATATTTACACTATCCTATCAAAGGATATCCAACAGATATTGATTTTATCGTCTCTAGTGAAGGACTTGGTAAAAACCAATATATCCCAACTACACGAGATCTTGTCGTCGTAACAGCTCCTGGTCCAGGTTCAGGAAAAATGGCTACATGTATTTCACAGCTATACCACGATCAAGCCAATGGCATCCAAAGTGGATATGCGAAATTCGAAAGTTTCCCTGTCTGGAACTTAGCATTACATCATCCAGTCAATCTCGCATATGAAGCCGCTACTGCTGATCTAGACGATATTAATATGATCGATCCATATCATTTAGAGACATATGGAAAAACAGCTGTCAATTATAATCGAGATATTGAAATCTTCCCTGTCTTGAATCGTATCATAGAAAAGATCATGAATACTTCTCCATACCATTCTCCTACAGATATGGGAGTCAACATGATTGGTTATTGTATTACAGATGATGATGCGGCATGTTACGCAAGTGAACAAGAAATCATTCGTCGTTACTACCAAACGATGGTAGATTACAAGAATGGTAAATTACCAGAATCATCCATCCAAAAGATCAATGTATTGATGAATGAATGTAATATTAGTCCAAATGATAGAGATGTCGTTATCAAAGCGAGAAATAAAGCCAATGAGACGGGCCTACCAGCGATGGCATTAGAACTTCCTGACGGAAGATTCGTAACAGGCAAGACAAGTGACCTATTTGGTCCAAGTGCTTCTTGTATCGTTAACGCAATCAAGAAACTAGCTGATATTTCAGATGATGAAGATCTTATCGATCACTCATCTGTTGAAGTGATCCAAAACCTCAAAGTAAAAAATCTAGGAAACCATAATCCTAGATTACATTCAGATGAAGTTTTGATAGCGTTAGCTATGAAAGAACAAACCTCAGCATCAGTCGCTAAGGCAATGGATCGTTTAAATGAATTAAAAGGTTCAGAAGCACACTCTACGGTCGTTCTCCCAGTAGAAGACGCTAATATCTTTAGAAGATTAGGTGTGAATGTCACATTTGATCCTGAATACCAACAGAAAAAGCTTTATCACGGTAATTAATGTGAATACTCTAAGATCATCTTCATTTTTGAGATGATCTTTTTTATTTGAAAGTTTTGATTTGTCAAAAAATCATAAACATTTGTATCATTCATCAATACAGTAACATGAATAGGATCATCTGCTTGTTGTTTTAAATGTTCTATGATTTGCGTTCCAATTCCTTGTCTTCTATATTCTTTCAACACATATAAAAAAGAAAGATCATAATAAAAATCATAATCTTCAACCATACGATAATACCCAACGATTTCATTATCTATCCATACCGTTGTATACGATTCAATATTAGATCGAAGATTCATTTCAACACGTTTTAAAACATCATTAACATTTACGATCGTAGGATCCTCATATCTTAAAACATGTCCCTTCTGTATTTCTAATAATCTATCAATATCATCAACATTAGAAGTCTTATAGTGTAGTTCCATACATCGCTCCTAATACGATCAACAATTGCGCAATACTATACGTTTCCATAACACCTAATTGTTGTGTTCCTAATGAATATTGTTGAGAAATCAACATATCTGAAAGTACAAAGAATATCGTTCCTACCCAACTTAACACATTACCATCTACGAGCATCTTAGAGAAAGATAAAAAGCTCATCAAAAATAACACAATCATATAAATAAGTGTAGCTTTTTGATTTCCCTTCTCAACATCTTTAAAGATCGTCTTTAAATAAACAATAAATCCAATGATATACCCAACTAATCCAATCCAAAAGAAATAGTTTGTAAAGGATGGAATATGCATAAAATGCACACAATACATGATATGTGCAAATAGAAACGCAATCATTCCATTTTGAACATTCTTCTTTGTCTTTTCTATCAAATAGATATCTCCGATCCAACAAAGAGCTAACGCAATGAGTAACACAATATCATAATCCTTACAACAAGAAAGGATCGCAATCAATGTTGGAACTAAGAATATCTTAAAAGTACGCATCTTATTATGTTCAGACGCAAAGGAATCAATACAAGCTGATAATAAATAAAAGCCCAACAAAAATACAACCATTCTTTTCACCTAATTATTCTGTAATACTTACAGGTTCTTTTTGATCAGGATGTAATTTTCCTTCCTTAAAATGCTTTCTACAAAGCGCAATATAATCATCATTGGCACCTAACATAACTTGCGCACCTTCTCTAACGATACCATCTTTGTTATATCTAGCGTTACAGATTGCCTTATGTCCACACCAACACATTGTTTTAACTTCTTGTATCTCATCACAGATCTCAAGTAATCTTTGAGAACCTGGGAATAAATGATTTTGGAAATCTGCACGTAATCCATAACAAATTACAGGAACATGAAGTTCATCAACGATATCAGATAAGAAATCGATTTGTTCAGATGTCGCAAACTGAGACTCATCAACGATCACGACATCATATTCTTGGATCTTTTTCTTATCCCATGAACAAATATCATCTAAAAGTTCACATTCATTCACAAGACCCATTCTACTTTTAATGATCTTAGCTCCATCTCTTGTATCAACACCTGTCTTACAAAGAAGTACCTTTTGTCCTCTTTCTTTGTAGTTAAATGCGACCATCATCGCATTCGCACTTTTACTAGAACCCATCGCTCCATAATAGAAATATAATTTAGCCATATAACACCCTCAACTTCCAATATTTTATCATGAATATACTTCTCTAGGAATAAATATAATGCGATCAACATGTTCACATTTCCTAGCTTTATACGCAAATCCAGCAGATTCAAAACAGATATACATATTTCCTTCAGGATCCATAAAACAATCTTCTGCCATGACTGGTAATTCAATTGTATTGATTACATTACTGTTTCTAGCGTCAACGTTTCCATCATCATTCTTTTCATTATTGAATACTAATAGTTTTGAGATTCCATCTGAACCATAAGAC
>CAVDZA010000047.1:0-11163 GCA_963613355.1 Bulleidia sp. | reverse complement strand
CACGTAAAACTCTACCCTGATCTAGAATACCAAAACGAGTAGCTGTATGTTCTAGTTCACCAAGAATATGTGAAGAAACAATAACAGTTGTCCCATACTCTTGATTCATCTTCATGATCAAGTTACGAATATCCGCAATACCTTGTGGATCCAATCCATTCACAGGTTCATCTAAGATCAAGATTTCCGGATTACCCATCATTGCGTTAGCGATACCTAGTCTTTGTTTCATTCCCATTGAAAAAGACTTAAACTTTGAAGTATTTTGATCCAATCCAACTAGTTTTAAGACACGATCGATTTCATTCTTATCCTCAATCCCTTTGATCTGACGATAGTATTCAAGATTCTCTCTGGCTGTTAAATAATCAAAGAAATTCTTTCCAATAAAGAAACCAATCTTTTTTCTACTTTCTAGTAAATCCTTTTTCTTACTCGCTCCAGCAATTGATAGTGTTCCTTTTTGGAATTCCGTCAATCCTAGGATGATCTTAAAGATCGTTGTCTTACCAGCACCATTCTTACCAACTAATCCAAAGATTTCTCCTTTTTCGATCGTAAGATTTACATCTGATAAAACTTCATGTGAACCATATTTCTTTTGAACATTATGTAATGAAATCATGTCCATGATAAATCCCCCCTTTTCATTCTATTATAGAACAATATGCATAAAAAAAGACATACTGGATTACTTCATAGTAATCTTGTATGTCTTTTGGTAATCATTTAATCTACTTACTTTGTTGCATTTTCAGCAGCTTGTTCACCAGCAATACGACCAAATGTCATGATATCAGGATAAGCGTTACCACCTAATCTGTTATTACCATGGATACCAGTTGTAACTTCACCAGCAGCGAATAGATTCTTGACTGCATTACCATCATCATCTAATACTTCTGTTTCGCTATTGATAGAAATACCACCCATTGTGTAATGAACTGTAGGAGTACGTAAGCTTGCATAGAATGGTCCTTCTGTAATTACAGAATCTTCACTACATGCTTTACCAAATTCATCCTTACCAGCTTTCATGCCCTTGTTGTATTTTTCAACTGTTTCTTTCAATGTATCTGCGTCAACACCAATCTTTTCAGCTAATTCTTCTAATGTATCTGCCTTAACAGAATGACCATCATCTAATAAGCTTTCGATTTGTTCTGTACGTGTGTCATCGCCATTGATTGCACTACTATCAACGATCAACCACATTTCACCATCTGTTTGTTCTAGTTCAGCCATACTGATAGCGTAACGTGTATTATCTTCATTAATGAAACGTTCACCTTCTTTGTTAACGAACATATATTCTGTAGCACTTAACCAGTTACCAACGAATTCACTAACGCATCCACAATCATCGATTGGGTCACCTAATGGGTGAACTTGGATCTGATCTAGGTTGGAGAGGCTACCACCAACATTTTCTACAAGAGCTAGACCATCACCAGTACTAGAAGACGCACAACTTGTTAACTTTGTTGTAATAGCTCCATCGCTATATTTAAGAACTAGATCACTATTAGCCGCATAACCACCAGTAGTGATTACAACGCTCTTAGCTGTAACTGTAATCTTACTGCCATCGCTTCTTTCAGCTTCACATCCTACGACAGTATTATCATCATCAACAGTCAAAGAAGTAACCTTCGCATCAGTTTCGATCTTCGCACCATGTTCTGTTGCGTATTCTTCTAATTTGTTGATATAAACACGTCCACCATTATCACCTTCAGAACCAGTAGCAGCGACGAGGTCAACTTGGTGACCACGTGCCCATTTACCACCAATAGCCATGAAAATATAATCTTCTTTAAATGGAACGCCAATTGTATCTTCTAACCATGTTAGAGTTTCAGGAGCCTTTTCAGCATAAGTACGGATCAAAGAAATGTTATCGATAGATCCACCACCTACATAAGTCTGTAACGCATGCCAGTTAACACTATCGAATAATGTCTTACCATCATTCTTCTTCCATTCTTCATAGTCAGCACGAACATCATCCATTAAAGCCTGATATTCAGGATCATCTGTTTTTACACTAATAGCTTCTTCAACTTCTTCACAATTTGATTCATTCATTGTTAGAGTCTTTTGACGTGTTGAATCTGCACAGTTAAATGTACCTTCACCGAGCTTTGTGTTACCACCAATTGATTCTGTCTTTTCTAAAACAAGAACATCAGCACCTGCCTCAGAAGCACTCGCAGCAGCAGACATACCAGCGCCACCAGCACCAACGATAACGACATCAACATCGTATTCTAGATCTTCGCCCGTCGTAGCAGTAGATTTAGTTTGATAAGCTTCTAGATCAACACCTGCATTTGTTAAAGCGTCCTTGACAGCTTCAATCAAACCATTACTTGTTAATGTAGCTGTTGACATTGCGTCTACCGCAACAGTATTGCCATCAACCATTTCAGGAATCAACTTATCGAAAGCTGGTGTACCAACACCTTCTGTTTCTGATTGTTCTTTTACTTCGATATCAGTAATTGTTCCTGCATCATCTAATGTAACAGCTACTTTGATTTCACCATTACGACCTTCACCAGTACCTTCATAAGTACCAGCTACACCGCTTTTTGAAGCACTACATCCGCTTAATACCGTTAACATTGTTGTGAACGTTAACAAAAAAGCGACTAGTCTCTTTTTCATCATTTCCTTTTCCTCCATTTTGATGTTTAAAAAGCATCTTGCGTAATTATTTTAATAAGTAAGATAAACACAAACAAATAGAAGTTTTAATTATAATTCATAGCTAAAAGCTATGGATTTTGATATTATACTTTTGAGGAAAAAATGTATGAATTTAAATCAATTAAGATATTTTCGTGTTCTCGCACATACAGAACATTTTGGAAAAGCGGCAGAAAAGCTATATATCACACAACCATCTCTATCTAAATCAATTCGTTTATTAGAAGAAGAGTTAAATGTAGAACTATTCACTAAAAGCGGAAGAAATGTTTCTTTAACACTAGCCGGTAGAGTATTTTTAGAATATGTTGAACAAGCACTTACGACATTAAAGCTTGGAGCCAGTGCAATGCAGAAATTTTCAACTCAGATGCAAATACTATCCGTTGGTTGTATTACTCCATTTTTAGGAAAAAATAAATTCCATTCTTACTTATTAGAGCTTTTTTCTGGAAATCGCTCTAGATTAGATATTGTAGTTTCACAAACAGAAACACTTTTAAAAGATCTCAGAAATGATAAATATGAAATGGTCTTTTGTAGTTACTCTCCTTCTGCAAGAGATGTCACATTCATTCCAATCTTAGAATTACCTTATATCGTCGCAATGCCAAAAGACGATCCACTAACAAAATGTGATTTCATTCTCCCAGAACAACTGAAAGATCGACCAATGGTCTTTAATACAGAACCTGTATATTCTTCCATGATACAACATATGTTAGATTACTATCACATTTCTCCAATGATACGTGGTTCATCAAATGAAGATTCATTTCTACTTAGATTAGTTGCGGATAAAGTTGGATTACTTATAACAACAGATCATTATCAAGTTCATACAGAAGATACTGAAGTACGTCCTTTAAAACAAGATCTATTTCACAGGTACATCTATTTAGCTTATATTCCTGGCAACATTCATTCACAAACTTCAAACCAAATCATTGAAGTTGCCAAACAAAATGCGTTAGTAGAACAAGGTCAACAACCTAAGGCATCAGATCGTCTTCATGAACAATAGGTCAAGAAATATAAAAACAGGTGTAGCATGATAAGCTAAACCTGTTTTTTAATACATAGCATTCGTTTCAATGATTAGAATTCATATGGAGGATTGCCAGAGAAATCAGCAATCGTTCCATGAGCATCTTCAAGATAGAATACTTCAAAAATAGGATTATCAGCTGTTTGATATTGTCCTTTAACAATAGGATTGTTCATACATCCTTCTTTAACACTCATGTTATTTTCAAATACTGCTTTGCCATGTAGACGGATCCAAGCATATGTTGGTGAAGAAACAGAAATTTCAATTTCTGGATTTTCTAACATATCCTTGTAAACATCTTTTGTACTGTTTGTACAGAACCATAATTTACCATCTTGTTCAAGACAGAACATGAATGGACGACACTTAGCCTTTCCATCTCTTCCTACAGTAGCTAAATACTGAACTGGATTTTGTTGTAAAAACTCTACTACCTTCTGCATTTTATTTTCCTCCTTGTTGTAACATCACTTGTTACATCTATAAGAAGTTTATCATTTAATAGTTGTAACGTCAACGGTTACATTTAAATATTTTTTAAGTATAAGAAAAGACTTTAGATAATTACACCCAAAGCCTTTAATCTTATTGTATTAATTTATTAATATCATATTTGACATCCGCAAGTGTCATTTCTGATAGTTTATCTTCCATTGCCCTTTGTACTTCAATAAGTCTATTATCTAGAACCTTATGAATATTCATTCCAACCAAGCATTTCTGATTTGGATTTTCATGGAAATGAAATAATTCTTCATCTGGTGCACACTCCACTGCTTTATATACATCAAGAAATGTTATTTGATCTAGTGGTCTTTTAATCGTTACTCCACCAGTCCCTCTTGCGACATCTACTAACCCAGCAGCTTTTAACTGTTGTAGGATCTTTCGAATTATGACTGGATTTGTTCCAATACTATTGGCCATGAATTCACTAGTCATCTTTTGATCAGTAAACGTATCTATACAAGCAAACATATGAATTGCCATTGTGAATCTACTTGATATCTGCATAACAACACCTCTTCGAACTAAAATCTTATCATTCTAATGATGTAATTTCAATGATTACATCAACATTAAAATTGATATGCATATACTTCATGTATTTCTTCTGTATATCCTTCATAGAATCCTGATGGCATCCCTTGTATGATCCGAGCACCCCTATTGTATAAGACAAATAGTTGTTTCTCTTTTTCATCAAATGATAATCCTTCTATCTCACCTTGTCTAGTAACATCGTCAAGGCACAATTCTTCTATACAAGTAGCCTCAGTACTATCTTCATTTATCTCAAAACGATAAACATGATCTGCCTCATCGAAATCGGCATCTCCATCATCAGCAGTTACATAATATGAACCATCATAATACGCAATACCTTGGATCCATTGAGGTAGAGGATGCATATGTATCTTTCCTAGATACTCTCCAGTATTAAGATCATACTTATACAAATATCTTCCAGAGTCTCCATCAGCCCAAGAGCACATCCATACAGTAGAATCATCATAGTTTACTGTGATTCCAGAACATTCTGTTTGTCCACTTTCTACCTCAAACGGAAATGTTCTTTTGAGTTTCAATGTATCTGCATCGTATACCGCAATTTGAATATTTGAAGCATTACCATCAACAAACATTTCTACTCCACAATAGATTTCTCCATGATAGACATCAATATCTCCAATATGATTTACTTCAGATGTATACCCTTCAGAAAATGGATCATCATTCTCTAAAACGATATTCCAATCCTTATCATATTTGATCAATGTAGTAGAACCACTCACATAGTAATACTCATCATCTACCGCGATTCCTTGTCGGCCAGCTACTTGTTCAGAACCTAATAAAGAATATTCCTTATTACTATTACTCTGATTCGCATCACATCCTGTAATTGATAAGATAGATACCATTCCTATAACAAACAATCCTTTAATATTCACCATTGATTCCTCCACAACATATTAAAACTATATAACACTTAAATATAATAAGTCACAGTCAAAAAGATTCCCAACCGCTTCAAAACACGCTTAAGCAGTGAGAATCTTATTATTTATTCCTTTTCAGAAAATATCTTATCAAGCACTTTAGCAATTGCCTCAATACTGATTGGTTTAATGATATGTCCGTTCATACCAGCCTCAAATGCCTTTTTTCGATCTTCGTCAAAAGCATTGGCCGTCATGGCAACGATTGGAATATTTGCCTTCTGATTATCCGCTAATGTTCGGATTTCTCTAGTTGCCGTATATCCATCCATCTTTGGCATCTGAATATCCATAAAGATCAAATCATACTTATCTGCAGGTTCTCTATCGATGGTCGCAACCGCAATATCGCCATCATCCACACTATCGATCGTCATACCAGTCTCTTTTAGAATGGCAATAGCAATCTCACGATTCACCTCATTATCTTCAACTAGAAGGACATGTTTATCACTGTAATCGTAGTTTGTTATCTTCTTTTCATCTTTAGAAACATTGTCTACACCATTCATTGGCTGCGTAAGCACTGCTCGAAGCTCTGACATGAAGATTGGTTTGGATACAAACGCTGTAACTCCTGCCTCTCTTGCCTCACGCTCAAAGTCAGCCCAGTCATAGGCAGTAAGTACAATGATTGGTACATCTTCACTGATAACTTTTCTGATTCTACGAACCGTTTCAATACCATTCATATCTGGCATGAGATAATCAATGATATAAACACTATACTCATCATTTCGTTCTGTTGCGTCCTTAGCTCTAATGATTGCCTCTTTTCCAGACGTTGTCCACTCTGGTCTCATTTCAATATCACGCAACATCTTACTAACACTAAGACATGTATTGGCATCATCATCTACAATCAAGACTTTCGCACCTAAAAGCTCTGGAATTGGTTCATTCTTTACCACTTCACCTGCATGACGAAGATTAAGCGTAACCGTAAATATCGATCCTACGCCTTCTTCACTCTCCACATGAATGTCTCCGCCCATCATGTCCACGATATTCTTGGTAATAGCCATACCAAGTCCTGTTCCTTGAATACCACTAACAGTTGCACTGTATTCTCTTGTAAAGCTCTCAAAGATATGTTCAATAAAGTCCTGTGACATACCTATGCCATTGTCCTTTATCGAAAATTCATACGTCGTATAACCTTTTAAACTACAAGGTCTTTCAATTAATCGAATAATAATATCTCCACCAGGTTGTGTGAACTTCACTGCATTACCAACAATATTCAACAATACTTGATTCAAACGTAGCTTATCCGTTAACACATCTTCATGGACCACATCCTGTGTATCGATAAAGAGATTTAAGTTTTTAGAACTGATTAAGCTTTGAATCATTGACCTAAGATCATGCAACAAATCTGATAGATGTACTGCTTTCTCTTCTAGCTTTACTGTACCACTTTCAATGCGGCTCATATCTAGAATATCATTAATTAGACTTAAAAGATGTGTGCTGGATGTACTGATCTTACTGAGATAATCTTGTACCAATGCTTGATCATCAATATGTGTTTGTGCTAATGCAGTATATCCAATAATGGCATTCATTGGTGTACGAATGTCATGGGACATACTATTTAAGAATGTTGTCTTTGCTTTATTAGCTTGTTGAGCTGCAGCAAGAGCATTTGCCAGAATTTCCTGTTGTTCAATTTCCGCTTTTACTACATCATCAACATATTTAAAACCAACAGCGATCAAATCCGTACCATCCACAGATACATATCGCATTTGAAGATAATGAACTACCCCATCAACAAGTGCACGATAAGAAATAGAAAAATCCGAATTCTTTTCAAATTCAGCCAATACTCTGTTGCGTTCTGTTTTCTCCAACATCATATCGACATCAGGTTCATAAACTCTTACCTCAACATATTTTCTTATGATGAAAGAATAGTTGAACCAATCATCACTTCCTTCTATATCTTTTACATTATAATTTTCTTCCTTAAAAGTTTTAGCGAGATTTTCTTTTAAACGAACCAAGAAAACATTACTGTAGTCTCTACTAAGAGCATCTGTAATGGCTTTTTGTTCTTCAAGTGTTTTCTGATATGCTGCCTGTTCTGCGACAATAGAATCAATATTCTGAAAACCAAGAAGCACCTTTCCTGTCTTGTTTACTTTCTTAATGACATATTGATAGTTATGCATTTCACCATCAAAGCTTCGATAATTACCAACGTATTCATCCTCTTTTGCCATCACAGTGCGCAGATTCTCAAGGCTCAACGTCTTTGCCATGCGCTCTTTGTCTTCCGGATGAACCTTCTTCTTTGCCCAGGCTTCTACAACAACTTCATATGAATATTCCGTAGTTCTTCTATCTTCAAGTTCCTGCAGATCATAATCTTTTCCTATTCTTAGGATCCTAAGGGTTCCAGCATTTAGATCTACTATATACACGTTTCTGAAATTATTAGAAAGTGTATTAACAAGCTCAAGCTGTTCTTCAAGTTCATTGTGACGATCAGTCACATCCGCTCCACAAATAACAGCACATGTACCTTCTTCATTTGCTTTAATAAAGCGTAATGTGCAATAACGCAAATCACCAAAAGATATATCTTCAAATCCTTCTTCAAAAGCATCCTCTGTCTGAAAGCGTTCCATAATATATGCTGGATCTGTGAAATGACGCATGCGCTCACGATCTTTTGGAGATATGTCATTTTCAACATAAGCACCCATTGATACAGAATAGTTCTGTGTCACACCATATTTAGGACCATAATCCTCATTTGTCTTATATGTATGCATATAATCAGTAGTGAAATCTACATAATAAAGCGTAACAAACTGCTCACGTAGCTTGCTTAAGACAATATTTGCCTCATCCTGCATTCGATCATACTGATCAGATTTAAGCTTCACACTAAGAATCGCAGAAACCACCGATTGAAGCAGATTCATTGATGTATTAACTTTTGGATTATCTACTCCTATGCATCCAGCTAATTCACCATCTATCATAAGTGGGCTTAATATGAGGCTCTGAATATTTTGAGGTTCAAGTATCTTGTACAATGGATCCTCTGGATCCAATTCCTTTTCAACATCATTTACGACATACTCGCCTTTGCGGATCGTATTAAAGAAGTCTCTCAGGTTTTCTAGTGGAAGCTGTTGAAGATTATCAATTTGAGGTTCTACGCCAGCTAAACACCACTCATGTGTATTGATAACTATATCTTTTTCCTCATCGATACGGAATATGTATGCTCTATCAGCATTATAGAATTCACCGATATCCGCAAGAATATCATCAATACTGTATACCTCCGAAGCATTTAAAAATTCTCTTATCTTGTTTTCCTGATCTACAGGAACTTTGTGCTTACCAATCTTCGAACTTGTATTTAGTTGATTTTCTAAAATTTCAGGCTCATTTGCCATTATAAATGCCCCCTCTCGCAAGTTTTAAACAATTCTATGTTTTATAATTTTGGCATCATTTAAAATGATTGATATTAATAACCTTTTAATAATTCTATCACATTTACCAGAATATTACTTATCTATTAATACCAACATAAAAATCATCTTCCTATTCAAATAATACAAAATTAGGATAAGCTGAAAAATAATCACACAAGCTTTTCACCATATTATTCAGCTTGTTCTAAAAAATAATATCTACCTTTCAAAGACGATAATTTTTCAGTAGCATAGTATTGTTCTATATTTTCATTAAACTCATATTGGGGACTATCTGTATATTCACAATTTGGATAGTTATAGCAAGAAGTATCAACATCAAATACCGCATCCTCTGCATCAATGAAATTCTAGAAGGTAATAGCTTTGAAAAACTCAGTTTCTAGCCATGATTATCCTTCTTGTTCTGCTCCATATGTTTTTTACTTCACATAATCTTCGATTACTTGAATTGCTTCTTCTATACCATCTTCAAGCCTTATCTGCTTGGAAAGCTCTTTTGCTCGATTTTCGTACTTTCCACTGACAAGATCATTCAAGGCAGACTTTATCTGTTCTTTTGTACATAGTTTTTTTCTTATATACAATGGCTCTGGTCCAATTCCCAGTTCATGTACCGTTCTGCCATAATACCATTGATCTAATGCCAGTGGGATGATGAGAGTCGGACAGCCTGCCCATATTCCAATACCATTTGTTGTACATCCACCATGATGAACAACTGCTTTCACACGTGGGAATATGTAACTGTACGGAATTTTTCCGACAAAATGTAACTTTTCCGTATTCTGTGGCTCGGATATCTGAAATGCCTGTACCACTGCTTTGATTCCAGTCTCTTTTAATGCCTCAACTACACGAATCTGTAGTTCTGCCAAATTCTTTGACTCCGCTTTACCGAACGCAATAAATATTGGTTTCTCTCCATCGGTTAGAAAGTGCTCCAATTCTGGATCAATCTCATATCCTGCTGCATCCTCTTCAGGATGATACCAATATCCCGTAACATGAATATTGTCTTCCCACTTTGGATCTTTCGGCATAAGTATTGGGCTTACCGGATAAAAAGTAAGTACTTTTCTCCCATTTTGTTCTGTGTAATGTTCAAAACTTTTCACTTTTGGAATTCCATTTTTCCTTCTCCATTTCCCCATAAGAAGATTTGACAACATTGGCATTCCACTAGTAATAGCGTCATAGCTCTTACCCACTGATGGAGTATTGTGATCCACAGAGTATAAAGAATACAAATCAGTTCTGTCATATGGGCTATAGAAATAACGGATACATGGAATTCCTAATTTGTCAGCAGCATCTCTCACAAATCCTGAACATGTACCATACATACACACATCTGATCCTTCCAATGCCTGTAATGTCTGTTCCATAAACAAAGGATTTTCCTTCTTCAGCTTCATCAACCCAATCATAAAATCCATACTATTTTTATAATCGGTCACCAGATATTTCATGACATGTCCTGCATCCCCATCTAAATGAAGATATGTTACATTCTTTTTTTCTATTAATGGACGAAATTCTTCCTGTGCAAGTATCCGAAATTCATGACCTTTTTTAACCATTTCAGAACCCAATTCAACTAACGGATTAACGTCGCCTCTTGTCCCTACTGCAACTGCTGTAATTCTCATAAGAACCTCCTTGACCTATTTTTGAATGTACAAAAAAATTACATTGATTTATATCGTTTCTATTTATTCTGTTCTATTTTACAGTTAGTCATGTCTAACACACATATCATAACATATCCTTTTATCTAGTTTCCACACAATCTGGTATTGATGATCAATGATCAATAACATCTTTTCAAATATAAAAAAGACATAAATCGTTATTT
The DNA here is from genome assembly GCA_963613355.1 of Bulleidia sp. Lineage (GTDB taxonomy): Bacteria > Bacillota_I > Bacilli_A > Erysipelotrichales > Erysipelotrichaceae > Bulleidia. The sequence continues at coordinate 78 of CAVDZA010000047.1, read as the reverse complement.
CCAATACATATAAGTGATCAAACAAATAAGAAAGGAAATTTGATTTATGTCCATGTTAGATTCTTTATTAGCTATCTT
>CAVDZA010000046.1:0-11469 GCA_963613355.1 Bulleidia sp. | reverse complement strand
GCGTAGTCCTGGACCATCTACAGACCCAAACGTTTCAATAGAGTGTACATTGGCTAGTGTCATGAATTCTCCTCTTTCCACTAATAAACTACACTCTATTGAAAACGTATTCCTTGATTATAATCAAATTTCAAATGTTTTTTTCTGCTTTATAGATTTCTAATAATTGTTTACGATTGATTACTTTTAACTTTCCTTGTCCTAATCTTACAATGATACCTTCTTTCTCTAGTTTAGAGATGCAACGAGATACCGTTTCTGCACGTAAACCAATGGAAGCAGCGATATCATCTAACTTCATCTGTATCTCATGATTCGTACAAGTTCTATCCTTATTTAGTAAGAAACCTGATAAACGTATCAAAGGTTGACGAATAGAAAGTAATTGTGTTTTTTCTTTGGCTTCTTGTAGTTCTGTTGATAACATCGCAATCAAAGACATTGCGGTATTTGGATACTTTGTTAGTAGGCGCATGAAATCAGTACGTTTGATCTTACAGATCATCGTATCTGTTAGTGTAATGATATCGTAGTGGTATTTATAATCATTTAAGAACATATCATGCCAGATAGCTTGTCCTTCATGTAGGATATCCATGATATACTCTTCTCCATTCATATCATACCTACATGTCTTGATCCTTCCATGTCTTATGATCAATACCGCATCGATCTGATCTCCTTCACGTGCTAGTATCTTACCTTTTGAATACTGCACATGTTCAGAATTATTTACAAGATCTTCTTGAACATCTAAAGGTAACGCTTTAAACAAACGTATTTCAGATGTACATAATTTATTCTTTTTACGAAATGGACAACCAATCGTACTAATTTCTAACTCTCTACTCATGTCATTATTGTATAACAATTAACAAAATAATTGTTGATTGGAACTAGACATTCCTTCAGGCATTATCGTCTATGTTAGAGATGCATAAGCAGATAAAGCAGAAGAGAACGATGTCATTGCCTACTACAGGTAAGTTCAGTGTAGGATGTTTGATCCTAGCAGCAGTATTATTAACAATGATTTCTAGGAAATAAGAGTAAATGTACACACGATAAGCTATCGTGTGTATTTTTACTTAAATATCTCTCACTGAACGGGGATTTGCGTAGTATTTCAAGTTTTACGAACGGGGATTTGTGTATATTTAACAAATGGTCGAAAAACATTCATTCTATCTAAATAATGGATATTGTTGTAAGAATGGTGTTTTAGTAGTACCAATTGGTTGTTAAAAAAATGAATCGTCAAAAAAGAATTGGATGTAAAAATCTGATTCTCTTTTCATGATGAAAAGAAAGTAAATAAATATGTTGAATAAGTCGCTCAAATATTGAAAATATGCGCTTAAAACGGTAAAATTGTTATTTGTTGAAGAAGGTATAAATTATGGAAGAAAAAAAGGATAGAGAATACTTTAGAACATTAGCACATCACTTGATGTTTGATTTATCAGATCAAGAAGCAGATAGTATTGTTCAAGAGTTTGGTACATTAGAATCACAGATGCATTTGTTGGATGCTGTGGATACAGAAGGTGTAGAAGAAATGGTATATCCATTTGAACAAGCTACTACATTCTTAAGAGATGATGTTACTTCAAATGTCATTACACAAGATGAAGCGATGAGTAACGTCACAAAGAAGTTAGAAGGACATTTTATGCTTCCTAAGGTGGTGAAATAATGATTAGAGAAATGGCAAATGATAAGACAAATGTAGAAGAAAGAGTCAATGAAGCTTATGAAAAAGCACAAGCTTTACAAGATAAGTTAAATGCGGTCATTACATTTGTAGATCCTAAAGAACAATTAGAGAACCTACCTGAAGAAGGTCTATTTAGAGGTGTTCCTATTGTATTGAAGGACAATGTTAATACAAAGGGTATTCGTACTACGGCAGGATCAAAGATCTTAAGTAACTATGTTCCTGTTTATGATGCTGAAATCGTAACGAAGTTGAAGAACGCAGGTGCAGTATGCATTGCGAAGGCTTCTATGGATGAATTAGCTATGGGTGGAACAAACCTAACATGTTTTACAGGTCCTGCGTATAACCCATGGGATCTTAGAAGAATGACTGGTGGATCTAGTGGAGGCTCTGCAGCGTTAGTTGCGAGTGGTGTCGTTCCTATGGCGATTGGTTCAGATACTGGTGACTCTGTACGTAAGCCAGCTAGTTATTGTGGTATCGTTGGTGTTAAGCCAACATATGGAAGAATCTCTCGTTATGGAATCATTCAATATGCTTCTTCATTGGATCATGTTGGATATTTCACACGTTCTATTGAAGATGCGGCTGTTACTTTAAAAGTATTAGCTGGTAGAGATGAAAGAGATATGACTTCTTCTTATAATGAAGTTCCTGATTATTCTGCTTTATTGAATAGTGATATCAAAGGTAAGAAGATCGCAGTGATTGGAAATGTCATTGATAGTATCACAAATACAGAAACTGTTAAGATGTTTAATGACTTAATGGATAAGTTAAAAGAAAAGGGTGCTATCGTTGATGTATATCACTTTGATAATGATATGATGCGTGCTATCCTTCCTGCTTACTTCATTATTGCCAATTGTGAAGCTACATCTAATGATTCCAATCTAGATGGTATTCGTTTTGGTGTGCGTGAAGATGGTGAAGATATGGAAGCTATCATGACAAATTCTAGAACAAAGGGATTTGGACCATTGATCAGAAGAAGATTCGTTATCGGTTCTTATGGTTTGTTTGAAGAAAACCAAGAAAGAATCTTTAGAAAAGCACAGAAAGTTAGAAGAGTCGTTGTTGATGCGATGAATGAATGTTTTAAGGACTATGATGCGATCGTAGCTCCAGCTAGTGGTAACATCGCTCCATTCATCAATAAAGACGAAGACCAGGATCAATTAAGTGATCAATTATCAGATGAAAACTTGATTGCGGAGAACTACTTAGCTATGGGTAACTTCTCAGGCTATCCTTCAATGACAGTTCCTATGGGATTTGAAGAAGGATGTCCTATTGGCATCAACATTACAACACCAGCTTGGTGTGAATCTGAAATGTTTAATATTGGTCTAGCGATCGAAGAGATCACAGGCTATAAAGATATGAAAGCGGAGGTGAAGTAAGATGGAATACGATGTAACGATTGGTATTGAAATTCACTGTCAGCTTAAAACAGATACGAAGATGTTCTCTGGTGCACCTACTTCATTTGGACGTAAGGCAAACACTTGTGTCAATGAAATCGATCTAGGTCATCCTGGAACATTACCAGAAGTTAATAAAGAAGCTGTTAGAAAAGCTGTCATGGCTTGTACGGCATTACACTTAACGATCGATCCATTAGTAAAATTCGATCGTAAGAACTACTACTATTCTGACTTACCTAAGGGATTCCAGATTACACAACAATTTCATCCAATTGGAAGAAATGGTTATGTAGAGATCGATACAAAAGAAGGTAAGAAGAAGATCCGTATCAACCGTATCCACATGGAAGAAGATACAGCTAAACAGTTCCACTTAACAAAGTTCTCTTTGTTGGACTTCAACCGTGCAGGTACACCACTTATCGAAATCGTATCAGAACCTGATATGCATTCTGGTGAAGAAGCTGAAGCTTACGTAGAAGCATTGAGACAGACATTGTATTACATTGGTGTTTCTGACTGTAAGATGGAAGAAGGTTCCATGCGTTGTGATACGAACGTATCCATTTCTCCTAAAGGAAGTGGAGTACTAGGAACAAAGTGTGAAATCAAGAACATCAACTCTATTTCTCATGTAGGTAAAGCAGTTGATTATGAAATCAAGCGTCAGAAGGAACTTCTTGAAAACGGTGAGAAGGTCATCCAACAGACAAGAAGATTTGATGAAAAGACAGGTACAACGATTGCGATGCGTTCTAAGGAAAGTAACGTTGACTATAAGTTCTTCCCAGAACCAAATATCTTCCCTATTCGTTTAAGTGATGAATGGATCAAAGATATTCAAGAACATATGCCTGAGTTACCTGATGCTAGAAAAGCGAGATATTCTAAGGAATATGGTTTGAGTGAACATGATATCGCTATCTTGATCTCTAACAAGGAAATGAGTGAATACTTTGAAGAAGTCATGAAGTATACAAAGAATGCGAAGCTTGCTTGTAACTGGTTGTTATCAGAAGTATCCGCATGGCTCAATACAAATGAGAAGACGATCGATGAATGTGAATTGAAACCTGAAATGTTAGCGAAGCTAGTTGGTATGATCGAAGATGGTAAGATCTCTAACGCACAAGCGAAACAAGTCGTTGATGAAATGATGCATGGTGAAGATCCTGAAGAAGTTGCAGAGAAGAAGGGATTGAAACAAATGAGCGATACAAGTGCTATTGAGGCAATGGTAAATGAAGCTCTTGATGAAAATCCACAGGCTATCGAAGACTTTAAGAATGGTAAGAATAAAGCACTTGGTTTCTTGATGGGACAAGTCATGAAGAAATCTAAGGGACAAGCTAACGGTAGTATTGTTAATAAATTGATCAAAGAAGAACTACAGAAACGTATTGGATAGTAGTCAAAATCTTTCAAACAGTTTAAAATAGAAGAAAGTGAGAAAGTAATATGACACAAATGAAAAAGAAAGAGTCACAAAAGACTCTTAAGAAAAAGAGAAAAACACATAGTACTGGTATTCTTTTTACAGTTTGTTTGATATTGGTGTTAGCACCATTTGTGGTACTAGGTTGGATCTTATTCTCATCTAGTATGGATACAGGAACACCTGTATTAGGTAACCGTTTTGAAGGTGATCTAGATCCAGCTATCACAAAGGATCAAATGACACAAGTCGAAACTGCTGTAAAGGGTCTTGGTGGACAAGATGATGCGTTTGTCACAATGACAACTGCGACATTACGTGTATATGTAGATGTTGCGGATGACGCAAATGAAGAAACAGTCAATGCGAAGGCAGATGAAGTCTATAACACAGTAGCTTCAATCTTAGATCCAGCTGTTTATTTCACAAAGACAGAAGATAAGAAGCAATATGACTTAGAAATTCATGTTTATACAAAACCTGAAAGAACAGATGAAGAAGGAGAAAACTTCATCTATGTCATTGATACAAAGACATCCAATATGTCTGAACCTCAAAAACAAACAGTATCTGTAGCGAAGGATCAAGCTGTTGCGGATAAGTTGAGACAAGATGTATTAGATCGTGAAGCAGCTGCTAGTGCGAGTGCTGAGGCACAAGAAAACGGTGGTGAGATCACGGGTGGTGAGGATGTTCCTGCTGAAGGTGAAGGAACAGAAGAAGCACCAGCTGAATAAGGAATGAAGGGACGTTAAGTCCCTTTTAATAAAAATTATGGAAATGAAAAAGAATGAAGTGTTTACTGCGACATGTACAGGATATACAGATGATGGTGCTGGGGTCACACGCATTGATGGCGTTGTGATCTTTGTGCCAGGTTTGATCGTGGGAGAAGAAGCTGAAATAGGCATCACAAAGATGAAAAACAACTATGGCTATGGTAGAGTCGTTAAGATCTTAAAGCCTTCTGAACATCGTGTAGAACCTAAATGTTCTGTTTATAGACCATGTGGTGGATGCCAATTACAACATATGGATGATATCGCACAAAGAGAATTTAAGATGGAGAAGGTGAAAGCTTGTTTTAGAAAGAATGCAGGCATGGAAATTGAGCCATTACCAATCTTAAAAGAAGAACCTTATTGGAATTATCGAAACAAGGTACAGATTCCTGTTCAATTCAATAAAGGGAAAGTTGAAATGGGATTCTATCAGAATCATACAAATAGAGTTGTAGCGTATGATGAATGTCATGTACAAACAGAACTATCTAATGAATTAACAGATTTCTTTAGGAATGAATTTGATAAATATCATTGTTCAAAAGAAATCAGACATGTTTTAATCAAACACGCACATGTAAGTGGTGAAGTCATGGTATGTCTTGTTGTAAGAAACTATCCTTTTGAACATTCTGATAAGTTAGTAAGAGATATTCAAGATCAATATCCACAGATCAAATCATTATCTTGTATCGTCAATCGTAGAGATGATAATGTCATTTTAGATGGGAAAGAGATCCTCATAGCTGGAAAACCTTATATTGAAGAAGAACTACTAGGATGTAAGTTCCGTATTTCAGCACGTTCATTCTTCCAAATCAACCCATACGCAACAAGAGTACTCTATTCTACTGCGTTAGAATACGCACAATTAACAGGAAAAGAAACACTATTAGACTTGTATTGTGGAACAGGTACAATGGGAATCATTGGTGCTAAAAAGGCTAAGAAAGTATATGGAATTGAAATCGTGGCAGATGCGATCAAAGATGCTAAGATCAACGCTGAAGCTAATGATGTCCATAATATTCAATTTGTGAATGCGGATGCTGGTAAGGGAGCACAAATGATCATTCGTTCTAAGATCAAGATCGATTCTATGATCGTAGATCCTCCTAGAAAAGGATTATCGAAAGATACGATCGATGCGGTATTGAAGATAGCTCCAGAAAGACTAGTCTATGTATCGTGTGATCCCGCAACATTAGCGAGAGATGTAAAGATCCTAACAGATAATGGGTATCAACTAGAAAAGGTACAACCTTGTGATATGTTCCCTCAAACCGTGCACGTGGAGACGGTGGCTCTTCTGTCGCAAAACAAGTAAATAGGAAAAAGCCTTATCTACGAGGGCTTTTGGGAGATTTTGGAGAGTCGGGAATTGTATACAAACTTGAGACTGTAGAACTGCGGTCAGAAAATTTCGAAGTTCAGCCTACTCAATCCTCAAAAGAGGAGAAAGACGGCTGAAGTGTGGTCGGTGAAATTTTAAAGAACAATAAATTGGTTGAAGAATTAAAAAAAAGAAAGGTTTGGACAACAAACTTAAAGAAGATCAGCTTGAATTTCCTGCTGATCTTTATTATATTTTAAAAGTGAGATAAATCTCACTTTTGTGATTGAATACAAAGAGGTGTAAATTATGATTTTTGATGAGATGGGCTTAGAACATGGAAAGACTTTGTTGCTGCTTCCTGGTACCTGCTGTAATTATGAGACGAATTTTGGCGCAGTGTTAGATGAACTAAAGAAACATTATCATTTAATCTGTGTGAACTATGATGGCTTTGATGGCTCAGATCAGGTATTTCCGGATATGATTACTGTAACAGAAAAGATCGAAGCCTATATAAAGCAAGAACACAATGGAAGAGTTGATGGAGCACTTGGCTCATCGCTTGGTGGAAGCTTTGTAGGACAACTGATCATGCGAAAGAATATACATATAGATCATGGCATTTTCGGAAGCTCAGATCTAGATCAAAGTGGTGTATTTGCAGCTAAGCTTCAGACGAAACTTATGTATCCGATCATTGCCAGTGCTGCAAAGAAGAGCGGAAAACAAGGCATGATGCGCAAAATATTGGTAAAAACATTTCAGATGAGTGATGAGACTGCAGACAAATTTATGGCATGTTTTGCACAATTTAAGCCAGAATCTATTTTGAATGAATATTATACGGATTTGATTACCTGTCTGGATGAAGATATTCAAGTGCCTCATACACAAACACATTTTATTTACGCAAATCAGATGGGTAAAAAGTACGAAAAGAGATATCGGAAATATTTTCATGATCCAGATATTCATGAGTTTGATATGCAACATGAGCAATGGCTGTTTGGTGATAATGGCTGGACCAAGCCAGTACTAGAAACCATATATGAGTGTATGGAAATGCCTGTATAGATTCAGAAAATGTGCAGATGAGAGGGACGAAAATGGAGAACAAGAAGCCACTTACAAAAAAGGCGGTTAAGACGCAACAAAAACTTCTTGAGGCAACGATAGAACAGGTTGCAAAGCATGGATATCACAATATCACAGTGGATGAAATTGCAAAGGTGTGCGGAATGTCTACTGGAAGTGCATATCGTTATTTTAAAAATAAGAAGGAAATGTTGCTTGCGGCGATTGAATTTTACTATTCGAATATTCAGGACTTTTCGGGAACCGAAGATAAGCGACTTGCAGAGTTTGATTCTTTGGAAACCATGATTGAATACGTCTTGCAACAGTTTTACCAGATTCATAAAAAATATTATGCTATCCATGAGGAATTAGAGAGCCTACGTCATATTGATGCGGATATCCGAGAAGTGTATGAGAAAATTTCATGGAATGCAGTAGATGCATTGATTCCGAAATGCTCTGCAAAGTTTGGCACAGTTCCAAACTTGCGAGAACGCTTATATGTAGCAATCGGTGTCTTGGAAAATTGTGCGCATATGCAAATGAATGATGCCATGTGCAAGGCACTTGATATGGAGAAAATACAAAAGATCAGTATCGATGCTATCAAGACAATCATAGGTGGATAAGACAAAGTGATTGCATACAATTGAGAAAAATGGCAATGTACAAGTAGCCATTGAAATAAAAGGATCACTTTATACATTAGAGGCAATGAGAATTCAAGTGCAGGTTATGAATGCTTTGATTATAGATTGGGAAGCAGTATCTGGAATGCTTAAAGAAAAGATACGAAAAGTGGAAACAGGTCAAATAGACATTCAATCAGCTCTCATGAATATGAGGTTGTATTTACCTCTCTTCTATTCCCTTAAAATATAACTAGAAATAAGGGGAAAGCAATATATTAAGGGAAAATATACAGAAGCACCTGTATCATTGCCCCATTGGATAGTGCAGGATAGCTCAATCAAGGTCTATGTAGGGGAAATAGTTAAAATTGATGTGAATTTTTAGCGGATATGTTTCCTAAAACAATGGGGATGATATCAACTCATGGATGGATAATAAAAATAATGAAACTTTAATCATTCATAATAGCACCCATTATTGGGTGCTTTTTTGTTATTATAGGTTATAATATTGTTATGTAATAGTATTCAAAATCATCATTTCATCATGGTTATTTTGGGACTGGAGGAAGTTATATGTCCCACGCATTAAATTTTAAAGATCTAACAGAACATATCTTAAGATCATATCTAGAATCCAACTCTGAAGAAGAAATGGATATTTTCAATATGTTTGATCAAAACATGAGTGTAATTGGAACTGGAAAACAAGAATTCTTTAAAAACCTTCAAGAATTCATGGAATCTTTCTTGTTTGATAGTGAACAACGTGAAAAGATCCAATTTCATTGGAGAGACTTTGAAATAGAAGAACAAGAAATTGATCAAACACATATGTTGGTTTTTGGATCTGTGTTTATCGTTGGTGAAGATTTAAATGGATATACTTGTGTAGAAATGGATACAAGATTTAGTATTCTTTATGGATATGAAGATGGAACATGGAAGGTGTTACATATTCACCATTCTATTCCTGATAAACAACAGATGGAAAATGAAGAGTTCCCTCGTTTGTTGGAACAAAAGATCGATGATTATAACAATATCATCATGACTTTATTGAGTGATTATGTTGGTGTTTATATCGTTGAACCTGAAAAAGATAAAGCTTCCATTGTGAAACTAGACAAGACATCTTTCAATGAACTACAAGATATTCCAAATGAGTTTTGTTATTCAAAGGTATTTCAAAGATATGCCGAAGCTTATATTTGTGAAGATGATCAAGAGAATTTCTTAAGTGTTGTATTACCAGAAGCGTTGATACGTAGTTTTTCTGGTGAGAAAGATAAGCTTGAAATTAGTTATTGTGTTTTAGAAGAAGGAAAACAAAAACATAGTAGTGTATTGTTTATTCGCGTTTCAAAGTTAAATGAACCATTGAAATTGATCGTTGGTTTTAGAAATATTGAAGAGGTCATCAATGTTCAAAAACAAACTAGAAACCAAGGTCTTTATAGTGCGTATACTGCGATCTCAGATATTTATTTATCTATGCATCGTGTCAATGTAAAAAAGAATACTTATACAACCATCAAGACAACGGATGCGATATTAAAATATACACTTTCTAATGATCCAGATGATTTCGAAGAAAATGTTAAGTCTATCATTCAAGCTCTTGCCACGAAAGAAAGTTATAAGCCTGCTTTAGAATTCTTACGTTTAGATACGTTGAATAAAAGAATGGCAAAGAAGAATCACATTTGGATACGTTTTAAAGGTGTAGTAGCTGGTGATTGTAGATTACATTTTATAAAAGAAGATACGGATAAAGATGGAAATTTAAACCATGTGATATTTGCGGTGGAAATCATAGATACGGATGACTATCAGTCTGTATTTGATGTTCTGACAGAAAACTATCAAAATGTTTATTTGTTGAATTTGGAAAATGAAGCTGTAAAGATATTGAAATACAATGATGGATTGAATCGAGAAATTGATATTAATCGTATTTTCTCATATACATCTCTTTTAGAGTATTGGGTCAAAACTAGTGTTTGTGTAGAAGATCAAGAAAGATTATTAGACATGATGGACATTGATCATGTTCGTGAGATGTTGGAGAAACAAAAAGAGTATACAGGTAACTATCGTAGATTGATTGATGATCAGATGCATGATTTTCAGTTTGTATATTCAAAAATAAAAAATTCTAAGTATACGTTGATTGCCTTCCAAAATATTGATGCAATCATTCAGGCTCATAATGAAATAGAAAAAAGAGAACAAGAAGCGGAACGTCAACATCAAAAACAGATGCAGGAACAGCTAAATATTTTTAATACGCTCGCTAGAAACTATAAGAATATCTATCTTGTTAACTTGAATACAAAGAAAGCACGTGTATTGAAGCTTGAAACGGAATATATTCAAGTACCTGTGGAGGATGAAAATCGCGAGTTCTCTTACGAGGAATTAATCAGACCTTGGATCAAGACAATGGTTCATCCAGATGATAGAGAGACATTGTCAAAAACTTTAAGTGTTCAAAATATGAAAGAACAATTATCAAAGAGTGATGAAATCGTTGGTAACTATCGTAGTATTGCGACAGAAGGAATCCATCACTTCCAATACAAATTCAGTAAGATGGATGAAGATACGGTCGTAATAGGTTTCCAGAATGTTGATAAAATCATTGAAGAACATCTTGAATCTGAAAGAAAGAAAAAAGAATTAGAAGAAGCACATCAAAGAGAAATCGCTAAGAGTTATCAGAAACTTGATGAAATGCATGAGATATTTGTAGCTTCTTTGATGGGAACTTGGAATATTCATTTGTTGGATGAAAAAGCACCTACGATGGAAGTGGATGATCTGATGAAAGATCTTTTAGGTATTTCAGGAAAAGAAATGACTTCAGAAGAAGTATATGATTATTGGTTTAGTCGTATTGATGAAGGAGCAGTTGATGGTGTTTTAAAACATGTTGAGAAAGTAGAATCTGGACTTCGTGATGAAATTACATATCTATGGAATCATCCAACACGTGGAGAAATCTATGTTCGTTGTGGAGCGACCGCAAAAAGAGTAATAAATGGATATGTATTAAGA
>CAVDZA010000045.1:5384-11475 GCA_963613355.1 Bulleidia sp. | reverse complement strand
GCAAGTGAAGCTGCATCAACAAGCGCATCCCAAGCTGCAAGTGAAGCTGCATCAACAAGTGCATCCCAAGCTGCAAGTGAAGCTGCATCAACAAGTGCATCCCAAGCAGCAAGTGAAGCTGCATCAACAAGCGCATCCCAAGCTGCAAGTGAATCAGCTAGTACTTCAATCAGTGAATCTGAATCAACTTCTACAGCTGCTTCCCAAGATGCTAGTACAGAAGCTAGTCAGACTGCATCAGAGTCTGCTTCTACAAGTGAATCACTCAGCATTTCTGAAAGTGTAAGTACTTCTGAAAGTATCTCAACATCGATCAGTGAATCTGAATCTATTAGTACATCTATCAGCTTAAGTGAAAGTGCTGCTAATACAGTTACTCCTGGATCAGATACAACAAGTGCAGCTGTTCAACCAGCTTCCACAACTGTATCCTTATCTACAGCGAATACTTCATTTGATTCAGAAAGCTATAGTGCATCACTCAGTGCTTCAATCAGTGAATCTATCAGTATCTCTGAATCTCTATCACAGAGCTTAAGTCAATCTGAATTCGATGATGTTCCATTGAATGTTAACAGTGAAACTATTGATGAAATCGAAGAAGATGCAACTCCTGAAGTTGCCAATACAAAGAATCCATGGTGGTCTTGGATCCCAGCTATTGGTGGAGTATTAGGTATCTACGATGGTGTCAAGAAGAAGGATGAAGACGAAGAAGAGGATGAAGATGATAACGATGACTCTTCAAATAATTAAATATTAATGTAAAATAATTAATATAAAGTGAATATAGTTTCTCTGATCTTCAGAGAAACTATGTTTGCATATATTAGAGGTGTTGAAGATGAATAATAAGAAACATAAATCATATGAATTACCGAAACGGTTATTATGTACGTTTATCGTATTACTTATCTTTGTGATAGGGCGTAATATCATGGTTTATGGTATTGATGTATCTTCTTTACAGTCTAAACAAGAAACTGTTCAGGATCTACTTGTTAGTATGGTAAGTGGCGATAGACAAATCTGTTCCTTGTTTGCCTTAGGTATTACACCATACATTACTTCTAGTTTATTAATGATGTTGGTCATGGTCTTTATTCCTAAGGATGTAAAAAAGAGATTTTCTATGCAAAAGATTGAAACGATTACGTTTATCGTTAGTGTCATATTAGCTTTCTTCTATGCTTTTATGAGATCTTTAGAATTAGATTATATTAAAAGTAAATATTTTGATCTAACTGGTCTACATATCATTGCGATACTCTCTTTTATGATTGGTGCTTTGATCATTATTGGATTGATCAATATCAATAAAGCACATGGTATTGGACAACAATTACCAATCATCTTATTTAATATCATTGATGGTCTTTATACTACGATTAGTGGTAATTTCAACTCGATTAATGGAAATCTATTAGTGATCTGTGGTGCAGCTATCGTTATCGCAGTCATAATGGAGAATACAGAAGTTAGAATACCAATTCAACGTGTATCCATTGATAATGAGTATGCTGAAAAGAATTATTTAGCTTTTAAATTGAATCCAATCGGAGTCATGCCAATCATGTTCTCTACGACTGTATTTATCTTGTTCAAATATATTCTTTCATTTATCAAGATGCTACAACCAGAGAATCAATCATTGATATGGATCTATGCTCATATGAATATGAGTGAACGATTTGGTATTTGGGTATATTTGGTGATCGTATTGTTATTTACGATCGTATTCTCATTTCTGATGTTATCTCCTGGGGATCTAGCTAGAAATCTACAAAGAAGTGGAGATAGTATCGTTAACGTATATGCAGGAAAACCTACATTAAGATATTTTAGATTGATGTTGTTATTGCTAAGTACGATGAGTGGCTTTGTAATGGCTAGTTGTATAGGAATCTCATTATTGATGGGGCTACAAGCAGATATGAACCAACAATTAGCGATGTTGCCATCCTCAATTATGATGTTAGTAAGTATGTTTGCGAACTTATTTAGTGAAATCAATGGATATCGTAAGTTTGATTCATATAAGTTCTTTATATAGGAGTGTTCAAATATGATTTGTTTTATTCCAGCTTGGTACTCCAATCATGAATGGAGAGAAAATGAACAGATTTGGTTTAGAAGAAGAATGCATACTGAAGTAGATGATAGTGTTAAACAACTACAATTGTTTGATAGAAGAAGTTCCTTTACAACGAATACGATCTTACTTCACTATGCACCAAACTATCGCCATTTCTTACATAGACAAGGACTTTTACATAGTAAGTATTGGTCTATCTTTGATGTCATTCAAAATATAAAAGTAAAAAGACCAGCTATCTTGTCATTCCATGATCTATCTTGGCCTAAGGATATTGAGTTTCAATATTCTGCCTTTGATATTGTCGCAATATTAAATGGACAAAGATACGCTACGATTGACTTTGGTGAAGATGGAAATATGATCCAAGTTGATCTATACAACAATGGACAATTAAGAAGAAAGAATATCTATGATGATAGAGGATTCTTATCTTCAACAACGATCTATAGAGATAATCAATGGAATTATAGACAATATCTAAATGAAAAGGGTGTATGGAGAATCTGTGAATACGCAGATGGACATGTAGATGTGAATCCATCTTCTATGGAGTATGAACTAGTAGGTCATTCATTTACATTTACGAAAGAACATTACTCTAGTTTAGAAGAAGTATTGGAAGAAGTATTTCAGAATTATGTTGATTTAAATACAGAAGAGAATATCTATTGTGTTGCGATGCATCCACTACATTCTAGACTTATCGATCATGTTTTGAAGGATAAGAAGAAAGTCATATCTTTCTATAATGATCGTTGTTATCCTACAAAAGATGAAGAATCAAAGAAGTTAGTAGAAAACGCAGATCATATCGTAGCTAACTCTAAACAAGTCATTGAGAATATTGATTTAAAAGATATTCCAACAAAAGCTCCTATCATTGATATCACACCATTTGATACGCGTGTTGATTTTGGTATTAGCTTACAGTTAAAAGAACAGAATATCTTAGTTACAATGGATCAATTAGATGATGAAATGTATGAGAAGTTACTATTAGTGTTAATGAAGTACAGAAAACACAATCATAATATTATGATCAATCTATTTACACGTAGAGCGGAATGGGATAGAGAACAATATCTATTAAATAAAACACAACAATTATTGAGAAAGAATGGATATGATCCTAATTATGCCGCAAAGGAAACAAATCAAGTCATGGAGAATGACTTAGAAGAAACAGTGCCTGTATTATTTAAAGTAAGACAATGTGTAGATGAATTAAGTGTTAGTAAATGTTTAAAAGAACAAAGATTAATCATTGATATCGAAAAAAATCCAGATCTATTCTTACAGATCAGTGCTATCAGTATGGGTATTCCACAAATATCTCAAAAAGAAAGTGACTACCTCATTGATGGCAAGAATGGTAGAGTTCTAAAAAATATCAAGGATCTAGAAAAAGCGTTGGTATTCTATCTTGATACGTTAAAGAACTGGAATCAGGCAATGATAGAATCATATGAAATTGGTAAGAAGTATTCTTCTAGCAACTTAGTAAAACAATGGGAGGGTGTAATTGCGTATGTTCAGCAACGTTAATGTTTGGCAGTTAGGTCCTACAGATCTATCTAAAGAAATAGAATTAGACCCATGTGTTGTTTGGTGCTATGAAGATGAAATGAAAGAGTCTGATGTAAGGATCTATGATGTCGTTATATTATCTAGACCGATCACAGAAAAAGAACGATATGTGTTGTTTAAGAAATCTAAGGCATATTGTTTGTTGGTATTAGATGGAATCAAAATGAATAAAGCGACAGAATGGATCTGTCATTCTAAGAAAGGACAAATTCTATCAAAAGAACAATTGGTTTCTTTCTTACAAGGACCAGTTCAAGATTATTATTCTATTAGTTATGGTGAAAAGTTTAATCCTAGAAACTTAACAGTAAAAGAAGGATTTAAAGGTAGCGTAACTTGGAATGGATTTACAAATTTAACACTAGATGGTGAATTTGGGGAACAGTTCACACAAGCTGCGTTTTGGAGAAATAACATTCCTATTTCCCAAGATCAGTCCATTGATTTCTGGTTAGAATATGAAAAAAGTGGAACATTAGAAATAGAGTTAAAATTCATTTTATATGTTTCTGGTTCTATTAACACTGTTCAACAAGAATGGACATTCTCTGAAAAGGATCTAGAGAATACGGTCACTCTCACAAATAAAAAAGGACCTGGATCGTTGTTTGTTTCGATACAGGCGAAGGGCAAAGGTACATTAAAGATCATTGGTTTACATGATCGATACTCAAGACGTGGTAGAGGTGTATTTTTACCAGGTGGTGTGAGATGCGTTACAAAGAAAAGAGAAGAAGTATTCTTCTACTTTGATCCAGGTGACTTAAAACCACCACTGAATGTATATTTCTCTGGTTACAAAACACAAGAAGGTTTTGAAGGTTACTACATGATGAAGAAGTTTGGAGCACCATTCTTACTTGTAAGTGACTCTAGATTAGAAGGTGGTGACTTCTATATTGGTGATAAAGAATACGAAGATACTGTTAAGGCTGGTATTCAACATTACTTAAATGAATTAGGTTTTACTTCTGATCAATTAGTTCTATCAGGATTATCGATGGGAACGTTTGGTGCTTTGTATTATGGATGTGATTTCCAACCACATTCCATCATTGTTGGTAAGCCATTAGCTTCTTTAGGAGATATCGCAACAAATGAAAGAATCAATCGTCCTGCGGGATTCCCTACATCTTTAGATATCTTATGGAAAGAATCACAGAATCTAGAAGATGATTCTGTACAGAAATTAAATAATAAGTTTTGGGATAAGTTTGATTCTGTTGATTGGAAAGATACAAAATTTATTGTGTCTTATATGATTGAAGATGACTACGATAGTACAGCTTATCAATCTTTACTAAAACACATCAAAGATGACCAAGTAGAAATCTATAGTAAAGGTCTACATGGTCGTCACAATGATAATACATTTGGTATCGTTCAGTGGTTTTCTGGAAGATATAAGTATGTATTAAATGTTGAATTTGAAAGAGAATTCGGAGATAAATGATATGGCAGTCGTGAATTGGAAAATCTATTGGAATGAATATAGTTCAGAAGCATATCTTTATGGTTCCGAAATATTCTTTCATAAAAAAGATCATGTAGAATTTAAGAATCGCTTAGCGCCTCCTGGAAGTGTCATTAAAACTTGGTATTCAAAAGTAAATTACCAGGCAAAAAGAGTAGAACCATCTTTACCTTTGATTGATGGAGAAAGTAGATATCATCTATTAAAGAATCTAGAATCAGAAGATGATGGTGATGTATTGATCAAGATCACATTCTATGATCGTTATGAGAATGTCGCAGAAAGTATTATCATGCGAGATAATGAAATGGATTTTAAATGTCCATTAAAAACATATAGTTTTACGATCCAACTCATTAGTGCTGGATCAACACACTTCCACTTTCATTCCTTGGTATTAACGGAGTATTCAAATGAAGACGAACAAGTTCAAGAAAATACTAAATGAAATCAGAGCTTTAGAAGATGAATATAAAGCTCTCACAGATGAAGAACTTCAGAATAAGACTGTTGTTTTTAAAGAGCGTTATAACAATGGTGAAAGTTTAGACTCTATGTTAGTAGAGGCATTTGCGACATGTATTGAAGCGGATTATCGAATCCTAGGAAAAAGACCATATGATGTTCAAGTGTTAGGTGCGATTGGATTACATAAGGGACTTCTTGTGGAAATGAATACTGGAGAAGGTAAGACATTAACTGCGACGATGCCTTTATACCTTAACGCAATCAGTGGTAAATCCAGTATGTTGGTCACTGCGAATGAATATCTAGCGTATCGTGATGCCCAAGAAATGGGACCAGTGTATGAATTCTTAGGACTAACGGTGAAAGCTGGTGTTGGAAAAGATGATACGGATAAACTAGATAATAAGAAGAAAAAAGAAATCTATTCTTCCAATATCGTTTATACGACACACAGTGTATTAGGG
>CAVDZA010000045.1:0-5374 GCA_963613355.1 Bulleidia sp. | reverse complement strand
CAATTAAAGAATGAAGAAAAGAAAGAAATCTATTCGTCAGATATTGTTTATACAACGCATGGCACTTTAGGATTTGATTATTTATTTAATAACTTAGTTAGTAAGAAAGAAGATCGTTTCTTATGTGAATTTAACTATGTCATTATTGATGAAGCTGACTTGGTTATGTTAGATGCGGCACAGATGCCACTTGTTATTTCAGGTGCACCACGCGTCCAATCTAACTTATACGCTTCTACTGATTTCTTCGTAACGACATTAGTAGAAGATGAAGATTATATTCTTGAAGATCATCAGATCTGGTTAACAAAGAAAGGTGTTCAATACGCAGAAAAGTATTTTGGAGTTGAACATTTCTATAGTAAAGAAAACTTTGAGTTGAATCGTCATATTACATTAGCTTTAAGAGCGCATGGATTATTAACGGAAGGACAAGACTATCTTGTTTCTGAAGAAAATGAAATCGTGCTCATGGATAATGCGACTGGTAGAAGATCGACTGGTATGAAATTACGTGGTGGACAACACCAGGCAATCGAAGAAAAGGAAAAAGTACCTGTTACTTCAGAGAACCGTTCTATCGCTTCTATTACTTACCAGAACTTCTTTATGTTGTTTCCAAAACTTTCTGGCATGAGTGGAACGATTGCGGATGCGAAGAAAGAACTAAAGAAAGTCTATAAGAAGGATGTCATGGTCATCCCACCAAATAAACCACTTCAAAGGATCGATCAACCTGATAAGTATTTCCAAACATCTAAACAACAGAACCAAGCTGCGATACAAGATGTCTTAGAAAGACACGCAAATGGACAACCAGTCTTAGTCGTTACAGGAACGATCGAAGATACAGAAGAAATCTCACAAGCTCTTGTAGAACATAAGATCTCCCACAATGTCTTAAATGCGAATAATGCGTATTGGGAAGTTCAGATCATTAAGGAAGCTGGGCAAAAAGGTGCAGTAACTGTTTCAACTGGTATGGCTGGACGTGGTACGGATATTCGTTTAGGAGAAGGTGTCAAAGAACTTGGTGGATTAGCCATCATTGGTGTTGGTCGTATGGAAAATATTCGACTAGAAAGACAGATGCGTGGTAGAGCTGGAAGACAAGGTGACCCTGGAGTCTCTCAATTCTATGTTTCTTTAGAAGATATGATCGTATCTCATTATCTTGGAGAAGAAAAAGTAGATGAGTTAGTAGAAAAGAAACATATTTCTAAACGTCGTTTAAAGAAGATCATTGATGGATCTCGTAAATTTAATGAAGAATCGGGATTTGGTTCAAGAGAAAGCGCAGTTGATTATGATAAGGTCATGAAATATCAGCGTACGATCTTCTATGAATCTAGAAATCGTTTATTAGATGGTGGTAGTTTAGAATGTGATCTATTAAGAAAGGTCGCTAAACAAAATGTGAAACGATTTATTCGTCAAACAAAGAAGATCACTCGTCAAGATATTTATCGTTATATCTTAGATAACTTAAACTACAGTCTTCAAACAGACTTATTTAAACAACCAAAAGAAAATAAATTCAAAGTGAAGAAAGATCTAATGAATTACACATTAGAACTCATTGATGAAAGAATCGATTCCTTTGAAGATGAAGCTCAATTAAGTGAATTTATTCGTTTATGTGCTTTACAAGCAATGGATGAAGCTTGGGTAGAAGAAGTAGACTATCTCCAACAATTACAATATGTTGTAAGTGGTAGACAGACTGCTCAGAGAAATCCTGTTTATGAATATCAATATGAAGCTTATGAAGCTTTTGAACAAATGCAGATAGCTATTAAAGAAAATTTGATACGTTATTTCTTATTAGGAGAGGCAGAAATCAATAAAGAAGGTAAAATGATGATTTTATTCCCATGATTCTGGTGATAAAATGGTTATAAGAAAAGAAAGGGTATTACTATGATCTATAATATCAACCTTGGAATTGGATGGGCATCTAGTGGAGTAGAATACGCACAAGCATATCGTGCTGCGATGTTGCGTAATATCGGGGCAGATGCGAAGTTTGTATTTACTGATCTAATTACCTATGAACATATTGAACATATGACAAAGAACATTGGTTTCTTAGATTCAGAAGTCATTTGGTTATATATGTACTTTACAGATTTTAAGATGACTCCAGTCACTTATACAAAAGAACAATTAGAAAGTACTTTTAGTGATCAAAAGTTTACATACACAAGAAATGGTAAAACAGGTCGTTATGTTTTTGATGGAACAAATAATTTCTATACTGTTTATTTCACAAAAGAAGATACAGATCTTGTGCATCGTGTAGAGATGGTATCGAATGGATTCTTGATCCGTAAAGATTATTATACGTATGGAAGAGTATTCTCAGAGTATTACGCACCATTAGATAATAAAGCACATCTATATT
Source organism: Bulleidia sp. (assembly GCA_963613355.1). Taxonomy (GTDB): domain Bacteria; phylum Bacillota_I; class Bacilli_A; order Erysipelotrichales; family Erysipelotrichaceae; genus Bulleidia. The sequence continues at coordinate 2,970 of CAVDZA010000045.1, read as the reverse complement.
TAAGAAGATTCTTTAATGAAGATGGTAGTGTAGCTTATGAAGAAATCAATGATGATGATAATGTCATGTATCAATTCAAAGATCAATTGATTTGTTCGAAGGAAGAATTTGTTGGATATTTCATTCAACGATTAAATCTAACTGAGAAAGATACAGTCATCATTGATCGTACTACAGGTATTGGTCAAACGATCCTAATGAACGCAAAGAACGCTAGAATTGGAATCGTCATTCACGCAGATCACTTCTCAGAAGGTAGTACAGATGATGATTATATCCTTTGGAACAATTATTATGAATATCCATTCATGATGCATAAACATATTGATTTCTATATTGCCGCAACAGAAGAACAAAGTAAGTTGTTCAAAGAACAATGTGAGAAATATATGAATTTCTCTCCTACGATCTATACGATTCCAGTAGGAAGTCTAAAAGAATTAAAGTATCCTTCAGATAATGGTAGAAAGCCATATTCTGTAATAACTGCTTCAAGACTGGCTACAGAAAAACATATCGATTGGGCAATTGAAGCAGTAGCTATCGCCCATAAAGAAGTAGCAGATATTACATTCGATATCTATGGACAAGGTGGAGAAAAAGATAAATTAGAAAAGAAGATCAAAGAACTTGGTGCAGAATCTTATATCAAACTTTGTGGTCAACAAAATCTAAATGAGATCTATCAAAACTATGAAGTTTATCTATCAGGTTCTACAAGTGAAGGATTTGGTCTCTCACTTATGGAAGCGATAGGTGGAGGATTACCAATCATTGGATTTGATGTTCGATATGGAAATCCAACATTTATTGATGAAGGTGAGAATGGTTATCTCATTGAAATCGATGATAATACTTCTATCAATGATAAGATCAATGGATTGGCAGATCGTTTGATCAAGACATTCAAAGAAGGTCATCTAGAAGACTTCCATAAACATTCTTATGAAGTGGCTAGTCGTTATCTAACAAGTGAGGTGGAGAAGAGATGGAAAGAAATAGTGGGTTAAATTCAGTTCTATTGTTAGATAACTTCAATGATGAAAGTCAAATGTTGTATAAGGCATTTAGAAGCTCAGGATTTGAAGGAAAAGTCATTACAATGGAAGATGATGGTTTCTTGCCAGAAGATGTACTTTCTTTATATCGTTACTTCTGTGGAACGATAAAAGGAAAAGAAGGTATTCCAGGAAAACCTCGTTACTTTAATCAGATCAATATTCCAGACTATTGGGAAATCGAATCTGATAACTCTACTGGTAAAGTCATGGATCTCTATAAGAAAAGAGGAACGATCTTCTATGAGAAACCAACCAATAAGAGACTTGTAAGGATCGTTGATTGGTTGAATGAAGATGGTATCGTACGTTCAAGTGATCACTATGATCATTATGGTCATTTATACGCTAGAACAACGTTTAATAAGAAAGGTCAAAGATTCTGTAAGTCTTATTATGACGCAGAAGATAAAGAAGTATTGGTAGAGAACTTTGTGACTGGAGATATTATCTTAAATCATGATGAAAAGGTGTATATCTTTAAGTCAAAAGTAGATCTATGTAGAAAATTGTTTGAGATTGGAAATATCCAATATGATGCGATCTATTACAATTCACTCTCTTATCCATTCTTCGTATCAGAATCTTATACATCTAGTGAAAAGAAAGATGTCCTATTCTGGCAAGAAGATCCAAGAGATGATATTCCAGGTAATATGCAAGTCATATTAAATGGAAACTCACCTAGAACATCTACGATCTTTGTTCAGAAGAAAGAAAGCTATAAGAGATTGATTGAATTAGGAGCATCTCCAACGATCGTCAAACCATTAGGTTTTGTCTATGATTATCAAAGTGAATGTCAGTATGGAAATGAAGTATTGATTTGTACAAACTCAGATCAGATCGAACAACTTGATTACTTAGTACAACATTTACCAAATTTGAAATTCCATATCGCAGCAATCACTGAGATGTCATCTAAGTTACTAGGTATGTCTCAATATGAGAATGTATCTCTATATCCAAATGTTAAGACAACAACATTAGATGAATTGTTTAAGAAGTGTGATCTATACTTTGATATCAATCACGCAAATGAGATCGTATCAGCTATAGAGACTGCATTCTTACATAATCAATTGATCGTAGGTTTTGCGAATACATTACATAACAAGAAATATATCGCAAATGAACATGTATTTACGAATGCGGATGAAATGATCCAATTCATTAATAAAGTAGAAACGAATCAAGAAGACTTTAAGAAAGAATTGGATATACAAAAGAAGTATGCGATGGCAGAAAGTTCTGCAGATTATAAAAAACTATTTGAAAGATAAAGGAGAAAAAGAATATGTATTTTGGAAACGCAAGTGGTTTAAGCAACATCATGGTAATTGTTATCTTAGAGGTATTACTATTAGTAGATAGTATCGCTCTAACAGTTACAACAGATCGTAAGGTCGTTAAGATCGTTAACATCCTTCTAGCAATCGTATGGGTAGTATGTATTGTTATGAACATTATTTCTTATGGATTGTTATAAGAGATAGATGAAGAAACGAAAGGGACATCACAGATGTCCTTTTTATATGCTAGAATAGTTGTAGTTATATAGGGGTTTTATTATGGAATTACAAGAATTATATAATCAGATCACAAATGATCCTAATAATGCTGATTTGTATATTCAAATGGGTGATGAATATTTGAAAACAAATATCAATCAAGCTTACTTATGTTATGAACAAGCAAGTAGCTTATGTGATGGTGATAAATACTTACAAGCAATCAATAAAATGAATGCTTGTAAAACATCAGAACAATTCTATGTTCATCCAGTTTCTTTTGTGATTCTTTCTTATAATTCAAAAGATATCATGATTGAATGTCTAGAAGCGATTCGTAATACTTGTACAAAGGGTAGCTATGAAGTTATCGTAGTGGATAGTAATTCTACAGATGGTAT
>CAVDZA010000044.1:0-11492 GCA_963613355.1 Bulleidia sp. | reverse complement strand
AAGTCACTGAAGAAGTATCTAAAGAAAAAGATATAGAATTCTGTAAGAAGATGTTGTCAAAAAATATGTCTTTAGAAGAAATCAAAGATTGGACAAAACTATCTGAAGAAGAAATCTTAGAAATTCAGAAACAAATGTAGAAATATGTTTAACTGACAGCACTATAACAGTGCTGTTTTTTTGTTGGAATAGAAAAAATATATTATAATCGTTAGGCAAAACTAACTTGAGGAGAATATATGCATAGATTAGGAATTGATATAGGTTCATCTACCATCAAAATGGTAGTTATGAATGAAGAACATATTGTTTATAAATGGAATCAAAAACATTATGAGAAGATCATAGATACTTTAAATGAAGGACTAAAGAGAATCGAAGAATTAAACATTCATGAATTTACTGTAGGTGTTGTAGGGGATAATCGTTTCTTTCAAGGTTTGAAGGAATTAGAATCCATTCCTGCGATCGTTGAAGGTGTACGTTACTTAACACCAAATGTAAATAGTGTCATAGAAATCGGTAGTCAAGGATCTAGATATATCGCAAATGTACAAAGTGTTCCAGTCTTTTCAACGAATGAACATTGTGCAGGTGGAACAGGTAGTTTCTTTGAAGATCAAATGTCACGCTTGAATATGAAAATTGAAGATTATTCACGTGTTGTTAGTGAAGCACATTCTATTCCTAGATTATCTGGAAGATGTGCGGTATTCGCTAAAACAGATATCATTCATAGACAACAAGAAGGGGTATCAACACCTGATATTCTTTTAGGACTTTGTTATGCGATGATCCGTAACTATAAAGCGACGATCATTGGTAAACTTCCAATGGATAAGCCAATAGCGTTCTGTGGTGGCGTTACACAAAACATTGGTGTCGTACAGGCAATCAAAGATGTGTTGAAATTAAGCGATGAGGAATTGATCGTTCCAGAGGAAGCGATATACACTAGTGCGATCGGTGCTAGTTTGTTAGCGGAAGATACGTTAACGATACAACAACTATATTCTTGTATGAATACGGATGGTTCTTCTATTCCTCGCTTAGCTCCTTTACATATCACTTCTTCTAATATCCTACATGATCCAATTGCGACAAATGTTTATCCAGAAAGTGGATGTACGTTAGGAATCGACATTGGTTCTACAAGTACGGACCTTGTGTTGATCGATGATGAAATGAATATCGTTGATCATCAATATTTACGTACTGCTGGTAATCCTGAAGCTGTCGTTAGAAAAGGCCTTCAAACGATCAAAGAAAAGTATGGAGAAGTAAAATTCAAAGCTGTAGGTGTGACAGGAAGTGGTAGAGATCGTATTGGTAGATTGATTGGTGCGGATGTCGTAAAAGATGAAATTACTTCACAAGCACGTGGGGCAGTCTTTGCGGATAAAGATGTGGATACGGTCTTTGAGATTGGTGGACAAGATAGTAAGTTCATTCGCTTAAAAGATGGACAAGTGATTGACTTTCAAATGAATCGTATCTGTGCAGCGGGTACAGGTAGTTTTGTGGAAGAACAAGCGAATCGTATGCATATCGCAATTGATGATTTTGGACCACTTGCCTTAGAGGCAAAAGAACCTGTAGATCTAGGAGAACGTTGTACGGTGTTTATTGAGACTGCAATTACATCTGCTTCTGCAGAAGGTGCTAATCAAAAAGATATAGCGGCAGGACTTTGTTATTCGATCGTAAAGAACTATCTACATAAAGTCGTAGGAAATAAAAATATTGGAAATAAGATCGTTTTACAGGGAGGTGTAAACTACAATCCTGGTATCGTTGCGGCATTTGAAACGGTTTATGGTAGTAATGTAACTGTGAATCCTTATTTCTCAATCAGTGGTGCTTTAGGTGTGGCCTTATTAGCACAAGAAGAGAATATAGAAGTTAGTACTTTTAAGGGATTTGATTTTTCTAGTGTAGATACTTCCACAAATCAAATCAGTGAAGAAGTGAAGAAGAATATTGAATACTATAACTTATCAAATAAATTATTGTTGGAAGGATATACAGGAAAGAAAGATCCTAAAAAGAAAACTGTTGGTGTTCCTTATGTGTTGATGATCCATAAGTTCTTTCCTATGGCGAACGCATTCTTTACATCTCTTGGTTACAATGTTGTCTTAACAGAACCAACCAATGAAGAAACGATTCGTTTATCACAAGAATATGCTCGTGGAGAAACATGTTATCCTGTGAAGTTGATCTATGGACACATGAAACAATTGATCGACATGAAAGTGGATTATATCTTTTTACCAACGATCCATACGATGAAGCACGCTTGTAGTCATGTGGAACATAACTATGGATGTGTGTATATGCAGACAGCTGCGGTATCTATCGCTAAGGCATTAGACATTGAAAGCCATGGCATCCAGTTATTATCACCTGTATTTGATCTAGACTTTGGACAAGAAGAAATGGCGAAGTCAATGATTGGATTAGGCAAGATCTTAAACAAACCAAAACCATTCTGTGTAAAGGCATTGATGTCTGGTGCGATGGCAGTAAAAAAACATACAAAGGCAGTAGAACAACAAGGCCAACAACTACTTAACAGCTTAAAACCTGAAGATAAAGTACTTGTTCTCATCACAAGAAATTATGGTATTTCTGATCCAATCTTAAATATGGGAATTCCTGAAAGATTATTAGAAAGAGGATATAAAGTCATTACGCTATCTCACTTACCAGCACATGATTTAGATATCTCCAAAGAATATCCAAACCTATATTGGCCATTTGGACAACACATCATTTCTGGTGCGAAGATCGTTGCCTCTCATCCAAACTTATACGCAGTGTATCTTACAAACCATGGATGTGGTCCAGATACGATGTTAAGTCATTTGTTTAGACAAGAAATGAAAGATAAGCCATATCTACAAATAGAAGTAGATGAACATTTCAGTCCAGTAGGTGTCATTACACGAATCGAAGCTTTCTTGAATAGTTTGAAACAAAGACCTGTAGTGAAAGAAAGTGTATTAGATGCGACTGTATCAGTAGAAGAAGTGAATATCTTAGAGAAACCTTTAAAAGATAAGAAGTTAATGATATTTGAGAGAGGATATTATAGTGATTATCTTAAGAAGTATGTTGAATCTTATGGTTATCAAGTAGAAATCATTCCAAGTATGAATGATGAGATTCTTTCAATTGGTAGAGCGAATACAAATAGTAAAGAGTACTTAACATTTACTGCGATGTTAGGAAGTGTATTAGCTTCTGGCAAAAAAGAGAAAGAAAGCGTTCAATACTTGATTCCTCAAACATTAGGTTCTGAGGCAGATGGACAATATCCTAGAGTCATTTATAACTTCTTAAAACAAAAGGGATATCCACATCTATTGTTTGTACAAGACCAAGAGAAGTTATTTGATAAGGCAATCGATGTAGATATGTTGATGAGAAGCTTTGTGAGTGCAGATCTACAATTTATTACACATCATTCTTTTGATTCTATTCCTACGTGGGAAGAGTTGATTGCCTCAGCAACAATTGAATCTAAAACTTCTACTAAGATAGCTGCTATTGGTGAAATGGAAATGTTGACTTCATTGAATGAAGGAATCTTAGATGGTCTAGAGGAAGAAGGCTACAATGTATTACGTGCACCTCAGGCTGAACTGTATTTGTTTAGTTGGTTGGACAATGGAATGAAGAAAGAAGATGCACAAAAGTACATTGATTACTTTAAGAAGATCAATGAAAGACTTAAAGATAATAGTCCATATAGTTCTGACTTCATGGAATTGTTTGAGATTGCGGATACGTATTTACCAAAGTTTAGTGGTGGAAATGGTAGATATCGTTACGCTAAAGCAGTACAGATATCAAACAAGGTAAATGCGGTGTTATTGTTTTCACCTAGATACGAGAATACCGCTATGATCTTAGAAATGAGAGAGATACGCTCGATGTGTAAAGCACCTGTTTATGATATCAAGCTAGATCATGACTTTGATGAAAGTGCTATTTCTAAACTGAAATCATTCTTATATTATTGTGAGAAATAGTTGTTACAATTTGTAACAACTATTTTAGTTTCTAAGAAAAAGTGATGGAAATGATTCCATCACTTGATTGTTATTCTTCCACTACCATAAGCATTTTCGTAATTGATAGGGTAGTTCTTGTAGTTGGAAAGTGGAGCGTTTTTAGAGCTAACTTCACCATTAGAGAAAGCTTTGATATATTCTGCTAGGATCATATAATCTTCACCAACGTAGTCAATGACTAGATTGGCATCGTAGAACATAGCTAATCCACTACCACCATTTCTAAGTGAATAGTTCGCACCTGCTAGTTTGTAGTTCTTTGTTAGATCGAGAGGTTCGTAATTACCAGTTTCTTTGTTGTAGATCTGTACGTCATTGACACGATACTCTCCACTTGTAGGACCTGCTTTCCACATGCCAGCTTCATCACCTACAGAAGTAGGTTCAACACTGGTATCAATGTTGTATTTAAGACCTGCACCTATAAGAATGTCGGATTCACCCGGTAAGGTGCGAACACTATACTCTAGAGCGTCAAGGAGTATCTGCCCACTCACTTCTATCATACAAACGACATTTCCAAATGGTAGTAGGGTCTTGCAGTCTCTTAACGTTGTTAGTCCATTTAAAGAATCTGCTCTTAATCCTGGACCATTGTATATGGCAACATCACAATCCATTTGTTTGTATTCATTGAAATACCAATAGAAAGCATCTACAACGATGTCACCACTGTTTGTTTCTGTCTTCCTACAAATCCTTTCATTCGTGATAGGATCTGTGATATAGAAAGGTGTGCTTGTATCTGCGATAGATTCATCTAATTGTTTATTTACGTTATCAATCACTTCATCTACCACTGTTTGAACTGTTTCGTCTCTTTGATCATAATCATCAATCAATTTTGTTGTGATGGAAACATTTCCATCTTTGACACTGACATTCATCTCACCAATATAAGATAGATAAGATTGTGTTTGTGTTAAGACAACGGTATTTCCATCTTTATCTTTCATTTCTTCCTGTTCCATCTTTGTGTGAGAATGTCCATCAATAAACGCATCAAATCCACTAGTATGTTCAATGACTTCTTTAGAAGTCCAAGGTGAAGAAGATGAATCAACACCTAAGTGTCCTAGACCAATCACAACATCTGCTTCTTTAGATGCACTGTCAATTGCGTTTTGTACAGCGTCATATAATTCTTGTCCTGTCTGATCACCACAGAATCCATAGATGTAGTTTCCTTTCTCGTCCATGAAGTAAGATGGTGTTGAAGAAGTGATGGTTTCTGGTGTTGATATGCCAACAAATGCAATCTTTAGATTTCCTATTTCAAATACTTTGTATGGTTCTAACACTAAGGAGTTGTCCTCTAAGCTTGTAAAGTTACAAGACACGTAGTCAAAATCAGCTAGATCCATCAAATGAAATGCTTGGTATTGTCCATAATCAAATTCATGATTTCCTAAAGTAGCTAGATCGTATCCTACCGCATTCATGATCTTGATCATATCTTCACCATTGTTAAGAGCACTATACGCAGTTCCTTGTGCGTGATCTCCATCATCAACAAGTAATACATTCTTACCTTCATTGATGAGTTCGTCTTTCAATGCCTTGATGTTTGCGTAGGAGATTCCGTCAATTTCATTCTCATTATCATCTTTGATCTTGTTGTTGATGTATCCATGTACATCATTGGTATATAAGATCGTAACTTCTTCATTGATAGATCGTTTTTGTGGTGTACATGAAATCAAAGAAAAACAAACAGAGAAACTTAATAGTATGTGAATGATCTTTTTCATCTAATTACTCCATGGATACATGTATCTTTGTCTTCTCATTTGGATGGATGTTGTTTCTTCTCTTTCCAACCATATCTAAAACTTTTAATCTAAATACAGTCGTAACTTTCATCATATCTGTATTGAATTTAAATTCTTCGTGATGATAATGGCGCATGATCGTTTGAAGTGCTTGTAGCTTTTCTTCATCTTCTACAAATTCAACTGTTCCATGTCCAATGACACTAGCGTAACCCATCGTACAAGACATTCTTTCTTCATAAAGGATGATGTTATGTTCGCAATCCATTTCGAAAGTAGCTTTGTTGTTTTGACGGATAAGATCTAGTTTTTTACCTGTCGTAGCACCATGGAAGTATAGGTATAGTTGACCATCTTCTACTTCTGTTCCAAAGTTAAGTGGGACGATATATGGATACTCTTCATCAAATAACACCAAACGGCAAGTATCACATTTCTCAATGACTTTCATGATCTCATCAAAGTCTGTAATTTCTCTGTCTTTTCTTCTCATATTATTTTCTCCCATTTTGTTGGTGAAATTATAACATCTTGAGAAATGTAAAACGATGTTCAAGATAGAAGAACTTTCATAGGAATGGATGTAAAATAATAGAAAAGAAGAGGAAGATATATGAAATTGATCGTTCAATCAGATGATTATGGAATTACACCAGGCGTGTCACAAGGAATCATTTATGGAATTCAACATGGCATCGTCAGAAATACAGGCTTATTTTCAAACATGCCTTGGAGTGAAGAATGTGTTGAATGGATCAAACCATATCTCAATGAGATTGCGTTTGGTATTGATTTGAATATATCAACAGGTTCTTCATTGTTAGGGTATGACAAAGTTCCTTCTCTATGCCATGAAGACGGTTCCTTTTATACAAGTAAAGAGAATCGTGCACTAGATACAGATGAAAATGATCATGATCATATTGTTTATGAAGAAGTCTATATGGAGTTTGAAGCGCAGATTCAAAAGTATATAGAACTTGTAGGAAAGGTACCAGATTACATTCATTGGCATGCCTATACGACACCTACGATCATAAAGGCCAGCAAAGATCTAGCGAAGAAGTATGATTGCATCTACTCTATGGAGTTAGAGAAGATGGAAGGAATGAAATGTGCTGGTATGGGATGGTATCAATTTGGTGGACCTGAAAAGCAACTAACGGAAGATCTTACAAGCTATATCGTAAATGATGTAGATGGACTATTAGAAAATGCGTATGGGTATTTGGTTACGCATTGTGGTTGGGCTGACGCACCACTATTTCAATTAAGCAGTTTTAATACATGTCGTACAAAAGATCTAGAAGCTTTGACTAGCAATGAAGTAAAACAATGGATCAAAGAAAATGGTGTGGAATTGATCACATATAAAGATATTATGAAAGAAAGCCTTTAAGGCTTTTTTTTGATGTGTGATGCTTAAAAAGTAGAAAAATGTGTAAAATCATTCAAAAAACTCCAGAAAAATGTGTAAAACGATCTTGAACGTAAGTTTGTGAAGAGGGATGCATTGATAAGATTTGAAGATTGGAAGAATGATGTAGACAGAAAACATTTGATTATTAAATTTTATTGATAATAACGCAATTTTTTGTTTACTTTGATCATGTTTTTTGGTATCATCTTATGGCGAGTGGAATAAATCCGCTCCTTGCCAGAAATGGCCGTTAGTCCAAAAGGAGGTGTACAAAATGAAAAAGTATGAAGTCATGTACATCATCAACTCATCTGTAGAAGATGAAAAGAGAACATCTGTTATTGAGACAGTTTCTAACATCATCAATAACAATGGTGGTAAAGTTTCTAAGACAGATGAATGGGGTATGAGAGATTTCGCATACCGTATCGATGATATGACAAAGGGTTACTATGTAGTAGTAGCATTCGAAGCAGACAACGCATGTGTTAAGGAACTTGATCGTTTGATGGGTATCAACCAGAGCATTGTACGTTTCATGATCACACGTGACGAAGTTTCTGCGGAGGCTAAGTAATGATCAACCGTGTCGTACTAGTTGGTAGATTAACAAAGGATGTTGAAGTTCGTAAGACAAATACAGGTCTATCTGTAGCGTCATTCACAGTTGCATGTGATAGAAGAGGTTCAAGATCTCAGGATAATCAACAACAAACAGCTGACTTTATCAACTGTGTAGCTTGGAGACAATCCGCTGACTTCTTAGGTCAGTACGCTAGAAAAGGTGCGATGGTAGGAGTAGAAGGAAGAATCCAGACACGTTCTTACGATCGTAACGACGGCACAAAAGCTTATGTAACAGAAGTTGTATGTGATAGTGTCAATCTTCTTGAAAGCAAGGCAACATCAGCTGCACGTGCTTCTCAACCAGTAGACAATGGTTACAACAACTATCAACCATCTTATCAACCTCAGCCTAGTGCTCCGGTTCAAGATGCGTATTCGAATGAGCAGCCATTAGATATTTCTAATGATGATCTGCCATTCTAACAAAAGAGGAGATTAAACGATGGCATTCAGAAAACAAAGAATGGGTCGCAGAAAGGTCTGCTACTTCACAAAGAATAACATCAAGTATATTGACTATAAGGATGTTGAACTATTAAAGAAGTTCATTAGCGCTAATGGTAAGATCACACCAAGACGTGTTACTGGAACTCGTGCGAAGTATCAGAGAAAATTGGCTGTCGCTATCAAGCGTGCACGTCAGATGGCTCTGCTACCATATGTAGCTGACTAATTGAGATCAGTACAAAGTTACTCGAAAGAGTAACTTTTTTTGTTTGTTGTTTTTTTAGAAATAACTGATAAAATTAATGTAAGGGGTTTCTCGAATGTCTCAATTTGAAATATATGATACGAAAGTGCGTGTGACTGCGGATAATGACGCAGAAGCTACGAAATTGCGCACATTATTAAAAGAAAAGAACATATACCTAGTCAATCTCATGGCATCTCCTGGTGCAGGCAAGACGACGACGCTTGTTCGTACGATCAACGCATTAAAGGACCAATATCGAATTGGTGTCATGGAAGCAGATGTCGATGATGATGTAGATGCGAAAACGATTTCTGAGACGGGTGCGAAAGTCATCCAATTACATACAGGTGGTAGTTGCCATATGGATGCGGATATGACACGCAGAGGTCTAGAAAAACTAGGGATGGACGATCTAGATGTCGTATTTTTAGAGAATGTAGGAAACCTAGTATGTCCTGCGGAATTCGATGTCGGTGCCGCATGTAAGGCAATGATCTTATCAGTTCCTGAAGGGGATGATAAACCATTAAAGTATCCATTGATGTTTACGATATCTGATGTATTGTTGATCAATAAGACAGATACGATGGAAGTATTTGACTTTGATATGGATCGTTTAAAGGAGAATGTTCACGCATTGAACCCTGATATGCAGATCATTCCTTGTAGTTCTTTAACAGGCGATGGTAGTCAAGTTTGGATCGATTGGTTGAAAGAACATATCGAAGAATGGAGACGATCATGAAAGTCATAGAATTACATAAAAGCATTACGGAAAGTAATGATCGAGATGCAGACGCATTGAGAGAATACATGAAAGAGAAACAATGTCTATTGTTTAATCTGATGAGTTCACCAGGTAGTGGAAAAACGACATTGTTATCAAGATTGATCAAAGATCTTCAATCTGAATTAAATATCGCAATCATGGAAGCTGATATCGCTTCTGATGTAGATGCGAAACGAATTGAAAGCTTAGGAGCCCAAAGCATTCAAGTTCATACAGATGGCATGTGCCATATGGATGCTGGTATGACAAGTACTGGTATCTACAACATGGACCTTGATCAAACAGATATCATATTCCTAGAGAATGTAGGAAATCTGATATGCCCAGCAGAGTTTGATACAGGTGCAGGTAAAAATATCATGATCTTATCTGTTCCAGAAGGTGATGATAAACCACTGAAGTACCCATTGATGTTTGAAAAGAGTGATGCGCTAGTCATCACAAAGATAGATGCGTTAAGCTACTTTGACTTTGACTTGGAAAAGTGTAAAGAAAGAGTATTAAAAAGGAATCCAAACATTCAAATATTCCCTGTTTCCGCAAAGAGTGGTGTCGGAATGGAGGAATTGGAAGAATGGATCAAAAAACAATATAAAAATTGGAAAGAGTGAGGAAAAACAAATGAGTGCCCCAAAGAAAAGAATGACAAATGAACGTGACTACGTACAAGACCCTAATTACGTAGCACCAGATCCAGAGAAGGAGAAGATGATAATCGATCTGATCAAGATGATCACTGATCGTATCAAAGATAAACTTCTTAACAGGATCACAAACCAAGACCCAGAATATTGGGCTTTGGATGAAATCTTAACAAAGGAACAAGTTGCTTTCTTGTTGAGTTTTAAGAAAGTTAGAAAGAACTATTCTTTTGAACAATTAAGAGACATGAATGGCCTAACAGATGAAAAGTGTAAGGAACTCTTAGACTATGTTTGTTGGGCTGGATTTGTTGAAACAAACAGAGAAAATCCAGAACATACGATCCAGTATGATGTACCTATCTTCGTACCTGGTATCGCAGAGTTTATGTTGTTGCAGGATGAATTGATTGAAAAATTCCCTAACTTGGCAACAATGTTTAACTTTTTAACACAAGCTCCACTAGAAAACATTACACAGATGGTTCCACTAGGTGGTGCTGGTGTAGGTATGCATGTCATTCCTGTTGAAAAAGCTATCGAAACATCAAATGAAAGTATTCCAATCGAACATATTTCTCATTGGTTAGAGAAGTATGATGGACAACTTGGTGTTGGTGTTTGTACATGTAGAAGACAACAGAGAATTCGTGGTGAAGGTGATGGTTCTGTAGAACAAGCATGTTGTATTGGATTAGGCGACTTGGCTGAGTGGATGAGAAACACTGGTAGAGGTCGTGACATCACAAAAGAAGAAGCTTTAGAAATCTTAAAGAGAAGTGAAAGACATGGATTCGTTCACCAAACAACAAATATTGATGGTGAAGATAAGATCGTAGGTCTATGTAACTGTGCACCTGGTGTATGTAATGCCTTAAGAACATCACAGTTATATAACACACCTAACTTATCACGTTCTGCATATAGAGCACACGTTGAAAAGGAAAAGTGCGTAGCTTGTGGTAAGTGCGTAGAAGTATGTCCTGTTGGTGCTGCTAAATTAGGTCAGAAACTATGTACAAAGAATGGACCTATTGAATACCCTAAGGTTGAATTGCCAGACGCAACAAAATGGGGCGAAGATAAGTGGAACGTCAACTATAGAGAAGACGCAAAGATCAACTGTTATGACACAGGTACAGCACCTTGTAAGACAGCTTGTCCTGCTCACTTAGCTGTTCAAGGTTATGTAAAGATGGCATCTGAAGGAAGATATGAAGATGCATTGAAGCTAATCAAACAAGATAACCCATTCCCATATGTATGTGGTGCTATCTGTAATAAGAGATGTGAACAAGCTTGTACTCGTGGAACGATCGATCAACCAGTATCTATCGATGAAATCAAGAAGTTTATCGCAGCTCAGGAATTGAACCAAGATAAGCGTTATATCCCACTATGTGAAACAGATCATGGTGGAATGTGGGGCGAAGACTATAAGATGGCAGTCGTTGGTGCAGGCCCTGCAG
>CAVDZA010000043.1:10908-11629 GCA_963613355.1 Bulleidia sp. | reverse complement strand
AATTCACAGACACTCTAGTCAACATTTCTTCCAAGATGGCTACTAATAGAGTGTTGCAAACAATTCAGCAAGCATTCATGATGATGCTTCCAATCACAATGGTTGGTTCATTCGCTTCCTTATTCAAAGGATTAGATTTTGGTGGATACCAAGCATTCTTACAATCTACAGGTTTATATTCTGTATTAGGTGCAATTTATCAATTCTCAGTTGGTTTATTGGCAGTATATGTTGTATTCCTAGTGGGTTACGTATTTGCTTCTAAGTTTGATGTTAATGGTGCTGGTATTAACATTGGCTTATCAGCAATGTTATGTTTCTTTATCATTACTCCATATGAAGAAGCAGAATCTGCTTATGCAGCCGCTAGCATTCCTACAAGTTACTTAGGTGCTTCTGGTATGTTTGCTTCTTTGATCATTGCTTTCGTTGTTGGATTTATCTTCAAATTCTGTCAAGATAAGCACATTGAAATCAAGCTTCCTGATTCTGTACCTCCAATGATTGCTAGACAATTATCTGCTATTCTTCCAACATTATTTGCAGTTATTATCTTCGCAATTGTTAGAATGATCTTCTCATTGACTTCTATCGGTAATATGCAAGCAGCTATTTACACATTAGTATCTGCTCCTCTACAGAGTCTTGGTGCTAACTGGTTTGGTCTATGGATCATTTATATTGTACTTTATGGTATGTGGTTCTTCGGTATTCACGGTGG
>CAVDZA010000043.1:0-10898 GCA_963613355.1 Bulleidia sp. | reverse complement strand
ATGACAGTAGTTCCAATCATCACTCTCCTATTTACACAAATGCAAATGGAAAACTTAGCAGCTTATCAAGCCGGTCAAGAATTACCTCATTTAATGACAGGTACAGTCTTAAGTTTCAGTTCTGGTTCTTTACCATTGGTTGTTGCTATGTTGATTTGTAGTAAAGCTACTGCTAATAAGACAATTACTCGTTTAGGTGCATTACCTGCTTTATTTGGTGTAGATGAACCTATGTACTTTGGTTTGCCAATGATCTTAAACCCTATCTTCTTTATACCATGGGTAATCATCGTTCCATCCATTGCCGTTTGGGGTACAGCTTTATTACAATCTTTAGGTTTAATCGGTGCAGCAACTGGTGCAAGTGCTGGTAGCTTCGTTCCATTCTTCGTAACCAACTTAGTATCCTTTGGTATAAGAGGTGTTGTTTGGGGATGTGTATTATTTGTTATCGATGTCTTAGTATATCTTCCATTTGCTAAAGCATATGACAAACAATTATTAGCACAAGAACAAGAAAACGTAAAAGAGGCTGAATAATTATGAAGTTGATTGTTCAATCTGATGACTATGGTATAACACCTGCAGTAGCTCAAGGTATTATTTATGGTATTAAGCATGGTATTGTAAGAAATACTGGTTTATTTGCTAATATGCCTTGGTGCAAAGAATGTGTAGAATGGATCAAACCATACTTGGATGACATCGCTTTTGGAATTGATTTGAATGTTTCAACTGGTTCTTCTTTACTAGGATATGATAAAGTACCTTCTTTATGTCATGAAGATGGCACCTTCTATACTAGTAGAGAAAATAGAGCTTTAGATACAGATGAAAATAATCATGATCACGTAGTATACGAAGAAGTATATGCTGAATTTGAAGCTCAAATCCAAAAATATATTGAACTTGTTGGTAAAAAACCAGATTACCTTCATGGACATGCTTATGGTACAGCCACTACTTTCAAAGCTAGTATGGATCTAGCTAAGAAATATGATTGCTTATTTTCTTTCCAGATGTCTAAAATTCCAGAAATGAAATGTGCTGGAATGGGTTGGTATAAGTATGGTGGAGGACCTGAAGCACAATTAACTGAGGATCTAGTAGAATACATCGTAAAAGATGTAGATGGATTATTAGCACATGAATATGGTTATTTGATTACACATTGCGGATGGGCAGATTCCACCTTATTTGACCTAAGCAGTTTCAACACATGCCGTGTGAAAGATCTAGAAGCACTCACAAGTGACGAAGTAAAACAGTGGATCAAAGAGAATAATATTGAGTTGATCACTTATAAAGATCTTCATTATAAACATGATGACCTTCCTACAGAGTATCAACCATTTGGTCAACAATAATAAACTGTAAAAACATTTGGTTCTTTCAAATATGGTGTTGATCAATATCAACTAATGCACAAAAAGCCTTAATATTAAGGCTTTTTTCTTATGGGACAACTAACCTGTGGATTATAAGCTCAATTATATATAAGGCATTTATATCCTATTCTAACAATACCGAAACACATAGACATTCATCTAGAATTTCATTCCTCTTCATGATTTTTTTTGAATCCGCATTTTTTCACGTAACTCCAATAAAACAAAAGCACAACACCATATAGATGTTGTGCACTAAATTCATTTTGTATTTCCCGTATCTGTCTCAATGTAAAACTAATATTTACAGTTTCCAACTAACGGCTTGCGTTCTAGCATCGATAAAGCGTTTGTAAATGCCCTCTTGCGCCATGAGTTGTTCATGTGTTCCTAGTTGAGCAATATGGCCTTTATCAATGACTACGATCTGATCTGCATGTCTTACGGTTTTTAAGCGATGTGCAATCATGATAATGGTTTTCTCCTTAGTAAGTGCCTCCACTGCATCCATCAGTTCTTTTTCGTTCTCTGGGTCTACATTGGCAGTCGCCTCATCAAGGATGATGATTGGAGCGTCCTTCATAATAGCACGGGCAATGGAAATGCGTTGTTTTTCACCACCGGATAGACTCGCTCCTCCTTCGCCAATGACAGTGTTATACCCGTTTGGAAGCTTCATAATAAAATCATGACAACAGGCTTTCTTTGCCGCTTCGACAACTTCCTCGTGAGTTGCATCCTGACGGCCAAATTTGATGTTATTCTCAATCGTATCCGCAAAGAGATATACCGACTGGAATACGAATGCAAAGTTTCCCATCAGGCTGTCCATACTGTAATCCTTCACATTCACGCCTCCTAGTGTAATCTCGCCTAAGTCCACATCCCAAAACCTTGCAATCAGATTGCAGAGTGTGGATTTGCCACCACCAGAAGGTCCGACGATAGCAGTTGTTGTCTTCTCTGGAATAGAAAGAGAAACATCGTCAATGATTTTCTTCTTGTCATAAGAGAAGGAAACGTGCTTCAGTTCAATATCATGGTTTTCTGCTTCAATATCTTTGCCGTCAATATCCATCGTGTCCAGTGCTAGAATGGCTTCAGCTTTGTCCACGCATACGCTGACAGTATGCAGAAGTGAGGAAGAGCTTCCCGCACTTTCCAAGCTTGCATACAACATAAATGCCGAGATCGTCATGCCGATAGCGTAGATTGTGTTCATCGTACCGTTAATGTAAAAATATGCACTGCTCGCAACAATAACAGCTCCTGTGATTTTTGTGATAGCTGACTGAAAGAAATGATAAGGAATGAAAGTCACCTCCATTTTTGTGTTAACTTTCGCACAAGCGTCATTCGCATCATTGAGCTTCTTTGCCTTTACACCGAGGAGGTTGTAGGATTTCACTTCAGCAATACCCTGAATGTACTCCATGATTTGGCTAACAAGCTCGATATCAAGCTCGATCTTATCTTCAGAAATATCCTTGCCTGCCTTCTGCATTTTGGAATTGATCAGGAAGAAAATAAGCACACCAGTCGCAGAGATCAAACCGATCCTCCAGTCAAAACAGAACATCATAAGAACAATCATCGAGGTTTCAAGAATTCCCTGTGTCGTCTTCATGACCACACGGGTTGCGACATCACCAAGGGCTTCCATGGTATTCGTCGCAACAGAAGAAATCTCACCGATGCTATTTGAATTGAAATATCCCATTGGTAGATAGCGCATATGTTCCGCAATTCGAACTCTTGCGAAAGCAGCAGTATTGTAT
Source organism: Bulleidia sp. (assembly GCA_963613355.1). Taxonomy (GTDB): domain Bacteria; phylum Bacillota_I; class Bacilli_A; order Erysipelotrichales; family Erysipelotrichaceae; genus Bulleidia. The sequence continues at coordinate 7,732 of CAVDZA010000043.1, read as the reverse complement.
CCTCCAATTGTTTGTAGCATGGTGGAGAATATCTCGCATACCACAGCGACCACGATAGCAGACACCATAATGATAAGCGATCCACAGATGTATTTTTTCATTGGTTCTCCGCTCATAAGACCGATTAGAATATACATAATGGCAGGAATCTTCATTGCCACTGCGATTGCCTCCACAAGGCCAATCACCACAGATAGCTTGAATTTATTTCCGTTTTCCTTGCCGCAGAAGCGGAAGAATTTTTTAAGTACCTCAAACATTCTAATTACCCTCCTTTGCGGTATCCTTCGCAGAAATGTGGGCTTTCCACATTTCACTATAAAGCGAGCATGATGTTAGAAGTTTCTCATGCGTTCCGCTGTCTTCGATTCGTCCATCATTCACAACAAAGATGCAGTCACTATCCTTTACGGTGGAGAGACGGTGCGCAATAACAATCAGAGTTTTTCCAGCAACTAATTTTGCGATGGAACTTTGCAGGATTGCTTCGTTTTCAGGATCAGTGTAGGCAGTCGCTTCATCAAGAATTATGATAGGTGCATCCTTGAGCATAGCTCTAGCAATAGATATTCTCTGTCTCTCACCTCCAGACAAGTGTCCACCTGCGCCGCCAACAACTGTATCAAAGCCGTTTTCCAGCTGCATAATGAAGTCATAACAGCCACTTTTCTTAGTGACCTCGATGACTTCTTCATCCGTGGCATCAGGTTTACCGTGGCGGATGTTTTCCATGACAGTTTCATTGAACAGGTAATTATCCTGCGCAACATAAGCAATTTTTTGATTATATTCCTCCATAGACATCTGTCGGATATCCGTACCGCCGATTTTGATACTACCGGAGGATACATCCCAGAAGGACGCAATAAGCTTCACAATAGTGGACTTGCCACTACCGGATGGACCGACGATTGCGTTGACACTGCCCGCCTTCATTTCCATACTGATACCGTGTAGAACTTCCTTTTTGTAATAACCGAAATGTACGTCATCAAGCGTAACGGAATTATCTGTCGAAACAGCGGAACTATGCTGTGGACGCTCCAACTCCGGTTGTTCAAGAATACCTGCGACCTCACCCACGATTACATCAATTTTGCCTAGATCATCCGTGTAGGACAACACAGTAATAATTGGCCCAACAATGCCGAGCGACAAAATAACGCACAGAATAAAGTTGGAAAGCGAAAGCGTTCCGTTTGTAACGTAATGCGCACCAAAAGGTAGCACTGTAAGTAAAGTATATGGTGTTACCCCCATCGCAAGTCCTTGGTATAGTGAGCATTTCCTCATCCAGTTGATGAAGGAATCAGCCTGCTCACGTGCTGCCTTTGTAAACTTCGAGTAAGAGTTTTCCGTCTTTCCGAAAGCTTTTATGACCTCAATGCCATCAATGTATTCAATCGCTGCATCGTTTAAGTCCTTCGTCGTCTCTACAGTTCTTTCAAAATTCGGCTTATAGTCAATCATCATTCCACCGTAGCACAAAAATCCGACCACAACTGGGAGCAAAGACCAAAGTGCTAATCGCCAATCAATCGTAAAGAAGTAGACAAGAATTAGGACAGGAGCCAACAAATTCGATGTAACCTCTGGCACGATATGAGCAAGCGTTGTCTCGATGCTGTCGATGCGTTCTACTAGGATGTTTTTAAATGTGCCTGACGGAGTGTCCTTGACATAGCCTAGCGAAACCTTTCCCAGCTTGTCACAACACATTTTGCGAATATTTGCGAGAACCGCAAAGGTTGCCTTATGTGATAGCGTTGTAGACGCAGAATGCAGTAACTCTGCCATTACGAATGACAAGGTAATAAATCCTACCTTAATCAGATACTGTGAAAATTCTTTTTCGCCGTCCAGAAACATTCTGACAACATCCGCAATCAGAAAATACGGAATGATTTTCAGAATGACATTGCCCACGGCAAGCAGGACACTCCACAGATAGAGCGGCTTCTGCGGAGCTGACCACTCAAGCAGTCGGCTTGTCCATGACTTTTTCTTTTCTTCCATGCCTTATGTGCTCCTTAGATGTATTTATCTGTATATTTCGGTTAGAGTACGCTAACCGTACCCCCAAAAACAAGTGGCTTTCGTGAAGCCACTGCTTTATTGTCGAAATTTATGTATTTACGGTTACTGCGGGAACTGAATACCCATGAGCTTCTCCCAGCCGCCGGTCTGGAACTCTTTCAGCTGAGAGATATTCTTCTTCGCGGTATCCTTGTCTATATCATGCTCGATGATCTGAAATACAGAGGAGAAAAATCCCGTACTGACCATATGCATCAAAACCTTGTCTATATCTGGAATATTGAAACCCGCCTTACGCATGGTTTCGATATATCTTTTGGTTGACTGTATCTCGCGATCGACCATGTTGTGGATAAAATCCGAATACTTCCCGCTATCTCCACATTTTAAGAGCAGACGAAAGTTGTCATAATGGTCATAAACATAATCAACAATTCGGTCTATCCCTTCTTCCGAGGACACCACCATATTGTCAGTCTGCTCACTTGCCGAAAATCCTTCAAATTCCGCAAGTACATCATCATATATCTGATAGATGTGCTCCACGTATGGATCAATCAGTGCATCGAACATACTTTCCTTTGTCGGAAAGTATTTGTAAAAAGCACCTGTGGTAAGCCCCGCATCCTTTACAATACTTCGAAGTGAAGCACCATCAAGTCCGTCCCTCAGAAAATGTTGCTTCGCTGTACTTAGAATATTTTCTCTAGTATTATCTGCCTTAGCGGACATTTTAGCACTCCTCCCTCTAAAAATATAACATTGCTATATAACACCGTTATATTTTATAACGTAATATTAGATTGTCAAGTAAACAATAGCTTTTCACTTCAGCCCAAGATATTAAAAAGTGCATAAACAAGGTGTTTATGCCATTTTACAAGCTACAACATTATTCAAATTCTATAACTCAACCATTATTTGTAATAAATAGAGTGCATAAAATGGCGTTTTTTGAACTTGCAAACCCGTGGTTTTCACAAGCACTGATATTTCGTAATATTTCAGCTCCTTTACATAGCCGATATTAGTTCGGCATATGGGAAAGACTAATAGTAATCTAACGTTACACTTTATTTACATTGATGACATGTTTTTTAGGTGCTTCATCCTCTTTAGCATATCCAAGAGAAATGCAGAGAACTGGTTTATATCCTTCTGGAATTTCTAGTGCTTTTTGAAGATCTGCATCTTGTGCCACAGCTGCCGCTGCTCCTCCCCAAATGATATTATCAATTCCAAGGCTTGTTGCGGCAATTGCCATATTCTCTAGAACACAGGCCGCATTTGCATACTCTAGACTCGGCATCATTGCTGGTTTAGATGATACAAAAATCATAGTAGGTGCACCAAAATTCTTATCCATTTTCTTTCCCAATATTTTATAAATCATTTCTGTAACAGCCACATTGATTTTATTGAATATTTCCTGATTTTGTACAACTGTTATATGTAGTGAGTCATACGCATTTGAACCAACTGGTGCCGCCATACCCGCCTGTAAAATCATTTCCAAATTACTGTTATTTATCTGCTTTGAATTATAAGATCTTGTAGATTTTCTTTTCTTAATTGATTCTATTGCATTCATTTTCAATATTCCTTTCAAAAAACTTTATTTAACTTTTATTTTCAATTATAATAAGCACCTAAAAAGTAACAAGTACGATATTTTTTTATAGTAACTATCTTATTTGATAGTAAAGAGGAATATTTCATGAATAAACTAGATTTTGATCCAATAAACTGTCCAGTCGCAAGAGTTGCCAAAGTACTTCAAGGAAAATGGTCTATGGTCATCTTGTATGTACTTTCTGAAGGAACTTTACGTTTCAGTGAAATTCATCATAAACTTCCACATATCACAGAAGCTAATCTTACAAAAGATTTACGAATGCTTGAAGCACATGGTGTTATACATAGAGAAGTGTATCCTGTTGTACCACCTAAAGTAGAGTATTCTCTTACTGATATGGGAAAAGACTTCTTACCAATCTTGGATTCTATAAATAATTGGGCAAAAAAATATACAAAAGAATAACCATAAAGGAAGATTACATACTCGGTTCTGTCCTTGAAAAAGAAATAACAGTACAAGGCAACCCTTATGTGTTTAGGTGTTTAAAATTAACGAAAAAAGTGCCTGTAAAAAGGCACTTTTGAGTGATTTGGATTACTCAAGCTCTATTGTTCCAGGAGGCTTACTCGTTAGATCATACATAACTCTATTAACACCCTTTACTTCGTTGATGATACGAGTCATACATGTTTGTAATGTCTCAAACGGAATCTCAGCTGCAGTAGCTGTCATAAAGTCAGAAGTAATGACTCCTCTTAGTACTACCGCATAATCATAAGTTCTATGATCTCCCATGACACCTACAGATCTCATGTTAGATAATGCCGCAAAGAACTGTCCCTTACCCATATCGATACCTGCTTTTTCAAGTTCTTCTCTATAGATAGCGTCTGCGTCTTGTACGATCTTTACCTTTTCTGCAGTTACTTCACCTACGATACGAATACCTAATCCAGGTCCTGGGAATGGTTGTCTATAAACAAGTTCCTTAGGAATACCAAGTTCTAGACCAACTTCTCTAACTTCATCTTTAAATAAAGCCTTGAGAGGTTCTACGATTTCTTTAAAGTCTACATGATCTGGTAGACCACCTACATTGTGGTGAGATTTAATGACTGCACCCTTTCCAATACCAGATTCAACTACATCTGGATAGATCGTTCCCTGTGCTAGGTAATCTACTGCACCAATTTTCTTTGCTTCCTTTTCAAATACATTGATGAATTCTGCACCAATGATCTTTCTCTTCTGTTCTGGATCAGTTACACCAGCTAGTTTTTCATAGAAGTAATCTTGTGCGTTGACTCTGATGAAGTTTAATTCGTATGGTCCTTCTGGTCCAAATACTCTTTCTACTTCATCGCCTTCATCTTTTCTTAATAGACCATGATCAACAAATACACATGTTAATTGTTTTCCAATTGCCTTAGAAAGTAATACTGCACAAACGGAGGAATCTACACCACCACTTAGTGCACACAATACTTTTCCATCACCAATCTGTTCACGGATCTGTTTGATCGTATTCTCCGCAAAAGAATCCATCTTCCAAGTTCCTTGGCATCCACAAATATCATATACAAAGTTATGGAATAATTTTGTACCTTCTTCTGTATGAACGACTTCAGGATGGAATTGAACCGCATATAAGTTCTTTTCTGTATTTTCCATACCAGCTACAGGACATACTGGTGTATACGCTGTAACGTGGAATCCTTCAGGTACAGATGCGATGTAGTCTGTATGAGACATCCAAGTAACAGATTCATCTTTCCAATCACCTAATAGCTTTGAACTATCTTTACGTGTTACTTCTGTACGGCCATATTCACTTGTAGGTGCAGTCTTAACTTCACCCTTCAACAAATATGCCATCAATTGAGCTCCATAACAAATACCCAATACTGGAATGCCTAATTCAAATAATTGTGGATCATAAGATAATGAATCTTCTAAATAAACACTATCTGGACCACCTGTTAAAATGATTCCCTTAGGATTCATTTCTTTGATTTTTTCAATTGGCATTGTATATGGATGAATCTCACAATATACATGGTTTTCTCTAACTCTTCTGGCAATCAATTGTTTATACTGACCACCAAAATCAAGAACTAAAATCATTTCTTCTGCCATACGATCTCCTTTTCTTTTTCCTCACGCAATAATCATACTAAAAATTTAGTACTTATGCTTGTTTTTTTGTTAAAGCGGCAGAAATAAATCCTTTAAATACAGGATGTGCCTTATTAGGTCTACTCTTGAATTCCGGATGGAATTGAACACCCACAAAGAAATCACAACTATCATTTTCAACCACTTCAACAAGATCCTGTTCAGGATTGATGCCCGCAATCGTCATACCATTCTTCTTATATTCTTCTAAGAATTCATTGTTGAATTCATATCTATGTCTATGTCTTTCAGAAATATCTTGAATGCCATATAACTTTGATACCATCGTTCCTTCTTGTAATCTACAATTATACGCACCAAGTCTCATTGTTCCACCCTTGTCGATATCTTCAGATTGCCCATGGATAAAATCAATGACCTTATGTTCAGAACCCTTATTAAATTCACTACTATTCGCATCTTGATAACCAAGCACATTTCTCGCAAATTCAATTGTCGCTATCTGCATACCTAAACAAATACCAAAGTATGGAATGTTATTTTCTCTTGCGTACTTACAAGCAGTGATCATACCTTCAATACCTCTATCTCCAAATCCACCAGGAACAATGATTCCCTGTACATCTCTAAAGATAGCTGGTGCTGTTTCTTCTGTGATATCTTCAGACTCTACCCACTTGATATGCACATTCGCACCACATTCATATCCACCATGTTTTAAGGATTCTACAACAGATAGATACGCATCATGTAACGCTACATACTTACCAACTAACGCAATATTCACTTCATCATTTGATGAATGAATACGATCCAACATACCATTCCATTCTGTTAGATCGATACTACCTGCATCTAAATGTAATTCTCTACATACGATTTCAGAGAAGTTTTGTTCTTCCAACATAACAGGAGCTTCATAAAGATCAGCTACAGTTGTATTTTCAATAACACAGTCTGGTTTTACATTACAGAATAAAGATATCTTTTCTTTTACAGATTGAGGTAATTTACCATCACATCTAGGAATGATGATATTAGGTCTAACACCTAAGTTCTGCAATTCCTTAACAGAGTGTTGTGTTGGCTTTGATTTATATTCGTTAGAACCAGAAATATATGGAACAAGTGTTACGTGAATAAAACAACAGTCATTTGGTCTCTCAATAGAAATCTGACGGATTGCTTCTAAGAAAGGCTGAGACTCGATATCACCTACAGTACCACCAATTTCTGTAATAACGATGTCTGCGTTAGCGTGTTCACCTACATTGTAGATAAAACGCTTGATCTCGTTTGTGATATGAGGAATGATCTGAACCGTTTCACCTAAGTATTCTCCTCTTCTTTCCTTCTGTAAAACATTCCAGTATGCCTTACCTGAAGTTAAGTTAGAGAACTTGTTTAAATTCTCATCAATGAATCTTTCATAATGGCCTAGATCTAGATCTGTTTCTGCACCATCCTCAGTAACAAATACTTCACCATGTTGATAAGGAGACATCGTACCTGGATCAACATTCATGTATGGATCCAACTTCTGAGAAATGACACGGAATCCTCTCTGTTTTAAAAGTCTACCTAAAGACGCAGCTGTAATACCTTTTCCTAGTCCTGAGACAACACCACCTGTAACGAAAATATGCTTCATAATCTCTCCTCCACTTAAAATTTCATACAAAAAGAGGGCACTAAACCCAACGACACAATTGTCGTTTTTTTTAATGTCCTCTATGACTTAGAAATATTACACCCACTATACAAATCACGCAAGAAAAAATTTCAGAAATTTTCAATTAATTTATTTTCATACTTTCAATATTTTGAAATCTCTTTTCTTACATAGAAATTTTCTAAAAAACTTGAAGTAAAAAGAACCACATTCTCATGGTTCTTATTTAGTCATTTGTTTCTGAATTTCTAAAATTTCTTCTTCAGATAGTTTTGTCCAATCTTTGATTTCTTCTAAAGACATATTTT
>CAVDZA010000042.1:10504-12192 GCA_963613355.1 Bulleidia sp. | reverse complement strand
AGAAACGCAAACAAGTACGACACAACACTCCACTAACGTAAAACCTTTATTCGATACTAGCTTCTCCATCAATGATCACCAATTGTTTAGAACCATCACATGTAACTTGTGATTCATTCAACAGTCCTGCGTTTACTAGATCATCTACACTATTCGGATATTCATCATATTCCATCTTGTATTCTAATATGGCAGAATCCGCTACCTTTTCAATCGCTTTGCACCCTTTCTGATTCACGACCGTCAATGTCTTTTGAATCGATGGTACAGACAAAAGAAAAATGACAGAGATAATAATGATGACGATCGTCATCTCCAACAACGTAAAACCTTTTTTATTTTTTCGATACATCTCGAACACCTCCTAATACAATATTCACAAGAATTTTCGAAATTCCAAAAAAAAGTTATAAATTTTGTAACATTGTCATTGGCATCATCAATATTTGATAAACAAATATCATCACCATTCCAATCAAAGAGTAAGAAAATAATTGAATATAACGACTAAATCGTTTGATTGATTGTTCTTTTCTGATTTGACACATTTGAAGATATCCTTCTAACATCTCTTCACAAGAAGAAGATAATAAAGCGATACGAAAGAATCTCAATAGCTTTTCTTCCATATGTGTTTTCTGGATAGCAGCCATCATAGATTCTCCATTCATCAGATTCTCATTCATCTGTTTAGAAATATATGAGATACAAGGTTGTTCTTTGATATTCATTAATATTTGTATCGTATCTTTTGTGGAGATGTTTCTTTTATGACACTCTAGAAAGAATCTCGCAAACTTAGATGATATCGTTTGAACTAAGATACTATTTGGGAATACTTGAGAGATATGTTTGTATGTAAAGACAATATGTTCTTTTTGGACCATACACATAACGATCCCTACAACCAAGATAAACAAGATCATCAAGATCCTAACGATATATTTGATGATCATTTGTAGAACGACATAATTGTTTGAATCCAATTGAAAACCAGCTAATAAAGATATCATGTTTGGTAGAATGAATTCATTAAACAAATAGATTCCAACCAACATTCCAACAAATAACATCAATGGATAAAACATTCCTTGAATGATTTCTTTACGATTCTTTTCTTCTGATTGAATGATGTTGATACAAGTAGATAAGCTTTCTAAAAAAGGCATACATTGGATAAAGCTCTCAAATAATACTTGATATCGCTTTGGACAATACATATAAAAGAATGTATTGAGATTTTCTCCATTCTCTAATCTTTTCAGTATCTCATCAAATACGACCGCATTGGATCGTTCACGTAATACTTGTAAAGCGTCTCTTAGAGTAAATCCACTCTCTAATAATCTTTGTATCGCAATACAATCCTCACTTTTCAATGTATGGTTTTGCTTGAGAGTATGATATTTGATGTTGTTTATAGGCCTGTTCGATTCTTTTTTCAATTGGTTGAAAATCATTTGATTCCCCTCCTTTCTCAAAATAGTTCGTCAGTATTTGTTCATCCATATATTCATAGATGCCAAATCGATTACCTGATTCATCATAAAATAATCTTTGTGAACTGATTCCTCTAAGAACATCTTTTAATTGATATCTTTCAACTCCTAGATCTTCCATTCTTAATATGGCACTTACACAAGAAAAGGAATGAATGGTACTAATTACTAAATGACCTGTCAATGCAC
>CAVDZA010000042.1:0-10494 GCA_963613355.1 Bulleidia sp. | reverse complement strand
TCTTACAGCCATCTTCGCAACCGTCTCATCACGTATCTCACCAATCATGATAATATCAGGATCATGTCGCATTAATTGTTTGATGCCATCCGCATAAGACATATGTTGTTTTTCATTGATCTGTATTTGTACATACTTTTCATTTACGACTTCTACTGGATCTTCTAAAGAAAAGATCTTTTTTCCATGCGTTTCATTCAACAACGTATAAACCGTAGTCGTCTTTCCACTCCCTGTAGGCCCAGCAAACAAATATAAGCCATTTGGTTTTGAAGTTACTGTTGTTAAATAAGATAAAACATCTCTATCTTTTGTTAATGTTGAAATCGATAATTTCGTATTTGTGTTTAAGATTCGTAATACGCCAGATTTCATGTAGTATGAAGAAACAAACGAAAAACGTAATGATAATTCTTTCTTTCCTACGACTTCTTTAAAAGAACCTGTTTGAGGTCTTGTTGTATCGGATACATCTAAATTGGCACGATACATCAAATAACGAAAGAAACGTAGATCATCATCCTTTGGTATCAATTGTTTGATTTCTCCATGTACTCTCATCTCTATCGTTATGTTGGTTTGGTTTGAAATATCAAAATGAATATCACTCACTTGATACTCCAAAGCTATCTTTAAAATTTCTTGTAATCTATTTTTCATATATCCTCCTAATACAATATTCACAAGAAATTTCAAAATTCCACAAAAAAACAGGAATTATTTCATTCCTGTTTTTCAGATAACAATTTTTTCAATTAGTCATTCATGAGTTTTCTAGCATAAGCAACAGTGCCTTCACCGTCCATCATGCCATACATTCTCATGTCGATACCTTCGATAGGCTTTCCAGGATACTTAGCCTGTAGCTTAGCTAAAGCGTAACGAACCTGAGGTCCTAAGAGGATAACGTCAGCATCTGGTGCATGCTTTTCTTCTTCATTCAAGCTGTAAGCTGCGATGTCATAATCTTTTCCAGCCTTAGCAGCAGCCTGCTTCATCTTGTTAACCAATAAAGAAGTGGACATACCAGCTGCACAAAATAATACGATTTTCTTGTCTGCCATAATTTTTAATCTCCTTAATCTGAAAGTGCTTTCACTTATGCATTAAATATATCACTTTAAATTTTAAAATTCTATAATTTTTTTATGAATTCTTAAAAAATTTACTGACCAGCCCAATTCATTGTATAAGTGCCATCTTTTCTCTCCACAACGATGTAATACCAACCTGGATCAAACGCCGTTGTTTCATCATAACTACCACTACCTTCGATGGATGCAATATCTAATTGGCTACTTTGGTCTAGTGTTAAAGCATACAGTTTAAAGTATCCCGTTCCATCAAATGTACCATTAAAATTCATCGCACCTGTTTCTAGATTCATTAAACGGATCTTATACGTTTCATCTTCTAATACGACTTCACCATTTTGACTTTCATCTACTTCTGTTGGTAGATCAAATTTCTTTGTTTCTTCACTTGTTTCTGGTTGTGAAGTAGTTTCCGGTTCTGGTGTATTGATAATCCCCGTAGAAAATAGTTTCTTCCCAATCGTAACGATAGAAGAATCATTGTTAGAAACCTGTACATTTTCTAATGTACCTGAAACCGTATATTCTTGTTCATTTTCTGTATATGTATATGTTCCATAGATATTATCCTGTTGAACGACGACCTTTCCAACCGTACAAACTTGGTTTAAAGTCTTACAATGTGTTCGAACAGCCATATTAAAAACATTTTCAGCTTCCGTTTCAGAGAAGTCTGTTTTTGAGATAGGTGTTGTGATCTCTGTCGTTGAAGTAACAGAAGAAACTTCAGTCGATGAAGAACAACCAACCATCACAACAGATAACAAGATCAATAATTTTTTTCTCATGATTGCCCTCCTAAATAATAGTGAATATACATATTGGTTGCGAGTTCTTGTTTGATCGTAGATTTATCTCCATGTCCAGGTAGAACGATCCAATCATGTGGCATCTTTGTGAATAGCTTTAATGATTCTTTCATTTCTTCTTCACTTCCACCAAACAAGTCTGTCCTTCCAATACTTCCCGCAAATAACGTATCTCCAGTAAATAATAGATTACGATAGCGTATGACGACACTGCCCTTTGTATGACCTGGTGTCTTTGTGATATCTAGTGAAAATGTACCTATCTTCATATGAGGTTCGTATGGAGTGATCTCTGTATAGATTGGCGCATCAAACCCATGACTACCAGCATACTTTGGATCCACTAATACATAATCATCCATATCCATATAGACAGGACAATGATAAATATCTACTAGATCATCCACTGCACCTGTATGATCTTCATGTCCATGAGTCAATAAGATTCCATCAACATGTTCATCTTTAGAAATACATTTCGCTATCTCTTTTGCGTACTTTCCTGGATCAATGATCAATACATGATCAGATTCATGTAGTACATATATATTTTCACCATATAAACCAATGGGTAAGACATCTAACTTCATACACTTCTCCTTTAGACTACTATTCTACAACACTCAACAAAAAAAGTGCTCTTATAAAGCACTTTTGATGTACAAACTTCAATGAAGATGAATCTTACTTCTTTTCCTTATGAAGAGTCATTTTGTTACAACGTGGGCAATACTTTTTGATTTCCATCTTTTCAGCATGCTTACGCTTGTTTCTTGTACCGATGTAGTTTTCTTCACCACATTCACTGCACTTAAATGTAATATTGTCTCTTGGCATTGTTTATTCCTCCTGACTTTTTGCTAGATGAGTATATCATAAACAATAGTGTTTTCCAAGTGTTTCCGACCTCATCAACGTTGAATATATTAGCTTTTTTTTCTTGTTTTGTCCACTACTTTTCAAGAATACGCTTTCTTAGAAATGATCCTAGTCACTTTTTGAACGACATTCTGCGTTCTAGTATTGATTTCATCTGTTAATTGATGAACACTTTCTAGCTTTTGATATCCTTCTAAGATATCAAAAAGGATCATCATATAACGATAAAATTGTTCATCCATCCTCTTATCTTTTACTAGCAGATTTAAAGCGTTTTGAAGCTGATAGAGGCTTTCCTTGATAGAATCATTTTCTATCACTAAATAAGCCTCTAATGTCGTAAATAAGCTAACATAGGACTTCTTTTCACTATTTGGAACCTTTAACTTACTACATCTAGCTACTAACCATAGATAGATCTCATACGCATTCTTTCTATCATCTAAAAAGTATTGTGATAAAGAACCACATGGAAATTCATTTATATAGACATTTATATCACCTATCGTTTCTACAGGGAATGAATCTGCTTGTAGACTACATTGGTATTCATCTATTTTTATTTCTTCTTCTGTCAAAGAAAAATAATCCACTAGATAACTTTCTATTTCATCTAGTTTTTCTTCATTGTATGTATGTGTATATCTTTCTTTATACTTCACCATAAAAAAGAAACAACCAAATGGTACCAATACAAATAATATCTTAGATAACAATTCTTCTATATTCACGAAAATAATGATAATCGTTTTTAACAAAAAAAGAAATAAATGCGATAATAGTAATGGAGGAAACTTACATGAAACGTACTGAAACACGTCCTGTCTATGTTGGAGGACTTCAGATTGGTGGACAAAATAAATGTATCCTACAATCTATGACAAATGTCCCTGCGAAAAATGTAGAGAAGTCAGTTGAACAAATTTTAGAATTAGAAGAAAACGGATGCGAATTGATTCGTATCGCTGTATTAGATGAGGAAGACGCTAGAGCGATTCCAGCCATCAAAGAAAAGATCCATATTCCATTGGTTGCGGATATCCATTTTAACCATAATCTAGCACTCATAGCGGCTGATGGTGGTGTAGATGCCATTCGTATCAATCCAGGTAATATTGGTAGTAAAGAACATACAGAAGCCGTTGTAAAGAAGTGTAAAGAAAAAAATATTCCTATTCGTATTGGAATCAATGGCGGTTCTTTAGAAAAACAATATCTAGAACAATATGGTGGATTGTGTGCTGAAGCAATGATTGCCAGTGCTGATAGACACGTTAAGATCTTAGAAGAACTAGATTTCCACGATATCGTACTATCTTTCAAGAGTAGTGATGTAGAACTAACGATTGCGGTGTATGAGCTAGCTAGTCAACATTATAACTACCCTCTTCACTTAGGCGTTACAGAAGCTGGTGGATTTACAGAAAGTGCTGTTAAATCTTCTGCGGCATTAGGAACACTTCTTCATGAAGGAATTGGAGATACGATCCGTGTATCTGTATCTGCCCCACCAAAAGAAGAACTAACGATTGGAAAGAAGCTTCTAAAGGCATTCAATCTAACAAACAACGTTCCAGATCTAGTTGCTTGTCCAACATGTGGAAGAATACAATATGACATGTTACCTTTGGTAAAAGAAATGGAAGACTATCTAGAAAGCATCCATGAAGATATTACGATAGCTATCATGGGTTGCCCTGTAAATGGCATCCAAGAAGCTGGTAGAGCTGATATCGGTGTCGCTGGTGGATATGACTCAGGACTACTCTTCCGTAAAGGAGAAGTCATTCGTAGGGTCCCACAAAACGAAATCAGAGATGCGTTGATTGAAGAAATCAATAAGATCATTGAAGAAAAACATCAAACAAACTAAAAACATGCGGATGATAATTCATCCGCATGTTTATTTTTCATGCCGAGCAAAAAGTAAGGGGCAATACTCAGCATGAGGAATATCTTTACTTATTGAATAATGAAGAGAAGTCGAATAGATTAACGATTCTATCCCAGAAACTTGTCTTTGTTTCTGTCTTTTCTTCTGTTTTTGTTGTAGTAGCAGTAGCCTTAGCACCTTCTACCTTATATACAAACTTAACACTACCATCTGTATTTTCAGAAATACCTGAATAGTTGTTGTAAGTAGAACCTTCTTCCTTGATAACATTGAACAATTCAGCTGCTTCTTCAATATTAGAAATACGTGAGTTGTCTGTTAACTTAGAAATAGCTTCATCATTGTATTGAACTAATCCATCATATAGAGTCTTAGCACCATCTGATAACTGATTCGCACCATCTGTTAGTGATTGTGTTCCATCCTTTAATGTAGAAGCACCTTGTGATAATTGAGCAGCACCATCATTTAACTGTTGAGAACCACTTGTTAACTTTTGTAGACCTTCTACTAATGATTTAGAACCAGCATAAGCTGTTGCGACACCATCTGTATAATCTTTGACACCTTGTCTAAATGTAGCTACAGACTGTAATTGTGTGCTTAATGACTTCAATGTTTCAATAGATTCACCATTTGTTGAAATAACTAATGCGTTTAAGTAACCTTTGATCGTTTGTTTACCTTCATCTGTTTTAGAAGATGCTTTATAGCCAGCAATCGCTGTAGCTACAGATACATCAGCCTTTACTGCAGAAATCATACCTGTAATAGATGTTTGATCAGCATGTTGTTCACTACCTTCTGTTAGTAATACCGCAATTTCAGAATCTGTAAGATCAGCTTGTGCACTCTTTAACGTAGCACTTAAAGCTGCATATACATTCGCATCACCACCTTGAGCAGATCTTAATCCAGCAACGACCTGTTTCATTGTTGGAGTTGTTGTTTCATTATCAACTCCTAGAGCAGCTTCATCAGCGCTAATGGTAGTTAATACTGTTGTAATAATACCACTTAAGATAGTTGGATCCACTTGAGATATATCAGTAATTTGATATTTAGCAGCGATGATCAATACTTCTTCAGCTTGTCTTGTTGTTAGTAAAGTGCCACTTGGATTAGTATCAGACTTTGTCGCATTTTGTACTGCAGATTGAACTGTACCAATTGCGCCTTCATAAGTAGCTAATGTTAAAGCTCTATCAACCTTAGAGAAATCACCTGTGCCAATAAGAGCCGCATCAGTTTGAGCTTGTTGAACCTTTTGCGCTGTAGCTAGCTTATCTTGGTTGTTTTTTAAGAAAGTAGCTAAGTCAGTAGCTTGTTGTGTAGCTGCCATATAAAGAACCATATTTAGATCTTCATCAGATAGAGTTACACCAGCAGCACTTAATTGTGCTTTGATCTGATCTAAAGCGGCTTGACGCATCGTATCAGTAATACCAGCGTAATAAGCTAATTGATCAGCATAGTTGCTCCAAGTAAGTTCTGTATAGTTAGGATCATTCTTGATCGTTTCATTTGCTGCTAATTCTTTATTAGCTGTAGATAATACCGCATCAGCGATCTGATTTGCACCACTTACTAACGCTTCATTGTTACCTACTAATGTAGCTAGTCCTGCACTTAAGGCAGAAGCACCACTTGTTGCGGAAGTAGCACCATCTGTTAGAGATTGTGTACCACTCTTCAATGTATCAACACCACTTAATAGTGAACTAGCACCATCATTTAATTGTGAAGCACCATCAGCTAATGTATTTGCTCCATCTGATAATTGAGATGCACCATCAATCAATTGATCTGTAGCGTCTCTCAATTCATCTAATTGATCGAAGATACTTGTAAGATCTGTATCTGCGAAGTCTTCCTTTAAGTCTTCTGTAGATGTAGCAGCTGCTAACATCAATGTAGGAGATTCAAAGTTAGTTGTATCTGCTTCAATCGTAATATCATCAACTAAGTAGTCAGATAACTTACTCATTGTTTCACCATCTAAGACAGATTCTAATCCACTTCTCAAACCAGGAATCATGACACCCGCAACGATTGAGTGTGAAGAATCAGAAGTAACTGTACCATGGTTTACTTCTACATTAGAGAAATTGTCTTCATCTAACATAGCACCAGCACCAGTAATGAATGGTGTTACTAATTCATAGCTCTTATCACCTACTGTATAAGTCTGCTTACTAGAGTTTGTTACAGAGATCTTGATCTTAACATGTCCTGACTTACCAACCATATCTGCAGCTGAATATTCTTTGTCATTCATAGAATATGTGATCTTAACATCAAGTGGTAATTCTTTTGTAGAAGTACCTTGATAGTAGATATCAGTAGAATCTGTGTTCCATGTATAACCATCACTAGAACTTGTTACCGCGTCTTTACTCTTTAGATTTTGAACATCTGTTAATTCAGAAGCATCATCATAGTTAGAGAAACCTGAATCTGAATGTAATGTGTCAGAAACAGTAATTGTCTTAACAGAACCATCTGCGTTTAATACTGTATAGACACTTTCATCTTTTGTTACTGTATTTGTATCTTCACCTTCTGCGTTTACTGGAATTGCGTATCCCGCAACAAGTAAACTAGCTAATAACACAGAAGTAATCTTTTTTGTCTTTGTCATATATTTACTCTCCTTCCTTTTGTGGCTTTGGCCAACCAAGTGTTGTATGACGAATCAATGGTTCACATAGAATCAAGAAACATGGTAATACAAAGATAATGACGATCATTGAGATGATTGCACCTCTAGCGATCAATAAACAAATACTTCTTAATAATTCCATCTTAGAGATCAATGAAACACCAACTGTTGCTCCAAAGAATGTCAATCCTGATGTAAGAATAGATTGTGAACACTGATATACGGCAATCTTTGCTGCCTCAAACTTCGTATTTCCATTCGCTAATTCTTCTTTAAAACGAGTAGTCATCAGAATAGCGTAGTCGACCGTAGCACCTAACTGGATCGTACCAATAACGATACTAGCGATGAATGGAAGCGTTGTTCCTGTGAAGTATGGAATTGCCATGTTGATGATGATCGCAGATTCAATCGCTGCTACCAATAAGATTGGTAAGAAGATGCTCTTGAAACTGATTGCGATGATCACGAATACGAACAAGATAGAGATCCAGTTGACGTTATTGAAGTCAACGTTTGCGATTTCAATCAAGTCCTTTGTCATAGGCGCTTCACCTGTAACGACACCTGTTGAATCATATTTCTTAACGATTTGAGTTAATTGATTGATTTGATCATTTACTTCATCTGTTCCTGCTTTCAAAGAAGAGTTGACCATGATCATTTCATGACCATTTGAGATGAACGTATCATTTACCATTTCAGGCATGATGCTTGAAGGAATTGCTGCACCAACGAACTCTTCTACAGATAGACAAGATGTAATACTATCTAAGTTTTGAATTTCTTTGCTCATCTGTTTTACATCTTCATCTAATAGATCATCTTTGATGATAACGAAGAATGAAGAGTTCATATTGAAGTCTTCCTTCAAATGTTCATTTCCTATGATACCTGTCATATCAGCAGGAAGAGAATCTGTTAATGTGTAATATTGTTCTACTCTTGGATATGCTAATCCAAAGATTGCTAAGACACAGAGGAATACGACTGGTATAGCCTTGTAATGTTTTGTAACAAATTCACTTGCTCTTTTTAGCTTTGGAATCAATGGTTTATGTTCCCACTTCCAGATCTTATTTCTAAATACTAGGATCAAGGCTGGTAGGATCGTAATCGTACTTAATACACCAAGTACGACACCCTTTGCCATAACAAGACCGATATCTTTACCTAATGTCAATCTCATAAAGCATAGTGCTAAGAATCCTGCTACAGTTGTTAAGGATGATGCTGAGATTGATACGCCTGTATTAACGATTGCGTTTTCCATCGCATCAAAGTCATTATCAACTAGCTTTCTTTCTTCTCTCCATCTATTTACCAAGAAGATCGAATAGTCCATCGTAACACCTAACTGCAGTACAGTAGCTAAAGCTTCTGTAATATATGAGATCTGTCCAAAGATAATATTTGTACCAAAGTTATATAAGATTGGGAATACAAGTCCAATCATAAATAAGAATGGAAGAATATTTGACTTCAAACCTAACCACAATACAACGATACATGCGCCTACCGCAATCAAGATATAGATTGGTAATTCTTCATCTACAAGTGCTTTTGTATCTTGTAAGATAATACTCATACCACCAATGTATGCCTCATTCTGACAGATCTTCTTGATATTAGCTATCGCTTTCATTGTTCCTTGTGATGCAGCTGTATCTGAGAATCGAACGATCATCATCGTCGCATCTTTCTCTGAATTAAACATGAAGTTATAGATTTCATCAGGTAAGATATCTTTAGATACCGTTACATCTAATACATCTGATAACCAGAATGCTTCAGATACTCCATCAACTTCCGCAATTCTTTCTTTCAAATCTAATAATTGTGCTGTAGGCATGTTCTCTACTGTAACAAAAGCACTACTAGCTAAATTAAAATCTTTTTCTAAGTATTGCTCACCTACCATAGAATCCAACTCACTTGGTAGATATGTCAAAATATCATAATTGATTCTCGTAGATACTGCACCGATTGCTGAAGGAATCAACAATAAGATCGATGCAATCAAGATCAATTTACGAAATTTGACAACAAAGTGTGCAAATTTCTTCATAAAGCCTCCCATAAATGACCACCGGTCATTTCCGTAAAGTATTATAATTCTTATATAACTTTTTTCAATCCAAAATACTGACTTTCAGTCATTTTTTAGTCATTTTTTGAAATATGTATAAAAATAAACTCTTTTTTGTTAGTTTATTTTGTGTAAAATAAAAACATGGATGGTTTAATTGCTAGAAAAAAAGCAGATAAAAGAAATCGTTTATTAGATGCTGCGAATCATCTATTCACAGAAAATGGTGTATCCCCTACTACGATTGCCATGATATGTGAAGAAGCTGGTATCGCAAAAGGTACGTTCTATCTTTACTTTAAAGATAAGGATGATATTTTAAGATCTCTAACAAAACGTATCTCTTTAACGATATTAAAAAATGCTTACCATACAGTAAATTCAATTCAAGTTGGATTTGTAGATAAGCTCGTTTTAATGGCTGATTATCTTTTAGATCTATTTCAGAATGACCCTGATATGTTAAATGTCATGAAGAAAGACTTTATTTGGCCAATCAGTGAACAAGAGTTCTTAACGACAGATGATGATACGATGTCTTTGATCCGTGAGAACATAGAAGATTACGCTATGACAGTAGAAATCAGTGAACATCAGATATTAGTTCGTTTATATGCATTGATATCCATGTTATGTTCCATTGCGTATTCATCTATCATTGATGATTTCCCTGATTCCATTGATTCTCTCAAACAAGAAATCTTTACAATGATTCGTAAATCATTCAATTAAAGAAACCAGACATTCATCTGGTTTCTTTTAGTTGTAATAATTGTGTATAGAATCTTTTTGCCTTCAAAGAAGATATCAATGTATTTTGATAGATTGGCGCAAAAGATAATACAGGAACATCAATATCATATTGAATATCATTCTCTGTATATACAGGAATCACTCTATCTACATTTAATGTATTCATGATTGTATTCTTAATCAAAGAGTAATCCTCATCACTTGTATCTAATGCATATGTCTTTGTGTTTGTTGTTAATAATTGGATAGATACTTTCTTGTCTTTTACAGAACGTTGTAATGATTCGATACTACTAGTTAATGATTCTTCATTA
>CAVDZA010000041.1:0-12483 GCA_963613355.1 Bulleidia sp. | reverse complement strand
CTCCCAAAAGATAGACACGCTTGTTGAAGAAGAGAAGAGAAACGAACAGACGAGGAATGATTACATGACTTTCGATGAATATGTAGAAGATGAGAAAGAGAAAGTAGAAGCTAAAGCGAAAGCTGAAGAAAAGCTATCTATTGCGAAAGAA
Organism: Bulleidia sp.; assembly: GCA_963613355.1. GTDB lineage: Bacteria > Bacillota_I > Bacilli_A > Erysipelotrichales > Erysipelotrichaceae > Bulleidia. The sequence continues at coordinate 12,332 of CAVDZA010000041.1, read as the reverse complement.
ATGTTGTCTAACAATGAACCAATTGATAAGATCATCAAGTACACTGGTCTATCTAAAGATGAAATCTTAAAACTAAAATAAAAGGAAGATTCTATCGAATCTTCCTTTCATTTTCCACAGAAGTCTAATACGAAATCTGATGGTGAATGTTTTAATAGTATTCTTTGTGCTTTTAATACAGCTTTCCCATAGAGCTGAGGAAAGGATGCGTTGATCGTATCTTTTGAATTCCATGGCATGGAATATGTCTTATGTTCTAGATTTAGGATCTCATTGATCGTAGTGTCATTCAACATCATTGCGGTGAGTGCGTGAGAACCTTTTAATATTATGTTTTCTAATGTATAGAAAATATGATACTTCCATTTCTTAGGTCTTAGGACATATGTATAGAAAGATACATCTTTGATAGCTTGTTGAAGATGTTTTTCTGTTAATGAGATGTGGAATACATCCATCAACATATTGTGGTACATCTCAGCTAATTCTTTGACTTCTTCATCTGTGATCTTCAGATAGTTGTAAACGTCATAGGATTGGATATCTCTACCTCTTTGGGATAAGATCCAAACATCTAATTCACTTTCTAATCCAACATGGATCTCTCCTTCATCGATCCCTGTTTCTAAGCTTTTTTTATGAGAAACTCCATACACAAGAGGATGAACAGTGGAATCTAAACAATAATGACATAGATATCCAAGGAAGTAGCTTTTAAGATCTTCGTTTTTATTTGCGTATCTTTCAAAGTATGAAATGACTTCAGGTACCTTTTCTTCATGCATGAGATTTCCATATTTCTTTGTAGAACCTGGAAGAATGGATGCTCGATTAAAGAATAATAGATCTGGTCCTTGTGAACCTAAATAAAACATTTGTTTATTTGTAACAAGAGATTCAATGGTAGGGGATGTTCTTAAGACATCCTTTGCCATTTCGACATGTGTTGTAGCTGCTGGCATTTTAGATCCTTTCTTGAATTTCTTTCATCTTCTTTGCGAGTCCATATACTTTCTTAACTGGTAAGGAACATACCGCAACACGAATTCCTTGGTTGACAGCTACAGTATAGATATGTTCTTTCATACATTCTTGATGGAACTTATCTCTGTAATCATTGTCTTTCATCTTTAATGTAATAAAGAAACCTTCTTTGTATGGATAACAATCTAAAGAAACTTCATTGGCTTCTTTTAAGAAGATAGAACTTCTTTCTTTCATTAAATCGATATAAGTTTGTTTTTCTTTTAAGAAAGCATCTTTACCAGTACTTGTGATCCAAACAAAGTTGCTCATGGCAGCGTTAGGAATATTAGACCAAGTAGAACGTGCTTTCTTTTCCATGAAGATCTCAGCTTCTCTTACATCTTCTTCATTTTGTGCCATTACTACGGCTGCACCACATCTTAGACCGTAAGAAGTTAGTGCTTTTGAACATGAGAAGGCAACAACGACCATGACGTTGTCAGAGATGTGATTGAATTGATTCATATACTTTCTACTATGAAGTAGATCATAAGAGTAATCGATATATGCGATATCATCCAATAGTATTACAGGATTTGTCTTAGATACTTCATTTAAGAAATCGATGACTGCTTTCCATTCTTCTTCACTCATAGAGTAACCAGTAGGGTTGTGACATGGATCATTGATGATGATACAAATTCTTTCTTGTTGTTTAGAAACTTCTAAGACAGTTTCTTTGAAAGAAGAAAGATGAAAGTGATCATCTTCAAACATTTCATATTTTTTGACATTGATATTGTTGTTGGAAGCCATTAATGCGTAATTGCCCCACGCAATATTAGGAATGATCAAAGTTTCATTGGAATCTAAGAACGTTTCAATGGACATGCTGACGGCTCCACTACCACCAGGTGTGGCAATGACAGAATGCGCTAAGTTGATGTTTTCATCTTGTTTGACCCAGTTCCAAACAGCTTCACGATAATCTGGGTTTCCTGTAAAGCTTGAAGCGTAGGCAGCTTTGATCTTGTGGTCGATCGCATCATAGTGATTGAATACTTCATCTAAGGCAACAAGTTGTCCATCTTCTCCATATAATGAACCAATCGTAGCGTCTACGACGTTTTCATCTCCATTTTCTTGTTTGTCTTTTTTGGCTAAAGAAACGATTGAGAATACGTTATCTACGATAGGTGTTAGATTTGCGGATTTCTTTACAAATGTCATGTTAGGTTCTCCTTTGTGTTAAACACATTAAAAATTATAGCACCATCACAGAAAAGAAAATGTTGTTGTGTTAAAATTTAAATCATGATCGAATTACCAGAAAGATATTTAGAAGAAATGAAAGATTTATTAAAAGATGAATTTGATGATTATATCAATTCTTTTGATGAACCTCATGATACTGCTTTAAGAGTCAATGAATCAAAGATATCAGTAGAACAGTTTCTACAGATCTTTCCATATCATTTAGAACCTGTACCTTGGTGTCATAATGGTTTTTACTATGATCCTAGTGATCCAGTTACCAAACATCCATACTACTATGCAGGTCTCTATTACATCCAAGAAGCCAGTGCGATGTTACCTGCGGAATCTTTACCAATTGAAGAGGGTGATCGTGTATTGGATGTATGTGCGGCTCCAGGTGGTAAATCTACAGAACTTGGTGCGAAGCTAAAAGATACAGGCGTATTATTTTCAAATGATATTTCTTATTCTAGATGCCAGGCATTATTAAAAAATTTAGAAAAGTTTGGAATAAGAAATGCGTATGTATGTTCAGAGTCACCAGAGAAATTAGAAAGTTATTTTGATGGGTATTTTGATAAGATCTTGATTGACGCTCCATGTAGTGGAGAAGGAATGTTTCGAAAAGAAAATCATTTGATCAAATCATGGATCGAACATGATTCTTCCTACTATGTTCCAATTCAAAAAAGTATCGTGAAGTCTTGTTTGAAGATGTTGAAAGATGGTGGAATGATCGTTTATTCTACTTGTACGTTTTCTGTTAAAGAAGATGAAGAAATCATTCAATATGCCTTATCATTAGATCCATCTTTAAAAGTCATGCCTATTCCAATGAGGGATGGTTTTACACAAAATGAATATGGTACAAAGTTATTTCCACATAAAGTAAAAGGGGAAGGACACTTTGTTTCTTTGTTAGTGAAAGATGGAGATAGACAAAAGAATCAAAGGAAAGAAAATGATCATTCTTTTCAACAAGAGAATATTCACGCAACATTCATGAATAGTAAGTGTATAGAAATCAAAGATAGAATGTATGCGAGTAGAGATACGGGAGTTGATCTAAGTGGATTAAGACTCATGCGTTCAGGAGTCTTGTTAGGAGAAAAGAAAAAGAATCGTTTTGAACTAGATGAAATATTACCAATGTATTTAAAAGAGAATGAATATACGAACGCAATTCATTTTGATGTAGATGATCCTAGAGTAATCAAATATCTCAAAGGAGAAACCATTCAAATAGATGATCCTTCTATTAAAGATGGTTACGCAATCGTATGTGTTGGAAAGTATCCTTTAGGATTTGTGAAGGTATCAAAAGGAAGCTGTAAAAATAAATATTCCAAATCATGGATATTGAAATAAAATAGTAAAGGTAGGAGATAGAAGTATGAATCGTTTTAAAGTTATTGCGGCAGATATTGATGGAACACTTTGTATGAAAGGAGAAGACTTAAGTCCATTAACTCGTTCTGGTTTGAATGAGCTTCATCAACAAGGTGCTTTGTTTGGACTCGCTACAGGTAGACCTGTAGATTCTAGGGTCTTGTCATACGCCAAAAAATGGAATCTTGATTTTGAGTTTGATTTTGCGATTGGTATGAATGGTGGAGAATTGTACGACGCAAAAACAGGTACTACAGAAAAGTATTATTTATTAAGTAAAGAAAATGTTAGAAAGATCTTAGAATTCTTGATGCCATATGATATCAACGCAATTGTTTATGTGGATGGATATGAAGAAGTCAGATGTTTGAAGATGGATGATTTCATGACACAATCCAAAGCTAGAAATAAGTCACATGTCATTGTTGGTGGTATCGATACGTTGGCTGAATTTGATACAGGAAAACTTGAAGTTCAATTTAAGGGTGAACTTAGAGATGAAGTATTGAAAGCTGTACAAGAACACCAAGATCCTTCTTGGACAATGACGCAGACATACTTTGATCCACATCATTGTACGTTTGAATTCCAGGATCCTAGGATCAACAAAGGTGTAGGACTTGAGAAGTATTGTGAAAGATACAATATTTCCATGGATGATGTATTAGCGTTTGGTGATCAAGAAAATGATATTGGATTGATGAAGTCTAGTGGATATGGTGTATGTCTATCGAATGGTGCTGATCTAACAAAGTCATTCGCTAAGGCAGTAACAGAACATGATGTAATGGATGATGGTGTAGGTCATTGGTTATATGATCATGTCATTAATGGTGAACTATGAGCTTACATAAAGAAAGTGTCGTAGCGAGCTATCCATATCATTTTGATGTAGATGATAACAATGTAGGCGTTGTTACTGCGTATGTGTATGATAATGTGAAAGTTGAAGGAGAAGATAGAGAAAAGGTACTTCAACAATTATCAGAGTTAGAAACACAAGATGATTCAGGATATTTGATGTTAGAAGATAAAGTTGTCTATCAATCAAAAGGGAATGTTTTAGATTATAAAGATCTAGAACATGCGGAAGTAGGGATCCGTAGACATTTTATAGAAGACTTTATTGAAACGGATGAAGATCTTAAAAAGATCGTATCTCCATATGGAGCACATACATTAAAAACAGAATTTGTGATTGATTAGAGACGTTTGTCTCTTTTCTGTTAGTGAGAGGAGAAAAATATGAGTGAAAGAAATTCACAATTGATGACATTTGGTGATTATCGAAAAAAGATCATTTTATTTGCGATACCTTTATTGATAGGAAATCTATTCCAACAGATGTACAATACCGCAGACTCTTTGATCGTAGGAAATCTATTGGGTGCTTCAGCTTTAGCTGCAGTCAGTGGGGTATCTTCATTGGTGTTTTTGTTTGTAGGATTCTTTCAAGGCTTTTCTACAGGGGCTGGAGTTATCATTGCGCGATTTATTGGGGCACAAAAAGAAGAGGAAACTTCAAAGGCAGTACATACGACTGTTTGTCTAGGTATTATCTTATCCATTCTTATGACATTGTTTGGATATTTCTTTTCTCCAGAGATCTTAAAGTTGATGGGAACTCCAGATGATGTATTTCCTTTATCGAAGATGTATCTTCAGATCTATTTCTTAGGATTTTCAGGACTAGTCATGTACAACACATTTACAGGTATCCTCCAAGCAACAGGGGATTCCAAACATCCATTGTATTATCTAGTCGCTTCTTCTTTGATCAATGTGGTATTAGATATCTTTTTGATTGGCGTTGTTGGAATGAGCGTGGATGGCGCTGCGTATGCGACGATACTATCTGAGATCTTGACTGCCTTACTTGCGGGATTTCGTTTAGTGAAAAATCCAGGGCCTACACAGATTCATCTTTCAAAATTAAAGATCGATGGAGACTGTATAAAACAAATCATTCGATATGGTTTCCCAACTGCGCTTCAGGCAAGTGTCATTGATATCTCAAATATCTTGATCCAAAGCTATATCAACTCTTTTGGATCACTTGCGATGGCTGGAATTGGAGCTTCCACAAAGGCAGAAGGTTTTATCTTTTTGCCAGTGACGGCTTTCTCTATGGCAATGACAACATTCATTTCACAAAATATGGGTGCAGAACAATATAAAAGAGCGAAAGATGGAATACGCTTTGGCTATTTTGCGGCATTATCAATTATCTTTGTGTTTGGATTGATCTTGTTTTTATTCGCACCTACGATCATTTCTTTCTTCAATAATGATCCAGATGTCATTGTCTATGGTGCTGGTAGATGTAGGATCTGTGCGGCTTTCTACTTATTAGTAGGGTATTCTCATATTTCAAGTGCAGTATGTCGAGGACTTGGAAAACCTGCGGCTCCAATGATCATCATGTTAGTATGTTGGTGTGCAGTAAGAGTTGGCGTACTATTTACGATAGGACAGATCTTCCATACGATCTTATTAGCGTATTGGATCTATCCAATTACTTGGACATTATCAACTGTCACATTCTTCCTTTATATTCGTAAAGTAGAAAAGAATGTTTTACCAATTGAAGGATAATCCTGTTAGAATATTACTAGAGATACGGAGGTTTTGGTATGGGTAAACGTATAACGACAGATACAGAATATTGGCAATTAAAAGATGATTATGAAAAGGCAATTTCTGCGATGAATGCGGAAAAAGATAAGAAAGCGAAAAAGACATATCAAGCAACAGCCAAAGAAAATCTAAAACTTTTAGAAGATTATGAAAAGCGTAAGAAGAAAGATACGCTTGCGTTAGTAAAAAAAGAAGTAAAGCTTGCGAAACTAAGAAATAAGACAAAAGCGGATAAACAGATCTTCTTTAACATTAGTGATATTGAATCTAAATATATTGATTTTACTTCTTTGAGTGAAAAAGAAAGAAACAAGCTTTCTGTTAAGAAAGAAAGTATGATTCAAATGATGAAAAAAGGAATGTATGTCAAATTGAAAGATGATTCTGGTATCTATCAAGTCAAACATAGTGATGATTATATGGATGGTATGAATTATTTATCAACTGCGAGATATTCTGATGTAGCGGTACAAGATATTGCGCTCATCATAGATCGTTATTACTATGAATCAGAATTAAGCAAGACAGGACATAAGATCAGTTAAGACTTCAGAGATGAAGTCTTTTTTGATATAAAAAAAGATGGATGACCATCTTATTGAATGTGATATGGACTTTTCTTATAGCCTGATAATCTTGTGACGAGTTCACCATCACTCAACTTATCAAAAGGACCAATCAGATCATTTAATTCTTTTAACATTTCTCCAACTGTTTTATTAGCGAATGCTTCCATATGGATCTCTTCAAAGAGTTCATAAATGTTATGTCTATCAGTCATATCGTTTGCCTCCAAATATTTATGCGTTTAAGATTATAACATGAAAACCATTGAAGATATTTATATTCAAAATAAACAAGATATGATCGATGCGGTCAATGAACTAGGAATACTTCCATTATTTTCAAATTCAATACCAGGATTTTCAATTGAAGAAAGATGTGCTCCAAATGTTTATTTCTCAGATGAAGAAGGTGTATGGGAATGGAAAGGACCTGTCATTCAACAAACAAAGAGTGCGTATGGAAAGTTCTTTGAGAATAAAGCTGCGTTTATTTCACCAAAGTTTTATTGTGATTTTGCGAATTATAGAAGAGATGGATATGACTATGACGCTAGATGTGATGAAGGAATGGCTTCTTACAATGAACGATTCTTATATGAATTGATTGATTCACATTACTCCATTCTTTCTAAGCAAGCAAAGATCGAAGGTGGTTACATCAAACCAAGAAAGAATGAACTTATCCAATGGGAACCACGAAAAGGATTTGATACACAGATCGCAAAGCTTCAAAGATTGGGATATATCACAATTACAAACTTTGAATATGAGATGGATAAGAAGGGGAACTTCTATGGATGGGGAATCGCAAGATACGCAACATTTGAAAAGGCTCTAGGAAAGAAATTTACAAATCATGTGTATGATAGAAAACCTGAAGAGTCTTATCAAAGATTATTGAAACATCTAAAGAAAATCATTCCGTATGTAGAAGAAAATGAAATTGAATATTTTTTGCAGAAATAAATGAGAAATGGTCACATTTCTCATTTTTAGTATTCAAACAAAGAAAAAGAGATTGTATAATATTAGTAGATGAAAACGCTATCATAATTTATTAAGGAGTATTGTTTTTATGCCTGAAACAAAAGTAACAAAAAAGAAAACAACAACAAAAAAAACTACAAAGAAGAAGGTAGAAAAAGTACCTTCTGATCCTACTTTCATTACAGAATACGATAGATACCTATTTGGTACAGGTACAGATTATAAGATCTACCAAAAGATGGGTGCACATAGTGCGAAACTCAATGGTAAAAAGGGAATGCATTTTGCGGTATGGGCTCCTAATGCCAAAGCTGTTGGTATCGTATGTGATAGAAATGGATGGGATCCTACAGCCAACTATATGATGCCTTTGGAGAAGAGTGGAATCTTTGAAGGATTCATGGAAGGTATGGGATATGGTGAATTGTATAAGTATGCCATTGAAACAAAAGATGGTGAAATCTTATACAAGGCTGATCCATACGCTTTCTCAGCTGAACTTAGACCTGGTAATGCCTCTAAGACAGCGGATATCTCTTCCTATAAGTGGAAGGATTCTAAATGGTTAAGTGATCGTGCAGAAAACGCAGGATATAATCAACCAATGTCTATCTATGAAGTTTCATTAGGCTCTTGGATGAAGAAAGATGATGGAACAGAAGATGGATTCATGAACTATCGTGAATATGCGAAAGAACTCTGTGAATATTGTGTGTATATGGGTTATACACATGTAGAACTCATGGGTATCGCAGAACATCCATTTGATGGATCATGGGGCTATCAAGTAACAGGTTATTACGCTCCTACATCACGTTATGGTGCACCTGAAGATTTCATGTATTTAGTAGATACATTACATAAACATCATATTGGTGTCATTCTTGACTGGGTACCAGCACACTTCCCTAAGGATGCGTTTGGATTAGCTGATTTTGATGGAACACCAACATATGAATACGCAGATCCTAGAATGGGTGAACATCCAGATTGGGGTACAAAGATCTTCGATTACTCTAAGAATGAAGTAAAGAATTTCTTGATTGGAAATGCGTTATATTGGTTTGATGAATATCATATCGATGGATTAAGAGTAGACGCAGTAGCTTCTATGTTATATCTAGACTATGGTAGAAAGAATGGAGAATGGGTTCCTAACAAATATGGTGGAAATGGTAACCTAGATGCCATTGAATTCTTTAAACATTTAAATAGTGTCATCCGTGGTAGACATGATGGAACGATCATTGTTGCGGAAGAATCTACTGCTTGGCCAAAGATCACAGAAGCACCAGAAAATGATGGTCTTGGATTTACATACAAGTGGAATATGGGTTGGATGCATGACTTCTTAGACTATATGAAATTAGATCCATACTTCAGAAAAGATAACCACAACAAGATGACATTTGGTATGTCATACGCTACAAGTGAAAAGTTCATTCTTGTCTTGAGCCATGATGAAGTCGTTCATTTGAAATGTTCTATGATCAATAAGATGCCAGGATATGAAGTAGATAAATTCGCAAACTTAAAAGCTGGCTATACATTCATGATAGGACATGCTGGTAAGAAATTATTATTCATGGGACAAGATTTTGGACAAGCACATGAATGGAATGAAAAGGTACAACTTGATTGGTGGGAATGTGATAATCCATTGAATAAGAACCTACAGAATTATGTACATGATTTATTACACATGTATAAGAAATATCCAGCATTATATGCGTTGGATGATTCCTGGGAAGGTTTTGAATGGGTGAACGCTGATGATAACGAAAGAAGTATCTTCTCCTTTATCAGAAAAGATAGTACAGGAAAGAATGCGTTATTGTTTGTGATCAACTTTACACCAATAGCTAGAGAAGATTATATGGTTGGTGCACCAAATAGTGGCACATATTCCTTGATCTTAGATGAAAATGGTCTATTAGAAGAACCTAAATCATTCAAGGCAAAGAAGGGTGAATGTGATGGTAAACCATACCGTGTAGAATATTCTCTACCAGCTTATGGATGTGCAGTATTTAAGTTCAACTACAAGAAATAATCATTAAGAACACAAGAAAATATACTTGTGTTCTTTTTTTATGGTTAATTCTCACTAACAGTGTGATAAAATGTTACATATTTTAAGGGTGAATATATGCATTACGGAAATGAGAACTCAAAACGATTTATATGCGTTGTGATCGTTATATTATTCATTGGAGGATTTATCAAAGGAATGTATAAATCTAACAAGAAGGAAACCGTCACAACGTTAAACTTAAATGTAGAAATGACAGATGGTTGGTCACTTGTTAAGTATGATAAAGATAGTGATTTGATCATTCTTCAAGATGATGAAGGTACTGCTACGATCCAAGTAGATGGTGATCTTTATCAACAAACAACGATTTCTGAAACGATTGGAGATTGGAAAATTACGGGCTATCAAACAAAAGATAAGACGTATCATTTGTATTTGAATCTTATTGGTTCAACAAATGTAACAATAGATTATGAATCCAATCAAGAAGTATCGATCGATCATTTGAGAAAGTTGATCAAAGGAATCGAATTAGAAAAATAGGAGAATTAAGTATGAATAATAATATGAAATATGTAAGAAAATTACCTAATCCAGAAGAATTAAAGGAAGCATTTCCTCTCGCAAAAGAAATTATTGAAATCAAACAAAAAAGAGATCTTGAAATTGAAAAGATCTTTAAAGGAGAAGATGATCGTTTCTTATTGATCATTGGTCCATGTTCTGCGGATAGAGAAGATGCGGTGCTAGACTATATGAACCGTTTAGCTAAGGTACAAGAAAAAGTAAAAGATAAGATCTATATGATCCCACGTGTATATACGAATAAGCCTCGTACAAAAGGTGTAGGTTATAAAGGAATGTTCCATCAACCTGATCCTCATAAAGAAGAAGATATGTTGAAGGGAATCATCGCGATTCGTCAATTACACGCAGATGTAATCAAAGAAACAGGTTTTACATGTGCGGATGAGATGTTATATCCAGATAACTATGCGTATCTAGATGATGTGTTAGCTTATGTAGCAGTAGGGGCAAGAAGTGTAGAAGATCAATTACATAGACTTGTAGCGAGTGGCGTTAATATTCCTTGTGGTATGAAGAATCCTACAGGTGGAGACTTAAGCGTTATGATGAATTCTATCGCTGCTTCTCAAGCAAAACAAAAATTTGTATATCGTAGTTGGGAAGTTGAGACAAATGGAAATCCACTCTCACATGTCATTCTAAGAGGGTATGTAGATCGTTTCAATCATTCTCACTCTAACTATCACTATGAAGATCTCATGGAAGTAAAATCTCTATATCATCAATTTGAATTAGAGAATCCTGCAGTTATCGTTGATTGTAACCACAATAACTCTGGTAAAAAGTTTGAGGAACAGATCCGTATCTCAAAAGATGTATTACATTCCATGCATTGTTCGCAAGATATTCGTAAGTTAGTAAAGGGATGTATGATCGAAAGTTATCTTGTGGATGGTAACCAAAAAACAGAAGAAACAGTTTATGGTAAATCCATTACTGACCCATGTCTTGGATGGGAAAAGACAGAAAAGTTGATCTACGAATTAGCTGATCTATTATAAGAAAGAAAAGAATCTGGCATTAGTCAGATTCTTTTAATATATGGTCCCAAAGATAATGTCCTACACCATCTTCTCCAGCCTCGTATTCTGTAACTTCATCTGTGATGGCTTTGACATTATCCATGCCATCTTTGAGTGCTACGGAATATCCTACGGCTTTCAACATTTCAATATCATTTTCCGCATCTCCAAATCCAATGACAGAATCTAGTGGAATGTTATGTGTCTTACAATAAGTCGTAATGCCACTTCCTTTTGAAACACAAGAATTTTGTAGTTCAACAAGATCTGGTCCTGTTCTAAAGCTAGCGATTTCAGGTGAAAACTTTTCTTTTCCGAGCTTTTCTAGATATAAGGCAGTTTCTTCTGTTTTACAACGATATAAGATCTTTCCAGTTTCTTCTGCGTAGAGATCTTCATCACTTGAACAAGCTTCATAAGTACAAGAATGACGTTTACAACTTTCAATGAGCTCATCATCTACATAACGTGTGACTTCCATCTTATTTCGATATACAAATGGATTTGTTCCTTTGATATCTTTGAAAGTCGTAACGATTTGTTTTAATTGTTCACGAGTCAATGGATCATATGTTCGTATTTGATCGTCTTCTTTCGTCCAGATTTCACCACCATTCATACCAATCAAATAATCAAATTGGAAAGACATCTTCCATTCTTTATGATGGTCTTTTAATCCTTGCCAAAGTGGTCTACCACTTGCGATACCTAATACGTATCCTCTTTTATGCATTTCTTCAAATGCGCTAATTGTTAGAGGACCTGGAATCGGATTTGTACGAGAACGTAATGTTCCATCTACATCCGCAACAAATACTTTAATATCTTTGTTCATATGAAAAATCCTTTCTGTAATATTCTATCACTTGTTTTTAGGAATAATGT
>CAVDZA010000040.1:0-12713 GCA_963613355.1 Bulleidia sp. | reverse complement strand
CTCTTGATATATCAACTTGTTCTGCACTTACAACTTTGGATTGTAGTGAAAATTTTCTAACTTCTCTTGATGTTAGCAATAATAGTAAACTAACGATTTTAGATTGTGGTTATAATTCCTATGATCTCATTTGTCATAGTCAAACATTTGATTTAAACAATCTACCAGGAAACTTTGATGTAAGTAAAGTAAGTAACTTAGAAGGTGCCACGATAGAAGATAATAAATTATTAATTACAGATGAAACTGTTACTTATGATTATGATTGTGGAAATCCTTTTACTTTATCTGTTGAATTATATATAACTAGTCATGATTTACAACATACAGATAGAAAAGAACCTACTACAAGTTCCACTGGTAACATTGAATACTGGTATTGTACAGAGTGTGAAAAATACTATAGTGACAAAGATGGTAACACAGAAATAGAAGAAGGCTTAGCTGGTACTGTTATAGCTAAACTTCCTGTAATCATTGATGGAAATGATCAAAGTATTACAGCAGGTGAAAAGAAAGAATTATCTTTTACATCTGATGCCAGTTATGATGATTTTATTAGTGTAGCAGTAGATGGTAATACTCTTGATAAAAACAATTATACAGTTAAATCTGGAAGTACTATCGTTACTTTAAATGCTGATTATGTATCTACTTTATCTGTTGGTACTCATACACTAGATATCAATTCATCAAACGGAACAGCTTCAACAACATTTACTGTTAATAAAGCACCTGAACCAACTAATAACAGTACAAATAAATCACAAGCTCCAAATACTAGTGATAATACTAATATTGGATCATACGCAACTCTATTACTAGTATCTATTGTTGGTGTAGTTGGACTTATTGTTACGCGTAAAAAACTTAATTAATATTTAGCCACTTGATAGAGCGGTGAAAAACAAATAAGAAATATAGGGATCGATAAAACGATCCCTTTTCATTTGGTATTAGATTTCAGAAGGAGACTTTTCCTACTCTTCTCAAACTAATATGTCATTATTTCAAAGTTTTTGTCTTATTACTTTTTGTTTAGTTGAATCCTTAAACGAAACAAACTACAATTTTATCAATTCTGATAAAGGATCAAGGAGAAAGAATCATGTTTAGAGAAATACGAAGAACAAAAGGTATTATTGATAATGACGCAATGCTATCCTTACTAACAAAGGAAAGAAGAGCTGTACTAGCTATGCAGGGTGATGATGGTTATCCATACGCATTACCAGTCAACTTTTACTATGATAAAGAAAATAATAAGATCTACTTTCATGGATTAAGAAGTGGATATAAATACGAAGCTATCAAAGCGAATGATAAAGTTTGTTTTACGGTATATGGTAATGAAAGGATCTTAGATGATGAAGAATGGGCTCCATATATGCAGAGCGTTGTTGTATTTGGTAGATGTCATTTGATTGAAGATGAAGCTATCGCTTTTGAACATCTAAGACAATTCGCTAGAAAATACTATCCAAGTGAAGAACTCATTGAAGAAGTCATTGGAAGAAGTGGCAAAGCTGTTCAAATGTATGAAATAGAAATTGAACATATGAGTGGAAAACAAGTAAAAGAAAAATGAACTGATCAATCAGTTCATTTTCATTAATCTATCTTCTTTTTAACTTTTGTTAGTGATAAGAGTACCGCAATGATCATGATACCCCCACCTAACATCGCAACAGACTTCGCACCAAACGCATCCATCACAAATCCAGAATATGTTAAAGCTAGGATACCAGAGAAACTACCATACATCGCATCTGATAAACTATGTGCTGTATTTTTTAGTGTGGCAGGAACTGTCGCTTCAACGATTTCTCTTTGTGTAGGCAACATGATTCCATAACTCATATTTGTGAATATCGTTCCTATGATGACCATCCAAGGACTTACCGCTAAGGATACCAAGCACATCGTAATAAATATCGTGATCGTCATTAAGAACAATCTTACATACGCTGGTATCTTTTTTAAGTTACCAGAAATAAAGATAAAGACTGCTTGTACCATGACTCCTAAGAATGAATCTAATCCTAAGATACTAACATCTCCACCAACGCTCTTTAAGATGATCGTCTTTAAGTTATTGATTGGAGAAATAGCTAGACCTGTAAAGAATACAACGATCAACATAAAGATATATGGTTTTACTTGTAGTAATTCTTTAGGACTACCTGTACTATTTTGTGCTAAAACAGTTTCAAAAGGAACTTCTTTGATCATTGATGAAATCAATAATACAAATGCCGCAAAGAACAAGAATCCAATAGGAATCATTTGATAACCAATCATGTTAATAAGACTTCCCATGATAAGTGCAGTAATCGCATACCCTGCAGAACCTACAGCTCTAGCTCTACCATACGTTGCAGCATCTTTATGGAATGAACGTAACATCCAAGTATCTAGGTTACTACCTAAAGGTGCAGATAAAAATCCAAAGACAGGATATAAAACTGTAGAAATCCACATATTCTTATCTGCCATGTAATAGATGATAAAAGCTATGACATTAGCCGCAATAAATTCAGGAATAAATACTTTCTTGTTTGTTTTGACCTTATCACAAACAGATCCCCAAAAGAATGATCCAATAAAAGAACATCCCATAAAACAAGCTAACATAATAGACAATACAGAATTACTCATTCCACAAGCTAATAAGTATGTTGAAGTAAACCCAACAAACGCCGCATAGAATGCCCAATAAATACTATCTAATGCCGCAAAACTCAAGAATGTTTTTGTATCAATTCTTTCCATATCTCCACTCCCCCATCAATGTTTTAAAATTCTATCATAAGATATTTATTAACGCTTTCATAATGCCTAAGATTTGATTATCATTAATGTAGAGGTATTCATTATGGATCAAACTACTTATCAAACATATTGTGAAATATTAAAAGCTGAACTAATGCCAGCTATGGGATGTACAGAACCTATCGCTATCGCATTAACTGCCGCAAAAGCCAAACAATATATGGATGAAGATATCACATCTGTAGAAGTATGTGCTTCTGGGAATATCATTAAGAATGTTAAAAGTGTCATCGTTCCACACACAAATGGTCTAAGAGGAATTGATGCGGCTGCTTCTGCTGGTATCGTTGCGGGACGTGCAGATAAAGAATTAGAAGTACTTTCTACGATTACAGAAGAAGATCAGAAAAAGATTTCTGAGTTCATGAAGAATACAAAGATCACTGTCTCAAAATCTACATCAGAATATATTCTTGATATTGGAGTGACATTACATTCTAACAACCATACTGTATACGCTAGAACAGCACAATATCATACAGGTCTATGTTTGATCCAAGTAGATGGAAATACGATCTTAGAAAAACCAATTCCTAAAAATACAAGTAGTATTGATCACTCTATATTAAATATGGAAGGAATCATTGATTTCGCAGATAATTGTAATCTTGATGATGTCAAAGAAGTACTAGATAGACAGATCGCTTACAACATGGCTATAGCTGAAGAAGGTATTAGTGGTAAGTATGGTGCGGCGATTGGTAGAACACTACTAATGGCTTATGGTGATTCCGTTCATAACAGAGCCAAAGCATATGCCGCTGCAGGAAGTGATGCGAGAATGAATGGGTGTGAATTACCTGTTGTTATTAATAGTGGTTCTGGGAATCAAGGTATCACAACAAGCGTACCTGTCATTGTCTATGCGAAGGAATTAAAAGTATCACAAGAAAAGTTATACAGAGCTTTACTTGTTGCGAACCTCACTAGCATTCATTTAAAAACTGGTATTGGTTGTTTGTCCGCATATTGTGGAGCTACAAGTGCTGGTTGTGGTGCTGGGGCAGGTATCATGTATTTATATGGTGGTAAGTTAAATGAAATATCCCATACAGTCGCTAACGCATTAGCTATCAACTCTGGTGTTGTTTGTGATGGTGCCAAGGCAAGTTGTGCCGCAAAGATCGCCTCTGGAGTAGAGAGTGGATTGTTAGGCATGCAGATGTATAAGCATGGAAAAGAGTTCTATGGTGGTGATGGCATCGTTGGAGGATGTGTTGAAGATACGATTAAAAATGTTGGTCAATTAGCACATGATGGTATGGCAGAAACAGACAAAGAAATCATTAAGATCATGTTAGAGAATTGTTGAGAGGTATTATGATTGGAATTATTACATGTTTTAAGATATGTAACGCATGTGATATTTACATTCGAGACCCAAAAAAAGCACCAGTGAAAACTGATGCTTACTTAATACCTTTAATGTTGATTCTATTGAGTGCTTTCGCTAATGCGACTTGCGCTCTTTTTATATCCACATTTGGATCATTTGATTGTAATCTCTTTTCTGCTCTTGCCTTAGCACTTTCAGCTCTTTCTAAGTCAATGTCATTTTTATTCTCAATGGCATCTGTTAGAATTTCCGCAAGATTATCTCTGAAGTAAAACAATCCACCACTTACTGCGTATGTTTCTCTAACACCATTTTCATCCGATGTCATTGTTCCAATCTTTAACATTGTCACAAGTGGCATGTGATTTGGTAATACACCTTGATTTCCATCTTCTGTTTGGATGTTGATGATAGGTGTATCAAATTCTTTATAGATTCCTAATGGTGTAACAACTCTTACATGAAGTTGACTCATTTCAAAGTCTCTGCTTTCTTCACAACGTCTTCAATTGTTCCAACAGATAGGAAAGCAGCTTCTGGTAGATCATCATACTTTCCATCTAAGATTTCCTGGAAAGAACGAACAGTATCCTTAACTGGTACATATACACCCTTCATACCTGTAAACTGTTCCGCAACACTAAATGGTTGTGATAAGAAGTTTCTAATACGACGAGCTCTGTTAACGATCTTCTTGTCTTCTTCACCCAATTCATCCATACCTAGAATTGCGATGATATCCTGAAGTTCCTTATATCTCTGTAGAATTTCTTGAACAGATCTAGCTACCTTGTAGTGTTCTTCACCAACAACGAGTGGATCTAACATACGAGAAGAAGAATCTAATGGATCAACGGCTGGGTAGATACCTAAAGCCGCAATGGAACGATCCAATACTAGCTTCGCATCCAAGTGTGAGAAAGTCGCAGCTGGAGCAGGGTCTGTTAAGTCATCGGCAGGTACGTATACGCACTGTACAGATGTAATAGAACCATCTTTTGTAGATGTGATTCTTTCTTGTAGCTGACCCATTTCAGTAGCCAATGTTGGCTGATATCCTACAGCGGATGGCATACGTCCAAGTAAGGCAGAAACTTCTGAACCTGCTTGTGTGAAACGGAAGATGTTATCAATGAACAACAATACATCCTGATGTTCTTCATCACGGAA
Organism: Bulleidia sp.; assembly: GCA_963613355.1. Taxonomy (GTDB): domain Bacteria; phylum Bacillota_I; class Bacilli_A; order Erysipelotrichales; family Erysipelotrichaceae; genus Bulleidia. Next base: position 7,375 of record CAVDZA010000040.1, on the reverse strand, counting down.
GTGTTCAGCCATTGTTAGGGCACTTAACGCAACTCTCATTCTCGCACCTGGAGATTCATTCATCTGTCCATATGTAAGAACTGTATTCTTAAGTACTCCTGAATTCTTCATTTCATAGTACATGTCATTACCTTCACGTGTTCTTTCACCAACACCAGCAACGACAGATCTACCACCATGTTCAATAGCGATATTGTGGATCAATTCTTGTTCAAGAACTGTTTTACCTACACCGGCACCACCGAATAGACCAATCTTACCACCCTTTGCGTAAGGACATAGTAAGTCGATAACTTTGATACCAGTTTCTAAGATTTCATTTTGTGTTGTTTGTTGAGCGAATGTAGGAGCGTTTCTATGAATAGGCATCTTCTTTTCTGTTTTTACTTCACCTAATCCATCAATAGGTTCTCCTAATACATTGAACATTCTACCTAATACTTCATCACCAACAGGTACTTCGATTGGTTTTCCTGTATCAACGCATTCCATTCCTCTAACAAGTCCATCTGTGGAAGACATTGCGATACATCTAACAACATCATCACCAACGTGTTGTGCAACTTCAGCTGTCATTTGTTTACCATCACCCAACTGAATCAAAATAGCGTTTTTGATGGAAGGTAAACTTTCCGCATCATAGCGGATATCTACAACTGGTCCAATTACTTGTAGTATTTTTCCTGTATTGCTCATAAATGCCTTCTTTCTTATACAGCACTACTACCACCAACAATTTCCGTAATTTCCTGAGTAATTGCTGTCTGGCGTGCTTTGTTGTATTCAAGTTGTAGTGAAGATGATAAATCATCTGCGTTATCAGAAGCAGTCTTCATCGCAACTCTTCTACTACCTTGTTCACTTGTTGTGGATTCCATCCAATCAGAATAAGCTACATCTGTGATCATCATTGGAATCAAACTATCTAGAATTGAACTAGCGTCTGGTTCAAACAATGTTTCTACAGGTAACTTACCAGTATCTTCTTTTACCATTTCCTTCTTTTCCAAAGTACAAGGTAAAAGAACATCGATATCAGGACTAAACGTCATTGTATTCACAAATCTTGTATACAAGATCTGTACTTTACCAACTTCCTGATTCTGATACATCTTAATACATGCATCCATCACTTCTTTTAACTTAGAGAATGTTAATTTATCACTAGAAATCACTTCTTCATTCTGAATGTGATAACCTTTCTCTTCAAAAGAATGATATAAGGATGTACCAATGATATACACAGGATCATTGATATCTAATACTTCATTGGCTTTCTTCAAAACATTTGCGTTATAACCACCACATAGTCCTAAGTCTGAAGTAAAGATGATCGTTACATTCTTTGTATTGTCTGTCTTAACGACATATTGACTTTCTACATCTGGGTTATTCGCAACGATTTCATCTACCGTATCTTGTAGCTTCTGTGCATATTCACGATTCGCTTCCATCTTATTTCTAGAACGGAAGAGTTTCGCATTGGCAATCATTTCCATTGCCTTTGTGATCTTTCGAGTGGACTGTACAGACTTGATACGTGTGCGTAAAGCCTGTCTAGACTGGCCAGCCATATCAGTTCACTCCCTTAAGTAATTTAAACTGGTCAAGAATATCCTTCATTGCGTTCTTGATCTGTTCTGTTAATTCATCACTAACAACTTCTTTATCTTCAATTTCTTTACAGATACTTTCATAGTTCGCATGGAATGTCTTATGTAATGTGTTTTCAAACTGTGGAACATCTTCTACAGCGATTTCATCCATGTAACCTTCCTTAACAGCGAATAAGGATAATACCTGATCTACCATAGACATTGGTTGATACTGAGGTTGTTTCAATAATTCAGTAACCTTCGCACCATGATCCAAGATCTTCTTTGTGGAAGCATCTAAGTCAGAACCAAACTGAGCGAATGACTGCATTTCATGATATTGCGCAAGATCCAACTTTAAGGAAGAAGATACTTTCTTCATTGCCTTTGTCTGTGCAGCAGAACCTACACGAGATACAGATAAACCTGAATCTACTGCTGGTCTAACACCTGCAGCGAATAAGTCTGTCTGTAAGAAGATCTGTCCATCTGTAATAGAAATGACATTTGTTGGAATATATGCTGAGATATCACCAGCCTGTGTTTCGATGATTGGAAGTGCTGTTAAAGAACCACCACCAAGTTCATCACTCAACTTCGCTGCTCTCTCTAATAATCTTGAATGTAGATAGAAGACATCACCTGGATAAGCTTCACGTCCTGGAGGTCTCTTTAATAGTAATGACATTGTTCTATATGCGACTGCGTGTTTACTTAAGTCATCATATACGATCAATACATCTTTACCATTGTCCATCCATTCTTCACCCATCGCACAACCAGCGTATGGAGCGATATATTGTAATGGAGCACTCGCAGAAGCAGATGCGTTGACTACGACTGTGTATTTCATCGCATCATGTTCTTTTAGCTTTTGAACTAATCTAGCTACAGTTGATTCCTTCTGACCAATTGCGACATAGATACAATAAACATCTTTGCCCTTTTGGTTGATGATCGTATCAATTGCGATAGCTGTCTTACCAGTTTCTCTATCACCAATGATCAATTCTCTCTGTCCCTTACCAATAGGAATAATAGAGTCGATCATCTTTAAACCAGTCATCAATGGTTGATCAACTGATTTTCTTGTCATTACACCAGGCGCAACTCTTTCGATTTCACGCTCTTTTGTATAAGAGATAGGACCTGCACCATCAATTGGTTCACCCAATGGATTTACAACTCTACCTAATAAGCCATCACCTACAGGAACTTCTACGATCTTTCCTGTTCTCTTGACTTCATCGCCTTCTTTGATTTTTGTGTCTTCTCCTAAAAGAACCGCACCAATGTGGTCTTCTTCTAAGTTCATGACCATTCCCATAACACCGTTAGGGAATTCAAGAAGTTCACTAGACATTGCGTTTTCAATGCCTTGGATCATGGCAATACCATCACCTACAGAGATGACGTAACCAACATCATCAGAGTGGATCTTATTATCATAGTTCTTGATTTCATTTTTAATTAAAGAACTAATTTCTTCTGGTCTGATTGAAGAGCTCATGCCATTTGTCCTCCTTTCAATAATGTACTTCTCATATTCTCGATCTTTGTCTTCATCGTTACATCTGTAACTGTATTACCCATTGTTACTTTGATTCCCGCAATAACACTAGGATCTACGACATTCTCAAGAATAATTCTCTTATTTGTTTTTGATACAAGTGTGTTTCCAATCGTATTCAGATCTTCTTGAGATAAAGCACGTGCAGATACAACTGTAGCGTGTTGAATACCAAGATCTTCTTCACACATCTCAATAAAACTAGAATAGATATGAGAGAGTTGTGAAACTCTACCTTTATCTACGATCAATTTCATAAAGTTGATCAAGTTATGATCAATAGAAGTAAATACTTTATCAATCAAAGCTTTCTTTTCATCTTTACTAATTTTTACCGATGAGAAAAAAGTCATAAGTTCAGGATTCTCTTTCAAGACTTCTTTTAAAGTCTTAACTTCATCCATATACTCTTCTACTTTGTTCTCTTCTTTCGCAAGTTCAAATAGACCTGCGCCATAACGTTCCGCAATCTCATTCATGGCCTTCCGCATCCTTTACGAAATCCTGAATCGCTTGACGATCTAGATCTTCACCATTCTTGGATCCAATCAACTTACCAGCCGCATCCATGGCAATATTTACCATTTCACTCTTCATAGAGTCGACCATCTTTAATCGATCTGCTTCAATTGCCTCACGTGCCTTTACTTTCTCTGCTTCTGCTTCCGCATGTGCCTTTTCAAGGATCGTTTGTTTTTCACTATCTGCTTGTTTAACTGCAGCTTCAACGATTGCCTCTGACTTCTTAGCAGCTTCGCTAAGTTGTTCCTTCGCACTTTCACGGTCACTAAAAGCTTCCTGTTTTGCTTGTTCGCTTTCTGCTAAATCGGACTGCATCTTATCAGCACGAGCATCTAACCATTTCTTAACAGATGCCCACAAAAACTTCTTCGCAAGTAAAAACAGAACTAATGTACTACATAGCTGAACTATGATAGTAATTAGATTTGGTATCAACTGACCAGTGATATCGACATCAATCATTCGATATAGATCCTATCAATTAATATACAAACATCAGAAGGATGGCAACGAGCAGTCCATAAATTGCACAAGTTTCTGACAAGGCAATACCAAGAATCATTGTTGAACGAATCTTAGATTCTACTTCAGGATTCTTACCAATTGCGTCACACGCATGAGCGGCTACTTCACCTTCACCTCGACCAGTCATCATACCTGTCATAACAGCTAAGCCTGCACCAATCGCAATCAAACCTTTATTGATATCCATTTTAAGCTCCTCCTTATATTAAGCTATGTCTTTATATTCCTCAGGAATGTCATTCCCGATAAGAACCACCGTTAATGTAACGAATACTAACGTCTGGATAAATCCAGAGAATAAATCAAAATATGCATGTAATATTGGTGTTAGGAAAGGTGCCACAAAGTTAAACACATCTCCATTCACACTTGCGAATAAACCAATGATAGAGTTTGAAATATACTGACAGAAGCTATAGATCAACTGCATCATGATTCCACCACACAAAATATTACCGAATAAACGTAATGCCATAGAAACCATTGTAGAAAACTTACCAAAGATGTTCATAGGTAACATGATTGGAATAGGTTCTAAGAATCCATGGAAGTAACCTTTCACACCCTGGAACTTAAATTCTACGATCTGAATCAATACCCATGTAATGACAGATAGTAATAACGTTACACTTAAGTTCGAAGTTGGAGATGAGAATCCAAACAACGAGATGATATTCGCAGTAAAGATATATGTCCATAACACTAAGATATATGGTGTTAATGAATCCGCATATTTCTTACCTACAGAATTCTTTACCGTATTATATACAGCTTGTACACCTAACAATACTGGTAATACGATTCCCTTTGGTTTCTCCATTGGATCACATTTATCAATCTTCTTAGATAAAACAACGATTCCTATTCCTAATACTATTGTTAGTAATATAATCGTATACACATCACTTTGAATCGTCATTTGACCTCCTTATTTATTAACAGATCTATATAAGACGTTAACTTGATCAACATCATACCTATCGCACATGCATAGATATTGAAGATGTTTGGTAAGAACGCACATACAAGTAACACACCAGCCATCATTAGAAATGTAATCCCAAAGTGACCTAATCCTGTACTTTTATGTGATACTCCAACATCCATCACACCATTCCAAAAACGTTCTAATCTTTTATAGTGGATCAGTGCCTCAGTACTACCTAATAAATAACCTAATGAGATCCTATAATCAAAGAATAATGGAATGATAGTTCCTAATATCATTAATATATAGAATATATTCCAGGTTTTTTTATTCATACTTTTCTCACCACGGTACTTATCTTAGTTTCTTTGATTTCCAAAGACAATGGACACTTTTTCACTTTTGTTTAAAACATAGAATGAACGTATTATCTTTGTTATAGTTATAACATGAAAGAAGTTGAATTGAAACGAAAACAACTCGTATCATTGATTGTTCGATATGGATATCCTGTTGAATTTGGAATCGTATTAGCAGATGAATTACAAACAGAAAAACAAATGAAGAGAATGATCGGTTATCTGTTGAACGGAAAACCTACAAGAGTAGAAGATATCGTAGATGAAATGCTAGCCATCAAAGCTGACTTTGCCTCTTATAGACAAAAGAAGATCACGGAATATAACAATCAAAAATATAATGAGTTATTAGCTGAAAGAATGTTAAAAGATGAAGACTAACGCAATCGCATAATCACCATCATGTGATATTGATAGTTGTATTTCTGGATGATCTTTAACATATGGTCTTCCATTATCTTCATGTAATATAGAATAAGATAAGTACTCTTTATCTTGTGTAGCTTTAAAGATAGCTTCTTTAGCGGCAAATCTTCCTGCGATGTATTCTTTTCTTCTCTTATCATTATTTATGAAACAATATTCTTGATATTCATCATCTGTAAGAACATATTGAATAAAAGATTCTTTTAATTCTATTCTAGGAATATAAACAATATCTGTACCAATCATGATAATATTATAAACATGAATAAGAATATTAATAGATGGTTATTTTATTGTTTAGGTATTATTGTTTTAGCTTTAGGTTTAACACTTAACACAAAATCTAGTTTAGGAGTTTCTCCTATTATTTCTGTTGCGTATATATTTTCTGGGATTACTGGTATCAACTTTGGAAATACTACATTCATTTGGTATTGTGTGTTAGTTGTTGCGGAATACTTTTTATTAAAGGATTGGAAAGTTGTATTTCAAATTCCATTTAGTATCGTATTTACTAGATTCATGAATTTATTCTCATCCTTATTTACTTTTACTTTAGATAGTTTTGTATTAAAGGTAGTTGTATTGTTGTTGGGTATTCTTTGTACTGGTATTGGTGCGGCTTTAACTGTAAATATGAATATCATACCGAATCCTGGAGATGGAATCGTTCATGCGGTATCTGTAAGAATTAATAAGAAAATGGGTACCACAAAGAATATCTTTGACTTTTGTTGTTTGATTTCTACATTGATCATTGGTTTTATCTTTTCTATGCCATTTTATGGTATTGGTCTAGGTACGGTACTTGCGATGATATGTGTAGGTAGAGTCATTGCGATATTTAATGATCTAACAAAGGATAAGATTGATTTATTGATTAATAATTAACATAGTAAAAAAATAGAGATCAACGATATGTTGGTCTCTAATGTATTTTAGATTCATTGTAGTATTTGAAACAATCAAATTGTTTGTAGAAATCTAAAGAAGAATATGTATGGAATATCGTAACTATGACATCGTTATAAAATACATCAATTGCGAATAATACAGCTAATGTAATCGTTATTGTCATGAATACTTTACGATTCATCTTTTGAGATAACCATAATAACAATGGATATACGACATAGATCAGCATCAAACCAGAAAACGCAAATACCAATACGCTTCTAGCACATACAAATCCATCGATATTTCCCCAGTTCCAGATTTCTGTATTGTAGTTCCAACCTCTTCTACCATCTAATAAGTGGTACATTCCAAATCCAGCTAGATATTCTAATAAGCCACTTGATATACCTGCTACTAAGAATACCTTTAAAGGATTCTTTTTATATTTATGACATAAGGCATAGATCAATAAACACCCTAAGCCATAGATTTCGATCCAAGGTCCAAAACTACTACCTCTTCTACAGAGAGCTCCTTTATCAATGAGATAGAA
>CAVDZA010000039.1:0-12900 GCA_963613355.1 Bulleidia sp. | reverse complement strand
TTTAGAAGCTCTTGAAGAAGCGAGTGTAGATGATGGAATCTCAAAAGCAGTTGCGGATTACTTTAATAATAACTACGATATTATTCAGACTAATTATGAAATACTAGAAAACGCAAAAGTAGAATACTTTGGTAATTTCATCAATGAAGAAATCTTAAAGGATCTACAATCTATGGATTCTAGTAAGATGGGAGAAAATGAAAAAGTTCTTTTTGATCAAATGATTCAGACGGCTACTGAAATAAAAGATGATGCGGAAAGCTTCTATGATTTTGATGAAACTTTAGATAATAATATTAAAGAAATTCAAACAGAATACGAAAAAAGCTTAGTATTGTTAGATGACTTTAGTCAAATGGATAAAGTCATTGATGCTATCAATGATATTGGTACAGTTTCTTATACAAAAGAATCTAAAGCGAAGATCGATAACGCAAGAAAGATGTATGATGCTTTAATTCAAATAAAGTTTGATGATATGGACTTCTTAACGCTTTTGGATGAATATAGTGAACTTGGTCTAGATACATTTAAGACAAATCTAAAGACAGCTTATGATAAACTTCTCAAAGCGGAAGAAGAATACGCAAAGTTAGGAGAGAAGGCAAATCCTAAAGATACTAAGAAATCTTCAGCTAACACAAGTAAGGCAAATCCTAAAGATACTAAGAAATCTTCAGCTAACACAAGTGATGAATCCAATATTACATTGATGCTTGGATTGTTAGTAGTATCTATGATGTTAGGTGGAATGTTGATCATTAAGAGAAGACAACATAGCTAATCAAGATTAGACGAAAGGGAACGATAAACTCGTTCTCTTTTTCTTTTGGACATAAAAAAATCTCTAGAGTATTTCTAGAGATTCTTTAATTAAGCTTGGATGCCTTTGTATTCAGCTTTACCGAAACCTAAGATCATGATGAAGATAGGTCTTAAGATGAATAAGCCAACAGCGAATCCTGTTCCTTTTCCATATGCTTTAGAAAGCTTACCTACATAAATGATTTCAATCACAAGAGCTACAAGTGAAGCTGCCATTGCGATAGCTGTCCAGAATGTGAATGTTCCTGTTCCGTTTCTTGTGATAACGTTAGCGACGATATCTAGAACGAATACAACGAGGTAGAACTTTCCTTCCCAAGAAATCTTATAAGTTTCATAATCACCTACAAATGGGATGAAAGCTAACCAACCAGGAATATTCGCTTTTGCGAACATCTTGTAAGCTCCAACTGCGTATACGATGTAGTATACAAGAGCGAATACCAACAATGCCATTGAAGATAACACGAATGTTGTTTCGCCAATTGCTTTTGCGCCATATAGCGCAAATAAGATAACAAATAATAATGTCATAAATTTCTATCTCCTTTCAAACATTATAACATAAGGTGAATTTTTGGTTATATTTTTAAAAAGTAGAATTATTTTTTTAGGTGTACCGTTTTTGGTACAGGGAAATTGAAAGAGAGGTGTATAGTGTGTCCGAGGAGGATGTAATATGATTGAAAAGTTAGGATTACCAGCAAAAACAGAATTGAAGTTAAGAATTATCTTGAAGTGGCTTCCTATGCCACCATTTAGTTGTGAGTTTAATCGTTTTTTGATTATTAAAGAGTGTTGTAAGGAAATTGATAGGTTATTTGAGAAATAGGTATTGAAAAAGCTGTCATTTGTAGATGACAGCTTTTTGTTAGAATGCATTTCCTTTTTTACCTTTTTCTTCACCAAAGAAATCAAACGCAATCTGAATATCTCTTTCCCATACTCTCCATTCATGGTTTCCACTACCTAATGACCATTTGGCTTTTAGACCAATTTCATCTAGGAATTGTTTGAATGGTTCAATTTCATCTTTGAAGATGACATCATCTGTTCCACATGTAAATAACATCTTAGGAAGTTTCTTAAGATCTGCTTCTTTTAGTTTCTTTCTAAGGTTGTAGTCAGAATTGATATACGCTTCTACTGAACCAATGTTATGCATACAGTTATAAAGTCTTTGTTGCCCATGCATGACATCATTACTGTTCATCACATCTTCTAATGATGAATTGTATAATTTTTTAAGATCCTTTTTCTTCTTTTCTAGATCGGATGGAAGGTAAGAGAGAATTGCGGCCTTTGAGAATAGCTCAGGATATTTGATTGCGAACTTTAGAGTTCCTTGGCCACCCATGGATAAGCCTGCGATGAAGTTGTCCTTTCTCTTGTTAGAAGCTGGTAGCCAATTGTATACAAGTGGCATAAGTTCTTCTGTAATGTACTTCTCCGCATTTAACCCAAGTGTAAATGTTGGCCAATCCATATAGTCCGCATTTCCAATGCCTGGCATTACGACAATATACTCTCTTTCACATGCGTACGTTTCAATGTTACTTTTACGGATCCAATCAGAATATCCACCAAAAGTTCCATGTAGTAACCAAAGAACACGATATTTCTTTTTGTTTCCATAAAATTCTTTACAAGAAAGATCTCTTGGTTTATCGGGAACAATGATATTTACATTTTGATTAGCTCCCATGTAGTGTGATTCAAAATCTAATGTTATTAAAGCCATATTTTTCACCTCTAGTTTTAGTATAATAGAACTAATGAATTTATTAAAGAAGGTGAATTGGTTATTTGATAGAAGTGAATCCTAGTGCTGATCAATATACGATCTATGTAAAGGGAAAAGATGAAGAAAGAGCGAAGTTTGTAATCAATGAATGAGGAGGGAATGATGAATCGTTTATTTAGAAAGATTTCTATATGCTTGTTGGCTTTTTTGATGGGATGTTCTTCTGTTTCAACTTCAAGCACAGTGAAAAAAGAAACAGAATCTAGTGAGGAAGAAATGACACATGTGATCTTTGATACGGATATTGGAAATTGTCCGGATGATCTATTAGCTATGCAGATACTATTTGCGATGCAGAAAGAAGGAAAGTGTGAAATCGATGCGGTGATGTCGAGTGCGAAACATGAAGGTAGTCAATTGTTCTTGGATCGTGCGATGCATTACTATAAGGCAGATGATATTCCTCTAGGTCTTGTAAGAGGTGAAAAAGATCTTTATGAATTGATGCCATACTATCAATTGGTAGATGAGACAAAGGAAGATGGAACACCATTATTAGAAGGTACAGGCGTTGATATTAGTGAACGTCCTACAGGTAGTGAAGTGTATAGAGAAACACTAGCTAAACTTCCTGATCATAGTGCTGTGATCATTTGTGTTGGAATGGCAACAAATATTGGGGAATTATTAGATTCTGAAGGAGATGATATTTCACCATTATCTGGAAGGGAACTTGTAGAACAGAAGGTGAAGGCACTTTATATCATTGCGGGTTGTTTTGATAAAGTAGAAAGAATCGATGCGCCAGGAGAATACTTATACGCAGAATATAATGTCTTAGGAGATATTCCATTAGCTAAGAATGTATTAGAAACATGGCCAAGTGATCTAGTGTTATTACCTTTAGAAGCTGGTATGGATTATCCTTGCGTGAGAGAAGATGTGTTAGAAGATTACGCAGATCAACCAGATTCACTTCTATATCTTACATTTAAGGGATGGGATCCAGATGAAGCTCCTAGTAATGTTGGGGAACATTGGTGGGACGCATTGATCGTTTTATACGCATTAGATGATTCTGCGAGTGATTGTTTCGCAGATCCTGTAAGTGGTGTAGTAACTGTTAGTGATGATGGTAAGACGACATTCGAAGAAAAAGAAGATGGGAATACAGTAATCGTAAAACCATTGAAAGATTCAAAAGATGAACTTTATCAAATACTGCGTTCGTATTCTAGTTATCGTCCTGAATGATGGATTAAATTATTTTTAACTTGTTATGTATTTCACAAAGTATTATCATTAAACTAACAAAATGGAGGATAATTTATGTTGTTTCAAATCTATGGATCAACAGCTGGTTGGCAACTATTAGGTTGGCTATTAGTGTTTGTTGGTTTGATCGTTGCGAATGAAATTGCCCGTACAAAGTGGGGTGGCATTGGCATCTTTGGTGTCGTATTAGCTGCTTTGACTATTTATTTCATCGCAATCTACGTAGGAGTAGGAAATGGATCAGAATGGGCATTGAATAATGATACGTATGTCCATATGAATTCATGGTTCCACTACGCAAAGCTCTATGCAGCTGCGACTGGTTGTATTGGATTTATGGTCATTAAGTATAAGTGGGGAAAACTTGGTAAGGCAAAGTGGTTCAAGGCATTCCCATTTGTGATCGTAGCCATCAATATCTTGATTGCGGTAGCTTCAGATTTCGAAAGTGCGATTCGTGCTGGATCATTATCTGGTGGATGGTGGTATTCATCAGAAGGTGTATGGCTATATGGTGGATGGTGGAATCTCGTTAATGGAATTGCGGGAATCATCAATATCTTCTGTATGACTGCTTGGTGGAGCATCTATACTTCAAAAGATCAGAAAGATATGTTATGGCCTGATATGACTTGGGTCTATATCTTAGCTTATGATGTATGGAACTTCCAATACACATACTTAAATTTACCAACTCATGCTTGGTATTGTGGTCTTGCGTTGTTACTTGCCCCAACATTCGCAAACTTCTTATGGAATAAAGGTGGATGGATCCAAAATAGAGCGAATACATTAGCTATCTGGTGTATGTTCGCACAAGTATTCCCTATGTTCCAAGATGGTTCTGTATTCTCAGTCGTTCCTGTACTTTATCAGGAAGGTACGATCGCTGCAGCTACAACTGCTGGCGTTACACCTGTATTAGGTACGGTTAGTATGCAAGGGTTTATTTCTGTACTAGCTTTGGCAATCAACGTATTGGCTTTAGGCTTTATTATCAAGAAATCAATTCAAAAGAAACAGAATCCATATACAACAGATGTATTTGTTGAACAAAAGGATTATCAAGAAGCTTTATCTAGAGCTGAAGAACAATAAGAAAAGAAGAAAGGATCTTATGATCCTTTCTTTTCATATGTGTTCTAAGAATGATCATCAATGCGATACAATGAAAGAAATAAAATGATTTTTTTCATAAAATCATTCATCCTTTCTTGAATTCTATCATCTTTCATAAATGAGAAAACAGTATGTATGTTAGAATGTGTGTACAGTAGTTATGCTAGGACATAAACTACCTCCTTTCTTTCAATATGACACTTCTTTTGATTCCTTTCCAAAAGAGGTGTCAATTTTTTGATTAAGTAAGTGTTTCATCATACAAGTATTTTTGAGATAATTTATAAAAGAGAGATGATGATATGAAACGTAATGAAATGATAGATGATATGAATGAAGAAACATTGGATTATATTTCTGATATGATTGCGGGAAGTCTAGAACTGATGGATCCTGATGGTACATGTATAGAAATAGCCAAAGAGTACGCAAAAGATAATGGTATTGATGTGAATGATCAAAGCCAGTTAGAAAAATTGAGTAGCTCTGTTAATGAAAAGTTAAAAGAATATATTGATATGATTGATGATAATACAGGGAATGAAGAAAAATTAAAAGAAATCGTACCTATCCATAATCATTTATTAGATGTATTAAAAGGATTGATGGAATTATCTGTGATGGAAGAAGAGTAAAAAAGATGTGCTTATTTAGTTAAGCACACCTTTTTCATATAACCTTTTAGTAATACTCCACCGCAAGTAGGACATACAAGTAACCATTTATCACTTGTTACTTTTTTTCCACATGTAGGACAATAATATGTTGTTTGACTCATGGCTTTGTGTGAAAGAATATATCGTTATAGAACGATTCCGTAAATTCTTTTCCTTTCTTTTTTAAGAACATATCTGTACTTGGACCACCATGTGTTAAAAGACCTTGTGTGTATTCATCAGCCTTTTGTTTCTTCTTTGTTGGATCACATGATTCCATCTCTTTTGATAGTTCAAGATATTTTGTGAGATATTGGATGGCAAATTCATCTAAAGATCTAGACTCTGTTTTTGTCTTCTTAATGACAGAAGAATGTAAACGAATATCATCATACCAAAGAGGACCTTTGGTTATAGATGGGATTTGTTTGTAGTGATCTGTAATCGTTTGAAGAGATGAATCGATAGATTCCTTTTTCGTTTCATCTAACAACGTGTCATAACATTCTTGATAGAGGGAATCATTCTTCAATGCCAAGATACGATCATAAGAATATAACACCATATCTTTTTCAAATGGGTTGATGACGAACGTATCCATCTTCATGAGTCCAAACAAACCTTTCCCTTTCATCGTTGTGATATGACCAAGACCTTGTGCTTTGTAGTTGGCTACATCAAATGTGATTGGTCCTACTTTGAAGTGAGAATATTCATGAATATTGATTTCTTCTAATGGATAATATGAATTTGTAAGTTCTAATAATTTATTGATCATTTTCATTCTCCTTGACTAAATGATATAACGGAATGAATGGAATGATAAGTGGTGTTGTGTTTGCGTAGTCGTTATACTCTTTTGTTTGACCATAGTATTTGATATGTCTAGCTTCTACACGTTTTGCGCCATCCATCATCACAAATACGATCATGACATAACCAATTACGACAAGTATCCATTGACAGCTATGTGCTGCACCAAAGGCAGAGATGAATGAACCTGTCCAAAATAACAATTCTCCAAAGTAGTTTGGACATCTACATAGTTTGTAGAGACCTTGTGTCGCACACATATTTGGATTGATTTTCTTGGAAGCACTTTTTTGATTGTCTGCGATCGTTTCAATGATAAGTCCAATGAAGTTGACTATGATGCCAATGATCAAAGCGATATTGTTTGGTGCACCATTCAATAGACGATAAATAGGACCTGAGGATTCACATACATACATAAAAGCTAATACGATCCACATGATAAACTTCACAAATGTTGGAACATTTGTTGATCCACCAGCTTCTTGTAGTTTTTTACGATACGCTTCATTCTTTAATTCTCTTAGAAGTAAGAAACCACCTAATCGTATTCCATAGATGATAAATAAGATACATTGGATCATGAATAGAAGATTCATATTCTTAAAGGAAAGGATAAGAAGTGTGATGCCAATACCAGCACTCGCTAATCCATACCCAACTGACATAAACCAAACAAATCGTTTAAAGCCGATCGAACAACATATCAAAGATACGACAAGAAAGACCCAAAATAGATTTGGAAATAAACTGTAATTCATATTAGAATTTCAATCCTTTCGCATAGATATCTTTTATATATTGTTTAAAACTATACTTACCAGTCTTTACATCTGCGACAAGATCTTCAGTCATCGTATATTTTCCAAAACGAATAACGCCTCTTTTCCATTTAGGAGAGAAGAAAATGATCATATCAAATAAGAAAGCTGGAGCGTATGTAATGACAGGTTCTTTACCAGCTGCTTCAAAGAACATCTTCGCAATTTCTTCATATGTGTAAGTTTCTCTACCACCAACATCATAGGATTGGTCATTATCACACATATGTTCAACGATATAATCTGCGAAATCTCTTGTATCAATGACATTACAACGAATGACATTCTTTGTTTTTAATAATGTTACTTTTCCTTTTTCAACTTTTGGTTGGAAGATGTGTGCAGTGTCATAGAAATATCCACATGGTCTAAAGATCGTATATGTTAATCCAGACTCTTTGAGTTTCTTTTCAAACATGACCTTCGCTTCCAACATAGGAATATTCTTTCCTTTTTCTGCGTGTAATACAGAAACATACGCAAAGTTCTTTACACCAGCTCTTTGTGCTTCTTCTAAAAGATTTAGATTTGCGCCATAGTCAATATCAAACGCAGTAACGGTAGGAGAAGCTTTTGTTAGACCTACAGTAGTAATAACGACTTCGATTCCTTCTAAACAACCTTTTACCTTTTCTTTATCGGTCATATCCATTTGTAGAGATGTGTATCCTTTGAAATCAGTGTCATGAATGACCATATCTGCGGCAGTAACTTCGTGACCTGCCTCAACCAATGATTTCAAGATGTCTGATCCTAGATGACCAAACGCACCAGCTAAAAATACTTTCATGTTATTTCCTCTTTTCTATCAACATAGTTAATTAAACAAATGTTAATTCAAATATAATAAAAGTCAAATGTGAATGGTATACTTAATACATTAGAGGTGTTTGTATGAATCGAATCTTTGGAAAACTAAAAATGAATTGGATCATGGTCGTCTTATTCGCAATCATTGCGGGTGTATATACTGGGGCAATCATGTGTGTACCAGCCTTGGAGAATACCTCTTTTCAAGATATTGGTATTTCTTTTGAATGGTGGGTAATATTCGCAATCATTATTGTTGTGAATTGTAAGAATGGAATAGAAGCAGCGTTTAAATGTTTTGTGTTCTTTATGATTTCTCAACCACTTGTTTATATTACAGAAGTATTGATGGGACATTTAAGTTGGGAAATGGCAAAGTTTTATTACTTTCAAGCTTGGTTTAAGCCATCTTTATTAACTTTACCTGGTGGTTTGATTGCGTATTATTGTAAGAAACAGAATTGGATCGGCGCAATCATATTAGCTTTTGGTAACGCAATTCAATTTTTGATGGGCGTTCATTATTCTCTCAATGCCTTCCAACACTTTCCATATCATATCTTAAGTGCGATCGTTAGCTTTGGCTCGATCATTGTGATGAGCCTTTGTATTCAAAAAGAGAAAAAGTATCAATTAGTATCGATCTTATTACCAATCGTATTGTTTGGTTGTGTATATATCTTCTGTATCGCAACAGGAAGAGGATTTGGGTTATAAATGGAGGAAAAGATGAAGAAAAGTTTTGTGTGTATGATCGTTGGTGGTTTGATGGTAACACTGATGGGTTGCCAAAAGACAAGTGAAAGTAGTGTTAAAGCTACAAGTGAGCCAACAAAGGAAACAACGTCTGTATCCGTTAATACAGTTGAATTTGGAGATAATGAAATGGATTATACAGTATTTGGAAGTGGAAAGAAGAATTTTATCATTCTTCCTGGATTATCAATTCATAGTGTGATGGGATCTGCTGAAGCAGTCGCACAGGCATTTGAAGATTACACAAGTGAATATACAGTGTATATGTTTGATAGACCTAAGAATATGAGTGAAGGATATACTGTCAAACAAATTGCGGAAGATACCGCAAATGCGATGAAAGAATTAAATATTGAAAGTGCTGATATCTTTGGGGCTTCTCAAGGTGGTATGATTGCGCAATATATCGCTATTGATCATCCTGAACTTGTGAATAAGATGATCCTAGGTTCTACATTGTCAAAGCCAAACGATACATTTGTGGGTGTTGTGAATGAATGGATCAAACTCGCTAGTGAAAAAGATGAAGATGGTCTATTAGCTAGCTTTGTAGATAATGTTTATTCTGAAGGAACATTAGATGCGTATCGAGATACACTTATTGAAACAAATAAAGGAATAACAGATGAAGAATATGAAAGATTCTTGATTCAAGCGAATGCGTGTTTGACGTTTGATTGTTATGAAGAATTACCATCTATTCAAAGTGAAGTGTTAGTACTTGGATGTGAAGGTGATAAGGTAGTAACAGTTGAAGGTTCAAAAGAAATCGTAGATGTGTTGGATTGTGAAATCTATTTATATGATGATAGTTATGGTCATGGTGTATATGATGAAGCACCTGACTATAGACAACGTTGTTTGGATTTCTTAACAAAAGAATAAGAATGATCAGAAGTGGGATGATATGCATCTCACTTTTAGCTATCAAGAAAGGGAGAGGAAAAATGTTAGGCATACTTTTATTGATCATGATGAGTGGATTGTTTTTGATGTTGGTATCTGCGGTATCTTTGATCCAAGACAAAAAATATTTTACTTCTGCGCCAAAGGAAGTACAGGAAGTCATCTTACCTAGACAAGAGAGATTTGTTGGAGCGCATGCGTTAGGGTGGTCTTTGATGGGCGTTTCACTTTTGATGATCGTTGGTCCAGTCTTTTATTTAGGAAGATATGGAATTTCTCATGGGTATTTGTTTAAGGATTTCTTCTTACGGTTTTTGTTGATGTTTTGGGGATTGAAGGCATTTGATATTGGTTTCTTTGATTGGGTGTTACTTTGTCATTCCAACTTCTATCCACACTTTTATCCGGAAACAAAAGGTGTAGTGGGTCCTCATCTATTTGGATTTAATTGGAAATCTCATGTGATCCATATCATTGGTTGTGTGTTCCTTTCAATGATTCTTTCTTTTGTTTGTGTAAATATTAAGTGAATACTTACTGTTTCGATTGTTTGAACATCATTTCAGGATTATAATTTTATTAATTATTGTTGTACAAATATAAGAAAAGAGGAAATCATGACAAAGGGAGAGGAGATTCTTCGAAATTACTCATTGTCTATTAATGATCAGTACCCATTTGCGTTTGGGTTATTTCGTGTTGAATTAGATGAAGATAATAATGTAGAAGACTTGACGGTTTTATATTGTAATGAAGCGTTGGCGAAGTTATATGGTTTTGGTAAGGAATATTTTATAGGACATCGTTATTTGGAACGTGTTCCGAATAGTAGTCGTAAATGGTTACCTAAATTTTACGCTGCAGCTTATGAAGGGCAAGTGATTGCGTTTGATGATATTTCAGATGATGTAGGAAGATATCTTCATCTAGAAATATTTCCTATGAATGAAAAAGGATGTTGTGTATGTGTAGTTCATAACATTCAAGATGAAGTGTTAGAAAAAGAAAAGAAAAACAAAGAATTAAAAGAAACGATCGAAGCTCTAGAAAGAGAAAGAAAGTTAAATCATCAAGTGCAGTTATACGCTGCCTCTATGGGACTTGTATATCCATTAGCTATCTCATTGGATTATTTGAATAATCATTATCATATGATCGAATACGATAATTTCTTAAATAAGACTGCGAAATGGGATGGAACGGTAGATGAACTCATTGAAGCGGGTGCTTCTACGATTCCTGAAAAAGCGTATGCGGAAAAGTTTAAGAGCTTATTTGGTAGAAAAGAAGCTTTAGAAGCGTTTCAAAATGGCATAAAAGAACTAACGTTAAAACATCCTCAGTATGGTGATGATGGAAAGATCCATTGGATGGAGACAAAGGTCATTTGTTTAGAGTATTCAGAGAAAAAAGCGGAAGCGATCTCTGTTTCTAAAGTGATCGATGAAGAAAAGATCATCAATGATATTAATATGATCTTGAATGCGTTGATCGTAGATTATGATGAAGTTTATTATTGTGATCTTGATAATGATCTATTGACGGTATTAAAAGCGACAGACCAAGCTTTGGTAAATCATAATGGAAAGTATTCTGAGATTGGAAAATTATACTTTAAAGATAAGGTCATCGTAGAAACTTCTCCAGATATGTTAGAGAAGTTAAGTCGAAAGAATTTAAAAGAGTATCTACAAAATCATTCTGATTTATCTATTCGTTACCAAATCAAACCGGATTCACTTGGAAGAAGCTATTTAGAGACAAGATTTGTACATGTTGATTCAGGTGAAGGATTTAAGGTCGTTATCGGTACGCACTTTGTAGATGATATCGTCAATGAGCGTAATGAAAGAGAAAGAAAAGAAAGAGAACAACAACTTCAATTAAAAGAAACATATGATCGATTAGATGAGATCCGTGATATCTTAGCAGCTTCTGAAATGGGAACATGGCACATTGCGCTCGTGGATGGAAAAGACCCTAGAATGTATGCGGATGAACAAATGCATAAGCTATTAGGAATCGATGGACAAGATCTAAGTGAAGAAGAAACATATAGCGCATGGTTTGATCATATTGAACCTGAAGTCGTACAGGATGTATTAGATTGTGTACAGAGAATGGAAGATGGAGAACGTGATGAAGTAACGTATCCATGGAATCATCCGACATTAGGTAGAAGATATGTTCGTTGTGGTGGTACAGCGCAACCAATTGAAGGTGGATATCTATTAAGAGGTTACCACTATGATGTAACGGAAGATGTTGAAGAACAAAAGAAACAGGACCAAGCTTTGAAAGATGCGTTGATGGTTGCCAAACACGCAACACGTGCGAAGTCTACTTTCTTAAGTAATATGAGCCATGATATCCGTACACCAATGAACGCAATCATTGGCTTTACAGCACTCGCACAAACACATCTTGATCAACAAGATCTAGTGAAGGATTATTTAAGTAAGATCCACACTTCAAGTACTCACTTGTTAAGCTTGATCAATGAGATCTTAGATATGAGTAGAATTGAAAGTGGTACAGTCAAATTAGAAGAAAAACCTGTACATATTCCAGATGTCTTACATGATCTAAGAACGATGATCCAAGGACAAGTGCTTTCAAAACAACAGAACTTGTATATTGATACACTTGATATCAAACATGAAGATATCATTACAGATAAATTAAGATTAAATCAGATCTTATTGAATCTTGTTAGTAACGCAATCAAATATACCAGCATTGGTGGAAATATCATGATCCGTGTAACGGAACTACCATCTCCTATCAAACGACACACAAGATATGAATTCAGGGTCAAAGATAATGGTATTGGTATGTCAGAAGAATTTGTTGAACATGTGTTTGATAGTTTTTCTAGAGAACGTACATCAACGATCAGTGGTGTACAAGGTACAGGACTTGGTATGTCTATCACCAAAAGTATCGTTGATATGATGAATGGTACGATTACTGTAGAAAGTGAACTAGGTGTAGGAACAGAATTTGTTGTGACGGTTGATTTTGAATTGGCAAATGAAACGGTTGATCATTCACTCATTCCAGAACTATTAGGTGCTAGAGCGTTGATCGTTGATGATGATATCAACACATGCCAAAGCGTTAGTAAGATGTTAAGAGAAATCGAGATGAGACCTGATTGGTCTACATCTGGTAA
>CAVDZA010000038.1:0-12906 GCA_963613355.1 Bulleidia sp. | reverse complement strand
TAAGTAGGCTTTCTGGACAGAAGATGAAACGATCCTTGGATTGACCAACATATATTCAAAATGTTCAGGTTCTCCATTTTTATCTAGATCATCTACAACGACAGCAGTCATTTGTTTCTTAACACCTACTTGGATCGCACTGATTCCTACTGCAGGTCTAAGATTCATCTTTTCTGCTTTTTCTTCATCTGTACTATCTTTCACATATTGCAACATTTCTCTTAAAAGCGTTTCATCTTCTTGAGAAAGTGGTAAATTAACGATTTCGCTCTTTTCGCGAATGATTGGATCTGTATCTTTTACAATTGTGTCATTATTAATTAACATAAAAAAACCTCTCTAGTATTTTAATGAGATGAGATACAAATGTCAAAATAATGTTACAATATTTCTCATGACAACGAAAAAGAAAAAATTGAAGTTTAGATGGAGTATATTTTCATTGTTGATGAGTAGTGGAAGTGATCTTCTAATTCATCTTTCAATGGTTGCGTTAATGATATATGGAACACTGATGATTGGTTCTGCTTCTATGGGATTGGCTGTCAGTGATACGACATATTTAGTTAAGACAGTTGTTAAACAGGTCATATTCGTTTTGGTTGGATACTTTGGAATGTGTAAGTTTTCCAATTGGTTTCGCTTGGATAAACTTAAAAAAGGGAAATTTTCTATCGTCATCATTGGAATGGAAGTGTTACTTTTAGCGTGTTTGTGTTTTAGCGCGTCTGGTGGTGCACATGCGTGGATCAGAATTCCTTTTCCTGGAGTTGAAATGTCCATTCAGCCATCAGAGTTTGCGAAGATCGTTAGTATTTTGATCGTTGCGGCTTATTTAGGAGATGTGAAAAAGACATATCCAAGAAAAAGAGATCTATTTGTTAGACCTTTATTGTTTATTGGTATCTATTTAGCTACTGTCTTATTTATTCAACATGACTTTGGTTCTATGGCTGTTATCTTTTTGATCGTTTGTGTTTGTTTATTGATTCCAGATAATCCACAAGCTAAAACATTTCAAAAATGGCTTAGAATTGCGTTCTGGGTCGCTGTAGCACTAGCTATCTTTATTTTGTCTCCTTTAGGAACACAGGTCATTGAACATTTACCTGGTCTATCAGCGTATCAAAAAAATCGTTTCTTATCTGCGGTCAATCCATTTCAAGATATCTATGGTACTTCTTATCAGATCGTAAAAGGTCTTGTTTCCTTTGCGGATGGTGGATGGATCGGATTAGGATATGGGAATTCGATTCGTAAGTATACGGATTTCCCAGCTGCCAATACTGATTTTATCTTAGCTATCTTGGTAGAAGAACTTGGCTTTGTTGGATTCTTGGTTTTGATCGTATTATATGCGATCATCATTTTCCGTTTATTGAATTACGCAAATAAGATCAAAAACGAAAAGGCAAAGATCATCTTAACAGGTACAGCGATGTATTTCGTTGTTCATTGTTTCTTTAACATTGGTGGTGTTACTGGATTGATTCCTTTAACAGGTGTTCCATTATTAATGATTTCTTCAGGTGGTTCATCAACATTATCTATTATGTTTGCGGTTGGTATCGCACAAGCTGTCATTTCACAATACAACAGAAAGGAAATCGAATGAGGATCATCGCAGGTGAATTTTCTTCTAGAAGATTAGAAACAAAAAAAGGGAATACAACAAGACCTACATTAGATAAAGTCAAAGAAGCTATCTTTTCTTCTTTAGGCGGATATTTCGATGGTGGAGTAGGACTAGACCTATATGCGGGAAGTGGCGCAGTTGGCTTAGAAGCGTTATCAAGAGGTCTTGATCATGTCTACTTTTCTGATAATGATCGAGAAGCATCAAGAGTCATTCGTACGAATATTGAATCATTGAATGTTCAAGATCGTACAAAAGTATATCCAGTGAGTGATATGAAGATGTTAAAGATCATGAAAGAGGAAGGTATCAAGTTTGATTTTGTATATTTGGATCCTCCATACGCCAAACAAAAGAATCTCATGATCCTTCAATTCTTAGATGAGAATGATATGATCCAAGAAGGTGGAAATATAGTAATCGAATCCCTAAAAGAAGAAAGCTATCAAAGTGATTCTTTCCAACATCTCCACTATCATAAAGAAGCAATCTATGGAATCACAAAGATCACATACTACAAGCATGGTTAATAGCCATGTTTTTTATTTTGAAAAGTTTTGAAAAAAATTAGCACTCAAATCTTGACTCTGCTAAATAGAGGGTATATCATACTAGCAGGCACACAGAAAGAGTGCTAAAAAGGAGGTGTATGGAATGCTAACGCCAAGAAGAATTGAAATCTTCAAAGTAGTTGTAGATGACTTTATTCAGAATGCTGAACCAGTTGGTTCTAAGACATTACAACAAAGATACAATCTACCATATTCCAGTGCTACGATCCGTAATGATCTACAAGCGCTAGAAGAAATGGGTTATCTAGAAAAGACACATACATCTTCAGGACGTGTTCCATCAACAATGGGATATAAGTTCTATTGTGAAAATCTATTAAGTGAATCTGGAATGGATAAGAAAATGGAAGTTGCGATAAAAGATGCCTTTGAGACCAGCAATCTCAACATCGAGGAAGCAATTCACCAAAGCTGCCAGATCTTAAGTGATATGACCAATATGACAAGTGGTGCGATCGGACCAGACGCATCCACACAAACACTTGAACATATCAAGTTATTCCCAATTGATGAAAGAAACGCTGTTTGTGTATTTATCACAAACTCAGGTCACACAGAAACAAAGAATTTCCACTTTGATGAAGACGTTCCATTCTCTGATATTGAAACTTGTACAGATATCTTGAATGAGAAATTAAAAGGATGTCCATTAACACAACTACCTGAAAAGATGGAAGCAATCAAACCGGAATTAAGTTCTGTTGTGAAAAGACATGAGATGTTATTTACAGCGTTTGTTAAAGCGTTTATTAAATTTGCGAGTGACAATGTTTACTTCTCAGGAAAAGATAGAATGTTATATCAACCTGAATTTGAAGATATCAACAAATTGAAAAAAATGATGACGATGTTCAATGACACGACCGTTTGGAAGAAGATGCACGCAGATGAAAATGCGATTGCGGTTTCTACAAGAAGTGGTGCTGAACTAACTTGGTATAACGATCTAGCAGTCGTTAGAAGTAAATTCAAGGTCAGTGATGATGAGACTGGTGAATTCATGGTCATTGGACCAAGCAGAATGAATTATGACAAAGTCGTTAGTATGGTCGAATACGCGGCAAGAATGATAGAAAAGATGTACAACGTAGGAGGTGATGATAGTGAGTGAAGAAATGAAGAATGAAGATGTTCAGGAAGAAGCTGTCGTTACTGAAGATACAGAAGAAACAACAGAAGATACAGTTGAAGAAGTAGATGAAGTTACAGCTTTGAAAGAAGAAATTGCGAAGAAAGATGAAGAAATCGCAAAGTTAAAGAATGCTTACGCAATGGCGTACGCAGATACAGAGAATACTAGAAAGAGATTAGTAAATGATTATGAAATGAAGCAGAAGTATCATATTCAATCATTTGCCAAAGAAGTATTACCTGTATTAGATAACTGTGAAAGAGCGTTATCTCAAGCAACGCAAGATGAAGCGTATCGCAAAGGCGTAGAAATGATCTACAACCAATTGAAGAGTTGTTTAGAAAAAGAAGGCGTTACAGAAATTGAATGTGTTGGTGAACCATTTGATGGAAATTGGCACCAGGCAATCATGAGTGAAGCAAAAGAAGGTGTAGAACCTGGTATCGTTACAGAAGTTCTACAAAAAGGATATAAACTCAAAGACCGCATCTTAAGAGCGGCTATGGTAAAAGTTAGTGAATAACTAGGAGGATAAGAACATGAGTAAGATTATTGGTATTGACTTAGGTACAACAAACAGCTGTGTAGCTGTTATGGAAGGCAATGAAGCAAAGGTCATTGCGAACCCAGAAGGTAATAGAACGACTCCTTCCGTAGTTGCGTTTAAGAACGGGGAAAGAATCGTTGGTGATGCTGCTAAGAGACAGCTCATCACAAACAAGAACACTGTTTATTCCATTAAGCGTTTAATGGGTACAGATCAAAAGACAGAATTAGAAGGTAAGGAATATACACCACAGGAAATTTCCGCTATGATCCTTTCTTACTTAAAGGATTACGCAGAAGCTTACTTAGGTGAAAAGGTTGATAAGGCCGTTATCACAGTTCCTGCTTACTTTAACGATGCACAGCGTCAAGCTACAAAGGATGCTGGTAAGATTGCTGGATTAGATGTTGAAAGAATCATCAACGAACCTACAGCTGCCGCATTAGCATTCGGTTTTGATAAAGACCAAAATGATGAATTCAAGATCTTGGTTTACGATCTAGGTGGTGGTACATTCGATGTATCTATCCTTGATATCGCTGATGGTACATTCGAAGTATTAGCTACTGCAGGTGATACAAAACTTGGTGGTGATGACTTTGATAACAAGATCATTGATTGGTTAGCTGACAACTTCAAGAAAGAACATAACATCGACCTTAAGGCAGATAAGATGGCTCTTCAAAGATTGAAGGAAGCTGCAGAAAAGGCTAAGAAGGATCTATCTGGAACAGTTCAGACACAGATCTCTCTACCATTCATCTCTGCAGGTTCTGAAGGTCCATTACACTTAGAAGCTACTCTAACAAGAGCGCAATTTGACGCACTTACAAAAGACCTTGTTGAAAGAACAATGGTTCCTGTAAGAAACGCATTAAAGGATGCAGGATTAAATGCATCTGACTTATCACAAGTATTACTTGTTGGTGGTTCTACACGTATTCCAGCAGTTCAAGAAGCTGTTAAGAATGAATTAGGTAAAGAACCTAACAAGTCTGTTAACCCTGATGAATGCGTAGCATTAGGTGCTGCAATCCAAGGTGGTGTATTATCAGGAGATGTTAAACAAGACGTATTGTTACTTGATGTAACTCCATTAAGCTTAGGTATCGAAACTCTTGGTGGTGTCATGACTGTATTGATTCCAAGAAATACAACGATCCCTACTAGCAAGTCTCAAGTATTCTCTACAGCTGCAGATAACCAGCCAGCAGTAGACATCCATGTATTACAGGGTGAAAGACCAATGGCTGCCGATAACAAGACTTTAGGAAACTTCCAATTAGATGGTATCGCACCAGCTAGACGTGGTGTTCCTCAGATCGAAGTTAAGTTCGATATCGACGTTAACGGTATCGTTAAGGTATCTGCGTTGGATAAGGGTACAAATAAAGAACAACATATCACGATCCAGAACTCTTCTGGTCTATCAGATGATGAAATCGATAGAATGGTAAGAGAAGCTGAAGAACATAAGGCTGAAGATGATAAGCGTAAAGAAGAAATCGAAACAAAGAACAAGGCTGAATCATTTATCAACCAGATCGATGAAACTCTAAAGAGCGATAACGCTAATGTCTCTGAAGAACAAAAGGCTGAAGTCAAGAAGCTCAGAGATGAATTACAAGAAGCCATCGATAAGAATGATATGGAAGCTTTAAAGACTAAGATGGATGCTTTAGAACAAGCTGCTAATACAATGGCACAACAAATGTACCAACAACAAGGTGCACAAGCTGATCCTTCCGCAAATAACACATCTTCTTCATCAAATGATGATGTCGTAGATGCTGATTTCCAAGAAAAGAACTAAAGATCATGAATGCGGAATGAACTTCCGCATTCTTATTTCAAGAAAGATAAGTGAGGTTTTGTATGGCAGATAAACGAGATTACTATGAGGTATTAGGCGTATCCAGAAATGCAACCGATGATGAAATCAAACGAGCCTATCGAAAGCTCGCAAAGAAGTATCATCCGGATTTAAATAAAGAACCTGATGCAGCTGAAAAGTTCAAAGAGGTCAATGAGGCAAATGAAGTCTTATCAGATCCTAAGAAAAGACAAGCTTATGATCAGTTTGGATTTGCAGGCGTTGACCCACAAGCAGCAGGTGGAGCTGGAGGATTTGGTGGATTCAGTGGATTCTCTAGTGGAGGATTTGATGATCTAGGAGATATTTTTGGAGATATCTTCGGTGGAGGATTCTCTTCATCATCTAGAGGTTATAGAAAACAAGGTCCTACAAAGGGTGAGGATGTCTTTAGACGCATGTCTGTATCCTTTATGGATGCATGCTTTGGTAAGACAGAATCATTGAACCTAACATATGATGAACAATGTTCCCATTGTCATGGCACTGGTGCAGAAAGTCCAAGTGATGTAGAAGACTGTTCAAGATGTCATGGTAGTGGTGTTGTGGAATCTATCCAAAGAACGATGTTTGGAACAATGCGTTCTCAAACTGTTTGTCCTGATTGTAGAGGTACTGGAAAACACGTCAAAAAGGCATGTCATGAATGTAATGGACAAGGCTACGTTCGTAAGACGACTCCTGTGGATATCAAGATTCCTGCAGGTATTTCAACTGGCCAACAATTAAGAGTTGCTGGAAAGGGAAACCGTGGTAGCAATGGTGGTCCAAATGGTGATCTCTATATTGAAATCAATGTGCAACCACATAAGTACTTCGTTCGTGATGGAAAAGATATCTATCTAGATATTCCAGTAAGCGCAATCGATGCGACTCTTGGAACTAGCGTAGATGTTCCTACGATCGAAGGTGATGTATCCATGAAGATCCCAGCTGGTACACAAGATGGTACAAAACTCAGATTAAAAGGCAAAGGTGTCGTTGATCTAAGAGGTGGTAAGAAGGGTGATCAGATCGTTACTGTTCGTATCAAGGTCAATGATAACTTATCCAAGAAAGAAAAAGAATTGTATAAACAACTACAAGAAATTCAAAACAAGGACAAAGGTGAAACGCTTTGGTCCAAGTTTAAGAAACAATTCAGTTAATAAGAACTGAAAGGAGGTGGACTCATGAACCCAGAAATCATGACAGAAATACTCCAACAGATTATTAATAACGCTGTTACAAAAGCACAGGAAAATCATAACTGTCAAATCACGGTGGAACATGTTCTCTGTGCTATGGCGGAAGATGATAACCTGAATGGTATATTTGAAAGAATCAATGTTCCTAAATCTAAATTCTTAACGATCGTTAAGAAAGCTATCTCAAATCTATCTAGTGTAGATGGAGCCAATGATCTGACTTTAGATCGTTATCTCCAACAAGCTTATCAAAACGCAATGGATTACATGAAAAAGCTTGGAGATACATACATGAGTACAGCTGATCTATTGATTGGTATCTTTGAAACAAATGCGCCAATCGTCAATGAACTCATGAATCAATGTAATTTCACTTTAAAAGATTTGATCAAAGCTGAAAATGATCGAAGAGGAGGTATGAAGATGGACGAAAAAACAAATGAATCTCAACTTGATGCCCTCAGTAAATACGGTAGGGATCTTGTTCAAGAGGTAAAAGATCATAAGATAGATCCAGTCATTGGTAGAGATGAAGAAATTAGACGTGTCATTGAGATCTTATCTCGTAAGACAAAGAATAATCCTGTATTGATTGGTGAACCTGGTGTAGGTAAGACTGCGATATGTGAAGGATTAGCGCAAAGAATCTATCATGATGAAGTACCAGAAGGATTAAAGAATAAAAGACTCATTGAATTAGATATGGGGTCTTTGATCGCTGGTGCGAAATATAGAGGTGAGTTTGAAGAAAGACTCAAAGGTGTACTCAAAGAAGTACAAAAAGCCAATGGAGATATCATTCTCTTCATTGATGAGATCCATAACTTAGTAGGTGCTGGTAAGACAGAAGGTAGTATGGACGCTGCCAACTTGTTGAAACCATTATTGGCTAGAGGTGAACTCAAATGTATTGGTGCTACGACATACAATGAGTATCGTCAATACATTGAAAAAGATAGAGCTTTAGAAAGAAGATTCCAGAAAGTTCAGGTCAATGAACCAACAGTAGATGATACGATTGCCATTTTAAGAGGTTTAAAAGAACGTTTTGAAAACTATCATCACGTCACAATTAAAGATGAGGCATTAGTAGCAGCTGCGAAACTATCTGATCGTTATATCACAGATCGTTTCTTACCTGATAAGGCAATCGACCTAGTTGACGAAGCTTGTTCTTCCATTCGTGTAGAACTTGATTCTATGCCTACTGAATTATATGAATTAGATCGTAAGCAGAAGTTACTAGATATGGAATTGAAATCTTTGAAGAAAGAAAATGATGAAAAGTCTTTATCTAGAAAAGCTGAAATTGAAAAAGAACTAGCAGATGTCAATGAAAAGCTAGAAGCTGGCATTTCAAAATGGAATGCAGAAAAAGAAAGTGATAAATCTATTGCTTCTTATCAGAATGAACTAGAAGAAGCTAAGAAACAATACGATCTAGCTAGAGAAAAGAATGATTATGATAAAGCTGGTCAATTGTTATATTCAACGATTCCAACATTAGAAAAGAAGATCAAAGATTCAATGAATACAGATTCTGATGATTCTACAGACACAATGTTAAAACGTGTCGTTGATGAAGAAGAAATCAATGAGATCGTATCTAGATGGACACACATTGATATCTCTAGATTAAAGAGTTCAGAAAAAGAGAAGATCTTACATCTCAAAGACTTCTTATCTGATAGGGTCATGGGACAAGATGAAGCCTTGGAATTAGTAACAGACGCTATCATGCGTTCCAAAGCAAACATCCAAGATGAAAATAGACCACTTGGTTCCTTCTTATTCTTAGGTCCTACAGGTGTTGGTAAAACTGAAGTCGCTAAAGCTTTAGCACAACAGCTCTTTGATGATGAATCCAATATCGTAAGAATCGATATGAGTGAGTACATGGAGAAGTTTAGTGTTTCTAGATTGATTGGTGCTCCTCCAGGATATGTAGGTTATGAAGAAGGTGGACAGTTAACAGAAGCTGTACGTAGACATCCATACTCAATTGTTTTACTAGATGAAGTAGAAAAGGCACATCCTGATGTATTTAATACATTATTACAGATCTTAGATGATGGAAGGATCACAGATTCTAAAGGTGTTACAGTAGACTTCAAGAATACGATCATCATCATGACAAGTAATCTTGGTTCTGATTATGCATTTGAGACAGATGAAGTTGAAAGAAAGAAGCACTATGAACAAGCAGTTCAAGGTTTCTTTAAACCAGAATTCGTTAACAGAATCGATGAAATCATTGTATTCAACTCCTTAGGTGTTGAAGTACAAAAGAAGATCGCAGATAAGTTCTTGAAACTATTATCTGATCGTTTACTAGAAAAAGATATTCATCTAGAAGTAACTGATAAGGCAAAAGAAAGGATCATTCAATTAGGTGTCGATACACAATTTGGTGCTAGACCTATGAGAAGACATATCCAAAAAGCTATTGAAACTGAAGTAGCTAAAGTAATTCTATCTACAGATAACATCGCTAATAAGACGATCGTTGTAGATGCAGATGATAATCAATATCTATTCTCAGTGAAGTAAACAAGGATGCCATGAGGCATCCTTTTCTTATACACAATATTCAAATTCTAAGCACATAACGATCATCATGACCATGATCTCATCTTTGATATCTTTGATCTTGATTCGATAACATCCATTGTTTCCTAGATAAAGTAACTCAGCTATTTCATTCCCATTTCTATCTTCTATCAAGAAATCAGAACTCATGACTTGTCTAGTAATAAACCAATCTTGAAAGATATAGGTTCTAGTCAATGTTTCTTTTTTACATGTTCTCATTGATGTGAAAGGTTGATTTCCCATCTGGATATCAAAATCAATAGGATTACTTTCACATTTGATATGTCTTTTAGGTGTTCTATTGATCGTACAAGTAGCTATCACAAATCCATCTTTCTCTTGAAGCTGAAAATAATTCTTAGAAAATAATGGTTTTACTTGGAAGATATCATACTTGATATCATGTTCATCATATACATTCAAAAAGATACCTTTTTCATACTGATCTAACTCAATCGTTAAGATATCATCAAACTCAGCATCATGTAATTCTTTTCTCTTTTCGATGTTATCTTGTGCTTTTTGGATGTAATCAGATGTAATATCAGTAATCTGGTTTACTGTATTTTGAATAACAGGAGATGCTTTTTTAGCGACTTCACCTGTGATATCGACTATATCTTTCAATAATTTTTTCATAGAAATAGTATATCATTGTCTGAATTTAGACAGAATAGGGATTATTTATGTTATAATACGGACATTGTCTCGAAAGGGGAAATAGGAAAATATGAGTTTATCAACAAATGATATTTTGAATATTGTGATTGGTGTAGTCTTTATTGGATTATCCATTCCATTATTTATAAGATGGAGAAGATTGAGTGGTAAGGTAATCATCTCAGACCAACAATGGTCTACGATGAGAATCCTTTTCCTAGCAATTGGTGTATTATCAGTCATTACGATGATTACACAAGGTGCTAGCATGTCAATGTTTGATATCTTTAGATTAACAGGTACGATCATTGCGGTATCTATCTACATGGTAGTAAGAGATGGCGTAGGAGAAGAAGGAATGGTAGCTGGTGGAAAGCTATATCCTTGGAGTGAAGTAAGAGCGTATGACTTTGAACAAAGAAAGAATGTCGTAGCAGTATACTTTACAGTAGAATCTCAAAATGATAAGAAACCTGATGATTATAGAACAAAAGAATTGGATTTTAGTGTAGAAGATCAAGATCTATTAATGGAATTCTTAGAGAATAATCTTGGTAGAAAATATACTAGAATGAAGAAAAAGACAAAGTAAAAGATGGAAGGAGAAGGAATGATGGAAAGAGGTATTAAGAAGTTACTTACTTTAGTATTATCTGTTTTTATGGCTGTTACATGTTTTAACGTAACTAGTGTTTTTGCGGAAACAGATGAGACAACAGATTATAGTAACAATATCAAGTTCGATGAAACTGAAAATGTTGTTTATAACGATGATAAGTCTATGGCAACAGTTACATTTACACTTGATACTGATGACGAAGTTTCTTTAGATTTTAACAACAATGAAGAAATTTCTAATAACTTAGAAAATGGTAATTACGCTATTAATTCTGAACTTACAACAGAAGATCAAAAGACATTGTCTTTTAATGTAGTTAAGAATGGCGATTATACATTTGATTTAGTTGTATTAGATACAGACGAAAATAAAGTTGGATCTAGAACAGTTGAATTATCTATTAATGAGTTAACTGAAGTAGCTGAAGTTGAGAATGAATATGACACTAAGGAAGCTGCAACAAATTATGATGAAGTGATAACTCTTGAAGTTGGTGAAAAATATACTTTTAGGGGTACGTTTTATTCTGATAAGTGGTCATCATCTGATCCTAGTGTTGCGACTGTTACTAATGGTGGTATTGTTACTGCTAGAGCTAAAGGCCAAACTATTATTACAGTGAATGCTTGGCGTGGTGAAACTCATCAGTATAAGGTTACTGTTGTTTCAAGCTCTAAAAATAATATCGTTGCGTATGTAGTTGATTCATCTGATGATACTACTTATGGAAAAAATGGTTTAAAGATTCGTTATGAAGATGAAAACGGTAACGATATTTCTTTGACTGGTGGTACAGAGACTTTTACTTTTAACAAAACTTCTATTGAAGTCAATAAAGCAACATTCGCACAAGCTGATGGGGTATTACCAGAAGGTTATGTATTTGAAAATTCCTATTTCTATTGGACAGGACATTATAGCGAAATTAAGTATTACGCTACGGAATTCAAAAATTTTGGTAGTAAAGTTACTTCGTATAATTCTTATCTAGGATTTAAATGTAATAAAGAAGGCGATGGTGATAAAGATGGTTATTATGCCTATAACCCTACTGGTGTATTACATTTAGTTTATAAAAAGGTTAGTCAAGATAACCCATATAAGACATTCTATATTAATGAATATACAGACTATGATGAAGTAGCATCAACACCTCGTTGGAATTCTTTAGAAGAGAAATACGATTATTATTTCAATGCAACAACAAAAGAAAATCCTACTAAAGAAGGATATACTTTTGTAGGTTGGAATACACAAAGAGATGGATCTGGAACTTGGGCTAATACTTACACTACTGAAACTGAAATGACAGCTGATGTTTATTTCTACGCTATTTATAAACAAGAATTTACAGTAGAAGCTCCAAGTGATGTAGTTTATAACGGCACATCACAAGCACAAAAGCCAACAGTCAAGGATAAAGATGGAAATGAATTGACTGAAAATACTGATTACAAATTAAGTTACTCAGACGATACAACTAACGTCTGTAAAGTAACAGTAACAGTAACAGGTGCAGGAAACTACACAGGAACAACAACAGTTACTTATAACATTACAAAGAGACCTGTAACATTCACAGGTGAAAGTGCTACTAAAACATATACAGGTTCTGAAATTGTACTATCAAATGTAACACCTTCTGAAAATGGATTAGTAAATGGTCATAAAGCTAATGTTACTTATTCAGCAAAAGGTACTGATGTTGGACTATATGATGGTTCATTTACAGGTGATGTTGTAATTACTACTACTGTTGATAATAAGACGGTTGATGTAACTAATAACTATAATATTACTAAAAATCCTGGTAAGTTAACAATCACTCCGGATGACACTGAAAAGACAGTC
The DNA here is from genome assembly GCA_963613355.1 of Bulleidia sp. Classification (GTDB taxonomy): domain Bacteria; phylum Bacillota_I; class Bacilli_A; order Erysipelotrichales; family Erysipelotrichaceae; genus Bulleidia. The sequence continues at coordinate 237 of CAVDZA010000038.1, read as the reverse complement.
ACAGTAACAGGTAATACTGCAACTGAAGCATATGATGGAACTGAAAAGACAGTTGAAGGAATTAAGGAAATCTCAATTCCAGAAAACACAGATATTACAGTCACATTAAAAGAAGGCGTAGAAGCAAAGGCTAGTGGTACAAACGCTGACACATACAATATGGGTCTAACAGCAGAAAGCTTCAACGTAACATCACAAAACTACAGCAACGTCAAGCTAGTAGTTAATGATGGATGG
>CAVDZA010000037.1:0-13527 GCA_963613355.1 Bulleidia sp. | reverse complement strand
CTTCTGTTGTAAACACTCCATCATCGTTCTCATCAAGAGCCTTTACATATTCACGAAAGTTAGTATCAGGGAAATTAGTTTCGTTGATCTCAATACTTTCATCTGTAGCTAATACATTCATTGGCACAAAATACATCATTGTAAATAGTGCCAATAGAACACTTAATAATTTCTTTTTCATTTTTTTCTCCTATGTTTTAATTAACGATTACCGAAAATATTTTAAGTTTCATTTTTAAATTCATCAATAGATAGAAATCCTCTTTTGTCTATGAAGACTAGTCACGCAAAGTGAAAAAACATGAAATGTTATAATTTGATAGCTTGTATAAAGGTAAGCTATCAAAGAGGTTGTGAAAAGCACAAAGGAGAAAAGATATGAGTAATTATTTAAATGAAACGACAGTGATGGGAAGATACTCTATTAAAGGTTGTAAAAACCTTAAGAGATTGACTGAATGCTTAAGTAAGTTGACTAGATCGAAGTACATACCAAACGATGATGAAGAAGGTATGTTTATTTCAAGAGGTTTAGATGGTCAGTTTTCAAACACGCTTAATGATCTCATGAATGAGGTTAAATATACATTAAGTGAACAAGACTTCCAATATGTGATGTCTGAAGCTTTTGAAATCATCTATGAATATGAAGAATACAATGTACGAAATGAAGTACTTCGTTCCGTACAAAATGAACGTGTTCTTCATCAAGATAGCTCTTCTGTAGTTAATGTATCTCCTGGTTCTGTAACAGTAATACCATTCAGTCCAGTGACAGTAGCTGAATATTTCTTCAGAGATCTAGATAGATGTTTGGCAAATGCTTTTGATTATGAAAAACGAACAAGTGATGAAAAAGAAGAAATCTTTGAAGCGTGTATCAAAGGATATGAGTATCTTGAAGAAATTTCACATGATGAAGCTGTGAAAGAAGCTTTGAAAGAGTCGGAATTATTACGTAGAGATTTTGGAAACGTATAAGAAGTGAAATCTAAATCTTAAGAATTGAAACACAATTCATGAATGATAAGGTGTACAATTTTACATATGACAAATAGAAAGAAGAAAAGAAAATTAAATGTTAGAAATCTAATCATAGTATTGGTATTGGTAGCGTTAGTGATTGTTTGTTTTTCTTCTTTTTTGATTCTTCAAAATAAAAAGAAGAGGGAATTAGAAGAAACACCTGTAGAAAGTACTTTAGTAGAAAATACATATAATTGGGATAACTTAGTAAAAGATGGATCCTTCATGTCTTATGAAGATGATACGTATACTTCTATGCAAGGTATTGATGTATCTTCTCACCAAGAGTGGATCAATTGGGAGAAAGTTAAAAATGCGGGGGTTGAATTTGCGTATCTAAGAGTTGGATATCGAGGGTGGGAAACTGGTGAGATCCATAAAGATTCTTACTTTGACTACAATATTCAATCTTGTATTAAATATGGAATCAAGGTTGGTGTTTATTTCTTTTCTCAAGCTACTTCAGTTGATGAAGCTCGAGAAGAAGCGGAATTTACGCTTCAACAGATCAAAGGTTATGACATTGATCTACCTGTTTGTTTCGACATTGAAAAGGCAGGAGAAGGTAAAGGTAGAGTGGATCACTTAAGTAAAGAAGTTTGGACACAAAACGCAGTTACTTTCTTACATATCATGAAGAATGCTGGATATGAAACAATGAACTATAATAGTACTAAGCTATTTGAAAAGTATTTCTTATTAGAATATATGCAGGAATTTGATACATGGGTAGCACATTATGATGTAGATCATCCTACCTATCAATATACATTCTCTATCTGGCAATATACAGATCAAGGTACAGTAGATGGAATTGATGGTAGTGATACCGATATGGATATTATGTTTGTAAAGAAGGAGAAGACAGATGAGTGAAGTTTTACAAGAAAGAAAAGAGATGGATCCTAAATACATGTGGGATCTCAGTACTTTGTTTAAGAGTGATGAAGAATTTGAAGAAGCTTTAAGTTCTATCACAAGTGACATTACATCATTAACAAAGTATGAAGGAACATTAAATAATGCGAAGAGTATATTATCTTATTTAACAGAACAGAATGATGTGGCTAAGAAAGCTAGTAATTTATTTTGTTACGCATCTTTAAGAAAGGTAGAAGATACAAGAGATACAAAGGCACAGACAATGTTCTCTAAAGCTTATTCTAAAGTGGTAGCTTTTAGTACAGCTTGTGCGTTCGCAGAACCAGAGATCCTTTCAAATGATGAATCTACTTTAAATGAAATCGTAAATGATCCATCTTTAAAAGAATATGCATTCTATTTAAACAATCTATTAAGAGCGAAACCACATACATTATCTAGTAAAGAAGAAGGTATCTTAGCTTCCTTTGGTGAAGTGTTCAATGTACCAGAACAAGCTATGACAGCTTTGTTGTATGCAGATCTACAATTTGATGATGCGTTAGATAGTGAAGGAAATCCACATGAAGTATCAGAATCATCTTATGTTTTATTACAACAAAGTACAGATCCTGTATTAAGAAAGAATGCGTTTGAGACTTTCTATGAAGGATATAAGAATCATATCAATACACTATGTGCTATCTTCTCTGGTGTCATTAAGACATGTACAACTGAAGCTAGATTAAGAAACTATCATTCTTCTAGAGAGATGAGAATGTCTAATGATAATATTCCTGAAAGTGTATATGATAACTTGATTGATACAGTACATAACAGAATGGATCTTATGTATCGTTATGTACGTTTAAGAAAGAGATTATTAAAGTTAGATGAAGTACATTACTATGATTTGTACGCACCATTAACACAAGGTATTAGTGATAAATATACATATGATGAAGCGAAACAAATGGTCATTGATGCGGTAACTCCATTAGGTGAAGAATATGTTAATCGAGTTAAGAATGCGTTTGATACAGGTTGGGTAGATGTATATCCTAATAAAGGAAAAGAAGGTGGAGCTTTCTCTTCTGGAACATATGAATCTAATCCATTCATTAAGATGAACTATACAGGTACATTAGAATCTGTATCTACATTAGCTCATGAAATGGGACATTCCCAACATACATGGTTAACAAACCATACACAACCATTCCAATATAGTGAATATACGATGTTTGTGGCAGAAGTAGCTTCTACAGTCAATGAGAATCTATTGATTGATCAATTATTAAAGAAGGAACAAGATCCATCTAAGAGACTTGCGTTATTAAACCAATATCTTGAAGGATTTAAAGGTACTGTTTATAGACAGACAATGTTTGCGGAATTTGAGAAAGAAGCACATGCGATGTGTGAAAGAGGTGAAGCATTAACACCTGAATCATTAAGTGATGTATATCTAAGATTGATTCATGAATACTTTGGTGATGATATGGTAGTAGATGATAAGGTGAAGTATGAATGGGCAAGAATTCCTCACTTCTATTACTTGTTCTATGTATATGTTTACGCTACAGGATATTCCTCTGCTTGTGCGATCTCTGAAAAGATCTTGAGTGGTGAAAAGGATGCGGTAAAGAACTACTTAGAATTCTTATCTATGGGTTCTAGTCAATATCCACTAGATGAGTTAAAACACGCAGGTGTAGATCTAACAACACCTGAACCAATCAATATCGCATTGAATAAATTTGAAAAGGTCTTAGAAGAAGCTGAAAAGACAGCGGATGAACTAGGGTTATAAGAAGATAGGTCGTTACAGTAGTAACGGCCTATTTTGTGTTTTTGCACGTGAAAAAAATTAGTGGAAGATTTGCACTAAATCAATATTAAGGTGCAACAAAACAAACTCCTTTCCTATATACTATTCACACTTTTTTTAAAAATTCTAAAAATCAGCCAAACACTTGAATGAAAATCAGCCAAATACTTGAATTAATAAAAAATGTTCAAGCCTTAGACTTAAACATCCTTTTCTCTTAATACATCTTTGACATACTCTGGTGTAATACTACCAGAAGTTAAGTTTTGAATATCTACGATGATCGTGTCACTTTCTGTTTCGAATAGACAAGTGACATTTTCATCATATAAGAAGTCTTTAATAAATGTATTTCTTCGTAACCAATTTTCTAGTGTTCCAGATAGTGTATATGGATATGTAATGGAATATTGGTGGAACGTTACATTGACTACTTTATCAGCTTCTTTGAGTGCTTCGGATACGGAAGAAGAGTAGGCTCTAATTAAACCACCTGCTCCTAATTTAACACCACCAAAATAGCGTACGACACACGCACATACATTTTGGATATCACTCTTTAAGATAGCTTCTAACATAGGTACACCAGCAGTACCAGCTGGTTCTTTATTATCCGAAGATCTTTGGATCATGTTATTGTCACCACATACATACGCAGTACATACATGTGAAGCGTCATTGAACTCTTTTCTGATTTCTTCGATATAGTTTCTAGCGTCTTCTTCTGTTTGTATTGGTTTGATACAAGCGATGAATCTAGATTTCTTGATTACTTGTTCATATCTGTATTCTTGTTTTAAAAGCATAGTTTTATTGTACAATAATTGGTATGGGAAGAATACATCAATTAGATTCACATACCGCAAATATGATTGCGGCAGGAGAAGTTGTTGAAAGACCAATGGGTGTTGTAAAGGAACTTGTAGAGAATGCGATAGATGCAGGAAGTACATCCATTACGATATCGATTGAAGAAGGTGGCATCTCTAAGATCACGATCCAAGATAATGGATGTGGTATGAGTAGTGAAGATGCTGAAATGGCTTTTCAACGACACGCAACAAGTAAGATCAAAGGAGAAAGTGATCTCTTTTCAATTCATACATTAGGCTTTAGAGGTGAAGCGTTACCTAGTATCGCAGCAGTCTCCAAAGTAACTTTAGTAACAAGTGATGGTGTGGATAACACAAAGGTAGTCATTGCGTATGGCCAAAAACAAAGTGCTTCACCATATCCTTGTAATCAAGGTACAGAGATAACGGTAGAGGGTTTGTTTTATCATACACCAGCTCGTTTAAAACATATGCGTTCTGCATCTTATGAATCTTCTTTGATCCAAGATGTCATTTCTAGATTTGCGTTATCTCATCCAGAGATCGCATTCCATTTTATTAATGATGGAAGAGATGCCTTTCGAACAAGTGGACAAGGAAATCTATTAGAAGTTGTATTTAATGTTTATGGTAGAGCTGCTAGTGAGAACGCCATTAAGGTGGATTTCTCTGACTTTGATTATCATGTGAGTGGTTATTTGATCAAACCAGATATCACAAGAGCTTCTAATAAGATGATGCATGTGTTCTTGAATGGAAGAATGGTAAGAACATATCGTATCTATAAAGCGATTCAAGATGGATATGAAGGATTGATACCTACAGGTAGATATCCATTATGTGTATTATCTATTGAAATGGATCCACATCTATTAGATGTCAACGTACATCCATCAAAATGGGAAGTTCGTATTTCAAAAGAGATCCAATTAGAAGTGTTGATCAAAGAAGAAGTACATAAAGCTTTAAATGTAGAAGATATCGCACCAGTCGCACAAGTAAAAGAAGCACGTGTGGAATACTATCAACCAATGTCTTTTGAAGAGGAGTTGAAAGCTCCTGTTGAAGAAGAACCTATCATAGAAGAAAAGAAAGAACCTGTCGTAGATGAGATTCAACGTTCTATTCAAGAAGAGGCAGAAGAAGACGCAAAGATCTTAAGAGCTCTTCAAAGTAAAGTGGTAGAAGAAAAGGTAGAAGAGAAACAACCATTCCCATCTATGAGAGTCATTGGTCAATACCATGATCAATATATCTTATGTGAAATGGATCATTCATTAGCTATTGTTGATCAATACGCTGCCAATAAGAAGATCATCTATAACGATATCTATCAAAAGATGAATGAAGATAGTACGATGATAGATCTTTTGATTCCTATCACAGTACATACAAATGATTCTATCGTACAAAGATGTGATGAAATCAACGAAGTGTTATCTTCATCTCATATAACATTTGAACCATTTGGAAAAGATACTTTGATCATTCGTTCTTTACCATCTTGGTGTCAAAGGATCGAAGAAGAACAGTTTATCCAAGATCTATTAGATGCGTTTGAAAGTGATGATTCAAGACATTTCACTTCTATCCAACGAACAAAAGTAGCGATGTTGGCTTCTTCTAGGATCATTCAAAAGAAAAAACATTTCACAATAGATGAAATGAATCAATTGATAGAACAACTCTCACAATGTGAAGATCCATTTGTAGGCATCGATCATAAACCTATCTTTATCGTCTTAGATGAGAAAGAATTGATGAAGGAGTTCAAACGATGAAAAAGGTCATTGTCATTGCGGGACCTACCGCAGTAGGAAAAACTTCTTTTTCCATTGAACTAGCGAAAAGATATGGATTAGAAATCATATCTGGAGATTCAATTCAAGTTTACAAAGGATTGGATATTGGTAGTGGTAAAGTTACGAAAGAGGAAATGGATGGTGTTAAACATCATTTGATCGATATACTTTCACCTAAGGAAGCGTATAACGTTTCTATCTTTCAAAAGATGGCAAGAGAACTTATAGATTCAAGTGAGAAGCCAATGATCATATGTGGTGGAACAGGATTATATCTAAAAGCTTGTTTATATGATTATTCTTTTGAGAATGAAAAAGAAGAAGCGTATGATCCTTCTTTAGATGCTTATACGAATGAAGAATTGTATGCCATGTTAGAAAAGAGTGATCCTATTCAGGCAACAAAGATCCATCCTAATAATCGTAGACGCGTGATGCGTTCTTTAACGATTCAAAAGAATACTGGGAAAACGCAGAGTGAAATCGAGAAAGAACAGAAACATGAATTGTTGTATGACGCTATGATCATTGGATGTACGATGGATAGAGAGAAGTTGTATGAAAGAATCAACATGCGTGTTGAAAAGATGTTTGAAGATGGATTAGAGAATGAAATCAAAACATTATTAGAGGAAGGTGTTACTTTCTCAGATACATGTATGGAAGGTATTGGATACAAAGAGTGGAAAGAATATTTCCAAGGAAATATGTCTAGTGAAGATGTAAAACATTTGATTCAAAAGAATTCTAGAAACTTTGCGAAAAGACAATACACATGGTTCAAACATCAGATGCCAGTACGATGGTATGATGTCACAAATAAGGATGATGATATCCTTGGTGAAGTAGATCGATTCTTAAATGGAGATTAGACATTTAATGAAGGGTGTCGTTTGACTTTCATGTAGAGTCATATAAACTATAGGTATATTTTGAAAGGAAGGTGTATGAAATGAGTGAATTTAATACACAAACAAGAGGTTTTGCGCAGGATGATGTAAATGCGTACCTCGTAAAAGTATTTGGGAAGATGGGATTAGGATTAGCTGTTACCGCAATCGTCGCAGCAGTCTGTTATTTTACAAACGCATGGTACTATTGGTACAGCATGACTGGAGCGATTGGTTCCATTATCTTGATCGTAGCACAGTTTGGTGTCGTTATCGGATTATCTGCTAAGATTACGACGATGCGTACTTCTACAGCTAATGTTTTATTCTTAGCTTACGCAGCACTAACAGGATTCACATTCTCAACATTGTTGTATGCTTATACAGAAGGTGCAGTGTTTGGAGCGTTCTTATTCTCAGCAGTACTATTTGGAAGTTGCGCAGTAATTGGTGCCACAACAAATAAGGACTTGTCTAAGTTTTCAACATTGATCATGGGTGGATTGATTGCGTTGATCGTCGCATCTATCGCTTCTATCTTTATTCCAGCATTAAGAAATAGTTTGGTTATTTCTTATATTGGTGTCATCATTTTCTTAGCTTTAACAGCTTGGGATATGCAGAAGATCAAATCAACATACTATAGTGTTGGTGGTTCTGGACAAGTAGCTGATAACTTAGCTATTTATGGTGCTTTTGAACTTTACTTAGATTTCATCAATGTATTCTTATATGTATTGAGGATCTTAGGAAGCAGATCAAGTAAAGACTGATCAAATCAATGTTATAATATGGCAGGACCTAGAGTCCTGCTTATTTTTTTAGAGGATATATGATAGTTGCGGAATATAACTTTACAGATTATTATCACAAATATGTAACGATAGAAGCGGATGAATTAACTGCGAATCTAACAGGACCTATCAAAGTAAATGATAAGGATTGTTATGCGTTATGTTCATCTTATATTGATAAAGAAGGCTTTGTACGTTTTCATGTTCTTTCTATTGGACCAAGTTGGGAACATTGCACAAAAGGTCTCAAGAATAAAAAGATGTTAGGAGAGTTCACGATTGATGAAGTCTTCTACAAAGAAATGAGAGTCGCAGAAGCTGATTTTGATATGGTAGAAAAGAATCAAGCTTTCTTAGAAGAAAAAGATAAGAATGTTGATGAAGATGTATTAAGAAGTAGAGAAGATAGTAGATTAGATCCATTAAGAGATGCGTATTATCCAGATGTTGTATATGTAGGGATGATCTATGATCTTACGTTAAGTGAATATGCGATGCGTATCACAGGTATCAAGGGACCTTTCTTGGTTGGTGAATTATTAGAAGAACCACAGGATGAAATGGGTGTCCATGAAGGAGAACCTGTTTATGCCTTACCTTATATGAATGAAGGTTTAAGATTGTTTGTGTTATTTGGTGGTGAACACTTAGATAAAGAACAGACAAAAGCCATGAACCAATTGATCCAGGAAACCAATGAAATAGGAATTGATTTCAATGGTATCTCATTAAAGAACTAGGAGGATGTATGAGTCATAGTCAAATCATTAAATATAAATGTCCTTATTGTGAAAAAGAATTTGATCTAGAAATCTATAACACAATTAATACACTACAAGATCCTGACTTAAGAGATCGTTGTAAGTCTGGCGATATCTTTCAACATTCTTGTCCACATTGTCACTCAGATTTTATGGTACAAAATACAATGTTGTACGAAGATCCAGAACATAAGTTTGTGATATTGGTATCTTCTAGTGATGAAGGAAGTGCTCTTTCTGCTTTAGGAGAACCATTATTAAAGAAAGGTTATACATTGAGAAGATGTGCGACTGTAAAAGAGTTTGTGGAAAAGATACAGATCTTTGAAGATGGTGCTAATGATATTGGTGTAGAACTAGCGAAGTATGATAGCTTTATCGATTTCTTAGAGAGTAGAAAAGGTGATCCAAAGGAAGTAACATCGATTGATTATGTATATACAAAAGATGATGTGATGAAGATCGATATTCGTTTGAATGATAAGGGTATGTCCTTCTTGATTCCAGTAAGTGGGTTGAATGAAGAATTAGAAGCTAATAAAGAATTACTACAAGTAGATGAGAAATCATTTCCTTGTGTAAATAGTGAATGGATGATTTCTTTATTTACACAACCAGATGGTGAAGCGTAATCACATAATTTCACAAAACAATGACATAATTTATCGAGGAAAGAAAAGTATATTATAAGTGCAGAATTGATCTGCCCCTGAATCATGTGAAACCCCTAAAACATGTTCAGAGATTTCTATCCCCTTAATAAATTTTAGAAAAGAGAGAGGCCTATCAAGGCCTTTTCTCTTGCGTATGAATAGACAAAAACAAACTTATATATCACAATAATGTCATGAATCAACAAATCATCTCTCAAATATTAAGTGATATTCAAAACATCCACAAAGAACAGATCGTGATTTCTATTGATGGTAGATGTGCTTCTGGTAAGACAACATTATCAGAATATCTATCACAATTGTTGAATGCGAATGTATTTCATATGGATGATTTTTATTTGAGAGTGGAACAACGTACAAAAGAAAGATATGAAGAAGCAGGTGGGAATGTAGATCGAGAAAGGTTTAAAGAAGAAGTTGGTTCTAAGTTACATACAAAGGAAGATATCATTTATCAACCATTGGATTGTAGAACATTTACATTGATGGATAAAAGAGTTATCAAACAGACAAAGATCACAATTGTGGAAGGTTCATACTCTATGCATCCATACCTAAGAGATCTTTATGATTATTCTATCTATCTTACAATTGATCCAACATTACAGATAGAAAGAATCAAGAAAAGAAATCCAGATAAAGTAGATATGTTTATAGAAAAGTGGATACCACTAGAAGAACATTATTTTGAGGTAAATCATTTGGAAGATGTTTGTAATATTTTAGTGAAAGCAGAAGAAATGATATAACACATTTCTTCTTTTTGTTAGAATAGAAACAAGAGGAAAAGATATGAAGGTGAATTTTTATTATGTAAGACATGGACAAACGATATTCAATCAAGTTGGTCGTATGCAGGGAGCTTGTGATTCTCCTTTGACTGCACAAGGAATAGAGGATGCCCAAGAAATCGCTTCAGTCTTACGACAAATATCTTTTCAACACGCTTATACCTCTTCTTCTGAGAGGGCTCTTAAAACAGCACAAATCATATGTCAGTATCATGATGTTGATCCTATCTGTATGAAAGAGTTAAAGGAATTTGACTTTGGTGATTTGGATGGAGAACCAATCGAAAAATTTAGACAAGAAATCTGGGGAGATCGGATGAGAGAAGATTGGACAGAGTTCCATGGGGAATCTGAAGAAATCTTTGATCAAAGATCTAGAAAGGCATTCTCTAAGATATTAGAGGAATGTAAAGATGGAGATAATGTTTTAGTTGTATCTCATGGTTCTTATATCATGCATTTGATGAAGACATTACTAAACTTTGATCAACAAGCATATGTAGAAAAAAGAAATGAAGAAGGAAAAGCTTGGATGCCTAATTGTGGTGTTTGTATTTTTACATATGATGATGGAAATTGGTCTATGAAAGAAGAACCAATCAGTGCACAAGAATATCGACAAATTCACTTTCCTAAGACAATTCAATATTATCTTGTTAGACATGGAGAAACACTTTTTAATATAAACAATAGACTACAAGGACAGTGTGATTCACCACTAACAGAAAAAGGAATCCAACAAATAAAACACACAAAAGAAAAGTTAAAAGATATTCACTTTGATCATGCGTTTACTTCTACAAGTGAAAGAGCGAGAGATACCGCAGAGATCTTATTAGAAGATAAAGGAATCCATGCCAGCATGGATGATCGTTTGAAAGAAATCAATTTTGGAAAACTAGAAGGAAGTTCATTCTTGGATGATTATGAACTACAAGAAGCTAGATTCTATACCGTTCATTACTCTGATATTGGTGGAGAAGATGCGGAAGATGTAAAGAAACGTATTCGTTCTTTCTTAAGAGATACAACAGATAAATGTAAGGATGGAGATGTAGTTCTACTCGTATCACACGCAAACTATTACACTGTGTTGTTAGAAGAGTTGTTTCAAATCAACCGAGAGAGATTGTATGAAGTTGGTAGAAAGAAAGGAATCAATCCAACACCGAATGCAGGTGTATGTAGATTTGAGTATAAGAATGGGGAATGGAAGTTGTTAGAAACAATGACAGGGGAATTGTATGAGTGAAAAGTATTTGTTTTTTGATATGGATGGGACTTTGATTTCTAGAAAATATAGAAAGATCCCACAAAGTGCCATTGATGGAATTACACAAGCTATGAAGAATGGACATCGTTGTTTTATTTGTACAGGCAGAAGTTATGGAATGGCGCAAGAGTTCTTTGATCAATTAGAGTTTCCGGGAATCATATTCTCAAATGGTGCTGGGGTTGCCTACAATGGAGAAATCTTAGAGACAAGAGATATTCATCCTTCCACTGTAGAAAGACTTAAGAATCTATGTGAAGGACTTGGTGGAGGCTATGGTCTATTGACTACGACATATACATACCAAAACGAAAAAGAAAGAGAAAGAATGGGAAACCATTTCCTAGATCGATTCAATGATGGTAATGTAGAAGAATACTATCTAAAAAGAGGAATGAAGCTTACAGATGAGTATCAAAATGAACCAGTACAGAAAATGGACTTTTCATTCCAAAGCGAACTTACAGCGGATGTATTCTTTTCTAGAGTACCTGAATCTTTAAATACAGTTGTAGGAGGTGGTTACTATAAGACCGTTGGTAGAACTGGTGGAGAAATCACCGCAAATGGTGTAAATAAAGGTACTGGAATAGAAAGAGCGTTGAGAATGTTCTCCGCAGATGTAAAAGATGCGTATGGATTTGGTGATAGTTCAAACGATTTAGAAATGATGAAGGTCGTTGGCACTTCTATTGCGATGGGGAATGGTAGTGATGATGTTAAACAAGTTGCGGACCATATCACGGATGATGTGGATGAAGATGGACTATATAACGCATTAAAACATTTTGGGTTGATTTGAGGTGGATATGAAAGGTTGTTTATTTTTTGATGTTGATGGAACATTAGTGAATAGTGGGATTGGTGAAATCGTTCCAACCGATAATGTGATGAACGCAATTCATCAAGCGCAAAAGAATGGATATCTTTGTTTTATTTCAACAGGTAGAAACCTAGGTGGAATTTCTGAATTAAGAGATCTAGGTTTTGATGGATATGTATTTTCAGATGGCGGTGGAATCAAGTTTGAAGGTCAGGAATCTAAATTGATACCAATTCCTGAACCAACACTAAAACATTGGTATGAACAAGTGATAAAATTTAAGGCAGAAGTCATTCTTTCTTGCGAACATACATTGTTCGCTTCAGCTGGTCAATACCAAGAAATCGTTGATACGGTACATAAGGCACATTTAGAATCTGGTGTGAATGAACAAGAGTTACTTGATGCTTGGAACATGAAACCGATCAAAGAATATGATGGATCTCCAATCATGGCTTGCGATATGAGTTTTCAAAATGAAGAATTAGAAAACGAATGGTTAAAAGAAAAGAGTGATGAAATCGATTATGTGTGTACATCTGCGTCTTATGGTAGAGGTGGAGCTACAACAGGAGAAATCACAAAACACGGAATCAATAAAGGTGTTGGCTGTTTGAATATGGTTGAACTTGTTGGTGGAGATATACAACAAACGTATGCGTTTGGGGATTCTATGAATGATGCCAGCATGTTTCAAGCATGTGCACATAGTATCGCAATGGGAAATGCGGCAGATGAATTAAAAGAAATGGCAGAATACGTTACGGAGGATGTTAGTGAAGATGGTATCGTTTCTGCGATGAAAAAGTTTGGAATCATAGATTAGGAGGATATATATGGATCTATTAGATACTTCAATGTTAGTGGTACTAATCATTATCGCAATCGTGTTAATCATTCACATTTTGATTTGTGTCTTATTCGCAAATAAGATGCAAGAAATCACAGACGCAAAGAACTATGATGGAAGTGTATGGGGATGGAGCTTCTTTCTCGTATTCGTATCAGGAATCATGGGAATGATCGTTAGTGCACTGATGGTCAACGCACTGCCATCTACGATTGGACAGAAGAGAATCAATGAAGATGATTGAAAAAAATCATCTTTTTTTAAACTTTTTTTTGGAAAATCGAAAAATCTTGTGAATAGTATAGTAGGAGGACAATA
>CAVDZA010000036.1:0-13742 GCA_963613355.1 Bulleidia sp. | reverse complement strand
AATGAGTTATTTTCTCCACAATTTAAGCACTTTATCCACATTTCTGTGGATAACCTATATGTTTTCCACAAAGCACAAGATCTATCATTGAAAGTTTTAAATTTTTTAATTTGTTCTTGACACCTTTCTTTATAATTGATAATATATTTGAGCATTCCATGAGAAATGCGGGCCTGTAGCTCAGGTGGTTAGAGCGCACCCCTGATAAGGGTGAGGTCGTTGGTTCAAGTCCATTCAGGCCCACCATTTATTCTCAAAGTGTAATCCTGGGGTTATAGCTCAGCTGGGAGAGCACCTGCTTTGCAAGCAGGGGGTCAGGGGTTCGATTCCCCTTAGCTCCACTCAAAGAATTTAACGGCTTCGGCCGTTTTTCTTTTTCTTAAATTTATTGTTGACATCGTATATGACTATTGGTATTATAGTTAAGCACTTATTGAGAGTATGGGCCTGTAGCTCAGGTGGTTAGAGCGCACCCCTGATAAGGGTGAGGTCGTTGGTTCAAGTCCATTCAGGCCCACCATTTATTCTCAAAGTGTAATCCTGGGGTTATAGCTCAGCTGGGAGAGCACCTGCTTTGCAAGCAGGGGGTCAGGGGTTCGATTCCCCTTAGCTCCACTTAAAAAAACCGTTTCGTTAGAGACGGTTCTTTTTTTGTTTTAGTAAATTAATGATACTGCTTCAGGTACTTCGATACGATCTGAGATCTTACCTAATGTACCATCTTCATGTATCGTAAAACAAACGATCTCATTTGAATTACGATTCGCACATAATAAGTGATCATCTACCAAGATAAAATCTCTTGGATGTTTTCCACCACAACATGTCGTTTGAATGACAGTTGGTTGATGATCATTAAGTTCAATGACAGATAACACATCTTGTGTACGTGTAGATACATACAAATACTTTTCATCTTCTGATAAACGTACTGCAGCTGTATCTCTAATATGTGTTAGTTTATTCATTAAGACAGGAATACAAGCTTCTAGCTTCCAATCTCCTGTATGGAGCACAAACAATTCATTGGATAGTTCAGAAACAAGATAGAGGTATTCATTATCTTTTGTGAATACACCATGTCTTGGACCTGTATTGGCTGTGAATTGAATGGAACCTAATTTCTTCAATGACTTATCAAAGATAAATACACGATCTAAGAATAAACATGGAACCAAGATCTGATCTTTCCAGATCAACACTTGATGACAGCCTGCACCATCTTGGATCTGTACAGAATTAATGTATTTTAGTTTTCCTTCTTGGATACGTAAATGTGTAACGATGCCTGTATGATAATTGGCAGTATAGATGTCATTTTCTTCTGTTGTGACATAACAGGAAGTTCTTTCTTCGAACGCAACTTTATCAACGATTTCTCCTTTCGCATCGATCAAGGCTACTCCACTATCATGTTCAAAATCCGCAACTGTAATGATATAGTCGTTGTATTTGGATAAATATTTTGGATTTTTGATTTCACAGAAGTTTTCAACATCAGATAATTTGCCATCTTCATAAGTAAAGCGATAGATTCCCTTGGCAGCTTTACTAGTATAAGTACCAGCGTAAATTATGTTTTTCATATTACTATTTTAATACATTTTCTAAGAATATACACTTTGAAATATCGTTGCGTATTTCTTATAGAGTTCATTTGTTTCCGCATCACTCATTTGATCTTTTTCATTGATGTCATAACTATCTGGTAAGCCCGTCTTCCAATCCACTAGCTTTCCATTCTTCACGCCAATCACATTTGGCACATAGAATGTCTTTTCACCATCTTCATCTTCTTGATAGCTATCTGAAATATATGTTCCCATTTCTTCCATCAAAGATTCAGACTTCTCTTCATCACTACTCACATCTTTCGAAGCATCTACATAATACACATAGGCATTCGCTTTCTTCGCCACTTCATCCAAGACAGGTACTGCCCTTTCACACCATGGGCAACCTGTATGTCCAAAATAGATGATTCCACTCCATTTATTCTCAAAGAACTTGAGCGCATCTTCAAAGCTGATTTCAATGAATGGTGGATCAGAATCTTCTAAGTATTCATATTCATTGATATCCGTATCATGGATCTCTGATACTTTGATGTTTGGATCTTTATAGTAGCCTGTTGAAGATGTCGTTGAAGAGGAACAACCAACTAATACACAACATAAACAAGATAATACGATTTTCTTTAATTTCTTTTTCATGTCTTTTATTTTACTAAATATCTTTTCTTTCTTATACATTCTTCACAAAACATTCAGAAATAAAAAAGACAATGTTTTTACACATTGTCTAATCCGCTACTTTCTCAATGATTTCTGTATAGATATCTTGTAGTTCTTGTTTTTGAGAATCATTCATTTGTGAAGATTCATTTTCGATGGTAAAACTATCCAACAAGGAAGTATGGCTACCAACTACTTCACCATTTTTGATTCCAACCACAAATGGAACATACATCGCTCTTTCACCTGTCTCTTCATCCATTCTCAACGCATCTCCAAAACATTCTACGATTCTTTCATAATCTTCTTCTGCTGGACTTACAGACGCATTGACATAGTAGACAGGTACGCCTAATTTCAATACCACTTTATTTAGCTCAGGTAGAGCTCTTTCACACCATTGACAACCAGGATATCCATAGTAAACGACGGCAGAACCCTTCTCATCAAACAAACGGATCGTTTCTTTTAAAGAAGTCTCTTCAAAATCACCAACTTCACTACCAACCCACTTATAATCGCTTAGATTTGATTTAACAGCTGTTAACTCCACATCATTTGTGATCGTTAATTTTTCTGTTTCTTCTGTAGTAGAAGTCACAGAGCTTGTGCTACTACTAGTTGAAGAAGCACACCCCATCAATAATACAGTTGTTAAAATACATGTCATCAATTTCTTCATGTCATACCTCACAATGAGTTAAGTTATATCATTAATCAATTTGATTGACAACTGTATTACGGTACATCGCATCAATCTTTTCTCTTGTCGCTAAGCCTTTTGAGTAGGCAGTCGCACTACCGCAAGAAGCACCAAACTTCAAAGAATCATAAGAATCTTTTGTACGTACATAGTTCATCACAAATCCCGCAATCATGGAATCTCCTGTACCTACAGTATTCACAACAGAATCTTCATCTAAGAATTCACATGTGAATGTACCATGATCATTCACTAAAATAGCTACTGTATTCGCTAATACAAGAACATGTTTAGCACCTAATTCATAAAGCTTCTTCGCTCCATTGATGGCATCTTGTTGAGATTCGATCTTTGTATCCAAGATAGCTTCTAACTCTTTACTTGTTGTCTTACAAAGGAAAGGTCTGTACTTCAACATATCCTTCATGATCTCTGCGTTTGTATCTAGCGCTACCTTGACACCTTGTTCAATCAAATGGATCAACATGTTTTCTGTTTCTTCGATCAACCAAGACTGTGTATTTCCTGCTAAGACAAAGTAATCTTGTTCATAGATCGTTTCTGTCTTTTGGATCAGATTATTCATATCTTCATGTGTGATGTATGGTCCCATCGCATGAATATCTGTCACTTCACTTTTCCCATGTAGCTTTACATTCACTCTTGTATGTGCGTTTGTGTATGTAAAGTTTGGATGAATATTTTCATACTTCGCTAATAATGAGATATAGAAATCTTTTGTGAATCCTCCAATAAAACCAAATGCCTTTGTAGGGATCCCTAAGTTATTCAACACGATAGAAACATTGATTCCTTTTCCACCAGCTTCATAATATTCTAGTTCTGAACGATTCACTTCTCCATTATTTACATCTTCATTAAATTCTAAATAATAGTCTAATGAAGGATTCATTGTACATGTACAGATCATGTCATTCTCCCTTCGCTACATCTTGAATGATCGTTAAGATCACCTCTCTAGCTTGTTCTAATTCTTCTACGACACAATATTCATATGGTCCATGGAAGTTACCTCCACCTACACCTAAGTTAGGACATGGCAAACCTCTCAAAGTCAATTCTGCACCATCTGTACCACCACGAACTGGTTCATGTAGTGGTGTGATACCTAATTGTTCAAACGCAAGATACGCATACTTTACCGCATCTGGATTGGCATCCAACACTTCTTTCATATTGTGATATGCATCTTGTATCTCAATACTACATGTACCTTCACCATGTAAGGCATTGATGTAGTCACAAACCTTCTTCATAAGTTCTTTCTTTTCATTCAACTTACCAAGATCATGATCACGAATGATATAAGTTAGTTGAGCGTGTTCTGTAGCACCTGACATACTTGTTAAGTGGATAAATCCATCTCTTCCTTCTGTATGTTCAGGTCTCATATGTTCTGGTAATGATTCTTGGTAATGACAAGCGATACTAGCCGCATTGATCATCTTATCTTTCGCACTACCTGGATGAATAGAGAATCCATTGAAGTTAACGACCGCACTAGCCGCATTGAAAGTTTCATCACTGATCTCCCTAACTGTTCCACCATCCATCGTATACGCAAAATCTGCGCCAAATTTTTCAATGTCGAAATACTTTGGACCATTTCCGATTTCTTCATCCGGTGTAAATCCAATACAGATCTTTCCATGTTTTACTTCAGGATGTTCTTTTAAATACACAATTGTTTCCATGATGCTAGTAACACCAGCTTTATCATCTGCACCCAATAGTGTAGAACCATCTGTAACTAATAATGTCTTTCCCTTATATTCTTTTAGTTCCGGGAAATCTTCCACTTTTGTGACCATTGAATCACTTAACACAATGTCATTTCCATCATAGTTTTCAATGATCCTTGGGTTTACATTTGTTCCAGAATAATCTGGAGCAGTATCCATATGCGCAATAAAACCAACAGTCTTTGTCTCATGGTCTACATTAGAAGGAATCCATCCATACACATAACAATGTTCATCTAATGTAACACCCTCTACACCAAGTTCTTTTAATTCTTTTTCTAAGATCTTCGCTAGATCAAACTCTTTTTCACTACTTGGTGTAACACTTTCATTTTCTGGATCACTTTGTGTATCCACTTTACAATAACGAATCAATCTTTCTACTGCACTCATTTTACTTACCATCCTCATCTAATACTGCTTGTGAAAATATACAATCAAAATAGGAATCTTGTGGTGAACAAGCATATACTCCGATCTTCATCACATTTCCATTCACAACAAACTCTCTTAAGTCAGAATATCGTTTCCCATTGAAGCTATATTGTACTCTAACGATACCACCTCTAAACCATAAACGATAATACAACCACTGAATCGAAGAACCAATTTCTCTTTCAGAACGATCTGTTCCATCTAAGTGATTCACTCTTACAACGATCTTAGAAACTTCACCATCTCTTTTTTCACATCCACAGATCAATTTTCTACCATCACCATCATACATGACGATACCACTTTGATCGAATGGATTCTTGTATTGAAAATCACAACGAATCGAGAAATGGAACGCACCCTTTGGAACGATCTCTAATTCAACTGCTTCAGCACTTCCTCCTAACATATTCAAGGAAGTATGTGGTTCTGTTTCAATGATCAATTGTTCATCATTCACAACAGATCTTTTAGGTTCATGTACCCATTTTAATTTCTTTAAACTAATATTCTTTTCCATAAATCAATAATAACCGTGAACATTGTCCACGGTTATCAGTTTATTCTGCATCCTTTTTGATTTCAATATCAAAGTCTTTTAATTCGAATAATTTTACAGAATCTTCAATTGTTTTCTTATCTGTTTGGATGTTTTCTTTTGCCATTCTGCCCTTAACTGTCATAGCGTCAGTCATACATGCTGGACCTGCGATACATCCACCTTCACAATTCATACCTTCTAAGATATCACCTTGGAACTTACCAACTTTCATCAATAGAAGTTGTTTCTTACATTCAAAGCCACCATTTGCGATAACAGCGTTATATGTTTGAGTATCTCCTGCTTCCTTAGCAGCTTGTACGACTGCAGCGGCTACACCACCAGAATGCGCGAAGTTACGTCCAAAGTTGGAAGCATACTTTTCAAGTGGTCCAACTTCAACGCTCGCTGGAGAAATGCCCTTACTGATAAACATTGCGGCTAGTTCTTCATATGTCAAAGCGTAATCACATAGATCAGAAATAGAGATCTCGCTCTTCTTTGCGATACATGGTCCAATAAACGCTACAACACATTCTGGATCATCTGTCTTCAACTTCTTCGCTAATGCCATCATTGGTGACAATGTAGAACTCTTGTTATTTTCATAGAGCGTTGGGAAATGGATCTTCAACATGTTTACGAATGCTGGACAACAAGATGTCGTTAATGGAACACCAGCTTCTTTATGTTCTTTGAGTTCCTTGTATTCTGTTTGCGCTACTAAATCAGCAGCCGCAGCTACTTCGATACATTCTGTGAATCCTAACATTTCAACAGACTTCATGATCTGTGCTAGGTTTGTATCTTCAAATTGACCTTGGATAGAAGGTGCTACGATAGCGTATACTTTCTTACCTTCACGAATATCTTTTAATACTGGAACGACCAAGCTCTTATCTTCGATAGCACCAAATGGACAAGCATTTTCACACTGGCCACAATTGATACACTTACTTTCATCGATCTTACAAAGATTGTTTTCATCCCAACCAATTGCCTGAACTGGACAATGCGCAAAACATGGTCTTTCTGTCACAACGATAGCGTTGTATGGACAAGCTCTCGCACAAGCACCACATTCTTTACATAGGTTATAGTCGATTTCAGAATGATATGTTCCCATATGCATCGCACCAAATCGACAAGCAGCCATACAGCTCTTTGCCATACACTTACGACAGTTATCTGTAACTCTGATCTTCTTGATCGAACATCCATCACATGCCGCATCAATGACTTGAACGATCTGTGTTGGCTGATGATCTTGTCCTTCAGAAGCATCTTTTCCCATCGCAAGACGAACTCTTTGTCTTAGAATTTCTCTTTCTTTGTATACACAACATCTAAGTCTAGGAGAAGACATTGATACCAAGTTATGGGCATACGCTTGGATCTCATCTTCATTCACTTCACCTTTGTAGGCAGCTTTACATAGCGCTACAAGTACATCAAACTTAAATTGTCTAGAGTCGTTTGAAAACATGTTTTCCATATTATTTTCTCCTCAATTTTTCTCTTTCCTTTTTTATTCGTTACGGAATGTATGTTCGTATTGGATTCCGTGTTGAACCTTCTTTAAACCTTCTTCATCGATCAACTGTTTTAGGATCTCTCTAGCGAATTCTAGTGTAGCACCCATACCACGGGCAGTGATCAGGTTTCCATCCGTAACCGCTAGTTCTTGTTGATACTCTCCTCCATATTCATCATTGAAGTCTGGGAAACAAGTATACTTCTTTCCTTCCAACATTCCTAAGTGACCGAAAATTGATGGGGCAGCACATATTGCGCATGTCAATTTTCCACTTTCGTAATGTTCTTTCAATGACTTCTTCAATGAGTCGCAAGCTTCTAGATTCTTTGTTCCTACTTTTCCTCCAGGTAGGATCAAGACATCATAGTCACTTGCCGCAATATCTTTATAGAGTTTCTCAGCCTTCACAACAACATTTTGGCTTGTCGTAACAGCTAGATCATCATTCATCGATATCATATCGATCGTAATACCTGCTCTTCTTAAAAGATCGATTACGATCAACCCCTCACATGTTTCAAATCCATCTGCGAGGAAGATGGCACATTTACTTTCTTTCATATGTGAAAATTGTAACATATAACAGATAGAAAATCTCTTGAATTTTCAAACTAGTTTTTTAGAATATCTAAAATTACATGAATATTTAAAGGATTTAAAAAAGACATTGATATTCATTCAATGTCTTCTAATATTATTCGTCAGATTCGCTTTCGATCTTACCTAATTCTCTAGCGTGTCTTCTTCTATCGATCGCTGTGAGATATTTCTTTCTAACACGAATATCTGTAGGTGTGATTTCAACTAATTCATCATCATTGATAAATTCGATTGCTTGTTCAAGAGTTAATACTTTTGGTGGAACAAGTTTCATTGCTTCATCATTACCTGTAGAACGAACAGCTGTCATCTTCTTGTTCTTGATTGGGTTAACAGTCATGTCCATGTTCTTCGCAGATACGCCAATGATCATACCTTCATAAACTGGAGTCTGAGCACCAATGAATAATTGACCTCTGTTTTGGATATTCCATAAAGCGTATGTCATAGCGCCACCTGTTTCTGTAGAAATCAACGCACCATTTTCTCTCTGTGGAATTTCACCCTTCCATGGTTCATAATCCGCAAGTCTTTGTACCATCGTACCTTCACCATGCGTCATATTAATGAAGTCAGATCTAAAACCAATCAAACCTCTTGTAGGAACCATGTATGTAATTCTTGTATAAGAACCTTGGTCTTCCATGTTGTTTAAAAGACCCTTACGTACATTCAACGCAGAAATAACAGAACCAGAATAATCATTTGGAACATCAATAACGACTTCTTCAACTGGTTCACAAGTAACACCATCCATCTTCTTCAAGATAACTTCAGGTCTAGAAACCGCAATTTCATAACCTTCACGTCTCATCTGTTCCAAGAGGATCGTTAAATGTAATTCACCTCTACCAGATACTTTAAATGTATCTGTAGAATCTGTTTCTTCTACCTTAAGACCTACATTGACTTGTAATTCACGATCAAGTCTTTCTCTAATATTTCTAGATGTAACGAACTTACCTACCTGTCCTGCGAATGGAGAATCATTGACCATGAAGTTCATGGATAGTGTAGGTTCTTCGATCTTGATGGCTGGTAATGGGTCTGGAGCACCAACTGGACATAGCGTATCACCGATATTGATATCAGAGATACCAGAAATCATACAGATTTCACCAGATTGGATCTCTTCTACAGCCACTCTAGACAATCCCTTGTATACAAAGATCTGGTTTGTCTTTCCTTGATGAGGAGCAGAACCATCTGAGTTACAAACTGTATATGTTGTGGATGCCTTTAAAGTACCTTTATAGATTCTACCAATACCAAGTCTACCAATATAATCATCATAAGCTAACGCTGTGATCTGCATTTGTAGAGGTTCTTCTGTTAGATCAGGATATGCTTGTGCGTGATGAACGATCGTTTCAAATAATGGAACGATATCATTGTTTGTATCTTCCCAATCATAACGAACGATGCCTTCTCTAGCACAACCATAAAGAATTGGGAAATCCAACTGATCATCTGTTGCGTTCAATTCCAACATCAATTCATAACATTCATCGATAACTTCATCCGCTCTAGCGTCTTGTTTATCCATCTTATTGATCAATAAAATTGGTCTTAGACCATTCTCTAATGACTTCTGTAATACGAAACGAGTCTGTGGCATTGGTCCTTCTGCAGAGTCAACCAATAAGATAACTGTATCAACAGTCTTAATGATTCTTTCTACTTCACTTGAGAAGTCTGCGTGACCTGGTGTGTCCACGATATTGATCTTATAGTCTTTATACTGTACGGAGCAGTTCTTGGAGTAGATCGTAATACCTCTTTCACGTTCTAGATCGTTAGAGTCCATGATACAGTCAACAACTTTTTCATTGTCCTTGAATACATGAGACTGTTTTAGAAACGCATCGACAAGAGTTGATTTACCAGCATCTACATGGGCAATCACTGCGATGTTAATAACCTTTTGATAATCCATACATCCACCTTCTTCCTTCTATGAAAACGGTAAAATTATACGCTTCCTAACGCATAATTTCAACAAAATTCACCTTGGTTGCGTTTTCATATTTACTTTTCTTCCTAGAACACCTATCATGAGAATAGTTGTATATACAACCTTTTTGGAGGAAACATGACACACGACGCTAGAAAACTCAACAAGATCTCAAGAGAGCTCAACAAATTAACGATACGTCTCATCAAAGAAGAAGGAATCGGATCATCCGAACTTGATTTGATCCATCTCGTTCGTCACAATCCAGGTATCGCACAAATCGAAGTATCTAAACAATTAAACAGTGATAAAGGTGCCATCGCAAAAAGAGTCACTACATTAGAGAAGAAAGGATTCATCAAAAAAGAAAACGATCCAAATGACAAAAGGAAACATTATCTATACGCAACCGATAAAGCAGAATCTCTCAAAGGATCTAAAACTGAAATCGAATCTATCTTCTATGATTGGTTACTAGAAGATCTCACAACAGAAGAAAAAGAACAATTTCTAACAGTATTAGATAAGATCTATCTAAAATCAAAAACTGAAAGTCGTTCTGGTTTTTTAAATGTCATTTCTAAGATCCAAGGAGAAAAGAAATGAATCGTTCTATTTTGTATTATTTCAAAAAAGAGTGGAAAACCCTTCTTGTCGTCACGATAACAGGTATCATCTATAATATCGGACTTGTCTTAGGACCACTTTTTGAAGGAAAGATGACTGGTTGTTTGAATGATATCCTTCAACACCGTTCTACATTTCAAGTCATGTTGAAACTTGTCATCCTTTACTTAATGACGATCTGTATCGTTCAGTTCTGTCGGTATCTCAAAAGAAACTATGTTCGTATCTTCGCAAATAACACGAACAAGGCAATGAAAGAAACGCTGTTCCATAATTTGATCTACACACCACATAAAAAACTTATTGAAGAAGATATTGGAAACATCCTCACAAAAGCGATATCTGATGTAGATGATTGTAGTGAAGGCATGCGAAAACTAACAACAGAGATCTTTGATACTGGTATCGCATTGTGTGCTTATATCACAATGTTGTTTTACTATGACTATAAGATTGGATTTCTTTGTATCTTATTCACGCCACTTTCTTACTTCTGGGCAGAAAAGATGAAACGTATCGTACAAGCTTTAACTACTCGATCAAAACTAGCTACGACTTCCTTAAACTCTTTTACATTGGATCGCACAGAAAACGCAATCACTTATCGAAGTTATGGAATTGAAGCCCAACAAGATCAACTCTATGAATCTCAATTAGATTCTTATGAACGTGCCAGCATCCTTTCTTCTTTACCTATCGTAGCCCTACCACCTTTGTATAAGATCATTACGATGTTAGGAATCTTCTTCATCCTTTACTTTGGAAGCCAGAATGTCATTCAAGGCACTTGGAACATCGCTATCTTTACGACATATATTTCTTGTTTTATGAAAATGGCAGAGAAGTCTAGTAAATCAGCGAAACTATTTAACGCAGTACACAAAGCACAAGTTTCTTACGCTCGTATCAAAGACTACCTACAAGAAGATATTCAACCTCAATCCATCCACCCAATTTCTGTTCAATCACTAGAATGTAAAGATGTTTCTTTTTCATATACTTCTTCTCCTGTTTTAAACAATATTTCCTTCACATTGAAGAAAGGAGATATCTTAGGAATCACAGGACAAATCGCTAGTGGAAAGTCCACATTCTTAAAACTATTTCTCAATGAGTTGAAATACACAGGAAATATCTTGATCAATGAAAAATCAATCAATGAATATCAAATAAGTGATATCATCACTTATCTTGGTCATGATCCTGAACTTTTTTCTGATACGATCGAGAATAACATTTCTTTAGGAGATGACATCGATGTCATGTATTACTTAAGACTTGTTTGTATGGAGGATGAAGTTCTTCAAATGAAAGATGGCATCCATACAATGATAGGCAATTCAGGAACATTACTTTCTGGTGGACAAGCTAAGCGTATCGCATTAGCTCGAACATTAGCACATTCATCTTCCATCTTATTGTTAGATGATCCTTTTTCTGCGCTAGATAAAACAACGGAACGAATGATCTTCAACAACCTAAAGACCTACTACTCAGATAAGATCATTTTACTTGTTTCTCATCGTTTACACATATTCCCTGATACTACGAAAGTATTATTTTTAGATGAAACCGTTCAAATCGATACACACGATCATCTCTATCACAACAATACAAACTACCAACAACTCTATTCTCTACAAGGAGGTGATCTATCATGAAGATATCTTCTATCATAATAAAAACATCACTTAAAAAGTGGTCACTTTGTGTGATGGTAATATTATCTGTCATTGGATATATCTTATGTTCTTTACTACCACCTTACATCCTTTCTATCATCATTGATTCCCTAACAAACTTCTCTTCTATTTCCTTACACATCATTCTTTTCTATTTCTTTACTTTATTAGCCAGCAATCTCATGTTATCCCTAAGAGATTCATTGTTTGTGGTATATGGACAAAAGATCACACATGCCCTTCGTACTGAACTCATGAACAAATATACGCATCTTCCTACATCTACGATCCAAAACGAAGCACCTGGTAGTATCGTTTCTCGATTTATTGGTGATGTAAATACAGTAGAAACTTTATTCACAGATGGCATCATTTCTCTTGTTGCGGATACGATCACACTCATCAGTATTCTTGTCATATTATTTCAAGTATCTAGAGGAACATTCATGATTCTTTTATTCTTGTTGCCACTTTTATTCTTATTCACACGCCATGTTCAAAAGAATACATTAAAAAGCGAAATCATTAACCGAAAGTCCCAACAAGAAACAAACGCAATCATCCCTCAAACGATCCACAACATCATTACGATCCACAATTTAAACAAACAATCTTATTTTGAGAAAGAATATGATTCTTCGATTGAGAAAGGATACAACGCCATCACACAAACAAATTTCTATGATGCCGTATATTCCCCTATCATCATTTGTACAAACGCATGTGTTGTCGCAATCGTAGTGGCATTATCCTCTACAAATGATCCTACGATATTATCTTTCTTTTCCATGAGTGCAGGTAGTGCAGTCATGATCATCAACTATATCTCTCAGATATTTTCACCAATCCAATCTATTGGAATGGAAATCACAACGATCCAATCTGCGATGAGTGGTATCAAAAGGATCAATGAATTCTTATCTCTGAAAGAAAAGGATCCTTCTAGAGAAGAATCCATACTTGATACTTCTTCAGATCCTGTCATTCAAATTCATAACATTTCTTTTTCCTATGGAGAGAACAATGTCCTACAAGACTATTCTCTCTCCATTCATAAAGGAGAACATATCACCCTATTAGGTAGAACAGGTTCTGGTAAGAGTACATTATTCAAATTGATATTAGGATTATATGAACCAAAACAAGGAACAGTACTCGTGTATGGAAAAGAGCCATATCATTTAAATCACAAACAAAGAAGAAAGATATTTGGATATGTAGAACAGGCATTCCATCCAGTAACTGGAACTATCAAAGATCAGATTACTTTATATGATCTATCTATCACAGATGAACAAGTCCTAGACTCTCTCAAACAATGTAACCTTTATTCAACTGTCCAATCCTTTGAAGAAGGCATCTATACACAATGTAAGGAAGAATTATTCTCAAAAGGTCAATGGCAGTTACTTTCTATCGCTAGAGCTATCGTTACTTCTCCAACCATTCTCATGTTGGATGAAATTACATCCAGTCTAGATTCTGAAAGCGAAAAAGAGATCCTAGATACTTTGACCTCCGTAACAAAAGATAGAACTGTCATTTCAATTTCTCATAGAAGTAACGCTATCATTGGAAAAACAATCAATTTAAAATAAAAAAATTTCAAACTTTTTAAGGGAATTTCAAAAAAACTCGTGAATATATTATATGAGGAGGGAAGAAG
>CAVDZA010000035.1:0-13863 GCA_963613355.1 Bulleidia sp. | reverse complement strand
AAGAAGAAGATGAAGAAAGAGAAGAGGTGGATCTAATGAACGGATGGTTACAAGATTTAGAAGATAAGAGAAATGAAGGAAGAAATGAAGGTAAACAAGAAGGTATCCTTGAAGGTAGAAACGAAGGTTTGAATACTGGAAAAAATGAAGGATTACTAGAAGCAGTTAAGTTGTATATGAAAAAGACAAAGTCTAGTAAAGAACAGGCTATGGATTTCTTTGAAGTGACAGGAGATAAGAAAGATACTTTGTTGAAACTGTTGTAACAAGAGAAAGTTGTAATGTATGTAAATGAAAGAGAGCGTATCAGTTGTGATATGCTCTCTTTATTGTCTTATTCAGCGATATAGACTTTTTTCATGACTACCTTGTTTAAAGGTGCGTCTCTAAAGTTTGTTTTTTCATTGGCAATCTGATCAACGACATCCATGCCTTCAACGACTTTACCGAATGCGGCGTATTCACCATCTAGGTGTGGTGCGTCCGCATGCATGATAAAGAATTGAGAAGATGCGGAATTAGGATTCATAGCACGAGCCATGGAAATGACACCACGTGTGTGTTTTAGTGGATTGTTTACACCATTACTAGCGAATTCGCCTTTGATGTAATCCTTTGATCCACCAGTTCCATTTCCGTTAGGGTCTCCACCTTGGATCATGAATCCTGGAATGATTCTATGGAATGTTAATCCATCATAGAATCCTTCTTTTACCAATTTTTCAAAGTTAGCTGCAGTGATAGGAGCAGCTGTAGGGTCTAGTTCGATCTTGATCTGAGAACCATTGTCCATTTCAATAATAACCATTTTAATTTTCTCCTTTATAGAAAAGAGGCTTTCGCCTCTTTAGATAATACTAGATTTTTATTTTAAGTGCCAGATATCTCTGTTGTAATCTCTGATCGTTCTGTCAGATGAGAAGAATCCAGCCTTGGCAATATTGACAAGAGCCTTTCTCTTCCACCAATCACGATTTTCATAATCAGAAAGAACTCTTTCCTTCGTAGCACAATAATCTTCTAGATCTAATAATGTCATGAACCAGTCTTTGTTCATTAAGTTGTCTTGAAGATCAGATAACATCTTCTTATCACCTAACTTAACAAGTTCTTTAGAAGTGATGAAATCAACAGCTTCCTTGATGAGTGAAGAATTGTTGTAGTAATCAATTGCGTGGTAACCAGAAGTGTTATATAGATCGATGACTTCGTTAGAAACTTTACCGAATGTGTAGATGTTATCATCTCCAACTAGATCCTTGATTTCAACATTCGCACCATCTAATGTTCCAAGAGTGATAGCACCATTCAACATGAACTTCATGTTACCTGTTCCAGAAGCTTCCTTAGAAGCTAGTGAAATCTGTTCGGAGATATCAGCTGCTGGGATAGCTACTTCAGCCTTAGAGATGTTGTAGTTTTCAATCATGACTACCTTGAGGTATTTACTTACTTCAGGATCATGGTTGATGAGATCTTGTAAGCATAGGATCAAATGAATGACACACTTTGCTTGGTAGTATGCAGGAGCTGCCTTGCCACCAAATACAACAGTAACAGGTCTAGCTGGCTTTTCACCATTCTTGATAGAAAGATACTTATGAATGAGCCATAATGCGTTCATTTGTTGACGCTTGTATTCATGCATTCTCTTGATCTGAATATCAACGATGGAGTTAGGATCAACATCGATCTTTTGAGTCTTCTTGATCATCTTAGCGAAACGAACCTTGTTGTTGTACTTGATTTCATCTGCCTTAGATAAGAATGCTTCATCATCATAATGTTGTAGTAATGA
Organism: Bulleidia sp.; assembly: GCA_963613355.1. GTDB lineage: Bacteria > Bacillota_I > Bacilli_A > Erysipelotrichales > Erysipelotrichaceae > Bulleidia. The sequence goes on along the minus strand of CAVDZA010000035.1, from coordinate 12,065 downwards.
TTCTAGCTTGGATTCATCTGTTCTCCATTCGTTGCCAATCGTTTCATCTAACAACTTAGCTAGTTCTGGATTACAATGCATGATCCATCTACGGAATGTAATACCATTTGTCTTATTGTTGAACTTATCAGGATAAATATCATAGAAAGGTTTTAATTCCTGGTTCTTTAAGATCTCTGTGTGTAATGCAGCTACACCATTGATGGAATGACCAAAGTGCATATCCATCTTAGCCATATGTACACGGTTTTCATCATCCATGATGCTTAATTCCTTGTTGCCATTGAAAGCTGTATTTACGACATAGTCTAAACCTTCAATGATAGGCATCAATTGAGGAACGACTTCTAACATATAATTCATTGGCCACTTTTCTAAAGCTTCTGCTAAGATCGTGTGGTTTGTATACGCACATGTGTTAGATACGATGCTTGCGGCTTCCTTCATAGGAATTCCTTCTAGGATCAATAAACGGATCAATTCAGGAATGACCATAGATGGATGCGTATCATTGATCTGGATGGCAACATGTTTATCTAAGTCATGTAAGTCATGTCCTTTTTGTTTTTCTTCCATGAGGATGAGTTGTGCTGCGTTGGATACCATGAAGTACTGTTGGTAGATTCTTAACTTTCTACCATCATCATCACTATCATCTGGATATAAGAACAATGTTAAGTTCTTAGCGATATTTGTCTTATCAAAGTTGATTGAATCTGTGATGATTGAAGGATCAACAGTATCTAGATCAAATAAATGTAATGTATTCTTGTTGCCATGGTAACCAATGACATCTAAGTCATACATATGAGATTGATAAGTCTTACCAGCTAGTTCTACAGGGAAAGATACTTTTGTATCTCTCAACATATTCTTTCCTTTTAACCATTCATCAGGAATTTCATACTGTTTGTTATCTTTGAATTGTTGTTTAAATAAACCATAGTGATAATTTAAACCAACACCATCTCCACACATATCAAGTGTAGCGATAGAATCTAAGAAACAAGCTGCTAGTCTACCTAGACCACCATTTCCTAAAGATGGTTCGTTTTCAACTTCTTCTACATCATTGATGGATTTACCATTCTTGTTGAGTAGTTCACATACCTCATCATAGATACCTAAGTTGATGAGATTCTTTCCTAATTGTTTACCAATTAAGAATTCTGCAGAAATGTAATAAAGCTTCTTGTCACCTTGAACATAAGGAAGCTTTTCTGCTTTGTCTTTAACAAGCGCATTTAATGCGTTGTAAAGCTGAAGATTTGTTGCTTGTTTGACGTCTTTCTTTAAGAGCGTCGTCAATTCTTTTTCGAGTTCCATTTCTTCTCCTTGTGTGGCAATATGCCAATATCTTTTAAAACAACCACGTAAGTATATCATAATAAAGTAGATGTAAGTTTATGATAACGGTTACATTTATCTAGATATTCAAAAAATAAAAGGATATACTAAAAAACAAGAGGAATGAATTATGAGAAAAGCTGGAATATTAATGCCTGTTTCTGCATTACCGTCTCGTTTTGGATGTGGATGTTTTGGAGATGAGGCAAAGAAATTTATTGATATCACACATGAGGCAGGATTAAAGATATGGCAGATCTTACCATTGAATCCTGTAGGTAAGGAAAACTCACCATACGCATGTAACTCATCTTATGCGATCGATGATATTTATATTTCATTAGATCGTTTACATGAAAAGGGATTGATTGATAAGGTACCTTCTTTTCATAAAAGAAAGAAGAGAGTGGATTATAAAGCGATACGTAAGTTTAGAGAACCATATCTAAGACAGGCGTATCAAAACTTTAAACCTGATCAAAACTATGCGGTATTTGCGTATCAAGAATGGGCAAAGAACTATGCGATGTTCCGTGCATTCCAAAAAGCGAATGAAGGGAAACATTGGGATGAGTGGAATGAAGATATGAAGTGGCAACCGGAAAAACAAGCAGTCACTTTAAAACCATATGAAGATGAGATCTTATTTCAATTGTTTCTTCAATATGAAGCTTATCTAGAATGGAAAGAAATCAAACAATATGCCAATGATCTAGATATTGAGATCATGGGCGATATTCCTTTCTATGTTGGATTAGATTCATCTGATGTGTGGAGCTCTAAATCAAACTTCTTGTTAGATTCAGATGGTAGACCTACATTTATTGCGGGCGTTCCACCAGATTATTTTAGTGCGACTGGTCAAAGATGGGGCAATCCGATCTATGATTGGGAACAGATGAAAAAAGATGACTTTAGTTTTTGGATCGATCGATTATCTTATACACAGAGATTATTTGATATCGTACGTGTTGATCATTTTAGGGCTTTTGATACGTATTGGAAGATTCCTTCTAGTTGTCCTACGGCAATCGATGGTGAATGGATCGAAGCACCTGGATATGAATTATTTGATTTGTTGAAAGAGAAGAATCCAGAAATGGAGATCATTGCGGAAGATCTTGGCTTATTAAGAGAAGAAGTATATACATTAAGAGATCATTATCACTTTAGAGGAATGCGTATCATTCAATTCTCTTGGAATTCTGATGGAATGGGTGAAGATAAAGAACATTTGATCGTATATACAGGTACACATGATAATATGCCAATTGATGCTTGGTATCATTCTTTCTCAAATCATGATAGAAGAAAAATGAGAACATGTTTAAAGAGAATGGGATATCAAGAAGATAGTTTCATTTCTAATGTCATTCAATATTCATTAGATTCTAATGCGGATACTGTTATTATTCCTTACTGTGATTGGTTACATAAAGATAATACTGCTAGGATCAATCAACCAGGAACGGTATCTAGAAATAATTGGACATATCGTATCAATGACTATTCTGAATTACAGAAGAATGTTCAAAAAATAAAAGATATGGTCACAAAATCAAAACGTTAAAAGAACCTTAGGGTTCTTTTCATCATTCTAGGATGATATAATACTTTGGTATTTTGGAGGCAAGATATGGATTTCTTTTTTAATATATTAAAATCCGTTTTATATGGAATCGTACAAGGTATCACAGAATGGTTACCAATTAGTTCTACAGGACATTTGATCTTGATGAAGACGTTTTTACCAATGAATGTTTATGTAGATGCAGTCAGTAATCAAAACTTCTGGGATATGTATAAAGTAGTTATTCAATTTGGTAGTATTCTAGCTGTATTGTTATTGTACTTTAATCGTTTGAATCCGTTTAACCCTAAGCTAAAACCTGCTAAGAAAAAAGGTATCTATCGTTTATGGTTGATGGTATTGATTGCGTGCATTCCTGCAGGTATCGCAGGTATCTTATTAGATGACTTGATTGATTCTGTATTAAGTGCTTCATGGGTCATTGCGGTAACGCTGATCCTTTATGGTATTTTGTTTATTTGGATGGAAAACAAACAACATCAATATACAGTAGAATCTGTAAAAGACATCACACCTAAGAAGGCATTAGGTGTTGGTGCGTTCCAGATGTTGGCACTCATTCCAGGTACTTCTAGATCTGGTTCTACGATCTTGGGCGCAACTTTATTAGGCTTTGATAGAGGTACTGCGGCAGAGTTCTCATTCTTTATGGCAATTCCAGTCATGTTTGGTGCTTCTTTGTTGAAGATCATTAAGGCTGATATCGCAATTACATTCACAAGTGTCGTTGTACTATTAGTAGGATGTGTCGTTTCATTTGGCGTATCTGTGATCGCAATTCGTTATTTGATGCAGTATATTCGTAAACATGATTTCAAGATCTTTGGTGCGTATAGAATCATTCTTGGATTGGTCGTTCTATTGTTCTATTTCTTAGGAGTCATTGCGTAATGCAGACAATACTAACATGTGGCAGTCTCTTTCTAGAGGGACTGCTTTCATTCTTTTCACCTTGTGTATTACCTATCGTTCCTTTGTATATTGGATATCTCACAAAAGATGCGAAGTATACAGATGAAGAAGGAAATGTACAATACTCTAGAAAGAAAACGTTGTTCTTTACGATATCTTTTATCTTAGGGATATTGTTTGTATATGTTTTAGCGGGATTATCCACAGGAATCATTCATGATTTCTTTAATGATCATAAGATCTTATTTAGTTTGATAGGTGGAATGCTGTTGATCTTACTAGGTCTTGTAAACTTACATGTCATACAAATTCCTTTCTTAGAAACAACGCATCAAAAGACAATAAACCTACAAGGAACGATGACTTGGATCAAAGCTTGGTTATTAGGGTTCTTTTTCTCATTTGCGTGGTCACCTTGTACGGGTCCAATGTTGGCGCAAGCTATCGTATTAGCTAGTGGTGCAGAAAATAAAGCGATAGGCTGGTTGTATTTATTGTGCTATGCGATTGGATTTATTGTGATCTTCTTGTTGTTGGGATTGTTTACAGAAGAAATGTTGAACATCTTAAAGAAATACAAGAATGTAGTGAAATATACATCAATCATTTCTGGTGTGTTAGTCATTGGTTGTGGATGTTATATGTTGTATAACGCTTATCAAGAATACAATGTGACAACTTCTTCATCAGAAGAAATAAGCGTAGAAGAAACAAGTGAAGAAAAGATATATACGATAGATGATCTAGACTTTACATTAAAAGATATTGATGGAAAGGAACATTCTTTATCAGACTATAAAGGAAAGACGATCGTATTGAATTTCTTTGGGACGTGGTGTTATTACTGTAATCAAGAACTACCTTCTTTACAAAGTGTGAATGATACAGATGTGGATACAAAAGTATTATTGATAGCTGCTCCTGGTGTGAATGGAGAAGGAGATATAGAGTACATTGATCAGTATATGAAGGATGCTGGATATGATATGGATGTTGTGTTTGATACAGATCTATCCGTAACGAATAAGTATGGAATTTCAGGATATCCTTGTTCATTCATTTATAAGCCAGATGGTGAATTGTTAGGATATATACCAGGGTATATTGAACATGAAAACTTGTTAGAAATCATCCAACAAGCGAAAGAATGAAAATATTTTCATAAAACAAAATGAAATAAATTTAAAAAATTACAAAAACTACTTGCATAAATAAAACACGAGAGTAAACTAATAGTCATACAAGCGATGAAGAGAAGAGTAACTTGATTGGAACTTTCTAGAGAGTCCTCAAATGCTGGAAGAGGATAAGGGAAGATGAAGTGAAAATGGTCTTGGAGCTGCGTGGTCGATATTGTAGATCACGACGGGATGTCCCGTTATAGACATAGAGTATATCTGATGATATTCAGCGTACTTGAAGAGGAAATGATCGTGAGGTCATTTTAAAGTAAGGTGGTACAGCGTAATATACTACGCCCTTATCAAAGGGGCGTAGTTTTTTGTTTCTAGAGCAGTTAAACATCACCCTTCCTACTTCAAGAAAAAAGAAAACGGAGGAAAAGTAAAATGAAAAACGCAATCAGAACAATCGCAGCAGCTACATTAGCGTGCACACTTGTAGGATGTTCTTCAACATCTACAGCTACTTCAACAGGAACAACATCTTCTAGTGAAGATAAGGTCATTCGTGTAGGTGCCACTGCAGTACCACATGCAGAAATCTTAAATGATGTCGTAAAAGATGTTCTAGCTGAAGATGGTTGGACATTAGAAGTTACAGAATTCACAGATTATGTAACACCTAATACAGCACTTGAAGAAGGCTCATTAGATGCCAACTACTTCCAGACATTAGGTTATATGAGTGATCAGAATGAATCTAATGGCTTACACTTAGCTGCAGCTGTTGGTGTTCATATCGAACCAATGGGTATCTATTCCGCTACACTATCTGATATTAGTGAACTAGAAGATGGTGCTACAATTGCGGTACCTAACGACGCAGATAACTTAGATAGAGGTCTAAGAGTATTAGTTCAAGCAGGTCTATTAGAAGATCCAGAAACAGATGAATATATTACTGAAGAAACATTCAATGATAATGATGAATTGAATCCTCATGGATATGTAATTCAACCAGTTGCAGCTGCACAAGTTCCATTACACATTGATGACTGTGGTGCGGTCGTAGCTAATGGTAACTATGCATTAGAAGCTGAACTTCCATCTTCTCACCCAGCTATTTATGTTGAATCTTTCGATACAGAAACAAGTGTTAAGAGAACAAACTATGTAGTAGTTGAAGAAGATAACGTAGATTCTGAAAAGACAAAGGCTCTTGTAAAGGCTATTACATCTGATGAAGTTAAGCAGTATATTGAAGATACTTATAAGGGATCTGTTATTGCCTCATTCATCGATGAAGAAGGTAATTCAGTAGAATAATCTTTCTTAAGTGTTGTGAAAGAAATATATTCAGAGGGAGTGTTCCCTCTGAATATTTATGTTAGAAACGGAGCGTATTTATGATCGATCTTATAAATGTAAGAAAAAGCTTTGGAGATCTTGAGGTATTAAAAGACATCAATCTTCATATCAATGAAAAAGAAATCTATGGAATCATAGGACAATCAGGTGCTGGTAAATCTACACTATTACGTTGTATCAATGGATTGGAAACATATGAAAGTGGAACGATCACGGTTGGTGGTAAGACAGTAGATGTAACAGATAAACAAGCACTTAGAGAATTAAGAAAGAATATGGGAATGATCTTCCAGAATTTCAATCTTCTTTCTCGTTTAGATGTTTATGATAATGTTGCATTACCTTTACGTTTCTGGGGCGAGAATCCAAATACGCCAGAAAATAAACAAAAGATCGAACATTTGATTGAACTTGTTGGACTGAAAGAAAAGATCCATGAAAGACCTGCCAACTTATCTGGTGGTCAAAAACAAAGAGTGGCTATCGCTAGAGCGTTAGTAAATGATCCGAAGATCCTTCTTTGTGATGAAGCGACTAGTGCACTTGATCCACGTATTACACATGGTATCTTGGAACTTTTAAAACAGATCAATGAAGAACTCGGTATTACGATCGTAGTCGTAACACACCAAATGGAAGTCGTTAAACAGATCTGTGAAAGAGTTGCCTTCTTAAAACATGGTGTCGTACTTGCGGAAGGAAAACCAGAAGAATTGTTCGTTAAGCCTACAGACGATATCAAGAAATTCTTAGGAGAAGAAGGACAAACATTACCAACGACTGGTGTCAATGTTCAATTGTTCTTTACAGATGCTTCTAGTGATGAACCTGTCATTACAGAAATGGCAAGAGAGTTAGGAATTGATTTTTCTATCTGTTGGGCAAAACTAGAAGAATTTAGAGAGAATGTGTTTGGTTCTTTGATCTTGAATATTCAAGAAAATGATAAAGAAAAAGTATTCGAATTCTTAAAGAGTAAGAATGTAACTTGGGAGGTACTGTAATATGGTAGATGTAATTCTAAAAGGTACATGGCAAACATTGTACATGGTATTCTTTTCTACTTTGATTGCGGTCATCCTAGGATTTATACCAGCTGTGATATTGACGTTGACGGCAGATGATGGCTTGAAACCTAATAAGATCGTATATGGGATCTTGGATGTCATTGTAAATGTATTCCGTTCATTCCCATTCGTTATCTTGATGGTCATTGTAATTCCTGTAACACGTTTTATCGCAGGTAAGTCTATTGGTACAACAGCCGCAATCGTTCCTTTAACGATCTACGCAATTCCATTTATCGCACGTGTATTTGAAAATGCGCTAAGAGAAACTGACGCAGGTGTCATTGAAGCTGCGAAGTCATTTGGCGCAACAGATATGCAGATCATCTTTAAAGTTTATTTTAAAGAATCTGTACCACGTTTATTGAATGGTATCGTATTATTGATCATCAACATGATTGGTGCGAGCGCAATGGCTGGTACACTTGGTGGTGGAGGCCTTGGAGATATCGCTATTCGTAAGGGATACCAAGGCTATGATATTGGCTATCTAGTAGTCACATCTATCGTATTGATCGTTATCGTACAACTCGTTCAGGGAATTGGTAACGTGATCTACAAGAAGAAAGCTTAGAAACTATCGGCATCGTCCGATAGTTTTTTTATCGTTTCTTGAAGTAAAGGATATTGTTCTTTTAAACAATAAAGATAGAACGTAATAGAAGCTTCTTTATTCGATATTGGAATGAATGTTCGATTCTCTGCACGATGAAATAAAGTACGTGTAATGTTTGTAGAAAAAGATAATAAAGAAGAAGATAAGACGATCATAGATAATGCGTCAATGGAATCTTGAAGTAGAAACTTCGCATCTAAAATATTGTCTTCTACGACTTTTTTCCAAACACCGATCTTTTCTGCCATAAGGAAAGAAGAACCTTGAAGTTGTTCGAAAGAGACAGATTTAAAACGTGTGAGTGGATGATTTTCAGTAGCTGAAATATATAATTTCTCTGTTATGTATTTTTTACAATAAAGATCGATATCATTGATCTTTTGGTCAGTGATGACGATCTGGTATTTATGATGTCTTAATCCATCGATGAGTTCCTCATGTGTTTTAAAAGAAGTGTTGTTGGAAATCTGTTCGTTGTTTAATGAACGTGCTACTAGATAAGATGGACCAGGTGCACTAAAACCAAAATCAACTGAAATAGAAGAACGTACCTTTTCTAACATTTCATGTTCTTCTTGAATGATCTTTCTAGCGTAATTGGCAGCGAGTTTTCCTGTTTTATTTAATGTGACTTTATTGTTGTCTCTTTGAAATAAAGGAACACCAAATTCTTGTTCTATCTTCTGCATGGATCTTGTTATGGTAGGTTGCGTCAAGTGTAAATACTTTGCGGCAAGGTTAAAAGAACCACATTCATCTACTGCTATCAATTGTTCTAATAAATAGATTTCTATCATAGTTATTACCTTATACGTGATAAGTATAACATGTTTCTTATTAAGAATTATTCAAAAGATGATTTCAAGAATATATTGTTTGTAGAAAGTGAGGTATTTATGGAATACAGAACATTAAATAATGGGAACAAGATCCCTATGGCCATCTTTGGTGTCTATCAGATCACAGATCATGAAACTTGTGTCAACAGTGTAGTTTCAGCTATCAAGGTTGGTTACAGAGGAATCGACACAGCTGCTTCTTATGGTAATGAAAAAGCAGTTGGAGAAGCTATCAAGAAATGCATTGAAGAAGGAATCGTCACAAGAGAAGAACTCTTTGTCATTTCTAAGATGTGGGTACAAGATATGAAGAACTATGAAGTCGCAAGTAAAGCTATTGAAACTTCATTAAACAATCTTGGATTAGATTACTTAGATCTTTACCTAGAACATCAGGCAATGGGCAACTACTTTGAAGCGTATCGTGCTATGGAAGATGCTTATAAAGCTGGTAAGTTAAAGGCAATTGGTGTCTCCAACTTCTTCCCAAGTACACTTGTTAATTTCTGCGAGAACGTTGAAATCGTTCCTGCAGTCAACCAAGTAGAACTACATCCTTGGTTTGCACAGAATGAAGCGTTGGAAGTGATGAAGGAATATGATATCGTTCCTCAGGCTTGGGCTTCCCTAGCAGAAGGAAAACATGGAATCTTTACTGATGCAGATCTTGTTAAGATTGGTGAAAAGTATGGAAAGTCACCTGCACAGGTCGCATTGAGATGGAATATCCAAAGAGGTGTCGCAGTTACTGCTAAGAGTACAAAAGAAGAAAGAATGAAAGAAAATCTAAACATCTTTGACTTTGAATTGACAGATGAAGAAATGAATATCATTTCTAGTAAGACTTTGGATCATTCAGAAATCATCAATCATTTTGATCCAAAATTAGTGAAGTTCTTAAATAATCGTAATATTCACGACTAAGGAGGAAACAATGGAATACTTTACATTAAATAATGGCGTTCAAATGCCTAAGACTGGTCTAGGAACATTCCTAATGACACCTACACAAGCTTATGAAGCTACTTTGGCTGCTTTAAAAGCTGGTGTTAGACATATCGATACAGCTAATGGCTATATGAATGAAAAGGCTGTTGGTAACGCAATCAAGGATAGTGGTGTACCTAGAGAAGAAATCTTCGTATCTACAAAGCTATGGCCTTCTGTTTATGAAGATGAAAACGCAATTAAGGATACATTAAAAAGATTACAATTAGACTATGTAGATATGTTGATCCTTCATCAACCTGCTGGTAATTACATCAACGCATATAAGATGATGGAAGAAGCTTATAAAGAAGGTACTGTAAAAGCTTTAGGTCTTTCTAACTTCACACAAGATAAGATCCAAGAAGTATTGGATCAAACAGATGTCGTTCCTCAATTATTGACTGTTGAATGTCATCCTTACTATGTTCAAAAGGAACTAAGAGAATTCTTAAGACCTTACAACATGATCATTGAAGCTTGGTATCCATTAGCTCATGGTGATCATTCTCTCACAAATGAAGAAGTATTCATTGAACTAGGAAAGAAGTATGGAAAGACTGCTGCACAAGTTGTATTGAGATGGCATATTCAATATGGCACAAGTGTCATTCCTGGTTCTAAGAATCCAGAACATATCAAAGAGAATAATGATATCTATGATTTCGAATTGACAGAAGAAGAAATGAAAGAAATCGATACATTAGATTGTGGTAAGCATTATTACACACAAACAGAAGAAGCATTAGAAAAGTATCTCAATATGAGACCTGATTTCAATGCACAGGATGAAAAATAATGACAAAAGAAGAATTATTGAAAGCTTCCGAAAACTTTTGGGACGCAATGGAACACGCCAATGAAGAAGGTATGAGAGAATATGCACATAAGGATTGTAACTTTGTACATATTGGAATCACATGTGGATTAGATAAAGAAATCGAGTTCTACACAAGTGGCGCATTTCAACCAACGAATATTACATTCCACTCTAAAAACGCAACGGTTTATGATGGATGTGGTGTTGTAATCACAGATTGTGACTATAGTTTATTGTTGGATGGAAAAGAAACAACACATCACTTTGCGGTAACGGAAGTATTTGATGAGAATTGTAAACTTGTACAGTTTTCTTTCACAGCTTTAGTTTATTAATTTAATGAATAGAATCTATGAATCATTGTATAATATTGTTTGTTATGAAACAGTATATCAATGTAATCGTAGGTTCTATTTTATTATCTGTAGGAATATGGATGTTTGTGACACCAACAGGCATCAACTTTGGTGGTTTGATCGGACTAGCACAGATCATTAACTATTTCTTAAGAATGATCATTTCTATTCCAAGTAGTATCAATACTTTAGGTATCATCAACTTCTTGTTGAATGTGCCTTTGTTTATCATTGCGTTTAAGATCATGCATAAAGAGTTTTGTATCAAAACGGTTCTATCATTGATCATTCAAACTTTATTACTATCTTTACTACCAGCTTTATCTCATCCAATCGTAGAAGATATGATCTTGAATGTAGTGTTTGCGGCAATCATTTGTGGTATTGGGGTAGGACTCGCATTAAGTGGTAGTGGATGTTGTGGTGGTACGGATATCGCAACGGTTTGTATCGTTAAAAAGAACCCTGATTTTAAGACAGGAATGTTATCTATCTACTTCAATGTAGTGTTGTTTAGCGTTTGTTTATTGTGGAGCGATCTATCTACGATATTATATTCTGTTATATTTGTTGGATTGTTGTATACGATAGCGGATCGTTTCCATTCTCAGAATATCAATGTGACGTATTTGATATTCACAAAGAATAAACAATTAAAACATATGATCATGGAAACAATGGGTAGAGGTGTTACGTATTGGGAAGGTAAAGGTGCTTACACAGATAATGAGACTGAGATCTTGTATGTAGCTATCAATAAGTATGAAGTACCACAATTGAATCATATTATTCATGAAGCGGATCCTGATGCGTTTACAACATTATCACAAGGATCTTTGATTCATGGAGGGTTTGAGAAAAGATTATAAGAAGGTGAAGTGAACCCACTTCTTTGAACAATTAATGATTAGATTCTAAGGCTTGATTTCTTGCTTGGCAAGGAGTCAGGCCTTTTAATCTGACTTGTATCCGTTCATTGTTGTAATAATCTATATATTCTTCTATAGCTTTCATCAAAGATTCTAGTGTTTCAAATTCATA
>CAVDZA010000034.1:0-14318 GCA_963613355.1 Bulleidia sp. | reverse complement strand
AAAGATCGATGAAGAAGGTAATGTCGTAGCTGGCTGCCAGATCATAGATTCAATCATTGAAGAACGTGAAGCACAAGAAAGAGAAAAGCGAGAGAAAGAAGAAGCTTATCAGAAGGAATTGATTGCCGCAAAAGAAATGGCTGATAGAGCTAATGTGGCAAAGACAGAGTTCTTGTTGCGTATGTCACATGATATTCGTACACCAATCAATGGAATCATGGGAATGTTAGATATTGAAGATAAATATTCTGATGATACGCAAAAACTATCTGATTGTAGAAGAAAGATACGTGATGCCTCTAAGATATTGATGGATATCATTAATGAAGTATTAGATATGAGTAAACTAGAATCAGGAGAAATCATTCTAGAACATATTCCTTTTGACTTAGTGAATGTTTCTAAAGAAGTCTATTACGCAATCAAGAAACAAGCAGATGATAGAGGTATTGAACTCATTGAAGAAAATAGTTGTGTGAAAGATGCGAGATTGATTGGTAGTCCTGCACATCTTAAACGTTTGATGATGAATATCATTGGTAACGCAGTCAAATACAATAAAGAACATGGAAAGATCTATATCTCTTGTCAAGAAAGTGAAATAGATGAAAATACTGTAATGTTGGAGTTTAAGTGTAGAGATACTGGAATTGGTATGAGTCCTGAATTTATGGAACATATCTTTGAACCATTTACACAAGAAGACACATCTTCTCGAACAAAGTATGCTGGTACGGGACTAGGAATGTCCATTGCGAAAAGCTTAGTAGATAAGATGGGTGGGACGATAAGCGTAGAAAGCGTTAAGGGTGAAGGAAGCTGCTTTGAAGTGCAGATTCCATTCAAACTTGATACTTCACCAATCAATAACAATGAGGATGATATTTCTGTAGAAAGAGATTCAATCAAAGGAACTAGAGTATTACTTGTAGAAGATAATGATCTGAATATGGAAATTGCGAAGTTCTTATTGGAAGAAGAAGGTGCGATCATTACAACAGCTTGGAATGGAAAAGAAGCTGTGGATGCGTATCTACAAGCATATGATGATATCGATGTGATATTGATGGATGTCATGATGCCGTTTGTGGATGGATATCAAGCCACAAAGATGATTCGTCAATCAGATCGTCCTAACGCTAAGACCATTCCAATCATTGCGATGACTGCTAATGCGTTTGCGGAAGATAAGATGAACGCATTAAAGATTGGTATGAATGAACATATTAGTAAACCATTAGATCGCAAGATCGTTATTCAAACGATTTCAAAATACGTCAATAACAAATAAGTGGTTGTGTTAAAACTTATTGATTGAGGGAGTTATGAAGAAGAAACATTTAAAGAAACCAGTGAAATATTTGATCGTTGGATTAGTCGTTGCGATCATAGTCGTTGTTTGTCTTGTTTTGAAACCATTTCAAACAAAACAGTCAAATGATACGCAAACTTCTGTAGTAGAGGAAACAACGAATGAAGAATATCCTTATAGGACTACATGGGATGAATATCATTCTATCAATGAAGATTATGTTGGTACGATCCAGTTTGAATCGGGATTGATCGATCTTCCATTTGTTCAGGGAAGTGATAATACAACATACTTCAGAACGAATTGGCAGACAATGGAATATGATGATGAAGGAAGTATATTCCTGGATTCTAGTAATACATTAGAAGATCAGAACTTGATCTTGATAGGACACTATGTTTATGAAAGTGTAGATCCATCTCTAACACATATGTTTACGCCTTTAGCGCAACTAACAAATGTAGAGAATTATGAAGCGAATAAAAACGTTAAACTGTATCTAGAAAATGAAGTAAGAGAGTATGTCATTGCGTATGTATATGAATGTCCTCTGATCTATGAAGAAACAGAAACTGAAGCGTTTTATTACGTAGAAGATGGATATGAATTCTTTTATCCAAACTATACACAAGAAGAATTTGATAAGTATTTGAATACGATCAATGAACATAGATATTATGATACGGGTGTAGAGATTACTTATACAGATAAGTTATTGACACTTCAAACGTGTATTGAAGATCAAGATAGCGCAAGAGAAATCGTTGTATTAAAAGAAGTGAATCGAATCAAATATTAAGGAATCGAGGGGAATGATATGAAAGTAATGAAGAAAATAATAAGTGTAGTTTTATCATTGATCATGATGATTACTTTATCACCAACAAGTATTTCTGCGGAAGGGGAAGATACAGAACAGATAAACTATGATGCGATCTTTGAGTTGAATAGTGATACTTCAAAATGGGATCATATCAAGTGGAATAATGAAACACATGATAATTTAGATGTGGATCAGGAAGGAAGTGATTCTGTAATTATTCCTGCTAATACACAATTTAATTTTTTAGTGAAGGATGCTTACGCAAAAGACAAAGATAACTTTACTTCTAAGATAAAATTGGTATTTAGAATAACTAATGGAAGTAAGGATGATCAAACAGTTGAGTATGAATTTAAAAAGGATAGTCCTACACAACAAGTATATACGAATTATAAGCTTCAAGTAGATACGTCAATAGCGTACCAAATAACACATGATTATACGACAGATCCAAATTGTTATACGACTACGATTACTTTGTTAGTAACACTATTGCCTGCTGTGACTGGAGTGACAATTAATTCTAGTAAAGAAGATGGTATACTTTGGGTCAATGATACAGAAGAGACAAAAGAAAGTTTGAATTTAACTGCCTCTGTAACGGAATCAGGTTCTATTTATAAAAAGATAGAATGGTCAAGTGATAATGAAGATGCTACAACTCTTTCTACATATAGAGAGGATTTCACAAAGGCGACAGTTACTGCGAAAAAAGCTGGTACTTCTACAATTACTGCCAAAGTGACAGATTATAATAATAATGAATATACATCAACATACACGGTTACTGTAAAAGATCGATTTAGCGGCGTGAGCATTTCATCAAGTAGTTCTGAAAATAAACTATATATGAATGGTTATGATTTTGAAAAGACAATGACTCTAACAGCTGTATTAGATCCAAATGATGTGGAATATACAGAACTAGAATGGACAAATAGTAAAGAAGATGTTGTATCAATGACAACAGATGGTTTAACCGCAAACATAAGCCTCATCAAACTTGGCACATCAGAAATATCGGTGCGTCTAAAAGATAAATATGGAAACGTTCGAAAAGCTAGTTACACGGTTTCTGTTAGAAATCATCCAATCAAAGCTTCCTATACAATTGAGGAGGGACAATCATTTAAACTTGAAACAGAATATAGTAATCTTATAGCACAATGGGGTTCAGTAGACACATCAATTGCGACAGTAGTGAGTGATGGGGTAAATGTACATTATCCTATAAAGTCCGCAACTATTACGGGAGTGTCTCCTGGAACTGTATTGATATCTCATAAAGCTACTACTCTTTTTTCTACGACATATTCTTATTATCAAATCACTGTTACAGAAAGTACTACACCAATCAAACAGGATACAGAAATGTATGTCTTAGATAGCGCAATCGATAATCCTGAAGAGATCGCAAGTGATTCAGAAAGATGGATCGATCTAGGAAAGTCTGTTGTAGATGTAAGAGGTTTTTCAAGTGAGACTTATAACACAAACAATAAAGTAACGACTTGGCCTACTAAAGTTACGAATGGAACGTTAAATACATCAAATGATGCCTGGAAGACGATTTCTGCTAAATTTATCAATCAAGCAAAAGCTTCAGGAATTGAACTTACGGCTAGTGATATTTCAAGCATTGTTCTTCAACCATACAAGATCGTAAAAGATGGAGAATCCTCTAAGATCTATTGTAAGCCAGTGATTAATAGCTCTCTCGCTTCCACCGCAAACTTCTTCCTTCAAGATATTGGACAAACAGGTGCTAGACAAATCGGCCAATCAATCGTTGTGAAGACTGGTGAGAAGATTTCTCAACCAAGTGGAGTGGTAGATTCAAAGGATAGTAGTGAAGGTGTGACAAATACTTTTGATGGTTGGTATTCTAATTGTGCATTTGATGGTAATAAAACAACAGTTGGAACTAATTACACATTATCTTCAAGTCAGAATTTCTATGGAAAATATGATGAACAAGTTAGAACGGTCGTTGTGAATTGTTTCTATAAAGGTAAAAAAATCTATACAACGACATACGAAACAACAGATAAGACGCATGTTGTTACTGCACCTTCTGTAGAACTGTATGCGTGTGATTCTACAAAGAATACGCAGACTGTAGAAACGGTTGCGGGTGGAACGGTAACAGTTGATTTTAATGATTATTATTTTGGAGTTACATTAACAGGTAATTCTTTGACATGTACATATGATGGTGAGGAACATGAAGTATATGGGTATAACACATTAAGTGGTTCTCTTCAGTTCTCACAAATTGATAAAGAGTTACAGACTGTGAAAGGTACAGAACCTGGCACATATGAAAATGTGATGAATGAAAAGTATGTTGGAATGATTGATGATTCCAATAGCTACATCATCACTAAAGTCTCAGATGGAAAGCTTGTTATCAAACCTAGTGATGAAATAGTTGTTAATGCGACAGGTGCTGATAAAGAATACGATGGTAAACCATTGAAGGGAACGATCGAATGCAATAAGACAGAGGGAACGACTCTCTATTACGCAACATATGATCAAACATCTAAAAAGTGGTCATCTTATGTGAAGGAAGAACCAAGTATAACAGATGCAGGTACTTTGAAAGTTAGGGTATTAGCAGTGAATGAATTGTATCCTACACTTCTACCAAGTGAATATACTTTAACGATTAGACCTAAACCTATTACAGTAACGATTACAGGTACGAATAAAGAAATTGAATATGATGGTCAATATCATGCGGTTGGTTATACAGTTAGCGCAAAAGATAGTGATGGAAATGTTGTAGATTATACAGAAAGTGAAATTACTTACAGTCCTGGTAGTGATAAACAAAAAGTCATCTCTAAAAAAGATGTTGGAACATATACTACAACGTATCAGACATCAGAATTTATTAATTATAATCAAAACTATGATGTAACTTTCAATTGTGTTAATGAAGGTGGTCTAAAGATTACAAGAAAGACCGTTACATTAACATCTGCTGATAAATCATGTGTTTATAATGGTCAAGCTTGTGAAGATAAAACAGTTCAAGTAGAAGGTCTTGTGGATGGAGAAGGTGTAAGCACAAATGTAACAGGTACACAAACAAAGGTTGGTACTTCAAAAAATACATTTGACTATACTGTTAATTCAAATACAGATCCAAATAACTATGAGTTTACAAAGTCTGAAGGTACTTTGACAGTTGAACCAAAAGATATCACAATTACCGCAAATAATATGTCTAAGCTTGTTGGGGATACAGATCCAAAGCTTACAGTAACAGTGAGCGGACTCGTAGATAGTAATGTAGAACAGGATAAAGAAGATTGGGTATTAGGTAATATCAAAGTATATAGAGATAAAGGTGAAACTGTTGGTACGTATACGATCCATACAACAGATCTAAGTTTATCTCCACGACCAAAGGTAATGAATAACTATCGTTATAACTTTGTTTCTGGTACATTCACGATCACAAATAAAACAGATATGATCGTTACTCCTACATTAGGTAACTACGTATCAAAAACATATGATGGTACTTCATTAGATTGTGCAGCGACATCAAATATTGATGGTGCTAAGATCACTTATTCAACAAAGAATAGCGATGGCACTTGGTCGGAATATTCCGATACAGTTCCTACAATGAAAGATGTTGGTTCTTTAACAATCAAAGCGAAAGCAGAAAAGGAAGGTTATGAAACTGCTTATACAGAAGAATACAGACGTGTCGTGACTGTAAAAGATATCTCAGTGACAGCTAATGATTCTTCTAAGACATACCTAGAAAGTGATCCTGAATTCACTGCGAAGGTAGAAGGAATTGTAGAGGGTGATACGATCAACTACACAGTGGAAAGAGATCCAGGTGATGATTCAGGTACATACGAAATAAAAGTGAGTGGTGATCCATTACAAGGAAACTATTCTATTAGCTATCATTCAGGAACATTCACGATCAATCCAAATCCTGATGAAATAAGAATAACGCTCACAGGTAGTCGTGAAGAATATACATATAATGGTTTGGAACAGACTTCATTAGGATACACTGCTGCATATTCTAAACCAAACACGAATATCACAATTAAACTTGATCCTAGTGCTGTAGCTAAAGTAAGTGGTACAAATGTAGGAACATACTACATGAATTTAAATGAAGCTTCCTTTATTGTAGAACATAAAAATTATTCGAATGTAGTATTAACTGTGAATGATGGTTATGTAAAAATCAATCCAGCAGATGGTTTGGATATTTCTAGTAACTTAAAAGATGATAAAGCTAGTAAGGTGTATGATGATACTCCGCTTACAACAACAGCTACATCAGCTACAAAAGGTACAACGATCTATTATTCTACAGATGGAGAAAATTGGAGCCTTGAGGCACCAAGTATTACAGATGTAGGAACATGTAACGTTACAGCTAAGGCAGTGAATCCAAATTATGAGGATGCGTATATAACGTATACATTAGAAGTAACGAAACGACCATTGGTACTAGCAGGAAATTGTGCTTCTGTTGGTTATACAGGCCAAGAACAAAGCGTTTCTGGATACAATGATTATGGTATGTTGGTGGAAGGTCATACGCTAAATAATGTAGAAGCTATCGCTAAAGGAACCGCAGTAGGTTTGTATATTGGAAGTATTACTTCACCAAAGGATATTGTTGTTAAGTCGGGTGATAGAGATGTCACTTCAAATTATGAAATTACCACAGCGTATGGATTGTTGAATATTGGTAGTACTTCAATTGAAGAAGCAACAGTAACAGAACCAGAAACTGTTACGTATGATGGAAATGAACATAAGTTTATTCCAGAAGTTACATTGAATGGACAAACGTTAACAGAAGGTACTGATTATAGATTGAGTTATTCTACAAGTGATTTCACAAATGTTGGTGATATTACAGTGACGATCTATGGTAAGAATGGATACTATGGAGAAATCACAAAGACATATAAAATCGAACCAATTGATCAAGAAATCAATTTAGTGATTACAGGTAATCATGAAACTGTCACATATGATGGAAGCTTACATCGTGTAAGTGGTTATACTGTAAGTGGTATTGAGAATACGGATATTACCGTAAGCTATAATGAATCATATGAACCAAATGTTAGTGGTGTTACAGTGAATACCTACAACATGGGATTAGATGAACGCTCATTTACGATCGATCATAAGAATTATTCTAATGTTAAGGTAACTGTTGAAGATGGATCATTGACAATTACTCCAAAGGGAATCGTTCCTACACAGATTGGCGGTATGGCTGTAGATGTAGTGAATGATGTAACATACAATGGTAAGAGTCAAAAACAATCTGTTACTGTCTACGATAGTAAGCTTAACTATTTCTTGAAAGAAGGTATTGATTACACATTGGAGTATTCTAAAGATACGACAAATGCTGGTGTCGTTGTCGTTGACATAATTGGTAAAGGAAATTATGGAGAAGAAACTGAGGTACAATACAACATCCTTCAAAAACAAGTGACTGTTAAGGCGGATGATCTAACAGTAAAGTATGGAGAAACACCTACATTTACTGCGACGGAAACAGGTACATTGAACGATGATAAATTGACATATTCTTTCACAAGAGAAGAAGGAAATAATGTTGGTACTTATGTGATTACTCCAACTGGAGAAGCAGATCAAGGTAACTACCTTGTTACATTTGAGACAGGTACATTAACGATTGAACCGACATCATTTGTAGTAGATGATATGAATTCAGTGGAATATACAGGTCAATCAATACAACAATCACCAGTTGTTAAAGATACAAATGGTAATGTGTTAAAAGAAAATGATGACTATACACTCAGTTATTCTGATAATACAACAGATGTAGGTACAGTGACAGTAAGTGTGATTGGTAAAGGTAATTACACAGGTACTATCAAAAAGACATATGAAATTACACCTAAGAAAGTGACTGTTAAGGCAGTAGATGTACATATGACATATGGTGATAATGAGCCTGAGTATTCAGCAGAAGTAACAGGAACTGTTAATGATGATAAAGTAGCTTATTCCTTCACAAGAAAAGAGGGAAATGATGTTGGTACATACACGATTACACCTGTTGGTGATTCCGTGCAAGGTAACTATAGCGTTACATTTGAAGCAGGTACTTTGACAATTGATCCAGCTACGTTAATTGTTAAAACAGATAGCGCAGAGAAAGTATATGATGGTAGTCCATTGACTGCTAGTGGCACATATTCTGGATTGAAGAATGATGAAACGATTACCTTTAATGTTATTGGAAGTCAAAAGTATGTTGGTGAAAGTCAGAATACCTACAGGATCATTTGGAGCGGTAGTGCGAAAAAGTCTAACTATGTCGTTAGCGAAGAACTTGGTACTTTGAAAGTGACAGAAGCTTCTACTCCTGTTGGAGGAGAAATCAGTAAAGGATCTACTTCTGATCACGCACCTAAGGGTGAAATATTGAATGATACGCAAGAATTAGGTGATATGTTATTGGATGAGAAGGAAAAAGAATTGGTGGCAAGAGGATACCAAGCATCTTTGATCCTTGAAGTGGTTGGAGAATCTACTGATGGATTTGATGAACAATATCATGATGATATTAACTCTGTTAAGAATAATCTAAAGGATTATACATTAGGTAAGATCTATTCAATCGATTTGTTGAAAGTTATTAATGAGGATAAGACATATATCACAAAGACAGATAGTCCTATTCAAATCAAGATGAACTTAGAAGATAGTCTTGTGAATAGAGATCAAAGTATTTCAAGAGAATATAAGATCATTCGTGTTCATACAAATGAAGATGGTAGTAAATTAGTTGAAGATGTTCCTGTGACATTGAATGGAGATCAATCAATTACATTTAATACAGATAAATTCTCAATCTACGCTATCGTATACAAAGATACGAAGAAAGAGGATTCTTCAGATAATAAAGCTATTAGTTGTGAAGAAACAAAGGGCAAGAACTGGACTTGGAGTGAATCTAAGAATGCATGTGTCTATAAAGTTTCTAATACAAAAGTGGATGAATGATAAATTGAAGTTCTTTATGAAATGAAGATAAGTAAACCAAAGTTTCATGTAGAGTGAATTCTTGATTTACACAAAATAAGAGATGAAGATAAAGCTATCACGTATAGCTAAATCTTCATCTTTTTAAATGCTTAAGTCATGTATTGAATTGATATTTAGTGATTATTTACTTTTCTTACAAAAACGCTATGTAATTGTGAGAAAGAATGGATTCATTTGTGAGATATTTAAAATAAGGGACGAATATCGTTTTGATATGCGATCATTGAAAGAACAAAAAAGATTATACAAAAATAAAGGAAGTTCCATTTGGAACTTCCTTTTAGAGACCTTGAATGAGAATGAATATGATCAAGATAGGAAGAATATATTTTAGATATACTTTTAATTTACTACTTAGTTGAATGCCTCTACCTTTATTACACTCTTCTAAATAGTTATCAAATCCCCATCCCCATTTTGTTGTACAGAATAATAAGAAGATAAGAGAACCAAGTGGTAACAATAAGTTGGAAACAATGTAGTCTTCTGAATCTAGAATATCTCTATTACCAATTAAATGAACATTGGATAGAATGTTATATCCAAATAGACAAGGTAAGCTTAACACAAATACGACAACGAATAAGATCATAGAAGCTTTCTTACGAGATAAGTGGAAGTTTTCCATGACTCCTGAAATAAGATTCTCAAATACGGCAATTACTGTTGAGAAACTTGCGAAGATCATAAACAAGAAAAAGAAGGATCCCCAAATTCTACCACCAGGCATATTCATAAATACTTTTGGCAATGTTAAGAAAATCAAGGAAGGACCAGAATCTGGTTGTACCCCATAGCTAAAACATGCTGGGAAAATAATAAGACCTGAGACTAGCGCAACGAACGTATCTAATCCACAAATACAGATAGCTTCATTGACTAGTGTATTATCATCAGACATATAGCTTCCAAAGATCTCCATCGCTGCGATACCTAAGCTTAGTGTAAAGAACGCTTGGTTCATTGCGGAAGAAATGATATGTAACCAACCTATCTCACTCGCTCTTTCTAAAGAAGGGAATAAGTAGAACTTGATACCTTCCATACCATTAGATAATGTACAAGAATGAACAGCTAGAATGATGATCAAACCAAATAACGCAACCATCATATACTTTGTGATCTTTTCTAGACCATTTTGTAGACCTAAGGAACATACCGCAAATCCTGCAGCTACGATCAAGAACATCATCACTAGCATTTCTTTTGGATTCGCTAGTAAAGTAGTAAAGATAGAATTACTTTCTTCAACGCTGATCGTTTCAAAAGTTCCACTCACAAACTTCACAAAGTAAGAAACCATCCAACTAGCAACAGTTGTGTAATACATCATCAACATCAAACATCCTAGTATACATATCCATCCATGGATATGCCACTTAGAACCTTTTGGTTCTAATGTCTTATACGCATTAACTGCACCTTTCTTACTCGCTCTACCAACAGATAGTTCCATCGTTAATACAGGGATTCCCATTAATACTAAAAACAACAAATAAAACAAAACAAAGAATCCACCACCATTTTGTCCTGCTAAGTATGGGAATTTCCATACATTTCCAATTCCTATGGCGCATCCTGCACTGACTAGTAGGAATCCTAATCTGGATTTAAATTTTTCTCTTTTCATAAATACCCCTTAACATGACTATTGTATAAGATAAGTGAAAAAACACAAAGAATCATGCGGAAACAAAACTTTAACTTTTCCGTGTTGTTATACATAAGATGGAGGAAGTGTCATGTTTAAGATATTGGTATTAGAAGACGATAGAGAACTCAATAGAACGGTATCCAAATCTAATAAAGTGGATACAAGATGGTGGAGGATGTAAATATCGCAATACAATTCTTTAAGATGAAAAAAGCTGATGATCATAGTGCAGGTTCTACCGCAATGAGTGATGCGGAAGCACGTGAATTAGAAAGAATGTTCTCTGTAGAATGAGAACATTTTTCTTTTGCTTGTTCACATTGATGATCAGTTTGATATAAGAATGATTGAATATAAAAAAGAAATAACTAAAAAGAATAGACTGAATTGTCTATTCTTTTGATTCTATAGAACTTTATTACCTGCGACGTACTTATCTGTAGGTTTGCCATTTCCTTGATAGATATATCTTTCTAGTCTATCTTTGTTGGAAAATTCTCTAGGATTCTTTAAGTGCGTATCATCGATTACGACCGCATCAAAATCATATCCTTCTTCAAATGTTCCGACTTTTCCAAAGAATGATCCTCCACCAACTGTAGCGATATAGAATGCTTCTTCTAAGGAAAGAGGACTCTCTGATTGGTCAATGAATAAGTATCTTAACTTACTACACTGGATGGCAGTTGTAATGACTTCTAATAGGTTTAAAGTATGTCCTCCCGCAACATCTGTTCCTAATCCAATTTGGAAGTTGTTTCTTAGGTAATAGGCAGCTGGAGCGATACCAGAAGCTAGATCAGCGTTACTCGTTGGACAATGTGCGATATATACACCTTTGTCTTTTAGTAATTGTTTTCCTTCTTCTGTTGTATAGATACAATGTGCCATGATCGTATTGTTTTTGAATAGACCATAACGATCATATGTTTCTTCATAGTTCTCTGTATCTGGACATAATTCATGTACCCATGCGACTTCATCTGTATTCTCTGAAAGATGACTTTGTACAGGAAGATCGTTTTCATTGGCAATCTTTCCTAATGCTTCCATGTATGTATCCGATACACTAGGTGTAAATCTAGGAGTAATGATTGGTTTAGTGTTCTTAAGGTCAAGTTTCTTCCATTCTTCTAACCACTGTAATGTATTTTGAATACCTGCGTTTGTTGTGTGTTCTGTGTAAGTATCAGGGCTATTACGATTCATGTTGACTTTACCAACATAGCTGATTAAACCTGTTGCTTCTAATTGTTGCATTAACTCTAATGTAGCTTTTGTATGGATTGTCGCAAACATACAACTTCTTGTTGTGACGCTATGTAACAAATCATTCACAAAAGATTCATAGCTTTGTTTTGCGTAAGTCAGATCTTCGTATTTCGTTTCTTCTGGGAATGTGTATTGGTTCAACCAATCCAACAATTGAAGATCCATGGCACAACCACAATAGTTATATTGTGGAGCGTGTAAATGAAGATCTGTAAAACCAGGTAGGATCATTCTTCCTGAATGATCTTTTACTTCTAGTTCTTTCCATTCTTCTTTGAATTCTTGAGAGAATGAATGACATTTGCCATCTTTTACTTCTAGATATCCAAATCTAGTTCGTAGTGTATTAGGTGTAGGTGTATCGTAAAATGTTCCTTTAACTATATAATGCATACTCGTTTATACCTTCTTATATAATATATTATAGCTTTTTGGTATATTATTTCATTGTGAAATGAATTGAAATGTGATAAAAATATTTGAAAATATAAGGGGAAAGATATGATAGCTGGATTATTGTTTAAACAAATCATTGAATTGTTTTTGATTATTTTGGTTGGATTTTTGTTGGTGAAGTTAGGATTATTGAAAGAAAGTGATAGTAAGATATTATCAACGATCACACTCTATGCGATATGTCCTTGTGTCATTATTGGTTCATTCCAAATTGAAGCGACACCTGAAGTACAGAAGGGGTTGATACTCAGTTTCGTTGCGGCAATTGTCATTCACATTGTATATATTACTGTTACACATATATTAGGAAAAGTATTTCATCTCAATAACATTGAAATGGCAAATATGATCTATACGAACTCTGGTAACTTGATCATGCCTATCGTTATTGCGATATTTGGAAAAGATTGGGTCGTATATACAACACCATTCATTGTCATTCAAACACTTGTTATTTGGACACATGGAAGAATGTTGATTTGTGAACAAAAAGGATTTGATCTAGGAGCTGTCTTTAAGAATATCAATATCATTGCGGCAGGAATTGGTATCTTGTTATTTGCGTTGAATATTCAATTACCTACATTACTAACAGAATCTATGGATCTTATGACAAATATGATTGGTCCATTAAGTATGTTGATTGCTGGTATGTTGATTGCGGGAATCGATGCGAAGAAGTATTTTAAGAATCCGAAGTTCTACTTAACGATCTTCTTTAAGATGGTGTTCTTACCAGTATTAGCTTTAATTACATTAAAACTCATTAACTTTGAATCTATGGTAGAGAATGGTTCTACGATCTTCTTGATTACGCTATTTGCCGCATGTGCACCATGTGCTGCCGCAATCACTCAGATTGCGCAAGTGTATGATAAAGACTCAGAATATGCGAGTGCTTTCTACTTTGTGACAACATTGTTATGTATTATAACGATGCCAATCTTTGCGTGGGCATTCCAATCACTTTAATAAGAGCGAAAGTTATCCAATTGGATAACTTTTTAGATTTTTTATGCAATAAATCATCATTGCGATGGCTGTTAGTATCCACGATACTGGACAGGATAAGAGAATTCCATTTGTTTGTGTTTCCTCCTTGATGAAAGAATCTTAACAAGAAGAAAAAGAGATAAAAAGTACGCACAAACTTAAAATGAAGTTACTTTTTGATACTAATAGTCATAATATGAATAGAACATTCTTATTTGAACTATTGGAACAAAGGGAACAGAATATAAGAATCAGAAATGAAAAAAGCCGGATTTATCTTCCGGCTTTTAGTATACTTTCTTACCACCAAGATATGTTTCTAATACAGGAATATCTTTGATCGTAGAAGGATCTACTTCAAATGGATCTTTTCCTAAGATAACAAAGTCAGCTAACATACCTGTAGAGATCTTACCTTTAACATTTTCTTCAAAGCTTCCTTCAGCACTTCTGATCGTATAACTATCCAGTGCTTCTTGAACTGTGAAGGCTTCTTCAGGAAGGTAAGGACCAACGTTATCGTGTAGGGATGTTCTTGTTACGGCACACTGCATGCCAGCCAATGCGTCTGGTAATTCAACAGGACAGTCTGTACCATTGGATACAGATACACCATTCTTCATTAATGTCTTCCAACAATAACTTGTAGAAGCTAATTCTTTTCCAACACGTTGTTCTACGATGTGGTTATCATAATCTAAGAAGATACTTTGTGC
>CAVDZA010000033.1:0-14512 GCA_963613355.1 Bulleidia sp. | reverse complement strand
ACCTGAACATTTTGAATATATGTTGGTCAATCCAAGGATCGTTTCATCTTCTGTACAAAAAGCCTACCTACATGGTGGCGAAGGATGTTTATCAGTCGTCGATCAACATGAAGGTTATGTTGTTAGAAGCGCAAGAATCACTGTTAAAGCTTTTGACCTTTGTACAAATTCAGATATTACGATCCGTGCAAGAGGTTATCTAGCTATCGTATTACAACATGAAATCGATCATTTTTCTGGAACATTGTTCTATGATCATATCAATTCAAATGAACCATTTAAAGAAATTGAAGGAGCTCTAGTAATCTAAAGAGCTTCTTGTATTTTTTAAGGGAATTAATGATATAATGTTGTTGAATTTAAGATGTTTTTAATATTGGAGAAATTATAATAATGAGTGAAACAAAAACAAGAAGAAAGAGCACAAGAAATAATGTGCGATATTCAGAAATTGCTGAAGAAAAAGAAATTGTCATTGATCACAAATCCGATACTCTTATCTACGCTATGGGAGGACTTGGAGAAATTGGTAAGAATATGTACTGCATCGAACATGATGATGAAATCATCATCATTGACTGTGGTGTCATGTTCCCTGAAAGTGGATTACTAGGTGTTGATTATGTCATTCCTGATTTTTCCTATCTAAGACAAAATCAAGATAAGATCAAAGCTTTAGTCATTACTCATGGTCATGAAGATCATATTGGTGGATTACCATTCTTCTTAAAACAAGTAAGGATCAAAGAAATCTTTGCCGGCCCTTTCGCAAAAGCTTTAATTGAAAAGAAATTGGATGAACATCATTTATCAAGAAGCGTTAAGATCCGTGAAATCGATTCCGATGAAACAAGGATCCGTACAAAATATTTCTCTATTGCGTTCATTGATACTGTGCATTCCATTCCAGATTCTTATGGAATCTTAGTCAATACACCAAATGGTAGGATCTTTGAAACAGGTGACTTCAAATTTGACTTAACACCTGTTGGAAAGAATTCAGATTATCAGAAGATGGCATTTATGGGACAAGTAGGTATTGACCTATTGATGAGTGACTCAACAAACTCTTCCGTTCCTGGCTGGTCTATTTCTGAAGGTAAAGTAGCACAAGCCATCAACGAGCAGATGGCAAAGACACCAGGCAGAATGATCGTATCTACATTCGCTTCCAATACTTATCGTTTAGCACAGATCTTAGAAGCTGCCGTAGCTTGTAACCGTAAAGTTGCGGTATTCGGTAGAAGTATGGAAAACGTATTAGATATTGGTAGAAGACTTGGATATATCAATATTCCAGATTCTTCCTTTATCACTGGTAATGAATTAAATACGTTACCTCCTAACCGTATCTGTATCGTATGTACAGGTTCTCAAGGTGAACCTATGGCAGCCTTAAGTAGAATTGCCAATGGAACACATCGTTTCATCAAGATCCTTCCTGGTGATACGGTATTGTTCTCATCAAACCCAATTCCTGGTAATGGCGTATCCGTAGGTGGAGTCATCAACCAACTAACAAGAGTTGGAGCCAATGTTATCACAAACTCCCCTCTTACTTCTTTCCATACGACAGGTCACGCACCTCAAGAAGAACAGAAGTTAATGTTGAACTTGATCAAGCCAAACTACTTTATGCCTAACCATGGTGAATATAAGATGTTGGTACAACATGCACAGACTGCTGTTTCAACTGGTGTTCCTGAAGAAAATTGTTTCGTTTGTGCAAATGGTGATGTACTTGTTCTTAGAAATCATGAAGTATTTGCGGCAAATGAACGTATCCAAACAGATGCGATCTATGTAGATGGTAATGATGCTTCTGGATTAAGCACTTCTGTCATTAAAGATAGAAGGATCCTAGCAGAGAATGGTCTAGTAGCAGTTATCGTTACGATCGATTCAAGATATAACAAGATCTTATGTAGACCAAATATCGTATCTCGTGGATTTGTTTATATCAAAGAATCTCAGACACTCTTAAAAGAAGCTGAGTTGATCGTATATGATGCTCTAAAGAAGAAGATGCAACAAAGAACGACATTTGGGGAATTAAAGAATTGTATTCGTTCTTCTCTTGAACCATATTTATTCAAGAAGACAAATCGTAACCCAATCGTCATTCCTATCATCTTAAACCAAAAAGCTGCGATGGAAGAGATCCAAGCAAAGATGAAAGCTAGACAAACAAATACAAGAAGAAGATAAAAGAGAACTCGTAAGAGTTCTCTTTTTTCATTGTTGTGGTTTTAATGTAATGATCTTATCTGTGATAGATTCTACATCGATCGTAGATTCCTCATAGTTTTTCACACCTGTTATGATCGTTTCAATATGTTGAATATCATCTAAAACATCATATCCAACATTTCCATCCCTATAATGCATAAGGATCGTTAGTTTAGGATCAATCGTATCAATGATCTGTTTAGCCTCTAAGGCATCAATCGTATAGAAACCACCTACAGGAATCATTAAGACATCAACATCCTTTAACTTTCCATATTCTTCATTTGTAGGAATTCTACCGATATCACCTAAATGTACGATCTTTTTATCATCGATCTTAACGATCGCAATAGCGGAATATCCTCTCTTACCACCATTATCATGATCATGAGGGACCGTCATAAAGTCATGTGGCCAAGGATTCATCTTTCTACTTTTCACTAAATCAGAAGCGTTATGATCATTATGAGAATGTGAACAATATACCGCATCAACAACGATATCTTTAGGTAAAGATAATCCAGGAACAGATTTATCTGCGTATGGATCAAATAATACACTATTCTCTCCATCTTCTACTTTAAAACATGCATGTCCATAATATGTAATCTTCATAATTAATACCTCTTCAATAAGTATATAACAAAAAGATTATAGGATAAGTCCTATAATCTCATTTTTAAGAATTACTTAACTTCTACGATCTTCATCATATTCGCAGAACCTTCACCTGTAGGATATCCTGCAGAAATGATGATCAATTGGCCAGGCTTAACACCATAATCCTTCGCAAACAATGAAGCTAGATCATCATCATTTGTTAATGTATTTTGAACATCAGACATTACTGGAATGACACCCCAATAAGATTCTAACTTATGTTGTGTATCCTTAGTAAATGTAATAGCTAAGATTGGTACATTTGGTCTGAACTTAGAAATACGACGAGCTGTTGTACCACCCTGTGTGAAGGCAACGATAGCACCGATATTATCTAATGTTAATGTTGCGTCACTGATAGCGATAGAACAAGCATCCTGAACAGTCTTGTTACTTGTTGTCTTTAACCAATCAAGTCTTTCTCTGTATGGAAGGATCTTTTCAGCTTCTTCCGCAATCTCACTCATTGTTTCACAAGCTTCTACTGGATAATCACCAGCTGCACTTTCAGCAGATAACATTACACCATCAGAACCATCTAATACAGCGTTACATACGTCAGCTGCTTCAGCTCTTGTACATCTTGGGTTGTGTGTCATAGAATCCAACATATGAGTAGCAGTAATAACTGGCTTACCAACGATATTAGCTTCACGGATAATATGCTTCTGATAAACAGGAACAAGCTTTGTAGGAATTTCTACACCTAAGTCACCACGAGCTACCATGACACCATCAGCAGCTTCTAAGATAGAAGCAACATTGTCATAACCTTCTTGGTTTTCAATCTTAGCGATGATATTGATACGTGGTTTGCCTTCTTCAATACAGATCTTTCTGATTGCGTTGACATCAGCTGCACGACGTGTGAATGATGCGAAGATAAAGTCTACATCATTCTGACATCCAAAACGGATATCAGCTTCATCCTTAGCAGATAAGAAAGGCATGGATAGCTTAACACCTGGAACGTTACATCCCTTATGAGAGCTAATAGGACCAGCAACTTCTACTCTACACTTTAATTCTTCACCATTGTTTTCAAGAACAGTCAATCTCATCTTACCATCGTTGATAAGAATTTCATTTCCACTTCTCAAGTCGTTGAATAATTCAGGAACTTGAATATAGAATCTTTCATGTGTTCCTTCACATTCTTCTTTCTGAATATAAACGATATCACCGATTTGATATTCTTCTGTATCGTTCACAAAATTACCTAAACGAATTTCTGGTCCCTTAGTATCTAAGGCTACACCTAAGTTGATACCAGTTTGTTCAGAAACTTGACGAACCATCTTGATTCTAGCTAAATGTTCTTCATGACTACCATGAGAGAAATTTAAACGTGCAATGTTCATACCAGCTTCTGCAAGCTTAGTAAGTGTTTCTACATTTTCTGATGCAGGACCAATCGTACATACGACTTTTGTTTTCTTAAATAAATGTTTCATAATTCCCCTTTTTATACTAAACGATCAAATAAACGATACAAATGCTTTCTACTCTTCTTAGGTCTTTCTAATGCTTCTTGAATAGGAATCGAAGTGATTTCGTTATCAATGATTCCTACACAATGTCCACCAATACCTTCCATCAATAGATCAACAGCCTTTTCACCCATACGAGATGCTAGGATACGATCTGTTGGAGTTGGAGAACCACCACGTTGAATGTGACCTAATACAGTTGCACGACCTGAGAAGTTTGTTGATAATGAAACCTTCTTAG
This sequence comes from Bulleidia sp., assembly GCA_963613355.1. GTDB lineage: Bacteria > Bacillota_I > Bacilli_A > Erysipelotrichales > Erysipelotrichaceae > Bulleidia. Next base: position 9,892 of record CAVDZA010000033.1, on the reverse strand, counting down.
CAAGTGCGTCCGTATCAGTGATCTTTTCAGATATGATCACGATAGCGTGATTCTTCTTTGCCGCATCAGATAGATATCTAAGATTTTCAATGACTTCTAATTCATCATATCCAGTCTCAGGTGTGATGACCATTTCAGCACCACATGAGATAGCTGTATAAAGAGCTAGATCTCCACAATGGTTTCCCATTACTTCAACGATCGAGCATCTATGATGAGAAGAAGATGTATCTCTCAATTTATCGACGTTTTCAATACATGTATTCAATGCAGTATCAAAACCTATAGTAAAATCTGTACCAGGAATATCATTATCGATCGTACCAGGTAATCCAATACAATTGATGCCTTTTTTAGTAAGAGCCAATGCACCACGATACGATCCATCTCCTCCTACGACTACAAGAGCTTCTATTCCTTCTCTTTTCAAGTTCTTAATACATTGATCCTGTATTTCTTCTTCTTTGAATTCAGGTAAACGAGCTGTACCTAGCTTTGTTCCACCTCTATCAAGGATATCGGAAACATCTTTTCTTGTGAGTGGTACAAAATTACTCTCTAGTAATCCTCTATACCCGTTATATACACCAACTACTTCAATTCCATTATTTAATGCAATTCTTGTAACTGATCGAATCGCAGCATTCATACCTGGCGCATCGCCACCAGATGTAAGAACTCCTATTTTCCTTACCATATATGTACCCTTTCCTAATTGAATACCTCGATAATGATAGCATCCAAAAAATCAAAAAAAAAGCTAAATATTTCACAATTTTCTTGAAATTATTTGTTAACCGCTTACAATTTTTCTAGAATTTGAAACCGGTTTCTTAAAATCGTTAAAATCATTGATTTTTTAACCTGAATTTAAACTTTTCTTGATACCAATCCAACAAAAATAAAAGAGACAACTAAATTGTCTCTCACTGATAATTTCTTCTATTTTGACACTCTAATTGAATAGGTTTAGCCATTGCTTGGATACGATCCATGATCCTTAATGCCTTTACTTCTTCTACCTTTGATTTGTTGTTCATCAAGAAATGATTTTCTAATGAATCTAGATCTTCATTACTAGTAAACCAAGTTGGTAGTCCCTTCTCATATCTCGCATTCAAAATAGGAAGTAAGATAGAATCACGATTCCAATCCGTAACAGATTCCGCACCTATTTCATCAATGACTAAGAAATATACATATTGTAGTTTTTCTACTTCATTCATATATTCATTTGTTTTGATTCTAGAAGATACTCTTTGAATAAAACTAGGATAATGAATAAATGCGACCTTCTTTCCTTGTTTGGCGTAACCATTGGCTGCACAAGCTGCTAGATATGTCTTACCTGCACCTAATGTTCCATAAAGATATACACCTTGGTTTCTAGAATATTGATTTAAGCATTCTGTAAATACATCTACATAGTTTCCAGAATTCATTTCATTGTTAAGTTCAATAAGATTAAAATCAACCGTTGATAAATGTTCAGGCATATCATTCACTAAGAATTGATTTAAATGTTTTCTTGTCTGTATCTTTTCTTTCATATACTTACAAGCACATCTTTCAATATGTAAGAATCCATCATCTACGAGTTGATCAAAGTAACCTGTTTCTTTTTGACTACAATGATCCAATCCTTTACAAGCTAAACATGGTTGAAGTTGTTGATACCATGAATTGATCTTATATGGATGAGAATCTAAATGTTCCAATGAGATATGGTTTAGATCCAATAAATGATTTAATGTTTTATCTTGTTTTAAAGTAGTAGACAATTCATTGGCTTGTTTGATTTGTTCATCATTTCTAATATCTTGGAAAACAAATTTATCCATTATGAATTACCTCCTAACTTTCTTTGTAGTTCTAACGCCTTTTCTAATGCTTCCTTCGTTGCTGGAGAATCTTTGATTTCTCCTTTCTTTTGTCTTTGCATGTAATCTGGCATTTCAACAGTTACTTTATTTTGATAAGATCCTTTACGTTTTACGACCTTCTTTGTTTCTTTGATTGCTTGTTCTTTTGTAGTGATACCATCTCTAGCCCATTCACCCGCAACCATATCAACGAACTTGCCATTCAAACGATTATCAGAAATCTTCAATATATATTCGATCATGATATTGATTACAACAGATGGAAAATGCATATCAAAAGATAATTTTTCTAAGATCCTTTTATCTGTTAGAGATACTGCTGCACCATTTTGTTTGCTTTGTAGGAATGATACAGGAGAAAGATCATATGGATCTTTTGATTTTGTGATCGTTGGTTTCGCATTCTCACACATGAACTTTAGTCTATCTGAATCAAAATACATGTTTTCTAAAGACGTACATCTACTAACGAAGATCCTCATATTATCCGCATCTAATCCATATAACGTAGCTAACTTACCAATAAAATACATATTTTCTTGAGTTCTTAGCTCAGTAGGAAGGACACTCGTAGAAGTTGTCGCAATAAAATGTTCATAGTCAAAATTGATATCAGTATCTTCTTCATGGAATTGATATCTTGGTTTAACGGTCGTATAGACAATAGAGTTATCATAATCATCTTCTTTGATGTTTTTGACTTGAACAGTTATTTCTTTATAACCTTCTGTATTCAAAGATAAAGAACCATATTTATTCACTGTTTCATCGTATGTCTTCTTCTGTGCTATCTGGATATAACGATTTACATATAAACTAGAAGATAAGAAATCTTGTGCAGTCAATGGTGTTTGTAACATATAGATATATGTATTACATTTATCTGTTTCTTTCATAAATGTTCTTAATAACATATATTCTTCTAATTTCATTCTTGCGTGTTCAAATGTATCGATTTGAATAGAATTCATCAGATTCATTAACCTCGCATGTTTCATGCCTGCACGTGTATTTCTACTTTCCGCAAATAGAGTCAAATATACCAATACCGCATCTCCACCAATCAAAGGTTGATAGAGCGTCATTAAAACATCCATATCAGATGTGGATAGTTCTCTAGTTGTATAGATGCGATATGTATCTTTGATCTTAAGCTCCATTTCGTAATTCCTTTCTAATTGATGCGATATACTTGTTTACTTTACTACCTAGTTCTTTTAGATCACCATCATTTTCAATGACGGTATCTGCTTGTTGTTTTTGATATTCAGGATCTAATTGTGATTCATATCTAGCGATAGCTTCTTCTTCACTATAATCACGGTCATCCTTCATTCTTTTGATAGCAGTTTCTTTTGAACAAGTAACTACTAAGATTCTATCAAAATATTCTTTCATATTCGCTTCAAATAATAAAGGTACTTCCGCAAATATGATCTTTTGATCTTTATGATTTTCAAAGAAATTCTTCATTCCTTCTATAACATATGGATGAACGATAGAATTCACTGCTTTCCTTTTTTCTTCATCTTGAAAGATCATAGAAGCCATTTTCTTACGATCGATATCCCCACTTTCATCTAAAACATCTTCAGAAAGAACAGATACCAAAGATGAAAAACATGGATTTGATGAATGTGTTGCCATCTTTGCGTAGTTATCTGCGTTAAATACAGGAAATCCCATTCTTCTAAAAAGGATCGAAACACTTGTTTTACCTGACGCTATTGTACCTGTAATACCAATCTTCATTTTAATACCTCTTATTTTGCTTCGTACCAATCTTTACCAATCGCACATTCACTCGTTAAAGGGACTTTCAGTTCCATAGCATGATTCATGCCATCTTCAATGAGTTGTTTCATGATATCTTCTTCACCTTCAACGACATTGAAGATCAATTCATCATGAACTTGTAGGATCATTTTACTCTGTACGTTCTTTTCTTTCATCATTTTATCAATGCGGATCATCGCAATCTTGATGAGGTCTGCTGCTGAGCCCTGGATAGGAGCGTTCATCGCTGCACGCTTTCCAAATTCACGGATCATATGTTGTGAACTATGGATCTCTGGAATTTCTCTTCTTCTTCCAGATAATGTCGTAACATAACCATTCTTTTCACATTCTTTTACGATGGATTCCATATACGTTTTAATACCAGGGAATTTCTCATAGTACTTATCAATAAAATCTTTCGCTTCAAAACGAGAAACATCTAATTGTTTCGCTAGACCAAATTCACTGATTCCATATACGACACCAAAGTTAACGGTCTTCGCCTTTCTTCGCATATCAGAAGTTACTTCTTCTTGTGATACGCCAAAGATATCCATGGCTGTCTTTGTATGTGCGTCTACACCTTGTTGAAAAGCTTCTATCAAACCCTTCTCATCTGCCATATCCGCTAACATTCTAAGTTCGATCTGATGATAATCACAACTCATCAATAAACAATCCTTTTCAGGTTTAAACGCTCTACGGATCTTCTTTCCTTCTTCATCCCTAACAGAAATATTTTGTAGGTTTGGTTCAGATGAGGATAATCTACCCGTTTGTGTAGCACATTGATTATAGATCGTATGGATCTTACCATCCTTTTGAATATACTTCTTCAATCCTTCTGCGTATGTAGAATAGATCTTAGATAGTTTGCGATACGTTAAGATATGATCGATGATTGAATGGATGCCAGCTAGACTTTCTAGCTTATCTGCGCTAGTCGTACGTTTCTTACCACTAGGTAATCCTAGATCATCATATAATACTTCACTTAATTGTTTTGGAGAATTGATATTAAATTCCTTGTTTGCGATAGAAAAGATTTCTTTCGTTTCTACTTGGATACGAGAATATGTATCTTCCGCAATCTCATTTAATACATTGATATCTACATGGATTCCTTCATTTTCCATACGATATAAGATCTCTGTAAGTGGCATTTCAATGTTCTTATAAAGATCATCCATACCATATTCTTTGATCTTTAAATACGTCTTTTCATACAAAGAATAAATATTCTGTGCAGATTCACATGCATATTTTGTTTGTAGATCTTCATCCACAAATAAAACTGGTTTATTCGCTTTACCATAAACATCTTCAAAAGATACAGATGTAGATAATCCAAACGCATCAGAAATCTTATCTGTAGATGTTAATGTTGAATCACATAAAGAAGCTAGGATCATCGCATCATCATCAAAATGAATCGTAATTGATTCTTTTTGTAAGAGATGCATATTTCTCTTAATGTCATAACCACATTTATGTGGTGTATCACTAGATAAGCACTTTAAAAGTTCACTATCTTTCTTCAAATCATCAATTGAAATATAATACGCTTCTTCACCATCAGTTAATGCGATACCATTCATTACTGCCTGCATGAAATTCATATGATCATCATCAATAAATACATAAAGATCATGACTTAAAAACGCAGATGGAATCTGATTGACACGTTTGTATGTCAATTCCTTTTTCACTTCCAGTTTTGTTGGTGTAGAAGATGTAAGACCTTCATATTTTGAAACCAATTTCTTCATATCTAAAGATTTCAAATAAGAAACTAACACTGCATAGTCTGGTTGAAATAAAAGATCATCAAATGTGAATGGTAGATCTACATCTGTTTTAATGGTCGCTAACGTCTTAGATAACAAGGCATTATCATGTCCTTCTTTGACTTTCTTACCTAATGCACCTTTGATTTCTGTTTCGTGTTCTAATACACCTTCTACAGAACCATATTGTGTTAATAGTTTGATTGCCGTCTTTTCTCCAACACCTGGGATACCTGGATAATTATCGGAAGTATCTCCCATCAATCCCTTAAGATCAATGATCTGGATAGGATCGATACCCATCGTCTCCTTGATCTTAGCAGGTGTCATTTCTTCCATTTCTGTAATGCCCTTTTTCATCAGTAACACAGAAGTCGTATCATCTACCAACTGTAACATATCATGGTCACTTGTCAGAATCGTTGTTTGTGTATCTTGGAATGTCTTAGAAGCAGTACCAATTAAATCATCTGCCTCAATATCATCTCTTTCGATCCACTTGATATGATAGGCATCACAATATTCTCTAACTAATTGAAATTGTGGAACGAGATCATCTGGTGTAGGTTTTCTACCACCTTTGTATTCAGGATATAAGTCATGTCTAAAAGTATGTTTTCCAGCATCAAACGCAACCAAAATCGCATCTGGTTGAATGGTATCGATTGCCTTCTGCATCATATTCGCAAACCCATATACGGCATTTGTAGGAACACCTGTGCTTGTCGTCATTCTAGCACCACCATACATCGTCGCATAATAGGCTCTAAATAACATTGAATTTCCATCTGTTATTAATAATTTCTTCATGACTCCTCCTTCTTATAAAAAGGCAATTTCTTGCCTAATTATCTTCAACGATTGATTCTAAAGATTGTAGGTTTTGATAGAAGATTGAAATATAATCCTTTCCTGAACTATATTCCTCATCTGATAAAGATGATAAATTACTTAGATCGACTCTCGTTAATTCACAATCCTCTTTGATACGATCATAAAGTTCAATCATTTCTTCACACATATTCGCTTCATACGCAATGTAATGAACTTCATCCTCTTTGATTCTCTTTTCAATCAATTCTATTTGTTCTTCATTTGGCAAAGAACCATATCTACTTAATACAACTGGATATATCTCAAAACCAAATGCTTTCTGCCAACATCCAAAACAACTAGACATCGTAACGAATTTGATAGATTGATCGTTCCTTTCAAGAGAATTAGCTAGATTTTGGTATTGCGCATCTAAAGAAATCAGATCTTCTTCTAGTTCTTGATAATTTTCTTCAATCGATGTTGTGTTAGCGACATTTGTAGAAACTAAATATTCTTTGATATCTGTTGCCATCGCTAACATAGTGATTGGATCTAACCATAAAGAAAGATCTTTTTCATAAGTATCAATATTTTCAAATGTAGATCCTTCATAATATGGTGAAGTGACGTATTGGATATTGCCATCTTCATCCTCTTCTTTTGTATATCTTTGGAATGGATATACTGCATTATCACTCGACAAATCAATATCTGTGATTCCATTGTTTTTAATATCTGAAGAATGTGACAAATAATAAGGTTCTAAATCACCAATATGAAATAAGACCTTACCAGTATCTAGTACATCATTATAGTCTTCTACGATCGATGCCTCTTGAACTAGAGAGTTATCTGATTGGATCGATTGATACAATTCATTATCACCAACTAATCGTTCAATGATATAGCCAATTGGATAGACTGTATAAAGGATCTTTGTACGTTTACTCGTACAACCTACCAATAAAGATAAACTAAGAGATAACACCAAGGTACGTAAGAAATGTTTTCTCATGGTTTTCCCTCCATGCCATCTGTTTTATAAATCTTTAAATAAATGACTCTTAGTGCTAGGAACGCTGGAATGGCAATGATCAAACCAACCACACCGAAAAGCGCACTAAACGTAAAGATAGAAAACAATGCCCATAGTGGCGTAACTGCAGTATTCCTTGAATGTACAAGTGGAGCAATCACGTATTCATCAACTTGTGAGAGCACAACGATCATAATGATCAAGATGATGACCCTAGCTCCTGGTAGAGATAAGGCAGTTAATATCGCAATACAGTTTACGATCGTAGGACCGATATAAGGAATCAACAAGGAAATACTTGTCATTAACGCTAATATCAACCAATCTTCATGACCAATCAATAGATATAAGATCATATATTCTACAAACTTGATCAACATTACGACCAATAAAGAATGAATATAACTAGATACTTCTTCATTGATAGCTAATGTACATTCTAAACAAGTCACAGAAATCCTTCTTGCGATACGAACGATCTCTGTAGAAATCTTTTTCCATTCTAAAGACATGAATATAGAAATGATCAAAGCGAAGATACCAGTAGTCGTTGTACCGATAGCGTTATTCACTAACTTTGGAATAGAGTTACCAACTTCAGGAATCAATGAAGATAGATTCTTCAAAGAGTTCGTAGCTTCCTGAACGATGGATAACAACCATTGATTATTAGATGGATTATTTGAAAAATCATTATAAAAATCAATCAACCAATTCACACCATTGATCATAGAATTGATAAATTCACCAGTTCTAGCTAATACCATAGGTACGATAGAACTAATCAACCATCCAAAAAACAACAAGATCACAATATAACATATCGCAACCATGGCACCTCTTTTGATATGATGCTTTTCACCCCACTCAATTGGATTATGTAAGATATACGCAATCACAAATCCAATGATAAAAGGACAGAATATGGCCCATAGCTTAGTAAAGATCCAGCTCCAAAAACTACCTGTCTTTAGAAATAACAAAATGATCAATAAAATCAATACAACTTTTATTAGTGCGTGTACCGATACATCACGATTTAATTTTTCTTCTAACTTTTCAAAATACTTCATGCCTAATATTTTAACATCATTTACATCTAGACTCTAGTTAACACACGGATTTATCAAAAAGAATTGAATAACAATCATGTCCTGTAACGATGAAATGATCTAATACATTGATTTCCATCAACTTCGCTGCATCCATTATCTTTTGTGTGATCTGTATATCTTCTTTTGAAGGATTGGTATTTTGAGAAGGATGATTATGTACAAGGATCAAAGAAGTAGCACCACTCAACAAAGCTTCTTTCATGATTTCTCTAGGATAGACCATAGCGCAATTGACCGTACCTTTAAATAAGATCTTGTAGTTTAGGATATGATTCCCATTATCTAAGAATACGACCATAAAGTTTTCAATTCTCTCAAACCCTATCTTCACTTTCAACCATTGAATAAAAGATCTTTGAGAATGGATGACATCTTTCTCTTCTATCTTTTCAAAACTGATTCGTTTTAAAAGCGTAAAAACGGCTTGTAGTTCTAAGGCCTTCACAGAAGAAATTCCCTTTACACTTGTTAATTCATATAAAGATGAAGTAGATAACCTTCCAATACCTCCACATTTCTCTAAAAGTTCCTTTGCGACATCCAATGCAGAATGCTCCTTCGTACCATTACGAATCAATAAAGCTAATAATTCCGTGTTACTTAAAGAATCCACCCCAAATTGCAAAGCTTTTTCTCTTGGTTTTTCATACGTTGGTAAACGTTGTATCAAAGTCATAAAAAAAACACCTCCTATATACTATTCACAGAAAGTGTTCAAATTCCCTTATTTTTTTGGAATAAATTTTGAAATGATCGTAGCTCGATCTTCATTTGTTATCGTTTTACGAGTAGTTAAAACGATATCTCTACAATTATCCGTTAAGATAGAAGCTATCGTAAACGCAACGATCCCTTCACCTTTCTTATCCTTTGTATGAATGACCTTTTGGATCTCTTCTTTCAGTGCTGCCTTAAATCTTAAAAAGAAGGATTCAGAACTACCATTTCCTGATAGAGAACGAATCATCTTTTTATTTTTATCAAATGTACAAAAGATATTAAATACGGATTGATCTGGTTCTATAAATAATCTTGAAATAGATTCTTCATTTAGATGCATCATCATCTGCATGAAATCTGTTTCAAATTGTTCCTTCAGGGCATTGATATCTTTATAGTGTGCATAAAAAGTAGCACGTGATACGTTTGCCTTCTTGATTACATCACTGACAGTGATCTTATCAATGATCTTATCACTTGTCATATCAATATATCCCTGAAGGATCGCTTTCTTATTTTTGATTACATCTCTTCTTTCAGCCATACATAACTCCATACACATTGTATGACTTTAAACATTATTTGAAAAGAATCAATTATTGGAAAATACTTAATACACCACTCAATGAGCCAATAGCGTCTTTCAATTCACTCATTGTTTGATTCAACGTATCATAATCAAAGTTGTTTAATCCATTGATCGTAGGTTGAATATTATTCAAAACATCTTCTAATGATTTCAATAGATTCATTACC
>CAVDZA010000032.1:0-16413 GCA_963613355.1 Bulleidia sp. | reverse complement strand
TTGTGTCGTACCACCAACGCTAACCTTTACACTTGTTGGATTATTGACATCATTGGCTTTATACAAGACACCATATCCATCACCAACGATATCTTTATCACCAATCAATGACACTTCTAGGTTCGCACCTTCAAATCCATAAGTACCATCCTTATATTCTTCATAGTACACAAGTGCACCACTTTCAAATTCCGCAGTCCAGTCACCATAATGATCAAGATCAGACAAAATCGGATACTCATAATTACTTAAGTTCTTACCTAATAACTGATACTTTGTGACCTTCTTACCACTTGTGATAAACGCACTACCAAGATCCATATTTGAATCAATATTCTTCGTACCAGAAACATCATTTCCTTTCACACTACTTCTCAAATAATAAACGTTACTAACTTTACCACTTGTTAATGTACTGTTATATGTTCCCTTTAAATCAGTTCCTAGTTCACCTTCCGTCTCTAATCCATTATCATCCGCAAGGTTATAAGCAGTTAGGATCGTATATGTATTTGTTGTGTTTGTGACTTTACCACCAACAAGACCATATCCTTCTGCCTCTTCATTCTTATCTAATCCAATAAATCCAGCACAATAGCTATCACTGATAGAAGTGACAGTACTTGTAGCCTTACCAACAAGTCCACCTACTGTAGAACCATAGAGATAATTGTCTCCATAAGAATGATCGATCGTTAAGCTACTACCACTATGAAAACCTACAAGTCCTCCAGTCGTACTTGTCTGTTTTCCAATAACTGTAGAAACAGAACTATTCGTGATCTTTAAGCTACCTCTATTAGAACCAACAAGTCCACCAACTGTATGACCTTGTAACCAACGATAAGATTCAATGTTCATATCACTTGTGATCGTAGAAGGAATATCTCCATTCTCTTTATCCAAATAACTTTGAACATCATCAATAGCTACACTACCATTCTTAAGTACCGTACCTACAAGTCCACCAACATTCTTTTCATCACTTGTATAGAAGACTCTTTCACCTGTCAAAGAGATATGAGAGATCTCTAGTGTATTTTCTACTTCATCAAATAATCCATTTCCTGAAGTAGAGAAATTAATGAGTTTATATTGTTCATCACTTGTAAGTTTTGTTAGTTGATCATTGTTGATAGATCTAAAGTTTACAAACTTACTATTATTACTTGAATTTACTTTCTGATAGCTTGTAATTCCATTAAAGTATTTATCATTGTATTCTGTATAGAATGTTCCAGATTCACTAAAATCAATATCATTCATGATCTTAGCGATACTTGTCATCTTCTTATTATTCTTAATTGAAGTTTCTAATCCACTACTTTCATCTAGATTTTGTAAATGTCTACCATTACTAACCACAAAGTATTCTGTATTATCATCTTCACTTTCATAGCCAAAGATACTATTACCCTTTGTTGACTTTTCATCTGTCTTGACACGTAAATCTACTTCACATTCAACATACGCATTCAACTTGATGTTACTACCAGACACAAGGCTAGCATCACTATTGTTACTACCATACACATAATCAAAACGTGTCTTCTCACTTGTGAGATCATCTAACGTAAATGTGAATGTATAGTTGACACCAACATTCTTTACTTCAACTGTATTCTGAACGATCGCAGGTAAAGTCTTCTTACCATTACTTGTTGTCCATGTACCGTTATAGATCATGTCATAAGAATGACCATAATCATCTGTTAATGTAAAAGTAAACTTCAAACCATTCTTAGAACCTAATGGTGTCTTTACTTTTACGACAGCTGTATTCACTTCATCATTCGAATTGATACGAATATCTGTGATAGATAGACCAGAAGTCTCTGCCCCACTTGATGCGTTAGATCCACCATAGTAACCAACCTTAGCATCACCATAGCTCTTATTCTTACGATAGTCTTTTAAACGCATCTGGTTTAAGAACATATCAGAAGTCGTACCATTTACTTCATAGTGCGTACAATCATCACTACTACCACTAGAACTAATATCTACATCTTCACTATAATAAACGCCATACACCAATCCAGAAGTAATGACATTCTTGTCACTTTCACTTTCCTTGGCAACATATGGAATGATTTCTAATACCCAATATCCATCTTTTACTTCATCACTTAAAACATCATCTGTAACGATCAAATCAGCTACTTCACTATTATCTAAAACATAGTAAATAGATTGTGTCTTACCATCCAATGCCTCATAGTCATAATCATAAGGTTGTGTAGGCAACTCTTTGATATCCTCATGGATCGCAGGATCATAAACATCAGAATTTCCCTTTGCGTATAATTCACTCAAACGATCCTGTACAGCTGTATAGATGATTTCAGCTTTACGATCCAGTTCAGCTTGTTGAAGATTTCTACGAATCGTAAAGATAGCTGGTACTGCTAACGCAAACAAAATAACAAGTATTAATAAAGTCACTAATACTTCTGTTAACGTAAAACCTCTCTTCTTGTTATTTTTTATTACAGTACAATCCATTTCTTCACGCTTAATGTATATTTATACATCTTATATTTTACCAAAATTCCCTTTTTTCTTATACATTTAAACTCTAATAAAACCCTTTATTTATGTTTTTATTTAACATTTTACCCTCAAAAATGAAAAAATTTTCATTTTTTAAACTAAAAAATAATATTTTTATAACTAAATTATAACCAAATCACTTTTCTTTCTAAGATCTGATGTTATAATACAATTGTCTTAGACAAGTAGGGAGATAAAAATTATGAAAAAGACAAACAAAAAAGGCTTTACATTAGCCGAGCTACTTGTAGTAGTAGCAATTATCGCAGTAATGGTAGCTATCGCTATCCCAATCTTCACAGCACAATTAGAAAAAGCTAAGGAAGCTACAGATGCAGCTAATATTAGATCTGCATACGCTGAATTAATTTCCGAAAACCTATCAGAAGGCAAAACTGATCCTAAAGTCGTAAATATGACACAGGGTAAAGAAGGTTGGGATTCAGATGTAAACCTTCCTGAGAACCTCACGGAAACAAACACTCCTATCGCAAATGGAACTGCTACAATTACATTAACAGCTGACAAAGACGGCAACGATGTTGCTACAGTTACATATGCCGCAAAAACAGGCAACTAATTAACCTATAATTTCTTTCCAAAAAAAGACATCCCTCGCGGATGTCTTTTCTTATGTCTTATAAATAATACAAATACGCTACAAACAATACTCCAAAACAAGCACCACCTAGATGAGATTTCCAATTCACTCCAGGCATAAAGTTCATCAGCAGATTCAACATGATAGCTACTAATACAGAAGGAGATCCTGTAATCCCTTCTAATCCATAATTGAGATACACAAGTACTAGCTCTACCGCAATCAGTCCATACAGTCCACTTGACATACCACCAGTGATAGAGTGTTCATCTCCCATCAAGTACGCAAATAGATTACCAGTAATGATAGAACCAAATAATAGAATGACATATCTAACAGGTCCTAACATATATTCCATTGATCTACCTAACGACCATAAACAATACATATTCAATAAGACATGTGCGACAGAGAAATGTACAAATCCTGCAGTTAAGAAGCGATAGAAATCTTTCTTTAAATCGTATGAAGGTTTTAATAAAGCACCACAATCTAGTAATGCGATATCATACGCATCTGTCTTTTGTTTTTGAACCAAACGAATGTAGTTTAAAATACAAACAATAATAACAACTAATGTAATAGACATTGTATTCTCCTAATCAACGCATCAATTATATACTCTTTCTAAAGAAAAGGAATCTCTTTCAAGATTCCTTAGTCTAGTTTATTGATAGCGTTGATCGTATCTTCGTACTCTTTCTTTACTTTTTCAAAGAGTTCCTCTGTTCCTTCAAAAGACTTCGCTCTTAAGACCTCTGTGAGATTTACAGCGTCTTCTGTAAGTTGTTTGAAGCTTAGGTTTAAACAGATACCTTTTAATGTATGAGCTGCTCTAAAGGCTTTCTCTACATCCTTTTCTTTTAAACCTTCTTCTAATTCTTTGATACTTTCATCATCCTTAAATTTCTTTACTAGCTTTTCAATTAATGATACATTTCGCAATCGGGCCAAAATATCATCGAAATCTCCACCCATTTCTTGATAACATTCTTTAATATCCATATTTCCTCCTCAGTAGACACATTTTACATAAGACAAAAGGAAAATATTAAGTGAAGCATTGGAATATATCTACCTTTAATCTAATGTAATTATTATAACGCTTAAATAACCACTTTGCTTGTAAAATATCATCAACATTTAATAAAATATACTATTTTTTATCTAACATTGACCCTTTTTTACATTTTCATTTACATTTTCGTTCTGGAACATGTATTACATCAAATGTAGAACGAAGTTCTTTATACAATTCTTCTGCTGATAATTGATCTACATTGATCTCATGTGTCCATAATCTAATAACTGTTTTTTCTGTATTCATAAATGATACCTCTCATTTCTTGATTACAGTATATACAATGTCTTTCTTTTCACTGTACCAAATATGGTACAACTAAACATTTTTCAATATTTGTTCATAAAAATATATAAGAAACTATCGTATAATTGTTAGCGGAGGTAAACAATGAGTCAAATTACCACAAAAGAAATCAAATTACATAATGGTGTCGTCATTCCTACTTTAGGCTACCGTGTTGATAAAGATCATGGTGAACAAAACTACCAGCGTATCCTAAACGCATTAGAAGCAGGATTCAGACACTTCGATATCAGCGCAGATACTCAAGCTGAAAAAGTAGCCGCAAGAGCTTTTGAAGATAGTTCTATTCCTAGAGATGAATTATTCATTACTGCCAAATTAGATAATGATCATCATGGCTATCAAACAGCACTAAGAGAATTTGAGAATACGCTCAAAAGATTAAAGACAGATTATGTTGATCTGTATCTCATTAACTGGCCTAACCCTGTTAAGTATAGAGATACTTACGAACAAACAGCCATCGAAACTTGGAAGGCATTAGAAACCATCTACAAAGAAGGTAAAGCACGTGCAATTGGTGTTGCGAACTATGAAGGAAGACACATTGAATTCTGTCTAGAAAAGAGTGAGATCGCACCTATGGTCAACCAAGCAAGGATCTACCCCGGTTTCCCATTTGAAGAGAACCTATATTGTGCCAATGAACACAGGATACAAACAGAAGGATTTCTTCCACCACACTACGAAGCTATCCTAAATTCTAATGAATTAGAGATCTTTGCTAAGAAGTACCACACAACTCCACACTGCATCGCTACTAGATACCATCTAGAAAAAGAATGTATTTCTTTATGTTCCGGAAAAGATGTAGAAGAGTTAAAAGAATACTTCAACGCATTTGATTTTGATATTAGTGATGAAGATATGAAGTTCTTAGATGTCATGAAAAACTACGGTCCAGAAAACATCGACCCTGACACTTGTGATTTCTAAAATATTTCCTTTACATTTCTTCAACAATTTGGTTAAATATTGTCAAAGAGGCAGACATTGGAGTGGAGTTGACCACCATTCCTACATTGATTGGTCATCGATGCGTTCTACCTCTTTTAATTTTGTGTTATGAATGTAATATCTACCATTCTTTTCCCGAACTTGAATGATCACTTTATACAAACTCTCTTGAAAAAGAATATATTTTTGAAATGTATGCCATACTTGTTTCGAAGTATGGTTTTTATTTTGTCCAGCTTTCATTTCAGACATCGATTTGAAATAGGATGCATTTTTCACTAACGATAAATAATCACCACTCATAGTTATATCAAATCTCGTATTTCTCTCTCTTTTCTTTTCACTAGCTTGTCTTCTATGCTGTCTCGCTCTAAAATTCTCTCTTGTTATTTCATTAATGACTGCCCTAATTTCTTTTTCATTCAAACGATAGCTTATCTTTTTCCCAAGATATTGTTTAAACATCTCGTTAACGATTTTCTCTCTTTCTTTTCTTGTATACTTCTTTATATCTTCATCACATTCATAAACTTCAATTTCACCAATCTTTTTAATCATCATAGTATTTGTACCTCTACATATACTATTCACAGATTTTTTCGAAATTCCCTAAAAAAACTGTTAGAAATTTCTAACAGTCTAATTGATCTAATGCTTGTTGTTTTTGTTCGATTTGTTTGATCGTTAGGATACAAACTGGAACGATATAGAATACTGCGCCTAGCCAAGCTGTTTGATCACAGAAAGTAATCGCATCAAACTTGAAGATTGGTACGACAAACAATGCCATTACACATCTACATACCATTTCAATGACACCACCCATGACAGCTCTTGGTGCGTAACCTAATCCTTGTACAGAAGTTCTTAAGACGTTCAAGATACCTAGTGACCACCAGAATAATCCCATTCTTCTAACATACAAATACGCTGCATCTAATACAGCCGTTTCACTAGAGGAAACGAATAATAGAGATAATGTTCTACCAAATAAGATCATAATGACACCAGCCAAGATTCCATAAAGAATTCCAACTGTCGTTCCCTGTTTGATACCTTTCTTGACTCTATCCATCTTATTGGCACCATAGTTCTGTGAAGCGAATGTAGATACCGCTGTAGCCAAGGCATCAAATGGGCACATCATGAATTGTTTGATCTTCATTCCAGCTGTAAAGCCAGAAACATAAATCGTTCCAAGTCCATTGTTCGCACTCTGCATGACCATAGAACCAATCGCAGTAATAGAGAACTGTAATCCCATTGGCATGCCCATGACCAATAGATCCTTTGAGATACCTGCGTCCATATGACGATCTTCAGAATGTGGATGTAAGATAGGAAACTTACGAATGATCAAGATCAAACACAATAAACCAGAAATACCTTGTGATACGATCGTCGCAATAGAAGCTCCCATGACATCCCACTTCAATACAATAATACAGAATAGATCTAAGAAGATATTCAGTACTGCACTGATTGCGAGAAATAAGAACGGTGTCTTACTATCACCGATTGCTCGTAAGATACTAGAAAGATAGTTATATAAGATCGTACATGGAATACCAATAAAGATAACGACCAAATAGTTATAAGCTTGTTGGAAGATTTCTGTTGGTACTTGTAAGATCTGTAAGATCAAAGAACAAAGTAATGTTGTGGCAACTGCCATGACGATTGCGGTAATAGCGGATAATACTGCACCACAGAACACATACTTTCTGAGTCCTTCATAATCTTCTGCACCAAATCTTTGGGCTACAGGAACACCAAATCCAATACACGTTCCCATACAAAATCCTAATACTAAGAATTGTACAGAGGAACTCGCACCTACCGCAGCTAACGCACTAGAACCTAGTGTCTGTCCTACGATTGCCGCATCGACCATATTATATGTTTGTTGGAATAGATTTCCTAACAACAAAGGTAATGAGAAACTTAGGATCAGTTTCAAAGGATTACCTTGTACCATACTACCTTTCATAAAACACCCCCTAAACGAATACAAGTATTTTACACCTTTTTACCAAAACATTGTTCCAAAGAAAAAAGACTACAAGATGTAGTCTTTCACTCAATTCAGACAATGACTTTTCTATCTATTTGGCAAGTTGATAGAAAACCAGTAGTATTCATTGTCATTCCTTGTTATTTCTTCGCACTACCTTGGTTGGCAACAGCGTTCATCTTCGCTTCGATTGCTGCCTGATCTCCTAAGTAGTAATGTTTGATGACATTCATGTTTTCATCAAACTCATATACAAGTGGAACACCTGTAGGAATATTCACACCCATGATTTCATCCTTAGACATGTTATCAAAATACTTTACTAAAGCTCTTAATGAATTACCATGAGCCGCAATGATCACTCTCTTGCCTTTTTCCATTTCTGGCTTAATAACAGATTCAAAGTAAGGAACGACACGTTCGATCGTTGTTTCCAAAGATTCTGTAAGAGGTAGTTCATTAGGATCCACACCACGATACATCTCTTGGTTCTTAGGTGCTCTTTCATCACTTTCTTCAAGTACTGGTGGTTTTACATCAAATGATCTTCTCCAGATCTTGACTTGTTCTTCTCCATACTTTTCAGCAGTTTCACTCTTGTTTAGTCCTTGCAAAGCACCATAGTGACGTTCATTTAACTTCCAAGTCTTCACAACAGGCAACCAGTTACGATCCATTTCATCTAAGATATGATTTAAAGTATGGATCGCTCTTTTTAGATAAGATGTATAACAAATATCAAAGTCATACCCCTCTTCTTTTAATACCTTACCTGCTTGTGCAGCTTCTTGATTACCCTTTTCAGATAACTCAACATCTGTCCATCCAGTAAATAGATTCAACTTGTTCCATTCACTTTCTCCATGTCTTACCAATACTAATTTCATTTCACTCTCCTTTAGTTAGTTTTAACTAACTAATAAACAAAAATATACGGTTAGTCTTATCTAACCGTATATATCCTATCACTAATTTCTAGAATTGTATATGTTTACTTTCCTAATAACTGATTGATTTCTTCTTTCTGTGCTTCCATATCTGTATAACCAAGTTGATATAAAGCTTCACACGTTTCAGGATCACCCTTCCATCTTGAAACTTTCATCGTCTTAGAAGGATACACATTGATGGCATTTCCTGCATCTACCATATCATCGATCAACTTTCTTTGTTGGTAGTAGTTTTCATGTCTCACTTTATAGTCTTTCGCAATCTCAGGACATTCTTTATACATCTTTTTCATTAGCCAACAAACGATTCCAGAAGATGGTTTTCTAACAAAGTCTTTCGGTTTGGTCGTAATGACAAGACACTTATCACATCCTTGTTCCAAAGCTCTTTCAATTGGGATCATCTTTGTGATGCCACCATCTAACAAACGATGTCCATTTACATCAACGATCGCAGAAGCGATTGGCAAAGCACACGCTCCTCGGATCACTTTCATTTCTTCATCCAATTCACTTGCGTTAAAGTACAAAGTCTTACCTTGTGCTAGATCATAACATCCTACTTCCATAGGCATATTTTCTTCAATGATCTTATGAATGCTCATATGTTCTTTGTTTCTCATATCTTCATCAAAGATCTTTTGATAATCAACATAATATCCACAATGGAATAAAGCCTTGATACCTACGACATCACTTTGAACTGTATAATATGTAGCCATTTTCTTCGCCACATCCATTCTATCAGCCATATAACAAGCTAAATACGCTGCCCCACTAGAAATACCAACATGATAATCAAATTGATACCCATTATCCTTTAACCAAGCTAGCGCTCCAGCTGTATACGCACCACGGATTCCTCCGCCTTCCAATACCAATCCTAATTTTGTCATAATCCCTCCTACAACAATGGAACAAATAAATTCATGATTGCGCGAATGATCCTTACCAAGAAGAATTCTTGATCAATATCTTCTTTTGTTACCAATTGAGACTTCTCTACCGCATCTAAGAAATTCTGTTTGATAGCTTGGATCTCACTTGTCTTATACATCAAACAACCATTCTCAAAATGTAAGAAATAACTTCTATAATCTGTATTCGCACTACCTACGATAGCGATATTATCATCCGACACAAAATTCTTTGCGTGATTAAAACCAGGTGTAAACTCATAGATCTTAACACCCGCATCAATGAGTGGTCGATAGAATCCTCTTGTGATCTGGAACACTAGTTTCTTATCTGGAACATGTGGTGTCAAGATCCTTACATCCACTCCACTTTTGGCAGCGACGATCAGTTCTTGTTTCATTGTCTCTGTCAAGATGAGATATGGTGTATCAATATAAATATAATTTCTTGCGTGTTTGACCATGCTCATATGCATATTCAAAGACACAGATTCTTTATCTGTAGGCGTATCAGACCAAGGTTGATAGTAACCACCATCTCCTTCTACGCTATAAGGAATGCGATACTTTTCATATTCCACAACAGGTTCATTCTTACTTCTAACATATGAAAGTAATCCTAAAAACATAACTGTATAGGACCACACAGCTTCCCCTTCGATCTTGATCGCACTATCTTTCCAATATCCAAATCGATCAATACGATTTACATATTCATCCGCAAGGTTTACACCACCTGTAAAAGCTATCTTATTATCAATGACTGTGATCTTTCTATGATCACGGTTATTCATTTGGATAATAAATCTAGCACGTACATGGTTAAAACGATGTGCTTCGATTCCTAACTCTCTTAGTGTTCTAGAATAATGATGTGGTAATGTAATTGATCCAAAATCATCATAGATGATCTTAACTTCAACACCTTCTTTGACTTTATCTTTTAAGATCGTCAATATCTCATTCCACATAGAACCTTGATCAATGATAAACATTTCAATAAAGATAAAATGCTTCGCACTCTTTAAAGCTTCTAAGTAATGTGGAAACCATTCTTCACCTGAAGAATAATATTCACTGTTTGTATGTTGATAAATTGGGAAACCAATTTGTCTCCTTCCATAACGAAATACCTTCTTAGCACCACCATCTACATCATCACACGCATCGATATCAACGCTCTTTGTAAGCAGATCATCCATTTGATCATTCGCTCTGACCGTGCCATTGTATAGTTTCTTAGGAACATGACGATTTCCCGCAAGTCCATATAAAGGAATCCCGATGACAGGTGCAGCTAATATCACAACGATCCAGGCAATCTTATAAGATGGGTCCTCATCTCGATTAATGACATACACACAAAACAAAATAGAAACCAAAGATAAAAATGGTAATAGCTTCTCTGTGTAGGCAACACTGTAAAACAACATCACAAAAAAGCCAAACTGTAATATGATCAATGGCGCTACAATAAACAATCTACTTGTTAATACTTTCAATATTTTACGCATATTAATATTATACAATTTATAGAATAAAACGGTAAATATACTTCACTGTTTCTCCTCTAACATATAACCAATGTGTTTCCGGTACATCTATCTTTTCTACCAATATTCCATGTAACTTTTCAAGTGTCTTATTAGAAGGAATATTATCTGGAGAACATGTAATGATCAGATCTTTCATATCATACTCATTCTTCGCTATCTCAAATAAGATCTTACACGCTTCATACGCATATCCATGTCCACGGAATGGAAAATACACACGATACCCAACTTGTCCTGCGTAATAGATTTCATCATTCATTCCAAGTCGAAGATCACATTCTCCCACTTTCACAAAAGACTTGTTCTTCAACATAGAAAAATGAACATCTTTCACCCAACTAGTAGATTCACTCGCTTCTTCTATACCTTCATATTGAAGAATGATATCTTCCTTTTCTTTTTCATGATCAAAAAATGGTAGTTTCATAACTCTATTCTACAACAACCATCCCTTTCCTAAACAAAATACAAAATTATTTCATAAAACATCTAAAAAAAGACTAGAATCTCTAGTCTTTCATCATCGTTGGGAAATCCGCATATGTAATGATACCTAATGGCATCTCACTAGTCTTTCCATGTTCTGTGATCAAGATAGCCAATAAAGAATTTCCTTCTCTCATTGCCTTATCAAATCCTTTTATCGCTAGTTGTGCGTTAGAATTCTTCGGAAGAAACAACACTCTTTCATTATCCTTATGGATCATAGCTTGTCCTACGGTACCTTCTTTTGAATTCTCTAGAACATATTTGGCAATCATAGACATCGTCAATAATCCAACATAGTTATGTTCTTCATAGACAGGTATCTTACTCGTATCCATTTCTTCCATCATTCTATACGCATCTTGAATAGAATCTGTTTTCTTGACTGTCTTAACAGGTTTACAAGCATAGTTCAAGATGGAATCATCATTCATCAATGCCTGTGCGATACGTTCAATATCTTCCGTCACAGAATCACAAGGTTGGGCAATGATCTCTTGTTGACAGCCACGCATATGAACAAGTGCGTTTCTTAATTCACTATATTCTCTCAAAGATTCTTGGTTCATCGAAATGATTCGATTCTTAGAAGATAATCTTGATAATAATTGAGAGAATGGAACATACTTTGATTCTTTACACAAAGCTGTCATCTTAGATTCTAGTTGCGCATATGCATCTAAGAATCTTTGTGCGTTAGTCTTCGATTCCATAGTAGCTCTTGATTGCGGCGTAATATAATTCTGCTGCTTTTTGATATCCATCATCACTTGCCCATGTATCGATATCTGATTGGTTCGTTACATAGATCTGATCTGAAATTACAACAGGTACATCACAATTCTCCATGAGATCCCATGTTTCTAATCCATAGTCTGTCGTATCTGAACTATCAATGATCTCTAATTGATAAGAATCATCATCAAATGGCTTGTAGTAAAGATAATCTACTGTAGGTGTCCATGTATCGGAAGTAAACGCTGTTTGAATGCACTGCGCTAACTTCAATGAATTCTCATGTGTAGAAGAAGTAGGTGTATCTGCGTATACTTCTTGACCACTTCTACTAGCGTCAGGCGTACCTGAAGCGTGAATGCTTAAAACGATATCTGGTTGATCCTGATTGATCTTCGCACTTCTTTCACTAACTGTGCTTGATGTACCAGCTTCATGTGTTAGTAATACTTCAAAATGACTATCATCACTTAATAGTTCAGCTAGTTTTTCTACTACGCTTTCTGTAAAGTCAGATTCGTTGATGATACCTTGATAACCAGTATTATCTCCACCATACGCTGCATCTAATTCAATGACCGTCTTACTTTTCTTACATCCAGAAACAGATGTACCAACAGTTAAAAATACAAGTAACATCACAAGTATCATTACCATTGGATCTTTTAAACTTTTCTTTATCTTCTTCAAGTTCATACTTAACCCTCAATATCTTTCAACACTTCATCCGCTTTTATATGATCAATGATCTTTTCAACAAGCTTTTCCATTTCAGAATTTTCTTCATAGTCAGCCTTGGCAATAAAGTTCACTCTTCCATCTTTCTTTAGTTGTTGTGCCACTTTATCACTTTTCGAATAGACCGCAATCGATTTACCACCATTTTCTTTCACAAGTCTCATACAAGGAACATCTGTCAAACCATCTGCCACATAGATCATTCTCTCAAAAGGAATTGGTCTTTCTTCCTTTGGAACATATTGGTTGACCTTTGAATCATCTGTAACATCTAATGCCTGTTTGTTGATTCGAAAGATGTATTGTGTCTTAGCAGTATAGTTTACGACTTGTGAAGGCCACTTGGCCTCATGTGTATCTTCATCATAGAAGTACCTACATGCGTAGATCTTTTTAAATTGTTCTGCTATTTCAGTAGAAGAAATGATTTCTGTCATACCAGAAGAAATGATGTAATGTTCTACTAAGAAACCAGCCTCTCTTCCATAATCATTGATCCTATGAAACCATGTAGTAACACCAGGAAACAAATCAATGTTTTTGCCTAACCCATAGAAATCTTCTTTCTTTAATGGTTTACCTGCCTCATTAAATTTCTTCGCTAATAAATATAGGTATGCGGATATAGGATCCATCTCATTTCTTACAGATACTTCTGTCACTTCATTCCAAAAAGCTACAGGATCATCATAACCTAAAGAAGGAATCAAAGAATACTCCTGCATATCTTTCGTACAAAGCGTTTTATCAAAATCGTAAACGATAGCTATCTTTTTCATACCATCCATTATAACAAAAAAATGCCCTCATATTGAGAGCATTTCCATCTATAGTTCTAATAACTTGAGAATACCTGCCACATAGATCTCTACTTGTTTTGTCAGATCTTCAATTGGACACCATTCATTTGCGTTATGGATCTTATAGTCTACACCTTGGAAAGCACATCCAAAGGCAATCGTGTTATTGATTCCCTTTGCGTATGTTCCGCCACCAATCACAAGAGGTTGCGCATCTACATCACCTGTCACTTCATGATAAGCTTCTGTCAAACTTTCAACTAATGGTGAATCTGGTGAATAGTAAAGAGGATCATGTGTTCCATCAATGACGATTTCTCCACCTTCATCTACTAGATATTCACTACAAGCCTTCACGATTTGTTTTCCACTCATCGTTACAGGGAAACGAACATCGATATTACCAGAGATGACACCATCATTCATATGGATATATCCACAATTCAATGTCAATTCACTATATTCATCTTTCAAATTCAATCCTAGACCTTCACCATTTGTATTCAAACCAATTCTACTACAGAAGAAATCAACAAATGGATCTTGATAACCAGCTTCCTTTAGACCTGTTAATAGATATGCGATCGCATTGACACCTAAAGAAGGCATACTAGCGTGGGCCGCAACACCTTGTACAGTGATCTTGACCGTAGTTTCATTCTCTTCGATTTCATAGTTGATATCATTGTTGTTGAAGATATCTTCTAACTTCTTCTTAGAGAAAGAGCACTTATCTACAACGACATAACAATTACTACAAACGATATTTCCAGCAGTACCACCATCAATATCACGAATACCTGTCTTCTTAGATACGTAGTGAGCTGCCATCATACCTTTTTCACCATTGATACATGGGAAATCACCATCTGGTGTAAATCCATAATCTGGTTGTTCATCATGATCTACATAATACTTCAAACACTCAGAACCAGTTTCTTCATTACATCCCATGATCAAACGAATTCTCTTATTGATTGGAATATTCATATCTTTGAGGATCTTAAGAGCGATCATACTAGCGACTACGCCACCCTTATCATCAGATACACCTCTACCATAAACGATTCCATCTTTTTCAATCATTGTATATGGATCTGTATTCCATCCATCTTCTTTACGTGCTGGAACGACATCTAAGTGACCTACGATTGCGATGAGTTGATCACCTTCCCCCATTTCACCATATCCAATATAGTTATCTAGATTGACTGTCTTCAGTCCATCTTTTTCTAACATCTTTAACGCAGCCTCTAAAGCTTTCTTAGGGCCTTCTCCAAATGGAGCACCTTCCTTCGCTTCAGATTGTTCACTGTTGATTGATACCAATTCTCCTAATCTTTTTAAGATCTCATCACGGTATCCTTCACTCATAGATTTAACATCCATGCCAAAACTCCTCCTGAATTTTAATGGTACTATTGTACTCTTTTTTCTACAAAAACGATATATCTAATCCAATTGGGCAATGATCACTACCCATTATTTCATCATAGATCAATGAATCTTCCACTTTTTCAAACAAACGATCTGAAACTAAGAAATAGTCGATTCTCCATCCTGCGTTCCTTTCTCTTGCCTGGAAACGATAAGACCACCAAGAATACTTTACGCACTCTGGATACAATGTACGGAACGTATCTGTAAAACCAGACGCTAATAATTGGCTCATCTTTTCTCTTTCTTCATCTGAGAAACCAGGATTCTTATGATTGGAACTTGGATTTTTGATATCGATCTCTTCATGTGCTACGTTGAGATCTCCTGTATAAATAACAGGTTTCATAGAATCTAATGTCTTTAAATGTTTCTTCAACATTTCTTCCCATTCCATTCTAAAATCTAATCTCTTTAAACCATCTTTTGAATTTGGCACATACGCACACACAAAGTAGAAATCTTCATACTCTAAAGTGATGACTCTTCCCTCATTCGTATCATCACCTTCTATCCCATAGATTACGTTTAATGGTTCTTTCTTCGTATATACAAGCGTTCCAGAATATCCTTTTCTTTCTGCGCTATACATATACATATGATACCCTTTTGGTTTCATTTCATCTTCTAATTGTGATTCCTGCATCTTTGTTTCTTGTATCGCAAAGATATCCGCATCAACAGTATTGAAGAAATCCATAAAACCTTTCTTCATACATGCACGTAATCCATTTACATTCCATGAGACAAGCTTCATCTTGTAAGTTCCCTAGTAGCTTGTTTCAACCATTCTTTCTCTTCATCATTCAATAATGGAGATACTTTGTCATAGACCATCTTGTGATAATCATTGATAGCTTGTATTTCTGTATCATCTAAATACTTCACATCGATTGCGTCTAGATCATAAGGACAATATGTCATAGCTTCAAACTTCAACCACTGTCCATAGAAGTTCTTTGTATCCTTGACTACTAATAGATCATTCTCAATACGAATACCTAATTCATGTGGTAAATAGATACCAGGTTCATCTGTAACGATCATACCTTCTTCTAATGGTACAGAAGGTCTAGCAGCTGTAGGCATTCCCCAACGAATACCATGTACACCTTCATGTACACCTAATACATGTCCTACACCATGTCCTGTTCCACATTGATAATCAATGTTGATATTCCACATAGGACGACGAGCAAGAATATCTAAGTTATTACCTGTAGAACCCTTCAAGAATACAGCTTCTTGTAAGTCGATATGTCCCTTTAATACAAGTGTATAG
>CAVDZA010000031.1:13620-16519 GCA_963613355.1 Bulleidia sp. | reverse complement strand
TTCGTACACCATTCCATACACACCTCCACAGACAGTCGCTCCACATAGGATCGCGATAAATAGATTCTTATCTACTTTGATCTCATCATTTAGATAAGCTTGAAAGAACTTCTTCATTAGGAATGAATCGATTCATCCAGACATCCAATGATCTCTAAGATTCGATTGAGATCATCCGTGTCATGATACGCAATCGTAAAATTCTTCTTTGAGAAAGTAACTTGTGTTCCAAGTTTCTCTGACAATTGAATTTCTAGATCACGGATCATAGGATCTTTTTCTTTTGGTGTCTGTGGTTTCTTAGGTTCTGTTCCATTCATTGTCTTAACATACGCTTCAACTTCACGAACAGACATCTTATCTTTCTTGACCTTTTCTGCAGCTTCATAGATCTTTTCTTCATCATCTAAAGCTAGTAAAGGACGAACATGTGACATTGTTAATTGTTTATTGACTACCATCTTCTGTACTTCATTTGGTAGTTTTAATAAACGCATGATATTGGCACAATACTCTCTAGACTTACCAACTCTTTGTGCTAGTTTTTCTTGTGTATATCCTAACTTCTTTACTAAAGAATCATACGCTGCAGCTTCTTCAATTGGATTCAGATCTTCACGTTGAACGTTTTCTAAGATGGCAATTTCCATCATTTGTTCTTCTGTGAAATCCACTTCAATGGCAGGAACAGTTTTTAATTCTGCCATCTTGGCAGCACGTAATCTTCTTTCACCAGTAATCAAGTCATAACCTGATACACTTTTTCTAACAAGGAGTGGTGTAAAGATACCATGTGTCTTAATAGATTCGGATAATTCTTCTAATGCTTTTTTATCAAATTCTTTTCTAGGTTGATATGGGTTTGGACGAATTTCATTGATTGGTAATTCTAATTCTTTTCTACCTGGCGCATCTGCGGAATTGTTTTGAATATCATCAAGATATTGACCAACATCTTGTCCAAAGATTGCCTCAAGACCTTTTCCTAAACCACCTGTTTTCGCTTTTGGCATGAATTATCTCCTTCCTTTTTCATTTTGTGTAATGACTTCTTTAACGAGTTGTGCGTATGCTTTAGCACCTTCTGATCTCGTATCATATTCAAAGATAGATTCTTCTTGAGATGGTGCTTCGGATAATCTTACATTTCTTGGGATATAACATTTATATACTTTTTCTTTGAAATACTTACGAACTTCTTGTTGAACTTCAACAGATAACTTTGTACGTACATCAAACATCGTTAGTAGTACACCTTCAATGGATAATTCAGGATTGAATAATTTCTGAACTAAACGAATCGTTGACAATAACTGTGTTAATCCTTCTAACGCAAAGTATTCACATTGAACAGGGATCATAACAGAATCTGCAGCTGTTAATGCGTTTGTGTTTAATAGACCAAGAGCTGGTGGACAATCAATAATAATATAATCATATCTATCTTTGACTTGATCTAATTTATTCTTTAGTAGCTTTTCTCTACCAACTTCATAACTTGCCATATCAACATCTGCACCAGACAGATCAATTGTGGAAGGTAGTACATCTAAAGGTGGCATTTGTAATGTGATCTTTACATCATCCACAGTTTCACTTCCTAATAAAACATCATATACAGATTGTTCAAAACCCACTTTATTGGCACCAATGCCATGTGTTGCGTTTCCCTGTGGATCAAAGTCTACTAAGAGTACTTTCTTTCCTACATATGACAAACCTGCAGCTAAGTTCATAGCTGTTGTTGTTTTTCCTACGCCACCTTTTTGGTTAGCGATCGCGATAATCTTTCCCATATTTTATTTCCTCTACTTCTTTGGAAAGCGGATAACCATACAAACTTCATTATCGGTTTCTTTTGTTTCTGCTTTTACTTCAATTCCTAATTTTTCAATCATCTTGATAGATTGATTGACTGTATTGATTCCAATTTGGATATTCTTAGAATATCCTTTTGTCTTTTGTCTAGCGTGTACTTTCTTTGGCTTTTTTAAAGTTTCAATGTAAGATTCTGTTTCTCTAACATTCAAGCCTTTCTTTAAGATTTCCTTGTAGACTTTCTTTTGTGATCCTTCAGGAGCTGTTAATAAAGCTCTTGCGTGTCTTTCTGTAATCTTTCCATCAATGACACCTTCTTGAATATCATCTGGAAGATTCAACAAACGAATCTTATTCGCTACTGAAGATTGTGACTTGCCAATCTTTTGTGCGACTTGTTCTTGAGACAAGTGTGCTTGTTTCATGATCTGAAGATAGCTCTTCGCTTCTTCAACAGCGGAAAGATCTTGTCTTTGTACATTCTCGATCAATGCCATTTGTGCTGCTTGATCATCTGTTGGCGATAGTACATAACAAGGAATTTCTGTAAATCCTGCGTTACGACAAGCACGGTATCTTCTTTCACCCGCAATCAATTCATAGTGATCATCCATTGGTCTTACAGTCAATGGTTGGATCAAACCATTTTGTTTGATCGAGTCAGTTAATTCATTTAGTTTTTCTTCATCAAATTTTAATCTAGGTTGATATCTAGATGGTTCTATCTTTTCCACAGGAATGTGAATCACTTCGTTGTCATGATTTCCATCTGTGAAAATATCTAATATACGATTCTTCATGATTCACTCCTATAATGGTTTCTTCTTGATCTGTCCATAATTTCTTGGATACATCATTGGTGTCTCTTTGATCTTCGTGAATGTAAAGATCTGTCTAGGATCTCCATTTGTTAGAGATGTTTCCTCTCTACTTGTTAATTTCATTCCTAGTTTATCAATTGCGTTCTTTGCCTCTAAGACTTCTTCATCACCATGACTTCCTTTCATTGTTAGAAAGATTCCATCTTTCTTGACTAAAGGACAACATAGTTCAGAAAGAACTCTGAGGTTCGCAACAGCTC
>CAVDZA010000031.1:0-13610 GCA_963613355.1 Bulleidia sp. | reverse complement strand
GCTCTAGCAGTTACGACATCATATTCTTCACGATGTTGTTTAACATGTTCTTCACTTCTCTCATTATAAACATGAATATTCTTTAACTTTAATTGAGAAATGACTTCTTCAAGAAACTTACATCTTTTTCCTGTAGGTTCAATTAAAGAAACGTCTAAATCAGGACGTACGATCTTCCATACGATTCCAGGAAAACCAGCACCAGTTCCTACATCCGCAATCTTACCTTGAATGGAATCATTCAATGGAAGGATAGAATCAAAGAAGTGCTTTTCAAATACTTCTTCTCTTTCATCAATGGCAGTCAGATTCATTTTGGCATTCCATTCTTTTAATAAGTCTGCATACAAAATAAACTGTTCCATCATTTCCGGGGAAATAGTGATATTTCTTTTTTTACATTCAATAATAAATTCTTCAGATGTCATGTTTCTTACTCCATGAATAATTGTACCAAACATCAACAAAAATAAAAGAATAAAATATGTGGAAAACTTTTTTCTCCACAATTTTATTGAAGAGATACTTAGTTTATCCACATTTTTAGGGCTTTTTAAATTTTGGTGGAAAAATTATTTTCCCACATTTTTTTACAATTGAACTTGTTCACCTGTGATAAATTCGGAATGAGGTAATGTCTTTACCCATTCACAGAACGCTCTCCATTCAGGTAAACGATGATCTTTTCTTTGGTGATAGATCGTTTTGAGAGCTCTGTAGTTCGTTGTCATTTTCGCAGTTAGTTTAAATCCTGCAGGATTGGAATAAAGAAGTTCTAGATACATTTGATTTAATTGTTCCATCATAGAAGAAACATCTTTTCCTTCATTTCTTGCGCTAGTCATTTCAGCTTGAAGATCATTGTAGGCTTTTGTCTTTTCTTTCATGATTTCGATGATTCTTGGATCTACATATTCCATGTAGGCTTCGTCTAAATTAAACTTTGTGATTCTATGCATCGTAGATTGAGAAGAAATAAAGTTTAAGAACTTATATCTTTCAGCTTCTACCCAAGCTTTGTTGGAGAATGTTAAGTCAAACTGTACGATGATGCCTGTCATGAATTGATCATGTCCACTGCCAGCCTTACTATTCGCAAGAGATACAGTTGTCTTTGTGACTTCATCTGTTACTGCGTTTGTATCAATTGCGTAAGAATACTTCGCACCCTTTACCGCATCTTCAAATCCATAGACTTGTACATTACTTACTACATCTTCGTATCTCATTTCGTTCTCCCTTTTCCTTGTTTAATGGCAATAGCTAATACCGCAAGATCTGCAGGATTAACACCTGAGATCCTTGAAGCTTGTCCCATAGTAGCTGGTTTATACTTCGATAGTTTTTGTCTACCTTCTAAAGATAGATTATCTACTTCATCATAGTTGAAATCTACACCTAGTGGAATAGAATCCATCGCATTAAGTTTATCCGCTTCTCTTCTCGCTTTTTCGATATAACCTGCGTATTTGATATCGATATCACACTTAGAAGCAATGAAGGAATCTACTTCCTCACCAATCGTTTGAAGTAATTTCTCTGTTTCGATCTTTGGTCGTTTCACAAGATCAAGTCCATTGATTCCTTTATGTCCTTCTTCATCATATCCACATTCTAATAGATATGAATGTATATTTGGTTCATCTACTTCAAAGACCGTTTCTTTTAAGTGTGCTTTTAAGTTTTCTAATTCCTTTTGTTTATTGAGGTAAGCTTCATATCTTTCATCTGATACTAGACCGATCTCATGACCTTTTTCAATCAATCTTTCTTCAGCGTTATCATGTCTCAACAACAATCTAAATTCCGCTCTACTTGTTAATAAACGATAAGGTTCTAATGTACCCTTTGTTGTGAGGTCATCAACAAGTACACCAATATACGCTTCATCTCTTTGGAATACGACAGGTTCTTTACCATCTAGTTTCATGACAGCGTTGATACCTGCCATGATGCCTTGACCTGCAGCTTCTTCATATCCACTTGTTCCATTGACTTGTCCCGCAGTGAATAAGTTTTCTATGATCTTAGATTCAAAGGAAGGTTTCATTTGAATTGGATCAATAGCGTCATATTCAATTGCGTAAGCATATTTTTCAATGATTGCGTTTTTGAAACCTGGTAAAGAATGAACCATATGTTCTTGGATATCTCTAGGTAATGATGTAGAGAATCCTTGAATATATGTTGTATCCATACTTAAAGATTCTGGTTCTAAGAATAATAGATGTCTTGGTTTATCTTTGAATCGAACTAATTTATCTTCAATGGATGGACAATATCTAGGTCCTACACCTTTGACAACACCAGAGTACATAGATGATTTATTTAAGTTATTCAAGATCCATTCATGTGTCTCAGCAGTCGTATATGTTAAGTAACAAGGAACTTGTTCTTTGAAAGGACGTACATCTTCTTGTTTTGTTGTTTCTGAGAAACGTAAGAAAGCGTCTGTTCCTGGTTCGTATTGTGTTTGAGAAAAATCAATGGAAGAAGTTAAGATACGTGGTGGCGTACCTGTCTTTAAACGGAATGTTTTTAGACCGAGGTCTCTTAGAGATTGAGAGAGATCTTTTGTGGTCGTTTCCATATCTGGGCCACCATCCCTCACTTCCGCAGAGATCATATTTACACCAGCCATGTATGTACCCGTTGTTAGGATCACGATCGTACAAGAAATGAAAGATCCATCAGATAATGTAATACCTGTGATCTTTTGATTTTCTGCATTGATCTTAACTGCCATGCCTTCTTTTACAGTAAGGTTTTCTGTATGTAGGCATACATCCTGCATCATCTTTTTATAGGCAATCTTATCCGATTGAACACGTAGCGCTCTTACACCAGGTCCCTTTGCGCTATTCAACATCTTAAACTGTAAAGCTGTCTTATCCGCTGTTACAGGCATCTGTCCACCTAAGGCATCGATTTCTCTGACAACGATACCTTTGGCAGGTCCACCTACAGATGGGTTACATGGCATCTTACCAATGTTATCAATGCTTAAAGTTAATAAACATGTTTTTTTATGTAATCTCGCAGAAGCTAACGCAGCCTCAATGCCTGCATGACCTCCACCTATTACGACTATATCAAAATCTACCATTGTTTATATCTTCCACCATTTCCTTTACTTCAGGAATTTCTTTATCTTTACTCATTAGAATTTCAAAAGATAACTTTCTTTCAAAATCTAACTTCTGAATATAATAACGATACATTGTTATTTTTCCAATGCATTCACGTATTCTCATATCTCGATTGTTTGCTTGATAGAATAAAGGAAACGCAATCTTAATGTTTGTTTTATCCATAAATAAACAATCACTATTTGAACCACGTACCATTTCCCAACCATCTTCTTTGATCTTTAGTTCAGCTAGTTTATGGCACATACTTCTTTCTTTTTCACTGCCATCTTCTTTCCCATTCATTTTAGAAATCAACGCAATCTGATGTCTTACTACATCATCTCTGAAGATTTCATCTGGGTTCTTTGTTGGATCTGCACTCCACAAATCGATTCCATGTTTAGAAGCTATTTGTAAGATCCTAACAGTGACAGAAGGATCACTTCGATCTAAGTATGTATAAGATTCCAAGTTATTTGGTAGATCTAATCCTTCAATTTCATCTGGATAAACGGGGGAAACAAAGAATACGACATCTGTAAGATATAGACATCTCATTGTGGCAGGTACTTCACCTTTTCCTGCTTTACGAATTGCCTCTTCTAATCGTTCTTTTGTTTCGTAACCTGTTGATTCACTATATTGATTCCATAATTGATTCAAAGATAATCTCTTAACAGAATCATAATGTGCATAACCTATGAGTCCTTTTTTTCTACCATGATTTGGACGTGAAAAGAAGAAAAGGAGATCTCCTTTTCTGAAATCTGAAAATTTCTTCTTGTTTGATAAACGCCAGAATATTATTGTTCGATTTCTACACAATCGATGATATTCCAACATTTCACTATCCGTTACATACGCTATAGAACTCATATCTCACTCACATTCTATTAGAATAAACCGTAAGTTTCTCCCTTTTCATCAATGCCCATATTTACTGCGGCTGGCACTTTAGGAAGACCAGGCATCGTTAATACATTACCTGTATAAATAACAACGAATCCAGCACCCTTAGAAATATTGATATCTCTAACATGTACTGTGAAGTCTGTTGGTCTACCAATTAGCTTTGCGTCATCACTCAAAGAGTTTTGTGTCTTAGCCATACATACTGGTAACTTATCCCAACCATGTTGTTTATAAACTTCGATCTTTTGTTTTGCCTCATCAGAGAATTCAACATCCTTTGCGCCATAGATCTTTGTCGCAATCGTTGTGACTTTCTCTTCAATACTACTATTTACATCATAGATAGGAGCGTAGTGACTTTCTTCATTACACTTCTCTACTACCATCTCAGCAAGTTCTGTCATACCAGAACCACCATTTGCCCAACCATCTGCTTCAGAAACTGGATGATTGTTTTCTTTACACCAATTGAGTAAAGCTTCTACTTCTGCTGGTGTATCCTTTGCGAACTTGTTGATTGCGATCACATAAGGTACTCCAAATGTTTGGATGGATTCAATATGTTTTTGTAGGTTCGCTGTACCTTTTAATAAAGCTTCAACATTTTCTTCACCTAAGGCATCAACTTCTACACCACCATGCATCTTAAGTGCACGAACTGTCGCAACGATAACGACTGCGTTAGGAGTTAGACCTGCAGCTCTACATTTGATGTCCATGAACTTTTCAGCACCTAGGTCTGCACCAAATCCTGCTTCTGTAACTACATAGTCACTTAACTTTAGTGCTGTAGTCGTAGCGATAACAGAGTTACAACCATGTGCGATATTTGCGAATGGTCCACCATGGATCAATACTGGTGTATGTTCCAATGTTTGAACCAAGTTTGGTTTTAACGCTTCTTTCATAACGACTGTAGCTGCACCTGCAGCATCGATCTGACCAACTGTTACTGGTTCATCATCATATGTATACGCAACAACACATTCAGAAATTCTCTTTTCAAAATCGTGAATGTCTTTTGATAAACAAAGGATTGCCATGACTTCTGTCGCAACAGTAATAACGAAATGATCTTCTCTTTCAACACCATTTGTCTTTTTCTTTTGTGCAATCGTGATATCACGTAATGTTCTATCATTCATATCTAAACATCTCTTCCAAACAACTTTTGTTGGATCGATGTTTAAAGGATTTCCTTGATAGATACTATTATCTAACATAGCCGCAATTAAATTGTTGGCTGTTGTTACTGCGTGCATATCACCAGTAAAGTGTAGATTGATAGATTCCATAGGAATGACCTGAGCGTATCCTCCACCAGTCGCACCACCTTTTAAACCAAAGACAGGACCTAAGGAAGGTTCTCTCAAACAAGCCATTGCTTTCTTGCCGATCTTAGATAAACCATCTACTAGACCAATCGTTGTCGTAGATTTACCTTCACCAGCTTTTGTAGGTGTGATAGCAGTTACTAGGATCAACTTACCATCTTTCTTATCACTAAGATCTAATGCGTTGACATCAACTTTCGCTTTATCTCTTCCATAAGGTTCTAAAACAGATTCTTCGATTCCTGCTTTCTTGGCAATTTCGTAGATATCTTCTAATGTAGCATTCTGAGCAATTACTAAATCGTTATTCATAAACACTTTCTCCTTTACATCGTTTTTCGATCTGATAAAGCATGCGCCAATGTCATTTCATCAGCGTAGTCCAACATTCCTCCAGAAGGTAGTCCATGGGCGATACGTGTAATCAATACACCTGGACATTCTTCCTTTAGAAGTTTATTGAGATACATCGCAGTCATTTCCCCATCCATAGTTGTATTGGTTGCGAGTATGACTTCTTTTGAATTCTTTGCGCGTTTCAACAAAGATTCAATATTTAGATCTTCTGGCATGACTCCTTTCGATGTAGAAATCAAACCATTCAATACATGATAGACTCCATGATATTCATTTGTACGTTCCATTGCGATTACATCTTTCGCACTTTGAACAACAAATATCACATCATGATTTCTTTCATTGTCACTACATATTTCACATGTATCTTCCTCTGTTAGATTTCCACATACATCACAATAATGTAGTTTCTCTTTTACATCTACAAGTGCTTTTGCGAATGCTTGTACATCCGATTCATTTCTGTCTAAGATACTTAACGCATAACGCTCTGCACTTTTTTCTCCAACACCTGGAAGATCACGGAATCTTTCAATCAATTCCTGTAAACTCTTTGGATACATGAATTACATCCCTGGAAGATTTAAACCTGAAGTAAGACCACCTAGTTGATTCTCACGATCTTCTTCACTTGCGGCAATTGCGTTGTTGAAGGCAATTAACAACATGTCTTGTAACATTTCTCTATCATCCATCAATTCTTCAGGAATCGTAATTTCCTGACATTCATTTTTACCATTTACTTTCACTACGATTCCATTAGACTTTCCTTCATAGACCGTAGCTTCTAATTTGGATTGTGTTTTCTTTAGATCTGCTTGCATCTTTTGTGCTTGTTTCATGATCATATTAATATCCATATTTATTTCTCCTATACGACTTTTACGTTTTCTTCACCAAATAATTGTTTCGCTTTATCAACAACTGATTCTTCTTCCTCAACTTCATCTTCATAGCGAGTAATTTGAATTGGATCTGGAAGATCATTTGATTTCATCTTTTCTCTAAATGAATTTGTAGCTGTTAAGAATTCATCTTCTGTTATCGCAAATAACATCTTATCTGTATGCATGACATCTCTTAAGAATGTATATAACTCACGATTCATCTTTTCATCGTTGATACGATTGGCAGTAGCTGACATTGGGGCAATGACCAAGATACAATCTTGACCACTTGCGGCCACCTTACATCCACTCAATAAACTTGTGTATTTCTTATTGGCTAAAGTTCCATAAGAATCCAACATTGCGAATGTATTTTCATCTGCCACTTTACTATCTTTATTACAAGCTCTTAAGATCGATAAGATCTTATCTTGAGAAATCTTCTCAACTGTCTGGATCACAACAGGTTCTTCTTCAACAGGTTTAGGTTGTTCTTGTTGGATTGGAACTATAGGTTTCACAAATGGTTTTACTTCTTCCTTAACGACTTGTGTAACAACAGTAGGTTCATCAATCGAAAGTGATAAACAAGTTACTTCAAATACTCTTGCGGCTGAAGTAGAAACCCTGAAACGATTCTTGGAATCCATTAATTTCTCACACACATGCATGCATGTTGATGGAGAAATCGTACTTGATAAATCAACAGCTTCTTCATGATTAATGACTTTTAATAATTCATCATTCTTCGTAGAAGCGTATACCGCAGTATCTTTTAAGATATCGATCATTCCATCTGTATATCTTACAAAGTCGATACCTTTATCTTCATATTGAGAGATCCTAGAAAGAATAGATGCCATATCTTTATTTACGATATCTTTGATTAGTTCAATCTTTTCACTTGTTGTGGCTAGACCATAGATTCTATCTATCGCATCAGCTGTGATTTCATCACTTGTATAAGATGCACATTGATCCATGATACTTAACGCATCTCTCATACCACCATCACTTAATACCGCAATCATCATTGCCGCATCTTTTTCCATGGTGATATTTTCTTTTTCCGCAATATTCAACAAATGATCTCTGATTTGTTCTGTCTTAACTTTTGTGAAGTCATATCTTTGACATCTAGAGATGATCGTTGGTAATAACTTTTGTGGATCTGTTGTAGCTAAGATAAAGATTACATTTTCTGGTGGTTCTTCTAATGTTTTTAATAGCGCAGAAGAAGCAGCACTAGATAACTGGTGAACCTCGTCAATAATATAAACTTTATGTTTTCCTTGCATAGGCGCAAGTCTACTTCTTTCAATCAAATCACGAATATCTTCAACATGTGTTTCATTCGCTGCATTGATTTCAATGATATCTGGATGTGTGCCATTATTTGCGGCAACACAGTTTTCACAATGTTCGCATGGGGCTTGATCTGGATTTGTACAATTGACTGCCTTCGCGAGAAGTCTAGCCATTGTTGTTTTACCAGTACCTCTAGGACCACAAAATAAGTATGCATGTCCAACCTTATTTTCATGAACCGCATTCTTAATGGATTTCACAATATATTCTTGTCCTACAACTTCTTCAAAAGTAGAGGAACGATATTTTTGATAGAGAGCTATTTTTGCCATGAATTTCTCCTTGTCATCTATTATAACAAAAAACCTACGATCGAATGTAGGTTTTGGTTTTATTTATGCTTTTTATTTAACCTTTTTTCTTGAAAGAAATCTTTTAGGATCTTTGAACATTCTTCTTGAAGAATTCCACTATAGATTTCTTTAGGATATGTATTTAAATGTGGTATCTGTTTAACATGAATCAAAGATTCAACACAACCACCTTTCATATCATTTGTTCCAAAATACAAACGATGAATTCTACTTAGTTGAATCAATCCAGTACACATCATACATGGTTCTAATGTTACATAAAGATCACAATCTGATAAGTTCCATGTACCTAATACTTTAGAAGCTTTTTGAATGACTAAGTTTTCCGCATGAGACGAAGCTAATTGATCATGTTCTTTCATGTTATGGGCTCTCGCAATGATTTCTCCATTACGAACAATGACAGCACCAATTGGAACTTCATCAATTTCTTTTGCGATACTAGCTTCTATTAAAGCTTCTTTCATATAATCATCTGCGTTCATCATAAATAAAAAGTGGCACACGCGATCAGAGGCTCGTATGGCTGCTACCTTCCGGTCCTGACCAGGTTAGAAACATGACTGCTGTGCCATGAGTATTATATATGAGTTTTTAAAATGTCTCAATACCATTTTTTGTTTCACGTGAAACAAAAAGGAGATACCTTTTGATATCTCCTAAGTGTTATTAGAAATTTTTCTTCTTTTCTGGAACTGGAATTACTTCCATGCCACCCATGTATGGTCTGAGTGGTTCAGGAATTCTGATAGATCCATCTTCATTTAAGTTGTTTTCGATGAACGCAATCAACATTCTTGGTGGAGCTACAACTGTGTTATTCAATGTATGAGCGAAGTAGTTTCCTTTTTCACCCTTAACTCTGATACCAAGTCTTCTTGCCTGCGCATCACCTAAGTTTGAACAAGAACCAACTTCAAAGTATTTCTTTTGACGTGGAGACCAAGCTTCAACATCGCAGCTCTTTACTTTCAAGTCAGCCAAGTCACCTGAACAACATTCAAGTGTTCTTACTGGAATATCTAATGATCTAAAGAAATCAACAGAATTCTTCCATAATTGTTCATACCAGTATTTAGAATCTTCTGGTTCACAAACAACTACCATTTCTTGTTTTTCAAATTGGTGTACTCTATAAAGACCTCTTTCTTCAATACCATGTGCACCAACTTCTTTTCTAAAACATGGAGAATAAGAAGTTAATGTATATGGAAGATCTTCCTTCTTAAGGATCTGGCCAATGAATCTACCAACCATAGAGTGTTCAGATGTACCAATCAAATAGAGATCTTCGCCTTCGATCTTATACATCATATTCTGCATTTCCGCAAAACTCATAACACCACTTACAACATCACCATGGATCATATAAGGTGGAATGAAATATTCAAATCCTCTATTGATCATAAAGTCACGAGCGTATGACAAGATTGAAGAATGTAATCTTGCGATATTTCCCTTTAAGTAATAGAAACCATTACCAGAAGTCTTACCAGCGGAATCAATATCAAGACCACCAACTTTTTCTAAGATATCTACATGATATGGAATTTCATATTCAGGAACGACTGGTTCACCATACTTTTCGATTTCTTGGTTTTCACTATCATCTTTTCCAATTGGAACAGATGGGTCAATGATATTAGGAATGACATACATTCTCTTCTTGATTTCTTCATTGAGCTCAGCTTCTCTCTTTTCAAGAGCTTCCATTTCATCGCCCATTTCTTTTACTTTAGCTTTTACTTGTTCAGCTTCTTCTTTCTTACCATCACGCATCAATAATCCAATTTCCTTGGACATCTTATTACGATCAGCTCTTAAAGAATCACCTTTAGCTTTTACTGCACGAACTTCTTTATCGAATTCCGCAACTTCATCTACCATAGGTAGTTTTTCATCCTGGAACTTCTTCTTGATATTTTCCTTAACAAGTTCTGGATTTTCACGAATCAATTTAATGTCAATCATTTTTCTTCCTCCAACAAAATAAAAAACATCATCCACTAAAGGGACGATGTTGATATCGCGGTGCCACCCTTTTTGTATAAATTGTTTCACGTGAAACAATCATATACCACTCAATTACCAGATAACGGCTGGATACCGGAAAGTGTTAGTTTCTCTCAAAGGTGGATTCATTCAGGTCGTGTTGATTTTCACCAGACATCAACTCTCTAACTTCTACGATCTTTCTTTACTAGTCCTTCTCTACGAATTAACTTCATTTAATCATTCAAGATATCAATTGTCAAGTTAATCATTGAATGATATCATGAAAAAAATAGAGAAAAGATTATGAAAGATAAAAATCAAGAATACAAAAAACGTTTAGATTACAACAATACATATAATAGGAACAATTATCGTTCCTTTTCTATGAGACTTCATAACACAAAAGAAGAAGAAATCATTCAATGGATCGAATCAAAAGATTCTGTAAAAGAATATCTTCTTTCTTTAGTAAAAAAAGATATGGAGAAATCCAAAAAGAAAACAAACAAGAAGTCAAAGAAAAAGAAGAAATAAGTAGAATCATGCATGCATGATACAATGAAGATATAGTATTAAATAAAGTAAAAGAGGTATTTATTT
This sequence comes from Bulleidia sp., assembly GCA_963613355.1. Lineage (GTDB taxonomy): Bacteria > Bacillota_I > Bacilli_A > Erysipelotrichales > Erysipelotrichaceae > Bulleidia. The sequence goes on along the minus strand of CAVDZA010000031.1, from coordinate 2,712 downwards.
TGGATACATCAAAATTGACAAAGAAGCTACCACAAACAATCATCACAACGGAAAAAGGGAATATATTACAACCTGTGAATGGTGAAGTTATTACAGCTAGTGAAATTCCTGATCCAATGTTCTCTACTGAAATGTTGGGACCAAGTGTTGGTATCAAACCTACAGACAATGAAATATACGCTCCATTTGATGGAACAGTTAAAATGATATTTCCTACAAATCACGCAATTGGTCTAGAAAGTAATAATGGTGTTGAAGTAATGATTCATGTTGGTATTGATACAGTTGATATGAATGGTAATGGTTTTGAATCACATATTCAAGAAGGTGATCAATTCAAACAAGGTGATTTATTATTAACATTTGATTCTAAGAAAATCAAAGAAGCAGGAAATAGTGATTGTGTAATCGTAGTACTAACGAATGGATCTTCATTGAATGAAGTAAAAAAATTAAAATAAGAAATCTATTAATCAATATTTATATATCAAAAAAAGATATCCTACATTTGTAAGATATCTTTATTCTTTATTCTTCTACTGGTTCTGAAGTTTCTTCCGTAACTTCTTCATCCGCTTGAGGATCAAGAATAGCTACGTTAGATACTCCTTCACCTTCTTTGATGTTAATGAACTTAACACCAGTTGCGGCTCTACCAATAACAGATACTTGTTTGAGTGAGATACGAATGATGATTCCACCATCTGTCATGATCATACAGTCTTCATCACCATTGATACTTCTCATTGCGACAAGATCACCAGTCTTTTCATTTAGGTTAGCTGTTCTTACACCCTTAGCACCACGACTTGTGATACGGTAATCATCTAAGTTAGACTTCTTACCATAACCCTTCTTCGTAATTGTAAGAATGTATTTACCTTCTTCATTTGTAGCTAATCCAATGACTTCTCCACCATCAACATTAAATCCTTTGACACCCTTGGCAGATCTACTCAAAGGTCTGATCGTAGATTCATTGAATCTAACTGCTTTACCATTGCTACCAGCGATAATGATTTCCGCATTACCACTTGTACCCTTTACAAACGCTAAGGCATCATCTTCGTTGAACTTGATGGCAATCTTACCATTCTTATTGATATTCGCAAATTCTTCTAAAGAAGTTCTCTTAACAAGACCCTTCTTTGTCGCAAAGAATAAGTAATGTTTTTCTTCAGAATCATTGTAAGGTACTAGAGCACATACTTTTTCATCTCTACCAATTTGAACTAAGTTAATGATTGGTAGACCTTTTGATGTTCTAGAGAATTGAGGAATGTTATAACCCTTCACTCTGAATACTCTACCTTTATCAGTAAAGATCAATAGATGATCATGTGTGGACATATGAATAAACAATTCGATGTTATCATCCTTGTTTAGATCCATACCTTTGATACCCTTACCACCTCTGTTCTGAACTTTATATGTATCAGAAGTCATTCTCTTGATATATCCATTTGAGGACATCGTAATAACGATATCTTCAACAGGAATGAGATCTTCATCTTCCATCTCTGCAGAACCTTCAATGATCATTGTTCTTCTTTCATCTGCGTACTTAACTTTAACTTCTGTTAATTCATCTTCAACAATCTTTTCAACTCTCCAATGATTAGCGAGAATATCTTTAAAGTCCGCAATCTTGATCAATAGATCTTGGTATTCACTTTCAATCTTTTCACGAGCTAGACCTGTCAATCTTCTAAACTGCATATCTAAGATAGCTTTACATTGAATATCAGAAAGATTGAAACCATCCTGCATTCTTTGTGTAGCTTCTGCGTCATCTCTAGAAGAACGGATGATATGAATGATTTCATCTAAGTTATCTACCGCAATTCTCAAACCTTCTAAGATATGAGCTCTCGCTTCAGCTTTCTTTAAGTCATATTGTGTTCTTCTTGTGACTACATCATATTGATGTTCAATATAACCTTGAATCAAATCTTTCATTCCAGCAGTACGAGGTACGTTATTGAAAAGTACTACGTTATTGACTGAGAAGTTTGTTTGTAAAGGTGATAACTTATACAATTGGTTTAAAAGAACTTCTGGTTGTACATCCTTACGTAATTCCATAACGATACGTACACCATTCATATTAGATTCATCACGTAGATCTGTAATACCTTCTACTTGTTTATCTCTCGCTAATGTAGCGATTCTTTCAACTAAAGTAGCTTTATTTACTGAGTAAGGAATCTCAGTTACTACGATACGTGATTTACCATTTGGCATTTGTTCAATTTCAGTCTTACTACGCATAACGATTGAACCACGACCTGTTTCAAACGCTTTACGAATTGCGGACTTACCAATGATATATCCTCCAGTAGGAAAATCAGGTCCTTTAATAAATTCCATTAATTCTGTAGTCGTAATTTCAGGATTATGCATAGTTGCGATGACCGCATCGATCGTTTCTCCTAAGTTATGAGGAGCTACATTCGTTGCCATACCTACCGCAATACCCATAGAACCATTTACGATCAAGTTAGGAATTCTAGCTGGTAATACATTTGGTTCTAACTCTTCACCTTCATAGTTAGGTGTCATATCAACAGTATCTTTTTCAAGATCTCTTAACATTTCCATAGATAGTTTAGATAGACGTGCTTCTGTATAACGCATAGCAGCTGCACCATCACCATCCATAGAACCAAAGTTACCATGACCATCTACTAGAACTTCTCTCATGTTCCAATT
>CAVDZA010000030.1:0-18911 GCA_963613355.1 Bulleidia sp. | reverse complement strand
CCACTTGGCTAAGGCACCACACGTTTAGTGCTTTATTAGTATACCAAAACTAGAAAATTATGCAAGAAGAAAATTTAAAATTTTCATAAAGAGTTTTCAAAGAAATTTATTATAAATTTTTCTGAAATTTCACAAAGAATTCATTACAATATTAATATAGAGGAATTCCAATGATTGATAAGATTACACTAGCAGAGTTAAAAAGAATCATTAATGACAGTGAGGCTGCTGAATTACATGATTATATAGAAGAAGTTAACGCAATTGATATCGCACTTCTTTCTGAAGATCTAGATGATAGAGAATTATGGAAGTTGTGCCAACTTCTGATTGATGAAGATCTTGCGAAGGTCTTAGAACAAGCAGGTGATGAACAGAGAGTTCGTATCGCAGGTAGTGTTCCAAATGATGAATTGATTGAAGTGTTTGGATATATGCAGAAGGATGATATTGCCGATCTGATTGGTGATATGAAAATCGTTCAAAGAAAAGCTTTGATCAACCAAATGATGGAGAATGATAGACAGATCATTCGTACATTATTGAATTATCCTGAAGACTCCGCAGGTGGTATCATGACCACTGCTTATATCGCACTTGATGAAAATCTAAGCGTATCAGAAGGTATGAAACGTATTCGTCAGATTGCCAATAAGACCGAAGTGTTAGAAACGATCTATATCGTAAATCATTCTCAAGAACTAGTTGGTGTTGCGAACTTAAGATTATTCTTAACTTCAAAACGTGATACGAAATTAAAAGAAATCATGAACACAAATCCAATCTATGTTCATCCAGAAGATGATCAGGAATATGCCGCAAAGCTAGTTAGTAAGTATGACTTGAATGCGATTCCTGTTGTGAATAATAGAGGATCTATACTAGGTATTATTACAGTCGATGATATTATTGACGTTATCATTGAAGAATACAATGAAGATATCTTGGAATTAGGTGGTGTATCTTCAGAAGAACATCTCAATACGACATTAAGAGAATCTATTCGACTAAGGTTACCTTGGTTGTTGATCAATCTGTTAACTGCTTTCATTGCGAGTTTAACGGTCAAGATCTTTGAAGGGACGATTTCACAAGTCGTTGCCTTATCTGCGACAATGACGATCGTATCAGGAATGGGTGGAAATGCTGGGTCACAAACACAATCTATTCTTGTGCGTCATTTATCTCAAAATGATGTATCTTTAAAGAAATACGCAAAATCTTTCTTCAAAGAAATCGTATTAGGAGTCATTAATGGTGGAATTACTGGAATCATTACTGGAGTTATCGTTGGACTTATCTATAATAACTTCTATCTTGGTTTGATCATCTTTATTGCGATGATTGGTAACTTGATCGTTTCAGGTATCTTTGGTTTCTTGGTTCCTGTAGCCTTAAAGAGGTTGGGTGCTGATCCTGCGGTGGCTTCCTCCATCTTTGTGACAACTGCGACGGATGTGTTAGGTTTCTTTATCTTCTTAGGGCTAGCACAAATGTTCTTACCATTACTAATATAAAAAAGTCGTTCAACTGAACGGCTTTTATTGTGCTAATATCTTTCGAATCGTTTCGGTGTCATACATGTAGAATTTTAACTGTTCTACAGAATCTACTTCTTCTTGAATGGTATTGAAGTAAGAAATGATCTTTTTCATTTCATCTTCATACTGTTCATTGACTTGTACGTTTTGTTGGTGTGCAATCGCATCGAAGTACATAAATATCAATGTCCACATGATTTCTAAACAACTATCTTCGATCCAGAAATCACTATCTTTAAATGGTGGATTATATTGGTGCAGTAGTTTCTTGATGATCTGTAGACCATCTTGTGAACTTAACCAGATATCTGTATAAGAGTAGTCATAGTTCGACATAAACGCTTCATTGAAGTAATCATACGCATCACCATGGATAATGTGTAGTGGGATCTCTTGTGGGAATTGAGGGTATAAGAATCGTTGGAACATCGCAATGACTTCCTCAGAACTTTCAACGACAGTGATTTCCGTTACGTTTGGATTTAACATTGCCATATAGATAAAGTATCCAATTCCTAATCCGAATGTTAATACTTTTCCATGTGCTTTTGATGCTGGTAAGTTATTTGTGGCAGCTTCACTAGGAGCGTCTACCATCCAATCTTGATCATCTTGGTAAAGATAGATAGCTTCAAAGTTTCCATCCATTGCACGTAACTTCATCCAGTCATTTAATTCGCGATTTGGATCTTTTTGGATAGCGTCAACATTGAATAATTCTCTTCCAGCGATCTTATTCTTTTCATAAGAAAAGTGCGCATCACGAATCAGATCTAAAGAAATATTTGAATGATATGGACTTTGTTCCCATTCTTTTTTAGAGATGAATAGGGAAGGCCATTGTTCTTCATCACACTGAAATTCCGCAAATCCTGCATCTGATAATTCTTGTTGGATCGTTTTTTCTTCTGATTTTGTAACATGCAATCCTACAAATTCATTCTTGTTGTCGTTATATATGTTATATCTGCAACGGTCTAAAAACGCTGCGATTTCATCTGTTAATTTGATTTTCATGTTATTATCCTATCACATCTTTTCAAGAATCAAAAAATAACAAGAACAATTTGATCTTGTCATTCACGATAAAGTGCTTTGATGGTGTTGAGACGGGCTGTTATTTCTTACGAGTTTATAAAAACTTAAGAATTTACATATAGAATGTTTTGTTTACATAAATGATGTATTAAATATGGTAGAATGTTACGGAATTATAAGAGGAGGAAAATATGGTATTTGCGTTGATATTATTCGCAATCATGTATATATGTTTATTGTTGTTACCAGATTATAGATATATTACAGCTTTGATTGCGGCGGGAATATTTGTGGTCGTTGGAATCTTACCAATCAATCAAGTGTTTGGGGCAATTGACTGGAACATCATCATGATGTTGGCAGGTACAATGATCGTTGTTGAATTGTTTATTGAAAGTAATATGCCACTACTCATGGCGGAGAAACTATTACAGATCGTTCCGAATGTGAAGTGGGCAGTCGTTGCGCTATCATTGTTTGCGGGCGTAGTTAGTGCGTTTGTTGATAATGTAGCGACTGTATTGATGGTTGCGCCTGTTGGTCTAGAAGTTTGTAAGAAATTAAATACAAATCCAGTGCCAGTCATTATCTCGATTGCGGTATCTTCTAACTTACAAGGTGCTGCGACATTAGTGGGTGATACGACAAGTATCTTATTAGGTGCTGCTGCGAATATGAGCTTTAATGATTTCTTTGTGTTCTTAGGAAAGCCTTCTATTTGTTTGTCTGTAGAAGTTGGAGCTATTATGACGGTTCCTATTCTATTGTATCTATTTAGAAAGAATAGTGATCCTGTTCATGAAGATGTTACTGCGAAGGTAAGTGATTATGTTCCTACAATATTATTGTTTGGTGTAATCATTGCGCTGATTACAGCTAGCCAGTTTGAAAATAAGCCAGCATTAACGAATGGATTCATTTGTTTAGCGTTTGGCATCATTGGTTGTATTTATGAAATGATCAAAGAAAAGAGTTCTGATGTATGGATGAGAGCTTTGAAATCAATTGATTATCAAACATTATTGTTGTTATCTGGATTGTTTATTGTGATTGCGGGCATTACAGAAGCAGGTGTCATTGATGCGATTGCGGATCTATTTATCAAGGTTGGAGGAAATTCTGTGTTCTTGATGTATACGATGATCGTATTCGTATCTGTCGCAGTGAGTGCGTTTGTGGATAATATTCCATACGTAGCGACGATGTTACCGGTCGTAAAGGGAATTGCCTTAGCGATGGGGATTGAACCTTATCTTCTATACTTTGGATTGTTGATTGGAGCAACGCTTGGTGGTAACTTAACACCAGTTGGAGCTTCCGCTAATATCGCAAGTATTGGTATCCTTCAAAAAGAAGGTTATGAAGTATCAACAAAGGACTTCGTTAGAATTGGTGTTCCATTTACATTGACTGCAGTATTGTCAGGCTACATCGTTACTTGGCTAATCTGGTCTTAATAGAAGTGCACATACATTTGTATGTGCTTTTTTTGTTTTTGTACTAGAAAAAAGTGTGGAATTTGTTATAATAAACAGGCGTTAAGCAAACAAGAAAGCACACCGAAAAAAAAGTTTAAAAAAACTGTTGCATTCTGATTCGGAGTTTGGTATATTAATTGGGCACTGTTTAGTGCAATGCGCCGATAGCTCAACTGGATAGAGCATTTGACTACGAATCAAAAGGTTGCGAGTTCGACTCTTGTTCGGCGCACCATGTATAACGGGATGTAGCACAGCTTGGTAGTGCACTTGATTTGGGATCAAGGGGTCACAGGTTCGAATCCTGCCATCCCGACCATGTTATGGCGAGGTAGCTCAGTTGGCTAGAGCGGTCGGTTCATACCCGGAAGATCGTGAGTTCGAGTCTCACCCTCGCTACCATAACCCGTTTGAGGAAAGCTCAAACTTTGGACCCTTAGCTCAGTTGGTCAGAGCCGTCGGCCCATAACCGACTGGTCGAAGGTTCGAGCCCTTCAGGGTCCACTTTACATGGAGGAATACCCAAGTGGTTGAAGGGTCCGGTCTTGAAAACCGGTAGGTCGGGCAACCGGCGCCTGGGTTCGAATCCCAGTTCCTCCGCTTTCCTTATTTACTTATCGCGAGGTAGAGCAGCCTGGTAGCTCGTCGGGCCCATAACCCGGAGGTCGTTGGTTCAAATCCTTCCCTCGCAACCAATGGTCCTGTAGCTCAGTCGGTAGAGCAAAGGACTGAAAATCCTTGTGTCGGCAGTTCGATTCTGCCTGGGACCACCATTGGACAGAACACATGAGAAATCATGTGTTCTTTTCTTTTTATTGAAAGGAATGTTATAATCACAATCATGAAAAAGACATTGATCATAGGACCTACATTTGTAGATATTTCCTCAAAAGTAAAACAATTACCAAAAGGGAATGAAGATATAGATATTCTTTCTACTTCACAAACTGTAAGTGGGAATGGATATGAGTGTGTGAAAGTATTTGAATCATTAGGATTAGATTATGATTTGATTTCTCCTGTAGGAGAAGGTGTATACGGAGATGTTGTTAAACAACTAGCGATCCAAGATAATATCCCATTGATCGCGATCGATGGAATGATGAATGGTTGTACATATACATTGACAGATATGAATGGAGAAACAAGTCGTTTTATCATGCCAGGTGCTGAGTATGAGTTTGATCGTAGCTTTACAGATGATCTTTATAGTGATGATATTGATTCTATTTGTTTATATGGAGATATGTTGACTGGTCAAATGACAAGTATTCAAGAACTATTAGAAGTATTAGAAGAAATTGATAAACCTTTGTACTTTATTCCAAATGGCAGAAGTCAAGATATCATTGAAGATGCATTAGATGTAATCTATTCTTTTCATCCAACGGTGATATTAAACGATACTGAAGCGTATTATCTAGCAGAAGAGTATAGTGGAGAACTACGAGATACCGCAAAACATTTATATGAGAAGATCCAAGGAACGATCATGATCGTTAAACAAGGAGAAGGTGTCTTTGTGTATGAAGATGAAGATAGTTATCTCGCACCAAATGATCAGAATATGAATATGAATCAAATGATTGCGTTACTTTTATGTGCGAAACAATGTGGTGTGGATACAAAGAATGCGTTGATGTTCGCTAGTGGTTTTTCTAGTGATGAACTATATGTTGAAGCTATCAAAGATAGATTAAAACAATTGATCATGGTGAAATAATGTATACAGGACTAACAACAAAACAAGTAGAAGAAAGAATCCAAAATCATCAACAAAATGAAAGAAGTAAGAAGTTAACAAGAAGTAATGAAGAAATCATTCGTTCTAATATCTTTACATACTTTAATTTTGTGAATGTTGTTTTATTTGCGTTTGTTTTAGTGACTGGAAAAGTGAAAAATGGATTGTTCTTAGGAACAGTCATTTTTAATGCGTTTGTAGGTATCTACCAACAAATGAAATCTAAGAAATTATTAGATAAGCTTTCTATCTTAGCCGAATCAAAAGTGAAAGTAAGAAGAGATGGTGTTTGGAAGGAAATATTACCAGAAGAAATCGTTTTAGATGATGATATCTCTTTATCAATTGGAGTGCAGATACCTGTAGATGGAATCGTTTTGGATGGAAAAGGAGAAGTTGATGAAAGTACTTTGACTGGAGAATCCAAACAAATCGAGAAGAATGTGAATGATGAAGTATATGCGGGTACATTGATTACTTCAGGAAATATTGAAGTAAAGGTTACAAGAGTAGGAAAAGATTGTTCTATTCATCAGATCATTGAAGATGCATCAAAAGAAAATAGAAGTGAATCTATTCTTCATCAAGATCTAGAAAAGATCATCAAAAAGATTTCTTTCGTAATCATTCCTGCTGGTATTTGTTTGTATTTTACACAATATCTATTTGTTCATATGACTTGGGACAATGCGTTATTAAAGACGATAGCAGCACTTGTAGGAATGATTCCAGAAGGTTTAGTCGTTTTGACTTCGATTGCCTTAGCGGTATCTACGATACGTTTATCAAAAGAAAAGGTACTTGTTCAAGATCTATTCTCTATCGAATCTTTAGCGAGAGTAGATACGGTCTGTTTTGATAAGACAGGTACATTAACAACAGGGAATATGATCGTAGATCATATTGATTGTATTGGTGTGGATGAAGATACAATGAAAGATATCATGGGGTCATATCTACAAAATGAAAGTGATCCTAATCCTACAAGTAAAGCATTACTAAAATACTTTACGTTGAATGATAAGTATTCGATTCAAGATGTTTTATCTTTTTCATCGAAAAGAAAATATGCCGCAAAACAATTAGAAGGTTGTGGTTCTATCTATGTGGGAGCTTATACGTACTTGTTTCCTCAACAAGATCAACAGGTCCTATCTAAGATAGAAGGGTATGCCAAAGGTGGGAAAAGAGTCATTGTCGTGGCTAAAAGTAAACAACCAATCCAAAAGGATGTTCTTCCTGAAGATTTAGAATTGATTTCTTTGATCGTGATCCAAGATGAGATTCGTACAAACGCTAATAAGATCATTGAATATTTTCAAAAACAAGATGTTAAGGTGTGTATCATTTCAGGAGATGATCCTGTAACGGTATCTTCTTTAGCGAAGCTTTGTGGTGTTGAACATTCAGATGAATATGTAGATCTAAGTGAAAATAAGCTTTCTATGAATGAACTTGTTCAGAAATATACGATCTTTGGTAGAGTGAAACCAGAAGAAAAGAAAGAGCTTGTGTTAGCTCTCAAAAAAGAAGGACATCATATTCTTATGACTGGAGATGGTGTGAATGATGTGCCAGCACTTAAAGTGGCAGATGTGTCGGTATCGATTGGTGCTGCCAATGATGCCGCAAAGAATAACGCAAATATCATTCTATTAGATAATGATTTCTTTAAGATTCCTTCTATCGTAGATGAAGGTAGAAGAGTCATTAATAATATCTCTAGAGCTTCTTCTATGTATTTGGTAAAGACTACATTTTCTATCTTATTAGCGATATATGTCATTATCTGTAGACAAGCATATCCATTCTTACCAATTCATTTAACACTGATCAGTGCGATTGGTGTAGGCATTCCTACATTTATTCTACAAATGGAACCTAGCTTTGAAAGAATACAAGGGAACTTTTTAAAGAATGCTTTTGTAAAATCATTACCTAGTAGTATCAGTGTATTTTTAACTGCGATGTTTTGTATCTGGTTAAAAAAGAATCTAGGATATGATGATTCTAGATTCTATGGTTTGTTTGTGTTTTTGACTGCTTATATTTATTTGATTACTTTATCTAGAGTTTATCTTCCAATGACAAAGTATCGTTTCATTGTTATCTTTTCCATGTGTCTATTATTAGTACTATCACTACTATTCGCAAAAAATATGATCTCGGTTAGCTATCATTGGGTAGATACTTGGGTATTCTTGACAGGAATCATCAGTGAACCGATCCTTATTTATGTCTTAGGAAAAAGTATTCAGAAATTAACCAATCAATGATTCGATATTGATACTTGTACGAATGTATTGAAATAATTCATGTATGAAAAGATCAACTGCTTCAGAGTGATAGGTCTTATCTCTTTCAACCATATAGAAATCGATTTTTGGTGGTTCTTCATAAATAGAGAAGACTGAAATTGGATATGTTTTTGCGAGTCTTAAAGCACAACTTAATGGAACGATCGACCACATATTTGGATCGTTTAAATAAGATGGTAATTCGGCGCTATTAGAGACACGTACATAATAATTTTGGTTTCCCCAAAATCCATCATGCCATGCGTTGAAGATTGGATTCCAACGAATACAAAGTTCTTTTTCTGCAGGGAGATCTTTGACATGGATTCCATTATGATATGGAGATCCTTGTGGTGTAATTAAATACATCGCTTCTTGATAGATATTAATGGTTTTGAGGTTGTAGTAAGCTCTTGGAATACTTACGATACCGATATCAAAATCATTCTTTTCCATTTTGTTGTAGATTTCTGTGGAATGATACGTATGTATCGCAAGAGTGATATTCGGATGTTGTTCCATGAATTGTTGATAGAAAGGGAATAATGAGAATTGATTAGTGACTTCGTTTGCGGCAATAGAAACGAATTCTTTTCTTTGAGAATCTTTTAAGTGATCGATTTCTTTCAAAGAGTTGTTGATCTGTTCAGCAATCAATAAAAACTTTTGACCTTGCGTTGTTAGTTCAACGGAATGTCTTCCTCTTCCACGAATAAATAACTCTGTTCCAAGTTCTTTTTCTAGACGTTGGATCTTAGCGGAAAGGTTACTTTGGTTCATGTATAAAGTGATGGCAGCTTGAGAGATACTACCACTGTTATAGACTGCTAAAAATGCTTGAATATCATCTAAATTCATAATTCCTCCTTTAAATATATAAAAACCTATATATTTATTATATAAAAAATATCATTTTCTAATATATTATTCAATGATTTAATAATGTCATTGAAAGGGGTTTCGTATGAACGAAAAATTTATGAACGTCATGTTGACGATCGCTGGTAAGATCGGTAATAACCGTTATCTTGCTGCTATCCGTGATGCTTTTACGGATCTAATGCCAATTATTATTATTGGTTCATTCTGCACATTGTTCGCTAACGTTGTATGTAATACAACAGAAGGCTACATGTCACTCGCTAACGTACCTGGATTCGCATGGTTAGGTACATTCAAGCCATTATTCACAGCTGCTAACTATGGCACAATGAACATGATGGCTATTGGTATCGTAATCTTACTTTCTGCTAAGGTTGCTGAAAGCTTTGGAAACAAAGATAAAGTCGTTTCATTGATTGCGCTAGGTTCTTTTATTTCTCTATGTTCTACAACAGTTGTAGCTACAGCTACTGAAAGTGGAGAAACAATTGATGTAGCTAACGTATTATCTTCTGACTATACAAGTGCTAAGGGCTTATTCGTAGCTATGCTTGTAGCTATCTTCTCAGCATTGATCTATGTTAAGTTGGTTGAATCTGGTAAGTTAGAGATCCATATGCCTGATTCAGTTCCACCAAACATTGCGCGTTCTTTCGCAGTATTATTCCCAGCATTTGTTACGATCTTCATTATCGCTGCTGTTGGATTCGCATTTGAATACGCATTAAACGTTACATTATTCCAAGCTATTACAGACTTCATCCAGACACCACTTAAGAATGTCTTGACAGGTCTTCCTGGATTCTTACTATTGATGTTCATGACAGTTATCTTATGGTTCTTCGGTATCCATGGTACACAGACACTTAAGGCTATCTATGAACCAATTCTTCTAGCTGCATTTGCTGAAAATGAAGCTGCATATTTAGCTGGTGAAGAAATTCCTAACATTATCTGTACTCCATTCATGTCCGCATTCGGAACAATTACTGGTGCAGGTATTACAGGTGGTCTATTACTAGCTATCTTGATCTTCTCTAAGAGAGATGATTACCGTTCTATTGCGAAGTTATCTATTCCATGTGGAATCTTCAATATCAATGAACCTGTTACTTTCGGTCTTCCAATCGTTATGAACCCAATCATGGGTATTCCATTCATGATTTCACCAGTTGTTTGCTGTGCATTCGGTTATTTCATGACATCAATTGGATTCTGCGGAAAGATGGTCGTTAACGCTCCTTGGACAACTCCTCCTGGAATCATGGCATTCATGGCTTCTGGTGGTAGCTTCGGAGCTGTTATTACACAGTTATTGTGTGTTGTGATTTCCTTCGCAATTTACACACCATTCGTATTAATTTCTAACAAACAAGCTGAACAAGAAGCTCAAGCTGCAGTAGAAGCTTAATAGAATTTCTAGATGCCTGTTTGAACAAACGGATTGAAAGAGGCATATCATATGCCTCTTTTTTCTAAAAGGAGAGTACGTGATGAATGAAAAGAAATTTCCACAAGGCTTCCTTTGGGGTGGAGCTGTTGCGGCAAATCAATGGGAAGGCGCATGGCTTGAAGATGGCAAGCTTGCGGATGTAACAGATATCGTCGTTGGAATTAATTCTCAGGAACCAGGACTTGTTTGGAATGAAGAAACATCAAAATGGGAAATGAAATTGGATCCTAATAAAGTTTATCTTTCTCATGAAGCGATTGATGGTTATCATCGTTATAAAGAAGATCTTAAATTAATGGCTGATATGGGCTTTAATTGTTTTAGAACTTCTATCGCATGGGGAAGGATCTTCCCAAATGGAGATGATGAACAACCAAATGAAGAAGGTTTGAAATTCTATGATGAGATGTTTGATGAAATGAAACGTCTTGGAATGGAACCTGTTATTACATTATCTCATTATGAAACGCCATTAAATCTATTGATCAATTATGGGGGATGGATCAATCCAAAGACAATCGAGTTTTGGAAAAAATATGTTCGCACAGTAGTTGAAAGATACAAAGATAAAGTAAAGTATTGGCTCACATTCAATGAAGTAAATAATTTATATCGTAGACCAATGATTTCTGCAGGTGTTTTATCAACAAAACCATTTGATAAGACAAATCCATTGGTCATTAGTGATGAAGAAATGTGGCAATCTTACATGAATATCGTCATTGGTAATGCTTGGACGGTAAAGCTCGCACATGAAATCGATCCAGAATCGAAAGTTGGTTGTATGTTGACTTCTTCTTGTGTTGCGACATATCCATATTCTTGTGATCCTCAAGATGTCATGGGTGCTTATCAACTACAACGTATTTCAAACTACTACTTTGGAGATGCGTTCTGTTTAGGAATCATTCCAGGTTATGTAAAGAGGATCTGGAGAGAAGCGAATATTCAACCAGTCTATACAGAAGATGATCTAAAGTTGATCAAAGACTATACAGTTGATTACTTTGCGTTCTCCTATTATCGTTCTGGAACATATTCTCATGAAGTAGAAAATGCGTATGATACGGGTGGAATCAAAGGAAAGAAGAATCCTTACTTAAAGGAAGAAAGTCCTGAACCGTGGTGTTGGCCAGTTGATCCAGTTGGACTTCGTTATGTATTGAATGTATTGAGTGATCGTTATCATTTACCATTATTCATTGTTGAAAATGGAATTGGATTAGATGAATCACCAGATGAAAACAATGAAATCAAAGATCCTTTTAGACAAAGATATATTCAATCACATCTTGAACAGGTCCATGAAGCGATCCTTGATGGAGTAGATGTCATGGGATATCTATATTGGGGACCAATTGATATCGTTTCTGCTGGTACAGGAGAAATGAAAAAACGTTATGGTTTTGTCTATGTAGATAGACATAATGATGGTACAGGTTCTTTAAAAAGAATGAAAAAAGAATCGTATGAGTGGTACCATAATATTATTAAAACAAATGGTGAGTGTCTATTTGAGAAATAGACAAAAAGAAAGGCAAAATTATGAGTGAAAAGAAATTTCCAGAAGGCTTCCTTTGGGGTGGCGCAACAGCTGCTAACCAGTTCGAAGGTGGTTGGGATGAAGGTGGAAAAGGATGGTCTGTATCAGACTGTGCTAGAAGCCATCTTGATGTAGATGTAACAAACTACGAAAAACAAAATGAAGTTCTTATGAAGGATGTAGAAGAAGCTATGGCACATCCTGAAGATCTCAAACATTATCCAAAGAGACATGGTTCTGATTTTTATCATCATTATAAAGAAGATATCGCTTTACTTGGTGAGATGGGATTTAAGACATTCCGTATGTCAATTGCGTGGTCAAGAATCTATCCAAATGGAGATGATGCGCAACCTAATGAAGAAGGTCTAAAGTTCTATGATGATGTATTTAATGAATTAAAGAAATACAACATTGAACCATTGGTTACGATTTCTCATTATGAACCACCTCTAAATCTATGTTTGAAATATGATTGTTGGTATTCTAGACAAACAATTGATTTCTTTATGAACTTTGTATATACGATCGTTGATCGTTATGGAGATAGAGTAAAGTATTGGTTAACATTCAATGAAGTTGACTCTATGATCCGTCATCCATATACAACTGGTGGTTTGATCAAAGATCGTTTCAAAGATAAGAATTGGGAAGAAGTCATCTTCCAATCCATGCATCATCAATTTGTAGCATCTGCATTAGCTACAAAGTATATTCATGAAAAGTTCAGTGATGCGAAAGTTGGATGCATGTTAACAAAACTTACATATTATCCATATTCTTGTAAGCCAGAAGATCAATTAGAAGCACAACAAAGAATGAGATCTACATATTGTTATTCTGATACACAAGTATTTGGAGAATATCCAGCATACTTATTATCTAGATTCAAGAATCATGGATTACATCTAGAAATGACGGATGAAGATCTAGAGATCATGAAGAAGTATCCAGTAGACTTTATTTCATTCTCTTACTATTCTTCAAGTTGTGTAGCGAAAGATACATCAGGTCTACAAACAACTGCTGGTAATACGATTACTGCTATCAAGAACCCATACTTAAAAGCGAGTGAATGGGGATGGCAGTCTGATCCAATTGGATTAAGAATTTCTCTTGTTGATCTGTATGATCGTTATAGAAAGCCTTTATTCATTGTTGAAAATGGATTGGGTGAAAAGGAAGAACTTGTTGAAGATGGTAATGGTTCTTATACAGTTAATGATGACGCACATATTGCTTACTACCAAGATCATATGAAGGCAATGTATGACGCTATCGTAGAAGATGGTGTTGAACTATTAGGTTATACTTCTTGGGCATGTATCGATCTTGTATCTGAATCTACAAAACAGATGTCTAAGCGTTATGGTTTTATCTATGTTGATTGTGATGATGAAGGTAACGGAACATTCAATCGTTATAGAAAGAAATCATTCTATTGGTATAAACATATCATTGAAACAAATGGTTCCGCATTATTTGAGGAATAAACATAAGCTTCTAGGACAAATGTCCTAGGAGCTTTCTTGTTTGTGAGGGGGTTTTGAAGTATAATACAAATCACATGCGGATATGGCGGAATTGGCAGACGCGCTAGTTTCAGGTTCTAGTGGGAATACCCATGCAGGTTCAAGTCCTGTTATCCGCACTTTTTTTATGCATTTAATTTGTTTTTTGATGTGAATTGTTTAGAATATAACTATGTCTGATTTATTTGAATACGGAAATGAAGAAGTAAGAAAAAAAGAAGAACCGTTAGCTGCGAGAATGCGACCAGAAACTTTGGATGAAGTGATTGGTCAAAAACATATCATTGGAAAAGATAAGCTATTATATCGTGCAATCAAAGCTGATCAAATTGGTTCGATCATTTTATATGGTCCTCCAGGTACCGGAAAAACGACACTAGCGAAAGTGATTGCCAATACGACTAGTGCTGATTTTGAACAAGTGAATGCGACGATTGCTGGGAAAAAGGATATGGAGGTCATTGTTCATAAGGCACAAGATAATTTAGCGCAATATGGAAAGAAAACGATCCTTTTTATTGATGAGATCCATCGTTTTAATAAAGCACAACAAGATTATCTATTACCTTTCGTAGAAGATGGAACGATAACATTGATTGGTGCTACAACAGAAAATCCTTATTTTGAAGTGAATGGTGCTTTAAGAAGTAGAAGTAGGATCTTTGAATTGAAGTCATTGAGTCAAGAAGATCTGATGGAATTACTTCAAAGAGCGATAGATGATCCAATCAAGGGTGTAGGAATGTATTCTGTTTTGATGGATGAAGATGCGATGAGATTCTTAGCGGATGTATCCGATGGGGATGCTAGAACGGCATTGAATGCGTTGGAATTAGCTGTATTAACAACAGATAGAGAAGAAGATGGTTCTGTTCATATCACATTAAAAGTAGCAGAAGAATGCATCCAAAAAAGAGCGATACGCTACGATAAAGATGGAGACAACCATTACGATACGATCTCTGCCTTTATCAAAAGTATGAGAGGCTCGGATCCTGATGCGACATTGTATTATTTAGCGAGAATGTTGACGGCAGGTGAGGATATCAAATTTATCGCAAGACGTATCATGATTGCGGCAAGTGAAGAATGTGGTATCGCTGATCCTAGAGCGTTAGAGGTGGCAGTTGCGGCAAGCTTAGCAGTAGAAAGAGTGGGAATGCCAGAAAGCCAGATCATCTTAGCTAATGCGGCATGTTATGTTGCCTGTGCACCAAAATCCAATGCGGCAAGTAATGGTATCTTTAAGGCAATGGATGAAGTTCAACAAACAGGAAATCTTCCAATTCCTTCTTACTTACAAGATGCACATTACGCAGGTGCTGAAAAGCTAGGACATGGTACAGGTTATAAGTATGCACATGATTATCCAAATCATTTTGTAGAACAACAATATTTACCAGATAAGATCAAAGATCATCATTTCTTTGATATGAGTGATGTAGCTTATGAAGGTAAATTAAAGCGTTATTATGATATGATTGGAAAAACATATAGTAGTGAAAAGAAGAAATAGTGTTACAATAAAAGGCGTAGAAAAATAGGAGCGTAACGTATGAATTACAGTCTTTATGAACCAAAAACATTTGAAGAGGCAAGAAATTGTGCAGATTCATTATTAGCAGGACAGGGTATCGTGTTGAATCTTCATAATCTTGATCGTGCGACTGCACAAAGATTGATTGATTTCTTAACAGGTACTGTTTATGCATTACATGGAAAGATTCAAAGAGCTGGAACAAATGTAATTGTTTGTGTTCCTAATGAATCAGATATTACAGGAACAATTGAACTATAAAAGAATTCGAGAGTCTCTCGAATTTTTTTCTTTTTTCTATGTGAGAATTTATGTATAATACCCTATGTTAGGAGAACACCTGAATGCCTGAAAAATTGAATTTGTTTACGCATAATGGATTATTCCATGCGGATGATGTCTTCGCTGCAGCGATGCTTTCATTGTTGAGTGATGATGTGAATATTGTTAGAGGTGGGGATGATGATGTCCCTGAAGATAAAGAAAATTGGATCATTTTTGATATTGGTGGTGGAGAATTAGATCATCATACAGAAGAGTGTAAATTAAGAAATGAAACACATCCAGGAACAGATGTTCCATATGCGGCATGTGGTCTTGTTTGGAGAAAATACTACAAAGAGATCCTTGAATCACAAAACTGTCCAGAAAGATATTATGATTCTGTTTATAATAAGATCGAGAAATCACTCGTATTAGGAATCGATGCGAATGATAATGGATATGACTATGTCATGCATGAAATGGATTCCATGCCTAATATTACAGATAAACAGAAGTCTGCTATCCAACATATTTCTCAAACAGAATTTACGATTTCTCAAGTCATTAAGGATTTTAATCCAAGTTGGGAAAGTGATAGAGATCCATATGAAGCGTTCATGGATGCGATGTCATTCGCACAAGATATCTTCTTAAATCGATTGGATTCTATCATGGATGCATTAGATGGAAGAGACTATATCCTTCAACATATCGATTATTCCGCAGGACATATCATGTTGTTGGAACATTTCGCACCATGGCAAGGTGTCGTTACTTCAGAATCAAATTCTAATCCAAAGGCAGAAGAGCTATGGTATGTCATATCTCCTGCGTTAAGAGGTGGTTGGAATATACAGTGTGTATTAGATGATCCAAGTGATAGAGTATCTTATAGACATCCTTTACCTAAGAAGTGGTATGGTTTAAGAAAAGAAGATCTTCAAACAATTAGTGGTGTTGATGATGCGATATTCTGTCATCCTTCAGGATTCTTGGCGGGATGTCAATCACAACAAGGTGCGTTAAAAATGGCTGAGTTAGCTATGAAATATAAAGGAGAATAACAATGGCTGAAAGACATAAGGATTATTTTGCGTTTGAAACGATTCGTGATAAAGAACAAAGAGTCGTTTGTTATTATGTAACAATGATTGGAACGATCGAAGAAGAAGGTATCGTTCATATTCGTACAGATCTAGGAGAAAACCAAAACCAAAAGATGGCATTTGGTAGATTATCTATCTATAACCAAGATCGTAAGATCTCTACGTTGTTAAGAGAATTGAATTGTAGAGATTATAGACATGAATCTAATGGTGAGGGTTCTAGAGATATCGTTTCTTTTACGGCAAAAGATTGGAGAGCGGATGAAGTGTATTCTTTTGAAGAAGGAGACCGTGTATTGATCCAAGGAAAAGCGTATGTAAGAGAAAACAACCAAGAAAAGTATCCAGGCAGACAAAATGAAATTTCTATTACGACTTCTGGTGTATTTAAACTTGGGAGAGCAAAAAGACAAAGACCTGTATCAATGAATCAAGGACTTGTTCCTCAACAATAATATGGATAACTTACAAGAAAAAGTATATGCGGCATGTATTGGATTAGCCAAAGTATGTGCCACAAATCCAAAGACAGATGATACAGATCATATCTTACTGGATGCGATGCATTCACAAACATTTGATGAATCTTTATTGAATCAGATCCATGATGAAAAAGATCGTATCGTTCCAGGATGTAAGTTCTGTCAGTCTAGATGTGGTAATAGTGATGATGAATTTCCATCCATGAAGGAAGGTACATTCATGTATAAGACTTTTGAATGTTGTAAGAAATCAAATGATCCTTCATTGGTATTAGAAGCATTGGCTAGGATCTCCTATCAAATGGATGATGCTGAATATAAAGATATTTATTCAAGGATTTCTAAAAGCGTTCACGATTAGTGGACGCTTTTATGATAGAATAGTAAAAATTATTGGAGAATATGTATGCCAGATAAAATATCAATCGTAATTCCATGTTTTAATGTACAAGAATATTTAAAGAGATGTTTTGATTCTATCAAGGATCAAACATATGGATTTGAGAATCTAGAGGTCGTATTTGTGGATGATATGTCTACTGATAAGACACTTTCTTTATTGGAGACATTAAAAGAACGATATCCAGAGAATATCGTTGTTGTGAAGCTTGAAAAGAAGGGACATTCTGGTGGTGCTAGAAATGTAGGAATCGATATGTGTAGTGGAAAATATACGACATTTATCGATGCGGATGATTGGATCCATCCTAGAATGATCGAGTTATTACATGAACAAATGTTAAAGGATGATTATGATATCGTTCAAAGTAAAGCTTTTATGTTTTCTCAAGATCTTCCTGAAATCGAAGAAATAACAACGTTTAAAGTTGAATCATTTGATTTTCAAGATGTTGAAACGAGAAAGAAAGTAATCGTAGGACTTACAAATGATCTTAATCTTACTGTTTGGAGCAAGCTCTACAATACAAAGTTCTTAAAAGATAATCATATTCGTTTCTTAGAGAATTGTTACTTTGAAGATAACCATTTCACTTTGATGTGTACTTTACTAGCCAATAAGTTTTGTAAGATCCATGTTCCATTATATGGATACTATACAAATCCAACAGGAACGATCGTTAAAAGACTATCACCTGATAGGATCAGAGATCTTAAATCTGTTGTAGAAAGAGGTATCCAAGACATCAAAGAAAGAAAGCTAGATCAAACAGTCGCTAAGGATTGTAAAGATGAACTAGAAAACTTTGTATTCTATAAGTTATATGTAGAAACGACCACAAACCTAGAAATAGGCTATCTAGCTGAAAAAGAATACTATAAACAAGGTATCTTAGAGATCCTTCCTAACATTCTTGAAAATCCATATGTAAAGAATTCTACAAAAGAGAATATCATTCATAAAGTAGAAGAATTAAAAAAATAGGAGAATTTGTATTCTTCTATTTTTTTGCGAACCATGCGAAGGCTACAGCGTCTTCTCCAGCGTATGTTCCAATTGTTGGACCAATTTGTACGATTGGTAAAGTTTCTGTCTTATCTTCATATAAGGCTGATGAATCTTTTATATATTTATCTAGTTTTGCCTGTGATAGACCTGAATATCCTAATACGATAGGGTAGTCAAAATTGATTCCACCGCTTTCTTCTACTTGTTTGATCAACAAGTTATTACCACTCTTACTACCTCTAGCTTTTCCTAAAACAATGATCTTTCCATCTTCAATGGAAATGACAGGCTTGATTCCTAGTAAAGATCCAGCAGCGTAGGCAACACTTGAAATACGTCCACCTTTCTCTAGATATTCCAAGGTATTCATTAATGCGATGATATAGATATCGTTCTTTTCTTTTTCTAAAGTGTCCGCAATCTCATTAAGTGATTTTCCTTGTTGTCTTAATTGAACTGCTCTCATGACTAACACATATTGACCAAGACACGCACTCCTTGAATCAATGACACGCACATTCTTTTTACCTTCTGTAGCAAAACAAGCATTTCTATAACAACCACTTAATTCTTCCGCAATCGTAATGATGATATAGTCATCATTAC
>CAVDZA010000029.1:0-18948 GCA_963613355.1 Bulleidia sp. | reverse complement strand
AGCTAATGATGTCAATAATCCAACAAGTGTAAAGGTTAGCGTTGGTGGTACGACACAAACGATTACTTTAAGTAGTGGATATAAGAGCGTTACTGTAAATAATATTGAGTATCATATCTATCCATTGAATAAGTCGATCATGAATCCAACAAGTCCAATTGATGGTTTCTATGAGAATGTCACTTTAGAAGCGAATGCACAAAAGAAGTTCTATTCTTTTAATCCTCATTTCGCAAGAAGTGTCGTTGATATTCAATCAGAAGATGAAGTGACACCTACACCAACGAATGTTAGTATTCGTTCACCTCGTCATTTGAATGATCTATCAAAATATTATGATTCTGGTTATAGGACCATGAACAATGTTACGTATACACAAGAACGTAATATGATCTATTCTTCCTATAAATGGACAGAATATACAAATGAGACTTCTACTGTCACAAAACAATCACCAATTGGATCAGATGAAGAACATTCCTTTAAAGATACATACAATGGTGGTAGTTATGAAATCGGAGATGTTGGCTTTAAGACAAAGAGTGGAAACTATGTAGGTATGTTTGGAACTACGACAGGAACGATCAAGAATGTCGTTCTTGCGACGCAATACTCTACATCTTCCACAAGCTTCCATGTGGAAAGAACGGATGCGGTAAGAGCCAATGAGACAGTTTATTATGGAATCTTAGCTGGTAAGAATGCAGGTTCTATTTCAAATAGTGCAGTAGCTGGATACTACTTGAGTGGAAATGATGGTACGATCCATGGATACGCCAATAGTACGATCTATGTTGGAGGATTAGTAGGTTATAACGTAGGTAATATCACAGATAGTGCTGCGGATAGTCCTAAGTTAAGCTTGTCTATGCATAGAGCGACATGTTATGCGGGTGGTTTTGTTGGATACAATGAAGGCACGATCGCAAACTCTTATGATTTGAACCATATAACATCCAATGTATCGGATGGTAAGACAATGATTGCGGGATTTGTTGCGTATAATACAGGTTCTATTAGTCAGTCTTATTGTGCGACAGCTTTGACTTCTCAAGGTACTGGTTCTTATGCGTATGCGTTTGGTTCTACGGATGGTGGAGGTTCTTGTAGAGAATCTTACTATCTCTATAGAGGTAGTTATCAGTTCGTAGATGGATTATATGCATATGATAGAAATGATTCTAGTTCTATTGGTTCTTATAAGACATATCTTGAATTACAGAATCAAAGAGGTACAAATAGTGCGAAGAATTCTTATTATCATGATCTAACGACAGCTTTAGATTCAAATGAAACAACTTATCCATATCGTGCTGTTGTGAAGGATTCTAATGGTAACTATGTTCATTATGGTGAATGGCAAGTAAAACCTAATCTAGGTATTAGTGGTGTGTTCTATTGGGAACATGAAGAGAATGGTCAGAATAATGGTTATAAGATCACTTATATTGGTAGTGAAAATGGTGCAGTGAAGTATCAATCAACTGTTTGTGATTCTCATGATGATGGTGGTGTCATTACAGAATTTGGTTATGGATACTATGTTGGTGAAGATTATGATTCTGAAGTAAGCTATTCAACAAGTTCTATTTCCATGAGTGATAATAACAATGTCAACCAGAACGCAAAGGTCGCATTGGAAGCACAAATGCCAGGTATTCTTTTCTATCCTCATACGACGAGTGTGTCGGATAGTGGTGATCATATTTACTTAACAGATAATGGCGCTAATGGAACGATTACATTAAAAGACAAAGAAAGAGAATATACATACAATGTTTCTCCATTCTTTGCGAATGCCTTATCCATGGTAACAGATCAACAAGTATCAGATACAAACACACAACAATATGTGAATACGACACCAGGATCACAAGAGAATCCATATGAGATCCGTAGTGCTTCTCAACTTCAATTCATTAACTGGAATAGTGCTTCTAAATCAACAAATGATCTAGTAACTTCTGATAATCGTAAAACATATAACTATTTGATGAATTGTGGAGATCATACATCAAGTAGTAATACAGTAACGGTTGATAACGCCGGTAATGCGGATCGAAGTAACTTCGTATTCCAACAATCACACGACTTGAATGCGGAAAGTATTGATAACTTTGTGCCAATTGCCGGCCAAGGTAAAGGTACTTCCACAACGACTGCGTATACAGCTACATTGTATGCGTGGTTTGGTGGAACATTTGATGGACAATCTTATAAGATCCAAGAATTGAATATCAATTCTAAGGCATTCTCTGTAGGATTGTTTGGTACAACGGCTGGTGCGAAGGTCGAGAATGTCATTCTTTATAGTACAAAAGGAGCTACGATCCAAAGAAATACAGCGAATACGGATGAACAAGGTGCGTATTCATTAGGTGGATTGATTGGTGTAGCGTATGACTATAAGTCTCCATTAAATAGAACGATCACAAACTGTGCGATCGCTGGATATAACGTTGTGGATAATTCAAAGAACCAACAAGGTCTAGGTGAAGCCAATGTTGGTGGATTGATCGGTGTAGCCAATGTCAATGTAGATAAGTGTTCTAGTGTCGTTGATATTCAGATCAACGCAACACATAAGAACTCTAGTGGTTCTTTCACAAAGGCAACTTGGGGCAACTATATCCGTGTTGGTGGTATCACAGGTGCCGTACAGAATGAAGTAACGAACTGTTATAGTGGTGGCGCTATCTCTGTAGGAAAAGATACATTGGATGAAACGTATAAAGGTTCAACACATATCTCACAAACATCTTCTTCTACAGCGAATAAGAATGATAGTACGAATGTTTATTTGTCAGGTATCGCAGGTGGTGCCTTCACAATGAACTATCAAAACTTTACAGGATCAACATCATCTCATGATGGTAATCCTAAGGTAACAAATTGTTATACATATATTACATTCCCAGATATGGAAGGTACGATTCGTAATATTACGATGTTTGCGTGTGTTGCGGATAGATTTGAATACGCTAGTTCTGTTGTTACGAATTGTTATTACTTAAAGGATAGTGCGGATATCGATACATCAAATCTACCAAGCTACAAGTTTAGTTCAAATAGCGTAAAGTCTTGTATGACTGATACTTATAAAGAAAGTATGTTGAAGGGTAGTGCGAAGTGGATGTACAAGATGTACAACAATAATAGTTCTGGTAGTGATCAAGGTACATTTACTAAGGTTTCTTCTAAGACATACGATGAACTACAAGATGATAGTATGACAACGTTATTAGGAGATGACTTCCATGATGTAACATCTACAGATTCAAAGGGACAAAACATTAATGGTAAGTATTCCTTTAACGCAGGTACTTCCGCATTAGATGGTAAGAACTATCCATTCCCAACAGTCATTACACAGGATAATGAAACGATCAATGTTCATTATGGTAGTTGGCCATATTCTGCTGGTTGGGAACGTGGTACAGATACATTAGATATCTTTGATTGTATGAGCTCTGATACATGGGCATATAAGACAATCAAGTTTGAAAAGAAAAACAAAAAGACAACGATCAATGATCTAAAGATCACAGTTGATCCTACAACACCATATGTTGAACTTGTGGATGGTACCTTACAAGAAGATGAAGAAGGTAACTACACGATTCAGATCAAAGCTTTAAAGACTGGCACAGCGACAATTACCGCAATTTGGATCGATGAGAATAATGAAGTAAAGAGTGATGCGACTTTAATGACAGTTACAGCTGATCTAACAGCGAGTGCTGATCCAAATGAAATGACTCTTGGAAATAACGCTACACAGGTTTCTATTTTGACGGCATTGAGTGATGGCGATATTGATTATTCTTCAAAGGTAAAATGGAGCGTTGATGTTTCTAAGGCAGTGGAAGAAGAAGGGGACGCTGGTACTGCAGTTTCTGGTAATAAAGTAACGATCACAGGTTATAACTTAAACGCTACAGTTTCCGCTATCGCTTCATATGACTATCATGGTCAAACTTATAGTGCACGTACTGTTATTACAGTTAAGAAAGTAGGCGTTGTAGGTCTAGGTAGAAAAGAAGATTCTTCATCTCAATACAATGAAGCTATCTATTCTACAAATGATGGTGAATATACTGGTAGTGATGTGACATATATAAGTGGACATCAACCTACAAATGATTCTACGAATTTCTTATATGAAGTGAATGCGGATAATTTCTTAGAAGATACAAATACGACATATAGCGTATCCATTACAGATGATAATAAAGATCCTGTAGATGGTGTCTATATGGAAGATATCGATAAGACAAATATCACAACTAATACAAATGGATTTAAGACGATTCCTGTTCATTACTATTTCAATTCTAGTAATCTAGAGGAAACAAAGAATATCAATGTAACGTTAACGATCACAAATGGTAATCGAACATATGTATTAAGCAATAAAACAACAGCAGTTGCGAAACCATTCCAGTTAATAATGGATGCTAGTGGTGGTAAGTTCGCAGATAATACTGACACAAAGACGATGGATATTACATCGGATATTGACTTATCTACGTTAGAATTCCCAACAAGAACTGGTTATACGGCAATTGGTTGGACAAAGGATGAACAAGATATCACAGAAATCAAATTATCCGATGTCACAAGTAATATTACAGTTTCTACTAAGTGGCAAGCACAGACAGGAACGATCAATTTTGATCGAAATGATGGAAGTGAGCCAACAAACGTAGAAGTTGCGTATGACTCTGAAAGAGTTGAACAAATTCCTACAAGAACTGGCTATGTGTTTAGTGGATGGTATTCTGGAGATACACAAGTCATTGATAGTACTGGTAAAGTAACAAACAAAGATGTATTGAACCAGATGGTATTATCTAAAGAAATACAAACACTAACAGCTCATTGGAATAAACAATTCCGTGTTGTTTATGACCTTGGCAGCAATCACACACTAACTTCAATTACGAAAGTGAATGGAGATAGTCTAGGAACGTATTATCCAACAGGTTATGTACCTACTGGTTCTACATTCCAAGGATGGTATTACTGGAAAGATACAACTGGAAATGACGCGGTACAAGTGAGCGATGGAAATGGTAATCCTGTCAATCCAACGATTGATGGAATCATGACAGATGGTGTATTCAATGTATCGGATACAACAGACTCTATCACTTTACACGCAAAGTGGAATACGACAAGTTCTGTGACAGGTTACTTCCCAGTATCTTCTATCACAAGTGGTAAGAACTATATCATCGCAAATAGTAATTCTGATGGTACGGTATACGCATTAAAGAACAACAATAATAGTGTAGCTGCGTTAGAAGTTTCTACATTAGATGCGGGAGGAGAAAAGTATATTCCTTCTACTGTAGATACAGGAGCTGTATGGACATATAACAACGGATTAAGTAATAACGGTAAATATTTGAATGTATCCAGTTACTGGTGGAGTTATTCATTGAGTATCTCCTCAAGTAGTCTAACTTGGAGCTATTCGAATAATCAGTTGACGGCAGTAAAGTCTTGGACAACAGTCTACTTAACTTACAATAATGGATTCTCTGTAAGTACAAGCAGTTCTAAGATTTATCTCTATGAATATGGTGAAAAGACGATTTCTCATGATACTTGGGAATATGTCGTTCCTACTAGTGAACCTAGTACTGTTAGTGAAGAAATGCCTGTTGAAGATGAATCTTCTAGTGTGATGGATACAGAACCACAACAGGAACCTTCTACAGAAGATGAAATTCCAAATACTTCTGAAATGAATGAAGAAGAAAATCAAGAAGAAACAATAACACAATAAGACAAACAGAAAGGAGGAGATGTCTATGAAACGAATCAAACAAAAATTGAATAGTCAAAAAGGTGTCTCTATCCTTTTTGCGTTATTGTTGTTGTTAGTGACTGCGATGGTTTGTACGGTCATCGTTTCCGCAAGTTTATCCGCAGTCAAAAGAACGACTTCTAGAAAGTCTACGATACAAGAGTCTTCATTCTTGGATTCTAGTGCCTTACAGATCAAGAATCAGATCTTAGATGTATGTGAGAATGATATTACATTGAATGGTGATAGTGAGAGTGGATATTCAATGAATGATGTTGGTAGTGATTTCAACAATGAGATCAAAGAACTGACATTAGCTTATATGAATCAAGATACAAACTATCTCTTTGATGAGAACACAAACCATGTATTTGAGTTTGTGGTTGACTATGAATCTAAGGAAGATGTCATAAGTGTTCAATATGGATATCAGATCGTAGGAGATGATAGTGGACTAGCGATATTCAAGCTTACTAGTGGAGAAAGTAAGATGTATGTCATCTTTAATCTTACACATACAGATGATCGAGTGAAGTGGACATGGAATCGTGCGAGTGGAAAGGGAGTGGAATCATGAATAAATTAAACAATACACATGGTGAAACGATCGTAGAAGCTCTTATTAGTGTATTACTTGTTGCGTTGTGCTTTGTGGCATTAGAAGGAAGTATCGTAGCGAGTGGAAGAGTCAATTCCAAAGCGAAAGGACAGATCCAAAACTTTACGATCAGTGAAAGTGATGGAGTGGATAGTAGTGCTTCTGTTTCAATCAAAAGAGGAACAGAGAAAACAAAGACAAGTATCCAAGTAAAGAAAAGTAGTGAAGGAACATATTATTACTATTGAGATGGAGTAAATGATGAGAAAGAAGAGTACTGTAAAAAGAAATCATCGTAGTGGCTTTACATTAACAGAGATGTTATGTACGGTACTTTTAGTTGGTTTAATGAGCGTAGGACTTGTTAGAGGCGTTACATTAGCTTCAAAACAATACAATCGTTCTGTACGTTATTCTTCTTCCTATCAATTGTTTACGACATTACAGACTTTGATTTCGAATGAATTGAAGTATACAAATAAGATCACAGTGAATGGAAATGAAGTAGATGAATTCTATTCCGTAACATATGCGTTAGAAAATAATCTGACGCGTCTATATATCCTAGATAGTGATGGAAATATCACAGATGGGTATGGTGAAGTAGCGATAGGAGATGGAACAAACTTTAATCATTTACTTTCCACAAAGAGTTACAGTGATTCACTTGGTGCGAAGTGTAAGATCACTTATACAGATGGAATGTTTACAGTTACCTTACAAGTAGGTGTGAATGATGATTCTACACCTTATGTAGATCAGACATTCTCTGTTCGTAGCGTAGAAACGGTGAGTGTGCAATATGAATAACAAAGGTAGAGTCAGTTTGATTGAATTGATTGCGATCATCATCATTGTGTTAGAAGTGTTGTTCTTTGTGGCTAGTGGAATGGGTTGGTTGAACTTTCATGTAAGTAGTGGAAGTGATTCTGGTTATTTGAACACATGTGAAAGTGTAACGAAGATCAACAGTTTGAATGGAACACAGTGTCCAGTCAATGATTGTTCCAATAGTAGTGGTGAATGTGAACATTACTTCAATGGTAGTTATATAGGATACTTCGATAGTGTTAGTAATACGATCGTTGGTAGTAAGACGAAAGGTTATAACTTATCAAAAGATCCTGAAATAGATGGAAAGAGCTACCAAGGTGATGTTGGTAAGATGATCATCAAAGTCATTGTGAAAGATGGTTCGATCAGCTATGAATGGACAGGAGGAAAATCATGAGTATTTATGAAAGTGGATTTCTAACAGTCTATTGTGTAGTCGTAGCGTTTATTCTAGGAAGTGTATTTGGTAGCTTCTTGAATTGTGTAAGTGATCGTATCATCGCACATGAGAAGTGGTGGACTGGTAGAAGTAAGTGTGATGCGTGTGGACATCCTTTAGGTATCTTAGATCTGTTTCCTGTATTCTCTTATATTTTCTTGAAAGGGAAATGTAGATATTGTGGAACGAAGTTATCTATTACGTATGTATTAAGTGAAGCGTTGTTGGGTGTGTTATTTGTTGTGTATGTATTAGTACATGGAATGATCGATCTAACAATGGTGAGTGATCTAGGATTGATTACTTGTTTATATGGATTGTCTTTATCAGACTTGAAGTCTTATGAGATACCAGATGGATTTATTCTATTTGGTATCGTGTGGTGGATGATATTCCACTTTAGCTTAGATGGGTTAGTGAGTGGTGTCGTGATTGGAGGTAGTATCCTAGTCATTACACTTATCATGGAAAAGATATTGAAGAAAGAAGCGATGGGTGGAGGAGATATCAAACTATTCTTCGTGGTAGGGTTGTATCTAGGAATCCTTGGTAGTTTATTCAATGTCATATTATCTTGTGTGATTGGATTGTTGTTTGTGATCATTGGAAGAAGAAATAAGATTCCATTTGGTCCATCTATATCCATCGCTACATATATATCGTTGTTGGTAGGCTCACAAGTAGTGAGCTGGTATATGAGTCTTTTAGGAATGTGAGGTATTCTATGAGTAAGAAAGTATTAGGAATCGATATCGGAACAGGAACGATCAAACTTGTTGATGATTCAGAGTGTGTATTGATCGATACACCAGATCATGTTTTCGATGAAGGAAAGTTTGTTGCGTTTGATGGAATGAGTGATGTTTTAAAACAAGCTATCAAAGAATATGGATTGAAGGCAAAGAAGTGTGCTTTCATCATTCCAGATGAAGAAATCTACTTCACAAAAACAACGATGCCATTCATGAGTGAAAAACAATTGATGGTGAATCTTCCTTATGAACTAAGTAGTGTCATTGGAAAAGAAAAAGATGTGTATGTCTATGATTATGCGGTAGTTCGTTATATCAATGATGATCAAGGAAATCCAAAAGAATTGGAACTATTAGTAGGTGCTGTTAAGAAAGAACGTATTGAATTGTATACGGAAATGATGAAGAAAGCTGGACTGAAACTAGTAAGAGCTATTCCTAGAAAGATTGCGATCTCTCAAATGTTGTTAGATAAAGAAGGGGATATCGCTATCGCAGATATTGGTTATTCGCATACAAAGATCGATATGTATAAAGATGGTGTATTTGAAACGGGAAGAGTCATCGACTTTGGAATTTCATCCTTAGTGGATGTAGCTTCAGAACTATTGTATTGTGACTCTCATATCGCATTAGAATATCTTAAGAATAATAAAGATGATGTATTAAATCATCCAAAGATGAAAGATGCGTATGACTATATCGCAGTAGAGATCATGAGAGCGATCAACTACTATACATATGAGAATCAAGAGAATACGTTAAGTACGTTGTATTACTTTGGTGGAGGATATCATTTCCCAATGTTGATTGATTCGATCAAAGAAACGGTTGATTTGAAGGTCACACCAATTAGTGATGATGAAGATGTCATGAATGGTCTATTGGCCTATGGGGCAAGTGAGGGCAAATGATATGACAAAGAAAAATATTCTTTCAAAAGAAGTGAGTTTGAAAAAAGTCTCTTATCCTACAAAGAAGACAATGAACTTTGTGGTAGATAAGGAAGCAGAAAACAATAAGAAATCAGTCATTGTATTTGGTGTATTTCTTGTGTTATTAGCTTTGTTTACGAAGTTTGGTGTCATTGATACATTGTCTAAGACAAGTGCTTTAGAATCAGAATATAATACGACCAATGAACAGATTGCGACATTGAATGAAGAATTGAAGAATTATGATTCTGTACAAGAAAAATATAATTCATTAGTTGGTTCATTCTTATCAGATAGTGAAAAGCTTTGTTTGAATCGTACAGATATCTTAAAGATGGTAGATGAAGATGTCATTCCATATGTCTCTATCACAAACATTACGATCACAGATGAGAAAGTGAATGTATATACATCTTTAACAGATCTTAATACAGTTAGTAAGGTCGTAGATATCTTACAAAAGGATGATAGAACGACATATGTCACGGTATCTAGTACAGTAGCGGATGGAGATAATAGTGGAAAGGTATCCGCAACGATTGAAATCACATGTAAGAATGAAGGAGGTGTTGAATAATGTTAAACCATAAATTTACACTCCGAGAATCGATCCTAGTGTTAGTTGCGGTAGTACTTGGATTAGGAATCTTCTACTATGAATTTATCTATAAGAATTATCAAGACGCTGTAAAGAAGTATGATACTTCTAATATCCAACAGGAAACAGAGATCTTGACCACAAAAGCAACAAAGATGAAAACGATGGAGAATTACATTGAAGAACATCAAGATAGTAGTTTAGGTGAAGTTGCGGTATACAACAATCTCACAAATGAAATCGAAGCGTTAGCTGAAGTGTTTGGAAATCAAAACGTATCCATTAGTTGGCAAGAACCATATCTCACAGATTCTATCGTTAGAAGAAATGCGGATATTACTGTGAAAGTGGGTTCTTATCAAGAAGCCGAAAGCATTGTAAACCAAGTTGCGAACTTAAAGTATAGATGTGTTATCTCATCTCTATCGATCAATGGTGGAAATAACCAAAGCGTAGAAGAGAGTTCAGAAGTTTCATTATCTATGAGCGTTACATTCTATGAAACGATAGAAGGGGCAACAGACCTAAATGGTCTAGAAATGGAAGAAAGCGCAGAATAGCGAGCAGGAGGACTTATGAAAAACAAAAGATTAGGCGAAATGCTCGTGGATTCGGGTGTTTTGACAGAAGTACAAGTCAACAAGGCAGTAGAACTACAGAAAGGTAGTGGTAAAAGATTAGGTGCAGTCTTATTAGAGAATCACTTTATCAATGAAACGCAGTTGATCGAAGTACTTCGTTTACAGTTGGGTATTGATTTTGTTGATCTAAATAAGACAAGGATCGATCCTATGATGGCTACGATCGTCCCAAAGAATATCGCAGCACAATATCGTGTCGTACCTTTCAAGAAAGAAAACAATATCGTTTCTTTAGCGATGGAAGATCCTTTAAACTTCAAAGCTTTAGAAATGGTAAAACAGATCACAAAAGAAAAGATCGTTCCATATATTGCGTACTCTGACGCAATTGATAGAGCGATAACTGTTTTGTATGAAAATGAAGGTGCTTCCATTGCGATTGCGCAAATGAAGGAAGAAAGAGGTCTTAACGCAACAATTGAAGAACTCGCAGAAAGAAAGACGAATGATAGTAGTTCTTCTGCACCTACTGTTAAACTTGTTAATTCAATCTTGGAAAGAAGTATTGCGGAAAAAGCGAGTGATATCCATGTAGAGCCAAGAGAAGATGATGTTCTTGTGCGTATCAGAGTGGATGGTAGATTGAATGAGATCTTAACGATTCCAAAGGCATTACAGGAATCTGTTATCTCTAGATTTAAGATCATGTCTGAAATGAATATTACAGAACATCGTGTACCACAGGATGGACGTGCACAATTCACAAGAAATGGAAAGACAGTCGATCTTCGTTTAAGTAGTTTACCTACGATTCATGGAGAAAAGATCGTTATTCGTATCTTATCTCGTGATAAGAATCAATTGAATCGTAAAGGAATTGGTATCACAGATAGAGATAATGAGAGATTCTCTCGTATCTTAAAGAATAGTTCTGGAATGATCATGATCGTTGGACCTACAGGTTCTGGTAAGACGAGCACATTGTATACAATGATCGAAGAACTAAAGGGTGATGATGTGAATATGATCTCTTTGGAAGATCCAGTAGAATTCCAGATCGAAGGCGTTACACAAGTCGCTATCAATGAGAAGGTAGGACTAACATTCGCATCTGCTTTGCGTTCTTGTTTGAGACAAGACCCAGATATTATCTGTGTAGGAGAAATCCGTGATGGTGAGACGGCTACGATTGCGATGCGTGCTGCTATGACAGGTCACTTAGTATTAACGACTGTGCATACAGAAGACGCAGTTAGTGCGATCGATCGTTTGAAAGATCTAGGTGTAGAACCTTACTTGATTGGTGGCTCTTTACGTGGTGTCGTATCACAAAGACTTGTTCGACATATTTGTCCTAACTGTATCCATGAAGTGAAACCAGATCCTGATCTATTAGATCTAGCTGGTATTGATCCAGTTGGAAAACATTTCTATGAAGGAAAAGGTTGTTATATGTGCTTTGATTCTGGATATAGAGGAAGAACTGGTGTGTTTGAGATCTTGACAGTAACTGCGCATATTCGTGATGAGATTGCGAAAGGTAAGAATGGTACGGAATTAAGAAAGATCGTTCAAGAAGAAGGTAACTTCACACCAATGATCGAGAATGGAAGAGATTTGATCGTTCAAGGCGTTACGACTTTACAAGAGGTCGTAGATAAGGTAGTTACCGTACAATAGGAGCTTTTATGATTAGTTATAAGTATAGTGCGTTAAGTAAAGATGGCGCAAAGGTGAATGGTGTCATAGAAGCTATTGATGAGATACAAGCAGTTGAAAAGATCAAAGAGAAATGTCCTGTTGTATTAGACATTAGTGAAGTTAAGACTGGTGGCATCTATGATATCTTGAATCTAGAAATCGGTAAGAAAGTTGATATAAAAGCTTTATCTGTCATGTGCTCTCAATTTTCTATCATTCTTAGAGCGGGAACACCAATCAATAAAACATTAGGAATGATTGCGTCTCAAACACAAGATAAGAAATTAAAGAAGATGTTGGAGAACGCAAGTGAAGATGTCAATCATGGTAGTTCAATCGAACAAGCATTCCGAAAGAACTATGATGGATTACCAGAAGTATTCTTAGAAACGATAAGAGCTGGTGAGATCTCTGGCTCTTTACCAACAGCGTTTGAGAATATGCATCTGTATTTTGATAAACAATTCAAAAACAAACAGAAAGTAAAATCCGTCACAAGTTATCCTATGTTTGTGTTAGCGGTAGCGGTTGTTGTCGTTATCGTGGTCATGGTGATGGTCGTTCCAACATTAACAAGCGTATTCTCATCTCTTGGTGGTGATCTTCCATTTATCACAAAGATATTGATTGGCACAAGTGATTGGTTTGCGAAATATTGGCTATTGATCATTGGAATCATTTGTTTACTTGTTGTGATATATAAAGTGTATACAAGTGGTGAAGAAGGCAAAGTGAGAAAGGGAGAAATGGCATTGAAACTTCCAATCGTTGGGAATATCAATACATTATCTGCGGCACAAGAATTTGCGAATACCATGGCAACTCTACTGGAAGCTGGATTGACAATTGGAGAGGCGTTAAGAGTTACTTCAAAATGTATGAGTAATGATGCGGTGGCCTCTGAAGTATTTGCGATGGCGGAAAAAGTAGAGACGGGTAGTTCGTTGAATGAAACGATGAACCAAAGTAAATATCTCCCACAAGTCTTGAAAGAAATGAGTGGTGTTGGTGAAAAGAGTGGTGAACTCGTTGAGACGTTGAAGACCATTGGAGATTATTATTCTAACGAGGCAGACTTTGCGATGAAGTCAGCTTTAGAAAAACTAGAACCTACGATGTTGGTATTATTAGCTTTGTTTGCGGGATTTATCGTCATTGCGATCTATTTACCAATGTTTACGATGTATAGTTTGATTTAATGGAGGCATGTATGACAGATTATAAATATCAATTCACAAAAGAAGAAATTGATGAAGTGGTCGAATCAATGAGATTGATCATGGATTTTGTACGTGTCTTAACTGCTGATGAAATCAAAGGACAACATGAATTAAATACAGAAGATCGTTATTGTTATAAAGCGTTGAATAAGACAAAACCATGTGATTTCGGTATTTCTGAAAAAGCTTTAAGAGAAAAGAAAGACGCTACAAAGTTAGAATTCATCAATGGAGAATGTTATCAATTCTTTGCGAGATATGTCATTGTAGATGGTCAAGAATGTACGATCGAAGCCGCAAAGAAGATCTCAGAAAGAGCGTTCATTGATTCAGATGGATACAAAGAACTTGTAACCAAAGTTACTGATACAAACACAAGAATGTATAAAGACGCTTTAACAGGTGTCTATAACAGAGCTTACTATGAGGAAGTAGAAAAGTATAATACGACTCCAGCTGGTATTGCGATGTTAGATCTAGATGATTTTAAACAATGGAATGATACGTATAAGGATCATGCGGCAGGTGATCTTGCGTTACAAACAGCAGTAAAAGTGATCTTAAATAACATTCGTAGTAATGATAAGGTCATTCGTTATGGTGGAGATGAATTTGTATTGATCCTAGAAGGTATCCAAGAAGATAGTTTTGGAAGAAAGCTAGATCGAATTCGCCAACAGATCCATTCCGCAGTCGTACCTGGATTTTCTACAATGTCTTTATCCGCAAGTATCGGAGCTATGATTTCTACAACAGAATCAAGAGATGATTGTGTCATGGCTGCTGATAGATTGATGTACATGGCAAAACAATATAAGAATCGAGTCGTAACGAAATGGGAAAACATTGACGAATTCATACGAGTTGAAAGAGAATCGTTAGAGAATAAACCACTTTTATTGATCGTTGATGATTCCGAAATGAACCGTTTCTTATTACGTAATATCTTGGAAGAAGATTATCGTGTCATTGAAGCGAAAGATGGTGAAGAAGCTGTTCGAATGATTGACCAATACCATGCCGATATATCTATGATCTTATTAGATATCGTTATGCCTAAGCTAGATGGTTTTGGTGTATTGGAATTCATGAATGTAAATGACATTGTTGAAGATATTCCAGTCATCATGATTTCTAGTATGAATGAAGATAGCGCAATCAAACGTTGTTATGAATTAGGTATCTCAGAATATATCAAGAGACCATTTGATTCAGAAATCGTTAAAAAACGTGTTGGCAACATCATTAATTTATACAAGAGACAAAGAAAGCTTCAACATGAGATCCAAGCGCAAGTTGAAGAAAGAGAAAGAAATTCTCGTATCGTTACTTCTATTATTTCTCATGTCGTTGAGACAAGAAATGGTGAAAGTGGACCTCATGTCATTCATGTAGAAAAGATAACAGAGATCTTGTTGGATAAGTTAACAGAAATATCTGATAAGTATCCTCTAACAAAACAAGACAAACAACAGATTTCTTTAGCTAGTGCGTTACACGATATTGGTAAGATCGGTATTGATGAAAAGATCATCAATAAACCTGGTAAATTAACGGATGAAGAGTATGAGATCATGAAGACACATACGGTTCTTGGTGCTGATATGATCAATCAAGTACTTATGGAAGAAGATGATCCATTGATCCATTATGCGTATGAGATCTGTAGATGGCATCATGAGAAATGGGATGGAAGAGGTTATCCTGATGGATTGAAAGGAAATGAGATCCCAATCTCAGCACAGGTCGTATCTGTTGCGGATGTATATGATGCGTTAGTCTCTGAAAGAGTCTATAAAAAGGCATTTAGTCATGAAAAAGCTATTGAGATGATATTGAATGGAGAATGTGGTGAATTCAATCCATTGTTGAAACAATGTTTGATAGAAACTGAAGATAGGATCCAACTAGCAGAAGCTAAGATCATCCACGAAAAAAGCGGGGGGGGACTGAGAATTCCTAACCCTAAGGATGAATAATGAAAAGAGAAGCCATAGGACTTCTCTTTTTTGATTTATGTAATAAAAAACTCACATTTCTGTGAGTTTTTGAATGGTGGTTCCTGACGGGCTCGAACCGTCGACCCACTGATTAAGAGTCAGTTGCTCTACCAACTGAGCTAAGGAACCATTCCTTCTTGCTTAGTGCTCAATTATTATATGAAAACTAAATATAAATTGCAACACTTTTTTTATCTTTTTTTAAGAAAAGATGAAATTTTATTATTTCATTTCTTTTTTGATGGTTTCATAAGCTTCTTGATCAATAGAACCATTGGCTATCATTTGTTGTACCCATAACTTGAGAGATTCAACAGTATAAGATATATCATTTAATTCTTTTTCGATACGAACAAAGTCTTTTAACTCTTCATTTGTGATATTGCCATCTGCCGTAATATCAATTAATTGATTCTTTTCGTTTTCTACTTTATTTAAGGAAGCTAACATCTTTAAAATGATTTCTGATAGTTGTGTTGGCTTGATTTCAGAAATGGAGCGTTTTCCAATGGCACATTCATGAGAACAATAAAAGTTACAAAGATCTGGTCTTTTGTATGCGTCTGCCATTTCTACGACATCATTCGGAGTGATCGTAATCTTATTTGTCTCGATTCTAGTAAGACGGTCTTGTGATATCGTAGGCATCTTATCACTTGCCTGTTGTTGAGTAAGATCGTTTTGTTTTCTTGCGTCAATATAGATGTTCTTGTTTTCCATGGTTCTATTCTACAATGAAATTCGCACAGAATGCGAATTCTTACAATTTATTTCGCACACATTACCATTTGTATCCTAGATAGAAAAGTTATAATAAAACCATCAAAAGAAAGGAGCGTGAAAGATATGTTATTCACGATGTTGATTTGTTCGGTTGTGTTTTTGTTGTTTGTTGGAATCATCAAATTTGTGGCATTGATGTTCACGATTCCATTTACGATGTTTGGTTATTTGTTTAAAGGAATCTTTGGGATCATGCTAGGAATCCTGTTGATCGTGACATTGGTTGGCGTGATTGGAGGGATTGGTTTATTTGTGATACTTCCTATAGGATTGATCGTGTATTGTTGGAATAGGAGAAGTTACTAATGGGTAGTGATGAAAAAGAAATCTTAGAAGCGATAGACGCTGCAAGTAAAGCTTTGAAGTGTTTGAAAAATGCGGAAGTAGATCTAAGAAGCGCAAGTGGATGGGGCATTGTTGATCTACTTGGTGGTGGATTGTTATCATCAATCATTAAACATAATGATATGAGTGATGCGAAAAAACATATTGAGGAATCAAGAGAAGCTTTAAAAGTATTTTCAGATGAATTAAAAGATGTTGATGAAAGCTTAAATATCAATCTAGGAGAGGTTGATCTGATGTATTTTGCGGATGTGTTTTTAGATAATGGTTTGATTGATCTATTAGTACAAGGTTCAATCGCAGACGCACATACAAAAGTAACCAAGGCAATCAAGCGAGTTGAGGCCTTAAAAGAACAATTGAATGGTTTACTGAAGGAGCTATGATATAGCTTCTTTTTCAATGTTAGACTTTTTGTGTGAAAAATTGACTTTTTACAGAGTTCCTTATGGAATGCGTTTGTTTGTTCATGTAAAATAAATAAGAAGAAATATCATGAATTAGGAGGAATTATAAGAATCATGAAAAAGTTCGATTATGTAGTTTCTAACGCTCTCGGTATCCACGCTCGTCCTGCTGCTATGATCGCACAGGCATGTACAAACTTTAAGTCTTCTGTAGTAATTGAAGGAAATGGTGAAGAAGCTAGAGGTAATGATGTATTATCTATTCTTAGCTTACACGCTGCTAAAGGTACAACATTGAAGTTCACTGTTGATGGTGAAGATGAAGATGCATGTATTGAAAAGATCCAAGAAGTATTAAAGGAAGTAGAACCAAAGGATAAACCTGTTGAAGTATTGAAGGTCGCTTTCTATGGTACAAAGGATTATGACAGAATTTTCTTCTCTGAATTGGCTAAGGATAAGGGTGAGGGTACATATAATGTTGATATCACTTACTTCAATTCTAGATTAACAAGTGAAACAGCTCACTTATCAGTAGGATATGACGCTGTATGTATCTTCGTTAATGATGAAGCACCACGTCCAGTTGTAGAAGAATTACACAAGAATGGTGTTAAGTTGATCCTATTAAGATGTGCAGGTTTCAACAATGTTGATTTGGATGCTGCTAAGGAATGTGGAATTACAGTATTACGTGTTCCTGCTTATTCTCCATACGCTGTAGCTGAACATGCGATGACATTGATCCAGGCTGCAAACAGAAGAATCAATAAGGCCGTTAATAAAGTAAGAGATAATAACTTCTCATTGAATGGTCTATTAGGTCTAGACCTACATAATAAGGTTGCTGGTATCATGGGTACTGGTAGAATTGGTCAGATCATGGCTAGGATCTGTAAGGGTTATGGTATGACAGTACTTGGTTGGGATGCTTATCCTAATAAGAAGTTAGAAGAAGAAGGACTTCTAACATATGTTTCCAAAGAAGAATTATTAAAGAGAGCTGATTTGATTTCCTTGCACGCTCCACTAATCATGGGAGAAGGAGGAACATATCATTTGATTGATGATGCGGCTATCAACTTAATGAAAGATGGCGTTATGTTAGTAAATACATCTCGTGGACCATTAATTGATGCGGATGCGTTGATCAGAGGATTAAGAGCGAATAAGTTCCACGCAGTAGGATTGGATGTATATGAAGGCGAAGATTCTAACGTTTATACAGACCATTCTGATGATATGATGCAGAACAGTATCGTAGCTAGATTAACAACATTCCCTAACTTGATCTTAACTAGCCATCAGGCATTCTTCACACGTGAAGCTCTACAAGCTATCGCTGCAGTTACAATGGAAAATGCACGTAACTTCAACGAAGGACTTGAGTACGGTGCAGCTGAAGTCAAGTAATCTATAAAACCAGTTGAAAGACTGGTTTTTCTTTTGAACGAATAAAATGTGATAGTCAAGACTTTATCATATGAAAGTATTTGGTATACTATGACTACCGAAGGTATACATATTTTTCCTACACTTTGATATAAGGGAATCCTGACTGGAGATATTTGTGTGAATGCTCACTACGAGTGAGAATCCTGATGATTGACCAAGGATACCCACCTCTACAGAAGAGGGAACATATCAGCCTTCGGCGACAAAAAGAAAACACTTTGTTAAGTGATTTAATAGATTTGCATAAGAATAGCAAAACAAATGAAAATTCTAAGCTGATTATATATTCAACTTAGGATTTTTTTGTTTGATCGTTTAAAATATATGATAAAATATCGGCACGGCAATAAAACATAAATACTGCCGTAAAAATAATTGTGGGAGTTTGCTTATGATTGACTTAAAATATTTTGAAGATGTTAAGAAACAAAAATGTTTTACTAGAAAACAAGTTTTAGAATCATTCCGCAATGCTGGATATCAAT
>CAVDZA010000028.1:0-22258 GCA_963613355.1 Bulleidia sp. | reverse complement strand
ACATGAAGCTCCATGGAATGAAGAAAACGCAAATGAAGAAATAGGAGAATATTGGATGAGAAGAATCTAATATTCTTTTTTATTGAGTGATAGAATATAGGTAAGAGGTAAATATATGGCAAAACAGAAATTATCATATAAGATCTATCGACCAGAAGATGAAACGAAGGCTGTCGTATTCTGTGTGCATGGAATGCAGGAACATAAAATGAGATATGATGAACTTGCGAAATATTTTACAGATAATCATTACGCATGTATCACATATGATCTACCAGGACATGGAGAAACTGCAGGGAAAGAAAATCAAGGGTATTTTGATGATGAAGATGGTTGGAAGACGCTCGTTGATTCTGCGGTAGAAATCGCTAAGATCGCGAAAGAACAATTTAAAGATCTGCCAGTCATCTACTTTGGGCATTCCATGGGAACGTTAATAGGAAGGGTATTCCTACAAAATCACGATGATTTGATTGATGGATGTATTCTATCCGGAATTCCAACGTATCTTAGTGCTTGTAAGCTTGGTGTTGTACTTGCGAAGATGGTCATTGGAGTGAAAGGAAAGAGAGGACACAGTAAATTACTAGAAACGTTAGCGACTGGTTCCTTTAATAAAGTGATTGATGATCCTAAAACAAATGTAGATTGGTTATCTTATAATACAGATAACGTACAAAAGTATATCGATGATGAGTTCTGTGGAATTCCGTTTACGAATCAGGGATATTTGGATCTTTTTAGGTTGATGAGCCAAATGGGAGATGTATCTCAATATCAATGTCAAAAACCAAATCTACCAATCTATATTTTTGCGGGAGAGGATGATCCTTGTATCGGTGGAGAAAAAGGATTTCAGAGAAGTATTGATATTTTAAAGAAAGCTGGTTATCAGCATATCGATACAAACTTATTTGAACATATGAGACATGAAACGCTTCATGAAGATGATTCAAAAGAGGTCATGAAGAAGGCTGTTGAGTGGTTAAATGAAAATATACAGGGTGTACATGCTGAAATTCGTTGACTTTAATATTGACTTTGATATAATATTTTAGCGTTAACGAGCGCATATCTATATGAAATGGACGAGAAGTGAGTTACTAAAAAATTCTGTACATGTAAATTTTGATGAAGATGTTGAAATTGATTCTTCTGAATTTAAAGACAACAACTTAATTGAAAGTGTTCATGATGTTCATGTATCTGGAACAGGTTATCTAGATGATGATAATGACAGATTTTATTGTGAAATCCACGTAGAAGGTACGATGATCGTTCCTGATTCAATTACAGGTGAATTGATTGATTATCCATTTTCAACAGAAAGCAGTGAAACTTATAGTTTAGGTGATACTGATGAAGATGATGTACGTATCGTTAGTGATGAAGTCATTGACCTAACAGAAGCAGTGATAGAAGATATTCTATTAGAAGTTCCGTTAGAAGTTAGTGATGTTGAAGAAGGCGAGTATCCTGAAGGCGATGGCTGGAAGGTATACAGTGAAGCTGAGTATCAGGAAAGCCGGAAAGATCAAATTGATCCGCGTCTGGCAAAACTGAAGCAATTCAAGAGTGAATAGTAGGAGGTGCTAGACAATGGCTGTACAGCAGAGAAGAGTATCAAAGACAAGAAGAGACAAGAGAAGAACACATTATAAACTTGTAGCTCCAACATTGGTAAAATGCCCAGTATGTGGAGAAACAAAGCGTCCTCACCATGCTTGTCCTAACTGCGGTAATGTAGGTGCTAAGGAAACAAGTGCTACATCTGAAAACGCATAATTAAAATTTGATTGAAGAAGAGAACATGTAGA
Source organism: Bulleidia sp. (assembly GCA_963613355.1). GTDB lineage: Bacteria > Bacillota_I > Bacilli_A > Erysipelotrichales > Erysipelotrichaceae > Bulleidia. Next base: position 20,441 of record CAVDZA010000028.1, on the reverse strand, counting down.
AATACGTGTTCTCTTTTTTTATGCAAAAAAATCGAACAAAATGTTTAGTTTTTGTTGCATATATATTGGAAAGTGGTAGAATAGTGTCATGAAGTGGTAGAAAGTGGAGGATATAAGATGGTTATGTTCATGGGTGAATACAGACACAATCTGGATTCTAAAAACAGACTCATCGTTCCTGCGAAATTTCGTGACCAACTTTCATCATCTGTCTATGTAACTGAGTGGATGGATGGCTGTCTAGCTGCCTATACTGAAGAAAAATGGAGCGAGATGGTAGAAAAACTAAACAAACTTCCTAAGACAAATGCTGCAGCACGTGCGTTTGTAAGACGTATCACTGGTAAAGCAGATCAATGTTCCATTGATAATCAAGGAAGAATCTTGTTACCTCAGTTTCAAGTTGACGATACAAATATCGTTAAGAATTGCGTCATTGTTGGCGTATCTGACCATTTCGAGATCTGGCCAGAAGAAAAATATGATTCTTACGATGATGAATCATCAGATAGTTTTGAAGACCTAGCAGAAGGTCTTACAGATCTACTTCAATGAAACATGTATCCGTACTCCTGCATGAAACGGTAGATTCCTTAAACGTAAAACCAGATGGAATTTATGTTGATGGAACGCTTGGAAGAGCAGGACACGCAAAATACTTGATCTCGAAACTAACGACTGGTCATCTATATGCATTTGATAAAGATGAACAGGCATTGAAAGAATCAAGAATCAATCTAGAAGGTTCCTTAGATAAAGTAACAATGATCCATGCGGATTTTTCCTCCATGCAGGAAGAATTAAAGAAATTGGGCGTTGAGAAAGTTGATGGAATCATGATGGATCTGGGAGTATCATCTCCACAATTCGATGATTCTGAAAGAGGATTCTCATATCGTTTTGACGCTAGACTTGATATGCGAATGAATCAAGAACAAGAACTTGATGCAGAGAAAGTCGTAAATACTTATAGCGAAAAAGAACTAGTAAGGATCTTAAGAGAATATGGTGAAGAAAGATATGCTTCTTCAATTGCTAAGGCAATCGTAAAGAAGAGATCAATCAAACCAATTCATACAACATTTGAGCTTGTCGATGTTATTAAATCAGCTCTTCCAGCGAAAGAACTTCGTAAGAAGGGACATCCCGCAAAACAAACTTTCCAAGCAATTCGTATTGAAGTGAATGGAGAGCTTACAGCTTTGCAGAATGGATTAGAAGAAGCTTTGGATCTATTAGATGTAAATGGAAGATGTGCAATCATTACTTTCCATTCATTAGAAGATCGCATCGTCAAGAACATATTCAGAGATTATTCCTCTGCTCCATTTGTTGAACCTAGACTTCCATTGAAGGCTGAACAGATGGAGCAGGCCTCCTTCCAATTAATTAATAGGAAGCCTATATTAGCAACACAAGAAGAACTAAATGAAAATAACAGATCACACAGTGCGAAACTTCGTGTGATTGAAAGAATAAAGGTATAGTAAAATGAATATTGTAACGAAAAAGGTAGTGAAAAAAAGAAGGAAGTTAAATCTAGTTAGATTCTCTCTAACTGTATTTGGTATTTCTACTATCGCTTTCCTTTTTTCGACATTATTTTTACGCTCATACAACAACTCTTTGAGTACTCAAAAACAATCTATTGATTCACAGATTGCTACTATAGAAACACAGAACGATGCTGTGAAAGTAGAAATTCAAACTCTCTCTTCTTCTGATAGAGTTGATGAAATTGCGGCGGGGGATGGTATGAGCCGTAATCAAAATAACGTCATCACGATTTCAGATGAAACTTCAGATGGAGAGTAGTTTATTATGAAAAAAAGAAAACGCAATAATCATGCGGTTCGTAATATTATTATCGTTACATTGGGATTAATGATGATTATTTCTTCCAATGTTTTTCTCGTTTCTATAGGACAATTGCATTTCTTGTCAGGAACAGATCTAAGTGTATATGCAGATAATCAAAACATCGTCACAGAAACAGAACAAGCATTACGTGGAGAGATCTTAGACCGTAATGGAAATGTCATTGCACAAGATAATAAAACATATAATATCGTTTGTATATTAGACTCTTCTAGACCTTCTGTAGGAGATTCAGTAGCTTATGTAAAAGATAAAGAACATACAGCTGATGTGTTATCTTCTATTTTAAAAATGGATAAACAAAAGATCTTGGATTATCTTTCTCAAGACAAGTATCAAACAGAACTAGGACTTGGAGGAAGAAATCTAAGTAAAAGCGTTAAAGATGAAATTGAAGCGACTGATCTTACAGGTATTGAATTTACAGATTCTATTCAACGTGTTTATCCAAATAATGTATTCGCATCTAACTTGATTGGTTATGCGCAATCAGATGAAAATGGAAATACAGTAGGTAAGATGGGATTGGAGTTATATTTAGATTCTTATTTAACTGGTACAAATGGTTCTAGAACATATCAAGTAGATAAAGATGGTTATGTTCTACCTGGAATGAAAGAAGAAACAGTTTCTGCAGTCAATGGAAATAATGTATATCTAACATTAGATGCTGGTATCCAATCTACTTTAGAACAATCATTTCAAACGACGAAAGAAACGTTCAATGCCTCTAGAGCTTGGGGTGGTGCGATGGAAATCAGCACAGGTAAAGTGATTGCTTGGGGACAAACTCCATCTTACAATCCAAATACATTAGATAATATTGAAGACTATACAAATATTGGTGCACAGACACCTTATGAACCTGGTTCTACATTAAAAACATTCACATGGGCTGCAGCTATCAATGAAGGCGTTTATGATGGGAATGCGACAGCTGATGGTAATCAATTCTGTTTTACATCCAATGGTAACAATGATCCAGTACAAACATATTCAGAAGATAACTATGGATGTATCTACAACGCAAGAAAGAAACAATATGGTGAAATTGATCTAGATCATGGGTTGATCTATTCATTGAATACAGTTGCGGCTACGATCCAAACACAATACATTACACCTGAAAAGCATTTGGAATATTTGAAGAAATTTGGATTCTTCTCAAATGTAAATACGGATGGTCTACCAGAAAGTAATGGTTTATTAAACTTTACATGGCCTGCTGATAAACTTTCATTATCTTATGGACAGGGTAGTACAGTAACGATGTTACAGTTGTTCCAAGCATATTCTTCTATTTTTTCAGATGGAACGATGGTGAAACCTTATTTTGTAGATAAGATCGTTGATTCTTATGATAGCAGTAGTGTCATCTATCAAGCAGAAACAGAAGTCATTAGTAATCCAATTACATCTGATACCGCAAAACAAGTTCAATCCATCATGTATCGAGTAGCGAATGATGAAGATGGTTCTGCACGTTTTTACCAAATTCCTGAATGTAAGATCATTGCGAAGACTGGTACGACACAGGTAGCTGATTCAAGTAGTAGTGGAAATGCATACGAAACAAGTAATACAACGATCGTATCTTTGATGGCTGCTTTACCTGCAGATAATCCACAAGTTCTTGTTTATTACGCTTTTGAAGCGGAATATAATCCAAATGCGCATGCACAAACGGACGCAGTGACTTCTTTTTTGAGAAAGGTAGCACAAACATATGGATTCGCAAATGGTGATAATTCTTCAAGTACAGAACAGACAACACAAGAAACGATCAATGTTTCTACAATGCCTGATCTATTGAATCATTCATTAAGTTACGCAACTGATAAATTATCTAGTACAGGATGCGAAACGGTTGTATTAGGAAATGGAAGTAGTGTTATAGACCAATTCCCTAAAACAGATAGTTCTGTCGTAAGTGGACAAAGGGTATTCTTATTAACAGATACGAATTCGTTTACGATGCCTGATCTAACAGGATGGACTAGAAAGGATGTATCGTCATTATGGGCGGTATCTGGATTTGCGTTTGAGCTAAGTGGAGAAGGTACTGTTACTTCTCAATCGATACCACCTGGAACCGTTGTGACAAAAGGTACAACGATACAAGTTGAATTTGGTTAAATTAATGTAATATAATTATCAAACGGCAGGGAGGGATTTTATGCCACTGAAGTTAGTAATTGGATTTTGTATCAGTCTCGCACTTGTTATGATTCTGATGCCATCTTTTATAGAGTATTTAAAAAAGTTATCTTTTAAACAATCTGTTAGTGAATACGCACTAGATGATGATAAGAAAAAAGCAGGAACACCTATCATGGGTGGAATCTTGTTTATCATTGTTCCAGTCATTGTCACATTGATCGCATTTCCATCATCTATTACAGATATGAATGTTTGGATCATTATTCTAGCGTTTGTTGGTTATGGATTGATTGGATTTGTAGATGATTATTTGATTGCGGTAAAGAAAAACAATAATGGATTATCTCCATTACAAAAGTTTTCTATGCAGGTGATCTTAGCAGTTGTATTCTTTTTCCTCTATCGTATCCATGGCAGTTTGGAAATCGTATTACCATTCTCTAAAACGACCGTTTCACTAGGTTGGATCTATTTCTTGTTGGTACTATTTATGTTTGCGGGTAGTTCTAACGCAGTCAATCTAACAGATGGTATGGATGGATTAAGTAGTGGTGTAACGATCATTGCGTTGATTCCATACGCAATCATTACATATGTACAACAAAAATATACTGTATTGATGTTTGTGCTTTGTTTGATTGCGGCATTACTTGGCTATCTTTACTACAATAAGAAACCAGCTAGAGTATTTATGGGAGATACAGGTGCTTTAGCACTTGGTGGTGTATTAGCTGCACTAGCTATGGTCACAAAAACAGAATTGTCATTGATCTTTATCGCAGGTGTTCCAGTCATTGAAACATTGTGCGTCATCATTCAACAAGTTTCTGTTAGAACCGTGCATAAAAGAGTATTTACGTATACACCTATCCATTATGCCTTTCGAATCAAAGGTATGCCAGAAGTGAATATCGTTAAGATGTTCTGGGCAGTAGAAGCTTTATTCGCTATTCTTGGCTTATGGATCGCATTACATTAATGAAGTGATTTCTTAATTGAAATCACTTTTTTTGAATTCGTTATCAAATCTTCACGATATTTTGATATAATGTTTTGGTTATCGAGGGAGGAAGGAATGGATATTGAAGTATTTGATGTAAATAATACATGTATTCAATTGGTCATGGTATTAAAGATGCAACAATTGAAAAATACAGATATACCAACTCTTAGATATGAAAATCTAGAAGATTACTTGAGTGATAGTCTTTGGAAAGCAGATTGTCCTAGATCCTTACATACGGCAATCAATCAAATATTATCTGTGAAAGCACAAGATATCGTACGTTTTTTAGCGAGAGAAGCTATCGTACAAGGTCGTAACAAAGATATAAGTGACTTTACAGATCTCATTGGAGGAAATTAATATGGCAAGCAATGTAAAAACAAAAAAGAGTAAAATTGCGATGTTTGTTGGAATCGTTGTTGTTTTATTCGCATTAGTTGCGACAACATTCCAGTCAATCAAATCCAATTTGAATCTTGGACTTGATTTAAGAGGTGGTTTTGAAATCTTATATCAAGTTGAACCTTTAAATGGTGATTCATCCATAGATATGGACGCTGTCGTTAACTCTATTTCTAAGCGTGTTAACGTATTAGGTGTATCTGAACCTAGTATTTCTGTAGAAGGTGAAGATAGAGTAAGAGTACAGCTTGCGGGTGTTACTGATCAAGATTCCGCACGTGAAATGATTGGTACAACAGCGAATTTGACATTTAGAGATATTGATGACAATGAATTAGCTGATTCTAGTATCCTTACAGAAGGTGGAGCGTCATTAGCTTATGATGATAATGGTAATCCAGTCGTTTCTTTAAAGATCAAGGATCAAGATACATTCTCAGAAATGACAAAGACTGTTTCTGAAAAGTCTTCTGGAAGTAATATCATGGTCATTTGGTTAGACTATGAAGAAGGTGATTCTTATACAGAACAAGCAGCTTTAGCGCAAAAGGGTGAAGAACCTAAATATATTTCAGCTGCCTCTGTAAATTCTGAAATTTCAGGTGACTGCCAGATTTCTGGAAACTTTACAGAAGAAGAAGCTAGAGAATTAGCTAACTTGATCAACTCTGGTTCCTTACCAGTCAAGATGACAGAACTTTCTAGTAATGTCGTTTCTGCACAGTTTGGTCAGGATGCGTTGAGTAAGACAGCTGTTGCGGGTGCTATTGGTATCGTATTAGTTATGATCTTCATGGTCATCAAGTATAGATTACCAGGTATCGTATCTGCAGTTATGTTAGTTGCGTATATTTGGGCCGTATTTGGACTTTATTCCTTAATGGGAGCTGTATTTACACTATCAGGTATTGGTGCTCTTGTGTTGGGTGTTGGTATGACAGTCGATGTCAATATCATTGACTTTGAAAGAATTCGCCAAGAATTGTATAAGGGTAGAAGTGTTCCAAACGCTATTAGAGAAGGTCAGACAGTTTCATTCTCTGCTATCTTTGACTCACAGTTCACAACATTTATTACAGCTTTGATCATGTATATCTGGGGAAATGGTACAGTTAAGGGATTCGCTACAATGTTGATCATTACGGTCATCATGACAATGATCCTTAACGTAGCTTTATCTAGATGTATGTTAAAGTTGATCGTTGATTCTCATATCGCAGATAATCATCCTGAATGGTTCGCTGTTAAGAAAGATCAGATTCCTGATGTATCTAAGGGACAATCACAGTTCTATACAGGAACACATCATATTGATTATGTTGGTAAATCTAAGATCGTTATTCGTATTGCGTTAGCTATCTTTGCGGTAGCACTAGGATTTGGTGTATTCAATACAGCCAAAGGCAATGGATTTGTTGAATTAGGTATCGACTTTGCGTCTGGTACAAAGTTAACGATCACAAGTACAGATACGATTACTGTTGATGAAGTTCAAACAGAAATGGAAAAGCTTGGCTATGATGATTTCTCATATCAGTCAGCTGGTGATAATTCTGTTTACGCTACAACGACACAGACATTTGATACAGATGAGTTAACAGAACTCAAAGATGAATTAAAGGATGTCTTTGGTGAAGAGCCTGGTGATAACGTCGTTACTCCAGTCGTAGGTAAGGATCTTGTTAGAAACGCTATTATCCTAACGATCGTTGCTTGGATCGCAATGCTAGCGTATATTACAGTTCGTTATGAATGGGATTATGCCCTAGGCTGTTTAGTTGCGTTATTCCATGACGTATTTATGGTATTGGCATTCTTCGCAATTGCGAGATTAGAAGTAAACACAGAATTGATTTCTGTATTATTAACGATCATTGGTTATTCTATCAATAACTCTATTATCGTATTTGATAGAATCCGTGAAACGATGTCAAGTAAGAGAGGTAAGCTTTCTAAGGATGAATATAGTGCTGTAGTTAATGACTCATTAGATAGTACGATCAAGATGTCTATCTATGGATCTCTTACAACATTATTCCCTGTTATCTTCTTGTTAGCTATGGGTAGTAACGCAATCTTAACATTCAACATCGCAATGTTAGTTGGTTTGATTGCTGGTACATTCTCTTCTGTATTTATCGCTCCAAGAGTTTGGGTATTCTGTAGAGAACACATGAAGCATACAGATAAGAAACCTAAACAAAAGAAAGATAAGAAAAATAAAGAATTACTTGATGAATATACATTCAAAGGAATCAACGCTTAATGTATAATAATAGACAGTACTTAGTACTGTCTATTTTTTTGGAGTTAAGGAATCAATGAAGATAAAAGGTGTATTGTTTGATTGTGATGGGTTGATGTTTGATACAGAAAAAGTCGCACAAGAAATGTGGAGAAGGATTGGTAGAGAATATGGTGTTGAAATACCAGATGAAGTATTTGTGGCAATCACTGGTGTGAAAGATGATCATTTATTACGACCATATTATGAACAGATTCCACATTTACAAGATGTAAGAAATCAGGCAAGAGAACAACGCTTTAACTTAGATTTTTGGGCATCTTTTTATCCAGATGGACTTACTAAGAAGGGACTAGTGAAATTGAACTATTATTTACGTGATAAAGGAATTCCATGCGCAGTATGTTCTTCTAGTAAAAAAGCATATGTAGAGACTTTACTAAAAACTTCAAGCGTACCTTTATATTTTGATACAATTATTGGTGGAGATATGGTCACACATGGAAAACCAGACCCTGAGATATTTCTTAAGGGAGCTGAAATGTTATGTGTGAAACCAGAAGAGTGTCTTGTTTTAGAAGATTCTAAGATGGGTATCTTAGCAGCTAGAAATGCTGGCATGCATTCATGTTTTATCGAAGATACGATCCATCCTGATGAAGAAATGTCACTAGCAATCGAATATCAAAAAGATGATCTATCACAAGTGATCGATCTTATGGAGAATGAACTATGAATTATGATGAACTAAGAAAAAAATATACAGAGTTTTATTATCATGGATATGATACGGAAGACCTTGGTAATGCGTATCGTTTTACATATCATTTTGAGACGAAAGGATTATCAGAGTTTGAACCTACGATGACGATTCCTAAACCTGTGGATATTCCTTCACACATGGAATCTAAGCTTGTAAAAGAAGCTGCGTTTTCATTAGGAATGGTAGAGTTGATCTCTTATTGGAAGATCGCATGTCCTAAAAATGTCATCGTTGAATGTAATGAATTAGATGATCATCAAATTGCTTGGTGGAAGAAGTTATATTTTCATGGATTGGGTGAATTCTTTTATATTAATCACATTCCATTAGATCCTGAAGGATTTATGGATCTCACATCAAATGGAAAGAAAATTGATGGAGAAGAATATCACGCAGAAGTAAAAGGAAACTTGATTCCAGTTGGTGGAGGAAAAGATAGTTTTGTTTCTTTGTCACTTTTATCAGAATATAAGAAAGATAATTGTGCTTTTATCATTAATCCTGTCATTTCTGCGGTAAATTCTGCACATGCGGCAGGATATGTAGAAGGAAAAGATTTGATCATCAATCGTAGAACATTAGATCAAAGGATGTTGGACCTGAACAAACAAGGGTATTTGAATGGTCATACACCATTTAGTGCGATGGCTGCCTTTGCGTCTTATTTGACAGCTTTGATCTATGAAAGAAAGTACATCACACTTTCTAATGAAGCGAGTGCGAATGAATCTACGATCAAAGGTAGTACAGTGAATCATCAATATTCAAAGACATTTGAATTTGAAAAGGATTTCCAAGAGTATTGTGAAAGATATCTAACAAATGAAATTAAGTATTTCTCATTGTTAAGACCTTTATCTGAACTACAGATTGCGGGATTGTTTTCTAGATTGGATGATTATTTATCTGTATTTAGAAGTTGTAATGTTGGTAGTAAAACAGGTGAATGGTGTGGACATTGTGCGAAGTGCTTGTTCGTTTGTTGCATGTTAAGTGCATATTTGAATGATGATAAGATCGTAGAAATATTCCAGACAGATATGTTGAATGATGAAACGATGAAGGAATTGTTTGAACAATTAACAGGTATCTTGGATGATAAACCATTTGAGTGTGTTGGTACAAGAGATGAAGTGAATATAGCTGTTTGTATGTCAATTAGACATCATGAAGAAACTCATCAAGAATTACCACTTCTCTATTCTTTCTACAAAACTACAAAGTATTATGATGTCTATAAGGATAGAACTGTTGATATGTTGTCATTTAATGAAGAAAACAATCTTCCAGAACAATATAAAGAATTAGTGAAAAGAAAGCTGCGTGAATTTTAATGTACGAAAATTGGAAACAAGAATTTGAAGGTAAAAAGATCTGTATTTGGGGATTTGGAATTGAAGGAAAAAGTACATATGCGTTTATTCGTAAATTGTTTCCTGAAATGGAGCTGACGATTGCGGATGGTGGAAAAGGATTAGATGTAGCGAAACAAACAACGGTCCATACGATTTGTATGAAGGATAGTGAATGTGATTTTTCGCAATACGATCTAGTAATGAAGGCTCCTGGTATCGTTGTGAAGGATGGTCAATCTTTGGATAATATTTCTGGAGAAGCACAATTATTTTTAAAACATTATCGTGAAAAAACGATTGGTATCACAGGAACAAAAGGAAAGTCTACGACGACATCCTTAGTGGCAAGCCTTTTAAGAGAAAAATATAAGACAGTTCTTGTTGGAAATATTGGTGTTGCGTGCTTTGATGCGATAGAAGATATGGAGAATGGTGCGTATGCGGCTTTTGAAATATCTTGTCATCAATTAGAGTATTGTCCAACTTCACCTCATATTGGTGTCTATTTGAACTTATTTGAAGAACATTTGGATCATTATGGTTCGTATAAGAAATATGGCGATGCGAAATTTAATAACATAAAGAACATGAAAGATGGTGATATTGCCATTATGCATGAGATGTTAGATGAGTATGGTTATATTGAAGCTTCACCAGTTAGACCTGTCTTGATTGGAAAAGATATCTACGCAAAAGGTACAGAGATCTTCATTCCTAACAAGTCTTTGAAGATTAGGGATTGTTCTTTAAAGGGTGAACATAACTATCAAAACTTAGCAGTTGCTTGGTATATTGCGGATCAATTAGGTATCACAGAAGAGGAAGTGTTGGATGCGTGTAGAAAGTTCCATCCATTACATCATCGTTTAGAGTATCTAGGAAGTAAGGATGGGATCCATTATGTAAATGATTCTATCTCTACGATCGGACAAGCTTGTATCCAAGCATTACAGTCCATTGATCAAGTGGATGTCGTTCTAGTAGGTGGTATGGATCGTGGTATCGAATACAATGAATTAGAAAGATATCTTCACGAAAGAAAAGATGTGAAAGTTATCTTTATGTACGCAACTGGAAAAAGAGTACATGAGGAGATGAAGGAGAAGGGTCAATTACGTGATGATCTTTATGAAGTAGAAGATCTACAACAGGCAATGATTCTCGCAAAGAAACTTTGTAGAAAAGATCATACTGTTTTATTGTCTCCTGCAGCTAGTAGCTATGATCATTTTAAAAACTTTGAAGATAGAGGAAGAGTATTTGAGGAGCTAGCTTTCCATGAATCATGAAATCATTGAAGTAGATGAGAGAAGTGTCGTTGAAAAATGGAATGTTGGAAAGTTGACTGGTAAGTTGATTGCCGCAAGTTCTTTAGATGAAGAAGAAATCTATGATATGTTGAGAGGGGATGATCATTTATCTACCTCAAAAGCAGATTGTGTATTAAAGGCTTGTGAAAGATTGAAACTTGCGAAAGAAAAGAATGAGAAAGTCTTTATTGGTGGAGATTATGATGCGGATGGCATCTGTTCTACCGCAATCATGAAAAAGACTTTAGATGTATTAGGGATTGAAAATGGATATTACATCCCAGATCGTTTTAAAGAAGGCTATGGATTAGCTGTAAAAACAGTGGAACTTGCCCACAAAAAAGGATATTCCATTATTTTGACAGTAGATAATGGTGTGAAAGCACATGATGCCCTTAAACGTGCTAAAGAATTAGGAATGTATGTCATTGTGACAGATCATCACCAGATCGAAGAGGAAATAGAAGCAGATATCGTTGTTCATCCAGATTATATGGAAAGTGAATATGCATATCTTTCTGGCGCTGGTGTGGCGTTAGAAATCAGTCGAAATCTAATTGGAACAGGAAGCCAATATGATTCTTTGATTGCCTTATGTGCTATTGCGTTGATTGGTGATGTAATGCCATTATGGAGAGAGACAAGAAAGCTTGTTAAGCGAGGCATCTCAATTCTAAAACAAGGTAGGGTGAGACCTATCAATGTATTGTTTTATCCTGGTTCTATCATTGATGAGACCGCAATTGGATTTACGATCGTTCCAAAACTAAACGCTGTAGGAAGAATGAATGATATTTCAAATGTAAATACATTAGTTCCTTATCTTTTATCAAATGATGATACTCTTATTTCAAAGTATTCCATTCAATTGAATACTGTCAATGAACGAAGAAAAGCATTATCTGATCAAGAAAACAAGATCGCAGAAAAGATGGTCAATGATGATAAGATCCAAATCATATACAAGGAAGATTTCCATGAAGGTATCTGTGGACTTGTATCTGGAAGATTGGCAAATAAATTCCGTAAGCCATTTGTTGTGATGGCAAAGAGTGAAGGAATCATAAAGGGAAGTGGAAGAAGCGTTCCTGGATTTAATTTATTTGATTTCTTTTCGGATTTTAATGATCTATATGCGTTTGGTGGACATGAACAAGCAGTTGGGATTTCTGTAAAAGAAGAAAATTTTGAATCGTTTAAACAACAAGTCAAAGATAAATTGATTCTTACGAATGTTGAATTCAAACAAGATAAAAAGAAAGCTATCTTGGTTGATATCAAAGATATTACCTTTGATCAAGTGACAGATATTTCTTGTTTATCACCTTATCCTAAGAATATGATCGAACAATTGTTCGCAATCAAGGATGTAAATATTCTTTCTTGTAGAGAAACACCAAAATCAATTCGTTATGAAATTGAAACGAATGAAATGAAATTAAACGCAATCGTTTATAAAAGTAAATCATTGATGATTCCTAAAAACATCAATGGTTTTATTGGAAAAATACAAATAAATCGCTATAAAGGTGAAATTTCTTTACAGATGATAGTGGAAGAAATTTTTCAGTGAGTTTATAATATTTTTATCTTTTTTCAAAAATGGAGGATATGAAAATGGCTTTAAATTTAGAAGAGTATGTTGCGGCAATTCCTGGATTTCCAAAAGAAGGCATCTTATTTAGAGATGTTACTCCTATCATGACTAATCCTGATGCGTATAAGTACGTCACAGAATTGTTATGCGAATACGCTAAGAAGGTCGGTGCTACTAAGATTGCTGGACCTGAATCCAGAGGTTTCTGGTTTGGTTGTCCAGTTGCGGTAGAACTAGGACTTCCATTTGTTCCTGTTAGAAAACCTGGTAAGTTACCTCGCGAAACAATTAGCGAAAAGTATGACCTTGAATATGGCTCAAATGAAGTTAGTATGCATAAGGATGCTGTCAGTGCAGGTGATAAGGTATTGATCATTGATGACCTATTAGCGACTGGTGGTACTGCTTTAGCGAGTGCACACATGGTTGAAAAACTAGGTGGTGAAGTCGTTGGTTGTGCATTCATCATTGAATTATTTGGTGGTGGAATGGATGGTCGTGGTGCTTTAAAAGACTACGATGTCTATAATATCTTAAAACTTAGCGATAATTGATTTTAGTGCGCTTAATAAATCGAAGATCATATCTTCGATTTTTATCAAATAAAGGGGAGGGAACATGAAAGAGAAAAACAAAGATATCGGTATTGATGATGTTTTGAATGAAGTTCGAACATATATCATCAACGAAGATAGTTTAAAAATCGTTGAACATGCTGCTAACTTTGCCAGTGAAAAACACGCTGGTCAATTTCGTCGTTCCGGTGAACCTTATCTTGTTCATTTGATCAATGTTGCGTATATCTTGGCAACTTTGAAATGTGGACCTAAAACAGTTGCGGCTGGTTTTCTTCATGATGTCATTGAAGATTGTGGTTTGACAAGAGATGAATTGGCTGAAGAATTTGATGGTGAGATCGCAGATATCGTAGAAGCGGTCACAAAGATCGGTACATTACGATATAAAGGAAAAGATGATCCTGAATATCAAGCAGCGAATCATAGAAAGATCTTCATTGCGATGGCAAAGGATGTACGTGTCATTCTTGTTAAGCTATGTGATAGATTACATAATATGCGTACTTTAGAGTATCAACCTGAAGCATCTCAAAAACGTATCGCTGCAGAGACACTTGATGTTTATGCACCTATTGCACATCGTTTAGGTATCAGTGCTATCAAGAATGAATTAGAAGATCTTTGTTTTTATTATCTGAATCGTGATGAATATCATCATATTGCACATCTTGTCGAAACAAAGAAAGCTGAGAGAGATGCTGCGGTATCTCATATGATTACTGAAATCACAGAAATGTTGAATGAAAATCATATTCAATTTCGAATCTTTGGTAGAAGTAAACATCTTTATTCCATTTATAACAAGATGGTCAAAAAACATAAGCGTTTTGATCAGATCTTAGACTTATTAGCGATTCGTATCGTTACACAAACAGAATTGAATTGTTATGAAATACTTGGATATATTCATGCGAAATATAAACCTATTCCAGGTAGATTAAAAGATTATATTGCGATGCCAAAACCAAATATGTACCAATCGTTACATACAACGATCATTGGTGATGATGGTAAGATCTTTGAAGTACAGATCCGTACAGAAGAAATGGATCGCATTGCGGAAAATGGTGTTGCGGCACACTGGAGATATAAAGAAGGATCCAACTACAACGCTAAAACAGAACAGAAGGAAATTGAAGAGAAACTTGGTTGGTTTAAAAACTTTGCGTTATATTCTGAAGAAGAAAGTGATAATGAATCTGCTTCAGAATATATGGCAACATTACAACACGATGTCTTTGAAGCAAATGTCTATGTCATGACACCTATGGGAAGGGTCATTGACTTACCAAGTGGAGCTACTCCAATTGACTTTGCGTATCGTGTCCATACAGATGTAGGACATACTTGTGTAGGGGCTGTTGTGAATGGTGTCATGGTTCCATTGAATACTGTATTGAATACAGGTGATGTCATTGAAATCAAAACACGTAAAGGTACTGAACCTAGTGAAGACTGGTTAAAATTCGTTAAGACAAATCAAGCGAGAAATAAGATCCGTAATTTCTTACAGAAGAAAGAAACAGAAAAGCGTTCTGAGATGATCGATCAAGGTGAAAAACTCTTGAGAGAAGAATTAACAAGACGTGGATTTGATGCGAAAGAATACATGGATAAAAAGAAACTTGAAGTCATTTATCATGATTTCCAAGTTGGTAATTATATTGATTTCATGTATGGTATCGCTGTTAAGTCAATCAATCCTACGATCGTAACAGAGAAGTTGACTAGACAAAGAGCACGTGTCGCTAACTTTGAAGAACAGGCAATTTCTCGTATCGCAAATAGAGATACAACGAAACATACAAACACAAGAACAGGTATCATTGTTCCTGGTATTGATTCTATGAGAATGAGTATTGCGCAATGTTGTTTACCTGTTTATGGAGATGATATCAAAGGATTTATCACAAAAGGCGAAGGTGTTAAAGTACATCGTGCAGTATGTCCAAATATTATTTCTAATAATACGAGATTGATCGATGTCATGTGGGATGCTGGTGATAAAGATAGAACATATGAAACAGAGATCGTGATTACAGCACGTGATAGACAATTCTTAGTCACGGATGTATTAACTGTTATTTCACAATTTAAAGCACCAATCGAAAAATTGAATGCAGATGTCAATCATGAACTATTGATTTCTACATTACGTCTAACGATTCGTGTTCGAGATGTTGATCATTTGAATAACATTATGGCTAATGTTAGAAAAGTAGAATCTATTGTTGATGTGGATAGAGGATATCATTAATTGTGTATAATAGATCGGTATTTAGGAGAATTATATGAAAAAACAAATTTTAATGGCAGCGTTAGCTTTTACACTTGTCGGTTGTTCAACAGGAGAAAATTACGCAACAACTGTTTCCACATTGGATGAATTAGAAGGTAGTTTTTTAAGTGATTCGATCTTATTAAAAACAGTTGAGAAAAAAACAATTGAATATGAAGGAATAGAAGCGACATATGATCAAGATGTAATGATGGTCGATCTAGCAATGGATGAAGAAAACTTAAAGAAGCTTGGTGATAATGATATTACAAATGATAGTACTTCTTTAGAAGTGAATTATATGTTGACTTCAAAAGGCAACGGAACAGTTTCAATCAACTTCAAAGGTGGAAGTGAAGATCATGGTTGGACTGCAACGGTTGAAAATGATGTAATCAATGAAATCAACGATCAAAAGGATGAAGCGGTAAGTAAACTTACACAAAAGATATTTGAGATCCTTTTATCGAATATTGAATATGTCAAAGAGTGATGCTTGTTTTAAACAAGAAACAAGTTTATAATTTGTTAGCAATTCGAAGAAAGAGAAATTCTTTTCCATCCTTTTAGAAGAGACAATGGTCAGGTGCAAGCATTGATTGTGGTGGTGAAGAAAAGACACTCTGGAGAAGATGCCTGAAATCATAGTAGGGTGATCCGTTTGCCGCGTTAAGGTAATGAAGTGTGCATCTATATTTAGATGTGAATAAAGGTGGTACCGCGCTTACAGCGTCCTTTCTAATTTTGAGGACGCTTTTATTATTTAAGGAGGGAAGTATGAATTATCAAACACCTAGAGGAACATATGATATCTTGCCAGAAGAAGTGAATGCTTGGCATGATGTAGAAAGTGTGATCCGTGATGTTACAAAGCTATATCGTTATCAAGAAATCAGAACACCTTATTTTGAATCAACAAATGTATTCAAAAGAGAAAATGATTCTAGTGATATGGTCAACAAAGAAATGTATACATTCCAAATGGGAAGTGATTCCTATACATTAAGACCAGAAGGAACGGCTGGTGTCATTCGTGCGTTTGATCAACATAAACTATATGGTTCTATGGAAATGCCTGCACGTTTCTACTACATGGGAGCGATGTTTAGACATGAAAGACCACAGAAGGGAAGACAACGTCAATTTACACAATTTGGTGTAGAAAATATTGGTGCGAAGTCTAGTGAACTAGATGCAGAAACGATTGCGTTAGGTTATGACATCGTTAAAAGAATGGGTATTTCTTCTGTGAAGGTATTGATCAATACTTTAGGAGATGATGCTTCTAGAAGTGCATATAGAGAAGCTTTGAAGAAACACTTTGAACCACATCTAGATGAACTATGTTCTGATTGTCATAGAAGATATGAACAGAATCCTTTAAGAATCTTAGATTGTAAAGTAGATCATGATCAAGATTGTATGAAATCTGCACCTTCTTTAAAAGATTATCTCAATGAAGAAAGTAAGGATTACTTTGATAGAGTATTGAAGGCATTGGATGCGTTAGGCATTCCATACGAAATCGATGATAGACTTGTTAGAGGATTAGACTACTATACGCATACAGTATTTGAAGTCGTATCTACTAGACCTGAATCAGGTTCTCAAGCTACGATCTTTGCGGGTGGTAGATATGATCACTTTGTTGAATACTATGGTGGACCTGAAATGAGTGGCATTGGATTCGCTATTGGTTTAGAAAGATTGATTTCTTTAGCGAAAGAAGAAGGTCATGACTTTGGTGGAGAAACACAATTAGATGCCTATGTCATTGGACTAGGAGATGTCAACGATTCTGTATTGAAATATACACAAGAATTAAGACACGCAGGATATGTTGCGGAAGGAAATCTTGTAAAGAGAGGCCTAAAAGCACAGTTCAAATCTGCGGATAGAAAGAACGCAAAGTACATTGTGATCCTTGGTGAAGATGAAGTTGCGAATGGAACAGTGAATGTTAAAAAGAGTGGAGAAGAACAACAAACGATCTCTGCTGATCAATTGATTGAAACGATCAAAGGATGGGAAGGAAAATAACATGGAAAGAACACATGAAAATGGTACACTTCGCGCAAGCGATGCTGGTAAGAAAGTAACATTGATTGGATGGGTATCCAAAAGAAGAAATCTAGGATCATTAGCTTTTATCGATCTAAGAGATAGAAGTGGAATCGTACAGGTTACATTTGATGAAACGATGGCTGAAAAGGTAAAGGATGTTCGTAATGAATATATCTTACAAGTAAAGGGCACCGTTCAATTGCGTAAAGACGCTAACCCTAAGATGGCTACTGGAGAAATCGAGATCCACGCAGAAGAAGTCAATATCGTCAATGCTTCAGATACATTACCAATCGATCTTTCTGATGATTCTACATCTAGTGAAGATACAAGATTGAAGTATCGTTATTTAGACCTAAGAAGACCATCACTTCAAAAGAATCTTTTCTTAAGACATAAGATCTGTATGGTAGCTAGAAGAGTGTTGGATGAAGCTGGATTTATTGAAATCGAAACACCAATCTTAGCTAAGAGTACACCAGAAGGCGCAAGAGACTATCTTGTTCCATCTAGAATCTACAATGGACATTTCTGGGCATTGCCACAATCTCCACAGATCTATAAACAATTATGTATGATCGCAGGTATGGAAAAGTACTTCCAGATCGCTAGATGTTTTAGAGATGAAGATCTTAGAGCAGATAGACAACCAGAGTTCACACAAATTGATATTGAAATGAGTTTTGGTGATGAAGATACGATCTTTGGAATCGTAGAAAACTTAATGAAGAATATCTTCAAAGAAACGATCAACTATGATCTAGAAGATCATTTTGTTAGAATTCCTTGGGAAGAATGTATGAAGAAGTATGGTTCTGATAAACCAGATATTCGTTTTGGTAATGAGATCCAAGATCTAACAGATCTATTCACAAATACAGAATTCGCAGTATTTAAGAATGTCGTTGATGATCCAAAGGGAATGATTGGTGCATTGAAGTTTGAAAACGCACAAGATAAGTATTCTCGTAAGGGATTAGATAAGTTACAAGACTTTGTAAAACATGGTTTTAAAGCTAAGGCATTAGCTTATCTCAAGATGGCAAATGGTGAACTAACAGGTTCTATCGTTAAGCCACTCAGCGAAGAAGAAAAGAAGAACGTTGTTGAAAGACTAGAAATGAAGGATGGAGACCTTGTTCTTGTGATTGCTGATAAAGAAAGAATCGTAGAATCTGCATTAGGTGCATTAAGAGTTAAATTAGCACATGAATTAGAATTGATTCCTGAAGGTGGATCTTATAAGTTCTTATGGGTAACAGACTTCCCAATGTTCGAATATTCTGAAGAAGAAAATAGATGGGTAGCAGCACATCATCCATTTACTGCTCCTAAGGAAGAAGATATTGATAAGTTGTTCTCAGATCCAGAACATGTATCTTCAAGAGCGTATGACCTTGTCTTGAATGGTTATGAACTATTATCTGGTTCTATTCGTATCCATGATCAAGAACTACAAGAAAAGGTATTTGAAGCGATTGGATTATCCATGGAGAAGGCAAAGGAAAGATTTGGTTTCTTCTTAGATGCATTTAAATTCGGTACTCCTCCACATGGTGGTGTAGGTATCGGTCTAGAAAGATTAACAATGGTACTAGCAGGTACAGATAATATTAGAGATGTCGTTGCGTTCCCAACAACAAACTCATCTCTAGATCTCATGTCTGAGGCTCCTGGTACTGTTGATGAAGAACAATTATCTGTATTAGGAATTGAAATTTCTAAGAAGGATGATGAATAATAGACAAACTATAGAGGTTTGTTTACTATGAAAGAAGGAAAGTATTTGTTATAATATTTTCTGTTGAATAAAAGGTAGGTATATTAATATGAGTACATTTTGGTCCAGTGTTTTATGGTTTGTAGCTGGTGCAGTTGTTGCGGCTATCGTAACATTCTTCCTCTCTAGAAACTATTTCCAAAAACAAATCGAAGAAAATCCACCAATCAATGAAAAGATGATTCGTGCGATGTTCATGCAGATGGGAAGAAAACCTAGTGAAGCACAAGTTCGTCAAGTCATGAAATCTATGGGTGTTAAACCTAAAGAAGAAAAAGAAAATAAGAAGAAGTAATAGAACAAAAGAGATACTAAACAAAGTATCTCTTTTTTCTAACGTTCTTTCTTTATCTTTCTTAATAGTTTGTTTGGGGAATGCGTATCTTCTGTATTATATGCAATACTTGGCTCTTTGATTAGATAATCAATACATTCTTTTTCAATGCGAATTGTGATTGGTTCATGTATTTGATAAGATCGATGATAGATTGCATTGGATATAAATGTTTCTTTAGCTTCTTAGCTATAATTTTTGATGAGGGAAAGTTTTAAATCTGTTAAATCAGACTTCAAATGAATACGATCATCAAATGGAATATTATGAGAAAGAGAAATCAATTCTTTTACATCTAAATCAGTAGCTTCAATCGTACTAGATAGTTTTCTGATGTAATAAGTTTTTTTGATTTTGATGTTGGCTTTTTTGGACATTGATAAGGTCTTTCATATCCTCCAGGACACCAAATCAAAAGCAGTGCTTTTCCATCAAAATAAACAGTTTCAGTTTGTGGTATGTATTTTGGCTTTAGATAATTACAGTATTGGAGAAGTTCTTTTTGAATTGTGTCAATTTCATCTTCTTTTAAGTCGGAAATTGGTCGAATGATTTTACCGTTTTCTTCTTTGACACCAATTACTAAATAGCCACCACCCCAATTATCGATATCATTCGCGAACGCACTAATTGTTTTTATCAAAACCTTTAGCACTATTATTTCAAGGTGAATATACTGAATGTTTAGAAG
>CAVDZA010000027.1:0-22473 GCA_963613355.1 Bulleidia sp. | reverse complement strand
ATATCAGTGTCATTGATTCATTGATTCATGGAACTTTGGATACAACTTTATTGAAGGGATGTAAGAAATTTTATACGACGGATGATATCCATAACACACTCTTATCTTGCGGATATACGATTCCTAGATTGAAGTGGCTTTATTTAGCTCGCTATTTTCAATTAAGTGAATCTTCCCAGAAGATATTAGATATGATTCTATCTTTAGAAAATGTGAAGGATAGAAATACTTATATTCATACTTCTGTACTCTTGGATGCACAAAAAGAAGGTGGGGACACATATCTTAAAGTTTATTCAAATAATGAAACTTTAGATTTCATTCTACAAACGCATTGTTCTGTGGCTCGATTTGGTGATGGAGAATTTGACATCATGGCTGGTCATTCTATTCCTTATCAAGAATGGAACGAAAATCTAGCCAATGAATTAAAACATATTGTAGGAAGACAAAGTGATCTATGTTTTATTTCTTGTCTTCCAGATGTTTTCGAAAAACAAGAAAGATACAATTCCTCTTGTAGAAGTTTTTGGACAAATCATTTAAATGCTTATAGATCCTTATATAATGAGGTTTGTAAGTCTAGCTGGTATGGATCTACGTTCTTATCTCGTCCTTATATTGATTTACAGGATAAGTCTTTAGCGAATGGATATTTTGATCGATTGAAATTATTATGGGAAGATCAAGAAGTATTGATCGTGGAAGGCGAAACAAGTCGCTCTGGAGTAGGTAATGATTTGTTTGAAAATGCTAAATCAGTGGAACGTATTATTTGTCCTTCTAGAAATGCATATTCAAAACTAAATGAGATCGAAAATAAGATTCGTGAATATGGAAAAAATAAACTGGTTTTACTAATGCTTGGACCAACAGCTAAATTGATTTCATATCATTTACATTCAGAAGGATATTGGTTGATTGATATGGGACATGTTGATTCAGAGTATGAATGGTATAAGATGGGTGCCCAAAGTAAAGTGAAATTAAATAATAAGCATACGGCAGAACATAATTACGATGAGAACATTACATTTGATGAAGATGAAGAGTATGAAAAACAAATCCTCGTTAATTTGAATGATTCGATTTCTATTTAAAGATTTGTGCACTTTTATAGAGAAAAAGGAATTGATCTTTACTGGATCCTGTAGAACTAATATAAAAAGGGACATGCAGCGCATGTCCTTTGATGTTATTCGGTTGTTTTAATAATTGAGTCTATGATTGCTTTCTTTGTGAAGTAACCTTGTTTGATGATATTAGATACTTTAGCTACATTAGAAACCAATTCTTGATATTTCTCTTGTGTACAATTTTGAACACATTGATTTGCCTCATCTAAAGTATTTACTACAAATCCTAACCCATGTTCTTTAATAAATTCAGCATTAGATAAATAACTAGGAATTACAACAGGAATACCTGCACATAAGTATGTCGATAATTTATAAGAACAATTCATTTTATAGTAATCACGTTCATCTTCAGGATTCTCAGAATTTCCCCAAACTAATCCAAAACCACCTTTCGATAACTCTAAGACGATTTCATCTTTATTTTTCCATCCTTCATAAATCACATGATCTTTATTATCATTCTTTTCTATACTATAAACATGGATAGGTGTTTCTTTGTTCCAATTGGAAATAAAAGGGAAACGACTAGGATCACCTGTAAAAGAAAATTCTTTTTTGTATTCAGGTGTATATAGATCAAAGTCACAAGGAATATCCCATAGATTTTGAATGACATATTTCTTTGTTGTGAGTCCTTCTTTCACTAATCTATCGTACATTCTTTGAGAAGGGACAATTAGAACATCCGCATTATTATAAATATGTAAAAGTTTAGGCATTAAGTAGTAATTGACATCATATTGTAGAGAAATGATATCATGGATGAATACGACCACTTTAGCACCGTATAATTTCAAACGATCCATAAACGCAACATCCCATTCCGTTGCGTTCCAAGTAGGTGATTGGAAAATGACGATATCATCTTTATGAAGTCCTGCGATGATTCCATCAAATCTTGCGCTTTGTTCATTCCATGGCTCATCCACACTGTTGTAAGAATAAACACCCATTTCCTGAGCGTTAAAACATTGCGAAAATTTTAAAACATTATTTTGCGCAATCATTGCCAAACTTTCTCTCATATGTCCATTTAAATTCGTAACATAGATCTTCATAGGTAAACCTCTTGATTTCTTGATTTCAATTATATCATCTTATATTTATTTTCTTTGTATGAAATTAGTAAATGGTTATACATTATGATCTTTGTAAGTGAATACTTATTGATATGTGTGTGAATCTTTTAAAGCGCTATCAATTTATCTTGAAAATTTTTTCATTTCTTTCTATAATAATAAAAGTGATAAATATAAAGGAGAAGACATGGACGCATTAATACATGATTTATCAAATGTGTCTGCACAGATTCTTCCAATTCTTGGAGCAGTAGCACTCATATTTCTATGTATCTTATTAAAGAAAATATGGGAATTGATTGATACGATCAATACTTCGGTAAAGAGTCTTGATCCTACGATCAAAGATGTTGAAAAGAGTATGGGAAAATTGCAGGCACCATTAGATACTGCAGTGAAGTATTCTCATTCCTTAGATAAAGTACATGATAAGACTAGTGAAGTATTTTCTAAGGCAACAGATTTTGCGAATGATAATATTGAGAAGTTCCAAACTGTAATTGATGAAAAGTTAAAGAAAGATGAAAAAGTAGTAGAAGTGGAGGATAAAGAAGATGAGTGAAAATAATAAGAACATTGATTTCAATGATGAAAAAGAACCAATTGAATCTATTGAAAAGACTGTAGAAGATCTTAAGAAGAAGATTGCGGAATTGAGTGAAGAAAAAGAAAAGGAAGCTGTTGGAACAGAAACAACAGATGAAAACAAACAAAAGATCCAAGAAATCAAAGACGCAACAGTCAATAGTGTGATGACTTCTATCAATGATATCAAAGAAAAAGCTCAACAAGTTTCTGAAAATCCTGATGTACAAAAGACAATTGCGTATATCAAAGAAAACGCTGTAAAAGCTGTTGAAATGGCAAAGGGAAAGATCGATGAGATCTCTAATGATCCTAAAGTAAAGGAATATGCGGATAAGGCAGTGGAAACAGTGAAGAACGTTTCTTCTAGTGCTAGTAAGTATGTTGATGAACATTTAGATGATAAGACAAAAGAAAATCTATCAAATGCGTATGAGTCTGCAAGTAAGGCAGTGAGCGAAGGAACAAAGAAAGTCGTTACTGCTGCGGATGAATTTATCAATAAGCCAGAAGTTCAAGAAACACTTGAAAAGGTAAAGACTGGCGCAAATGATATTGCGGAAAAGGGTGCTAACGCAATCAAGAATTTTTTCAATAGAGAAAAGTAAGGGGATAAGGGTCAATGAAACGTGTAACAATTTATGATGTCGCTAAAGAGGCAGGCGTATCTTTGGCTACTGTCTCTCGTGTAATCAATGGTAGTAATGTAGTAAAAGGTGGTACTAGAGAAAGAGTACAAGCTGCAGTAGATAAACTCGGTTATAAACCAAACGCAATTGCGCAAGGATTAGCTTTACAAAAATCTACTACGATCGGTCTAGTCGTACCTGAAGCTTCTTTCGCTTATACAGGACAAATCATCAATGGTTTGATCGATGTTGCGAAGATCTATAACTACAATATCATGTTACATACGATTACAGCTGGTATTACAGATATCGCATCTGTTGTAGAAGATATCATCAAGTCTCATGTAGATGGTGTAGTAATCTACAATGATAAGTTAAAGATCGAAGAAGTAAATGAACTATCTAAATACAATATTCCTATCGTTATGATTGGTAATAAGATCGATGGTGATAAGATCTGTTCTGTATATGTAGATATTGAAAAAGCTATCTATGAATTAACAAGTAAGTATCTAGAAGAAGATAAAGATAATATCGCAATTCTAGAAGATAGAAAGAATCCATACACATGCGATCAAATGATCAAGGGTGCTGAACGTGCATTCAAACAAAGAAAGAAGAAGTTCAATGGTTTCTTAAAGATTCCTGCAGAAGATAGAACATCTTATAGTTTCTTATGTAAACATTTAAAAGATCATAAGTATGATTTGATCATCGCAAACCGTGATTCTCAAGCGATGGCAGTAATCAATGCCGCAAGAGAAAATAACATTGAGATTCCTAAAGAATTAGAAGTTGTTTGTGTCATTGACTCTAAGTATAACTCTGTCATGAGACCACAGATTTCTTCATTCTCTATTCCTAGTTATGATTTAGGTGCAGTTAGTATGCGTGTCATGACTAAGATGTTACAAAATGAAGATGGACAAGAAGATTCTATTGAGTTGTCTTATTTGTTTACTCCAAGACAATCAACAAAAGATTGACAAACAAATAAACATCTTTAAAATTATTTCTAGCGATGAAAAGGATAAGTAGTCGAGATAGTTCTGTTGAGAGAATTCCTGGTTGGTGAAAAGGAAAGAGAAGTATCTAGTGATGAATACACCTTGGAGCTTTCTATCTCAAAAGGTAGAACGATTCAACTACGTTATCAGTTGATATTGAGTGTACACAAATGTGTAAACTAAGGTGGTACCGCGCTTACAGCGTCCTTAGAGATGAGGACGCTTTTTATATGGCGTTCTAGAAGGAGAAGAAAATGAATTTTATTGAAGAATTAAAATGGAGAGGTCTTGTTAAGGATGTAACAGACTATGATGGACTTGTGAATGCTTTGAATGATAGTATGACAGTTTATTGTGGATTTGATCCAACTGCGGATTCTTTACATGTAGGACATCTTCAACAGATCATCTTACTAAGAAGATACCAAGATGCAGGACATACACCAATTGCGTTATGTGGTGGATTTACAGGTATGATTGGTGATCCTCGTCCAACAACGGAAAGAAAGCTATTAACACATGAAGAAGTTCTATATAACGCAGAATGCATTAAGAAACAGCTCAGCAAGTTCTTGAAGTTTGATGGTGATAATGCCGCTATCATGGAGAATAACAATAACTGGTTAGGTGAAATGTCTTTGTTAGACTATCTAAGAGATTATGGTAAGTTATTCAACATTGCGTATATGTTACAAAAGGATACGATCAAGAAGAGATTAGATTCTGGATTATCTTATACAGAGTTCTCTTACACGATCCTACAAGCTATGGACTTCTTGCACTTATATCAAGCACATAACTGCAGAATTCAAATTGGTGGTTCTGATCAATGGGGCAATTTGACAAGTGGTATGGAACTTATTCGTAAGGTAGAAGGTGATGAAGCTAAGGTTTGGGGAATCACTTCTCCACTTATCACAAAGAGCGATGGTTCTAAGTTTGGTAAATCAGAAGGTAAGAATATCTGGTTAGATCCTGAAAAGACAAATGCGTATGAATTCTATCAGTTCTGGTTGAATACACCAGATTCAGATATCGTAGATTACCTCAAGAGACTATCTCTTAAGGCTCCTGAAGAAATCGAACGTCTAGCGAAGTGTGTTGAAGAAGCTCCTGAAAGAAGAGAAGCACAAACTGCATTAGCTGAAGAACTAACAGAAATGGTACATGGTGCTGAAGGTCTAGCTACTGCGAAAAAGATCACAGAAACATTCTTCCATGGTGATATCATGTCTTTATCTCCAGAAGAAATGAAGGCTGGATTATCTGATGCGAAGAAGTACGCTGCAGAAGATGGTGTTCTATTGATTGATGCCTTGGTAGGTGCTGAAGTATCTAAGAGTAAAGGTGAAGCTAGAAGATTGATCCAACAAGGTTCTGTATCTGTTAACGGAGTCAAAGTTACAGATCTAGAAACAAAGCTCAATAAGAGTGATGCTGTAAATGAAGAATTTACGATCTTGAAAAAAGGTAAGAAGAATTATTTCGTTATTACATTCTAAAACAATATCTAAGATGGAAGTGAAAGCTTTCATCTTTTCATGTTATAATCTACTCTGAGGTTTAAGATGAAGAAATTAACGAAATTAATGATGTGTATGTTTCTTGTGTTAGCTGGATGTACAAACAAGACTAACGCAGAAACATTAGAAAAATATGAAGAATATCAAACGTACTATGAAATCGTATCTGCTAATCGTAAGTTTGATGACTCTACAAGTAGCTTTCATATCGCTTTAGAGATGAGTCAGATTCCTGATGGTACCTATCGTTACGCAATCGTTGTAGATGAAGCGCAGATTGCGATGTACGATGTCGTTATGATTGCGGTAGAGGATAATATTGCGTTTAAAGATTCTTCAAAGATGATGCCATCCCTAGGTATCTTTGAAGATCCATCTTCTTTGATTCCTGGACAAGTCAATGTCGATCAAGGATATGCGAAAGGTCTAGCGATGAGTGGGGAATGTGATCAAGATGGAATCGATCTTCAGATCTTAGTTCAATATAAGAATCAAAAAAGAACAAAAGAAACAAGAGAATTCTTTTCTTATCATTTAGATACGGAAGGATATTCCTATAAAGAAGTAGAGAAGGAGTAAACATGAGTGATAAAACAAAAAAGAAAGTAAAACAAGGTTTTATTGCGGGATCTTTGACTTCTTCCGCAGGTGTATTTGTATCTAAGTTGATTGGAATGTTTTATATCGTTCCTTTTAAACAAATCGTAGGTCAGGCGAATCTTTCTTATTATTCTGCAGCTTATACATACTATAACGTATTACTTCAGATCTGTTCTGCTGGTCTACCTTTTGCGATAGCCGCTATTGTGGCCAAATATGCCAATCGTAATGACTATAAGACAGTATTGTTAGTTAGAAAGTTATCTACAGCTATTTTAATGGTATCTGGTTTTGTTATTTCATTATTATTTATTTTGATTTCGACACCTTTAGCGCAATCTGTTTTAGGTGCCCAAGCAACAGATGCAGATATCATGAAGATGCGAAATACCTTTGTGATATTGTCATTAGCGTTATTTATCGTTCCTGTTGTTTATTCCTATAGAGGATATTATCAAGGAATGAAAGAATTGAAATTATATGCGGATACACAGATTACGGAACAATTCGCTCGTGTTGCGTTCTTATTAGGTGTTGGCGCAATCGTTGTTTATATCTTCCATATGGATCAGATCTTAGGTATCTATGCGGCCGTACTTGGTACAAGTGTTGGTGCGATGTGTGCCTTAATACAATTGATGTTCTTTGATCATAAACATAACAAAGAAATCGTTCAATTAGCGAATGAACAAGAAGGTGCAGTAGAAGATAAGTATCTCATCTTAAAAGAATTCGTTATCTTCTCGATTCCATATCTATTAGTTTCTATTCTTGGAAACTCACAAACATTGATCAATACACAGTTCTTTATTCCAGCTGCTACAAAGCTAGGAATGGATTATGATCAGGCTAAATTGATTTATTCTATCATTGAAACGAATTGTGATAAGTTGACTTCGATTCCACAAGTATTATCCATTGGTTTTTCTGCAGGTATCGTTCCTTATATGACAGTTTCTTTAGAGAATCATGATTATAAAGGATTGAATGTTAATATTGAAGATTGTTTAGATACAGTTCTTTATATTGGCTTACCAGTTTGTTTTGCGATGGCTGCTTTAGCGGAACCTATCTATTACATCATGTATGGTGCTAGTGAATTAGAGTATGGTGTAACTTGTTTACAATGGTCTGCCTTGTTGGGATTATGTACGACATTGACACCTATCTGTAACTCTATGATGTTGACGCTAAGATTCAGAAAACAATCTATTTTCTATCTTTTCTTAGGTTTCTCTGTCAAATGTCTAAGTTTCTATCCTTTGATGGCAATCATGGGCTATACAGGAGCTATCGTATCAAGTTGCTTGTGTAGTGCTACGATCATTATTTGTTCTTTATTGAAGATCAGAAGTGAATTCTCTATTAAATATAAGAGAATCATGAAACGTGCTATGCGTATGATGATTGCGTGCTTTGCGATGAATGGTGTGTATGCGCTATGGAATATGTTTGGACCTAGTTGGATCGCAGGGGGAAGAATCGTTTGTTTGATCGAGTTAGCAGTCGTAGGTATTACAGGCGTTGTTGTATATGTCATTGTTAGTGAGATGATGAAGTTACCAAAGGCAGTCTTCCATATGTCATTGTCATCTATGATGAATCGTGTATTACATAGAGGTGCATGATGAGATTGGATAGAATGTTAAGCAATGCACATGTTGGAACACGTTCACAAGTTAAAAAATTAGTGAAAGATAAACGTGTGAAAGTAAATGGAATGATTGCGAAGACTTCCAGCATGCAGATAGATGAAGTCAATGATGAAGTAACAGTAGATGAACAATTTGTTCAATATGAAGAACATATGTATCTCATGTTGAATAAACCAGCTGGGTATATTAGTGCGACAGAAGGTAGGGTACCTACTGTCATGGATCTGATCTATGAAGATAACAATGGTCTATTTCCTTGTGGTAGATTAGATAAAGATACAGAAGGTTTATTGGTCATCATGAATGATGGACCATTGGCTCATATCTTGTTATCTCCTAAGCATCATGTTGAAAAAGAATACTATGTAGAACATGCCTTAGAGATGAGTGAAGATGATATCAAACGATTAGAGTCTGGTATTTCCTATAATGGAGAAACGTATAAACCAGCGAAAGTTGAAGTATTGACACCTACTTCTTGTAATCTAACGATCACAGAAGGAAAGTATCATGAAATCAAATTCATGTTTCAAGCATTAGGAGATAAAGTCACATATCTAAAAAGAATACGAATGAAAAACCTGGTCTTAGATGAAAAACTAAAACCAGGTGAATATCGATATTTAACAGAAGAAGAAATCGAAGATCTTACAACAAATGCACAGTGATATCTTCTGGTAGATTCCAGATACCATCTTGTGAATATTGTTTTAAGAAGGTAATGACTTGTTGTGTTAATTCATTTGGAGTAGAAGAACCACTCGTAACAGCGATGCGGTTCTTTTCTTTTACCCATTCTTCTTTTAGGTCTTTTACAGAGTCGATGAGATATGCTTCTTTGATACCAGAAGCTAGGGCAATCTGTTTTAATTGGTTAGAGTTATTACTTCTAGCGTCACCAACAACGATCAATACATCCGTATCTTTTAGATTCATGACAGCTTCTTGTCTAACTCTTGTTGCGTTACAGATCTCCTTTGCGACTTTTGCGTCAGGATATTGTTTTAAACAAGCTTCTACGATCTTAGCAGTATCAAGTAATGAAAGTGTCGTTTGGTTGGTAATCAAAACATTTTTTAATCCAGTAATGTTTTGGATATCCGAGACACTTGTGATAAGATGTACACGCTTGGAAAGGGAGACAGTACCTTCGGATTCTGGATGTCCTTTTTTTCCAATATAAAGCACATCACCATCATTAGCGATATGTTGCTTGACTAGATCATGTGTCTTAATGACATCTAGACAAGAAGCGTCTACGACTTTTAGGCCTTTCTTGATTGCCTTGTCTTTGACATCATCACTAATACCATGTGCTGTAAAGATAACGATTCCTGAATCGATTTCATCTAATAGTTCACTTCTCGTTTTGCCAGGGTCTTCAACAAAGCGGATGCCAATAGCTTTACAAGCATCTACGACAAATTGATTGTGAACGATCATTCCAAGCATATATACGGGCGTATCAGGATTTTCTTCAGCTGTTGCGCGTGCTATCTGAATCGCACGAACGACACCCTGACAATATCCACGTGGAATAACACTAATGATTTCCATAAAGATACCTCACTTACAGGAATTCCTGTATAATTAATTATAGGTGATAACATGAAAAAATTCGAAGATTTTAATTTAAAAGAATATACAAAGAAGTTTATTGAAGTAAATCATTTTACTGATCCTACACCAATTCAAGAAGAAGTCATTCCTAGTTCTTTAAGAGGAAAGGATGTCATTGGATTAAGTGCTACAGGTTCAGGTAAGACACACGCATATCTGATTCCTATCTTAGAAAAATTAGATCTAGATAACAATGAATGCCAAGCTGTCATTACAGCTCCAACAAGAGAATTAGCTGCACAGATCTATGATATGGCTAAAGTCATGAGTGAAGTCAATGATCAAGTTAGAGTTTCATTATATGTTGGTGGACAAGATAGAGAAAAGGATATTGAGAAGTTAAAGAAACAACAACCTCATGTTGCGATCGGTACACCAGGTAGAATCAAAGACTTATTCTTAAACGCAGGTGCTTTAAGAATCGATAAAGCGAATATCTTAGTAGTCGATGAAGCGGATATGACATTGGAATATGGTTTCTTAGATGAAATCGATGCGTTTGCGGGAAGAATGAGCGAGTCTCTACAAATGATGGCTTTCTCTGCAACGATGCCGGATCAATTGAAACCATTCATCAAGAAGTACATGCATCATCCAGTAACTTTCCAAATTGGTGAAGCTGTTCGTTTTAATCCTGATATTACACATGTATTGGTTCCTTGTTACCATCATTCTTTTGCGGATACGATCATTTCGATCCTTCCAGGCTTTCAACCATACGTATGTTTGATTTTCGCTAACACAAGAAAAGAAGCTAGTAATATTGCGGAAGAATTGAGAAGCCATGGCATGAGTGTATCTGAGATCCATGGTGACTTAACAAGTAGACAAAGAAAACAATCTATGAAGTCTATTGCCTCAGGTGAAAATACGTATGTCGTTGCGACAGACTTAGCAGCTAGAGGTATCGATATCGCAGAAGTAACACATGTCATTTCTTGTGGATTCCCAGATGACTTAGAATACTATGTCCACCGTGCAGGTAGAACAGGTAGAGCAGGTTCGAAGGGTACATGTTATGCGTTGTATCATGAAGAAGATGATGCCGCAATCCGTTCTCTACAAAAACGTGGAATCAAATTCGAACATCGTAGATTTAAGAACAATAACTGGGCAGACCTTAGAGGCTATGGTCAAAAGTATCAAAGAAAAGATGATACGGAATTAGACAAGAAGATTGCCATGGTCTACAACAATAAGAAGAATACAAAGGTCAAACCTGGATATAAGAAAAAGAGAAAGAACGCAATTGCGAGAATCTACCAAAAGAAGAAGAGAGAAATGATTCGTTCTAAGATCAGAGAAGAAAAGAAGGCAATGTATAAAGAACGTGCTAGAAAAGAAAGAGAAGGATTAGAATGATCATTGGTTCTCATGTACAAATGAAAGCTGATCAATACTTAGAAGGTGCTGTAAAAGAAGCACTTTCTTATGGTGCCAATGCGTTGATGTTATATACGGGCGCTCCTCAAAATACACGTAGAGTGGATATTGAAAAGATGCATGTGAAAGAAGCACATGATCTCTTACAACAAAATGATATTCCATTAGATAGGATCATTGTTCACGCACCATACATCATCAATCCTGCCAATTCAGTAAAACCTGAAGTAGGTGAACTAGCTGTTTCTTTTCTCCAACAAGAAGCACAAAGAACACACATGATCGGTGCGAAGTATATGGTCCTTCATCCTGGATCTTTTACGACAACAGATCTAGATACTGGTATCAAAACTTGTATCCAACATTTAAATGAAACGGTTATTCCTGATGATGTTGTGATATGTTTAGAAACAATGGCTGGTAAAGGGAGTGAGATTGGTTATACTTTTGAACAATTAGAAAGTATTCTTTCTCATTTGAAACAAGATAAGAACTATGGTGTTTGTTTAGACACTTGTCATATTTCTGATGCGGGATATGATGTAAGTGATTTTGATTCTGTATTGGATGAGTTTGATCATGTCATTGGACTACAACATCTTCATGTCATTCATTTAAATGATTCTAAGAATGTTAGAGGTGCTAGAAAAGATAGACATGAGAATATAGGAAAAGGTACGATAGGTCTAGAAACGCTATATTCTATCGCTCATAATCGTAGAGTAGCACATATTCCAAAGATCCTAGAAACACCATACATTGATGGAAAAGCTCCATATAAACAAGAAATTGAATTACTAACGAAATAAAACAACCTCAAGAGTTATTCTTGAGGTTGTTCTTCTGTTTGGACTTCTTCAGTAGAAGTATCATCTGTTGGTGTTTCTTCAGTCGTTTGTTCTTCACTAGGTGTTTCTTCCGTTGTTTCTAATGTAGAAGAAGGTTGATTTGTTTCTTCTTGTTTTTGAACATGTTTTAACGTATATACTACGATTTCCGCAGGTTGTAAGAAACGAACATCTTGTTTAACAGTTCCTGTACCATTTGTGATATCTAAAGTGAATTTATCAGAGATCGTATGTGTTCCTCTTAAGTATTGAACTGCGCAGGCTGGTTCATATAAAGAAGAGAAGATCAGGTTCGCTTGACCACCTAAGGAATGACCTGCTAAGAAGTAGTCTGTTAAGTCTGTAGGTACATCATTGGCTGTATCTGGTGTATGACAGATCGTAAAGACATAGGAGTTTTGAGATACATTTGCGTAAGCACCAGATATATCTTGAATTCCATCTACACCATTATCAATACCTACTAATGTAATGAATTGTGATCCATTTTTATGAATCTGGAATGATGTATTTTGAATGACTTCAAAGTTACTAGAACTATAGATGGAATTAACTGCAGTTTTCATGACATCACTAGAATCATCAATATCACCATATACCGCAAACTTTCCATACTTCGCATTCATCTTTGAAAAAGCTTGAGAGATGACACCATTCATTGCATCTGTGACAGTTACATCATCCCCATAAATATCTCCACCAAAGATAATGACATCTGCGCCACTGTTATTGACCGTTTCAACTAACTTATTCAATCGTTCTTCATTCATGTAAGTTCCATACTTTAGATCAGAGAAGAACACGATATTCATGTTATCTAGTTGTTCAGGAATCTTTTCACTAGATATCGTTTCTGTTCTTTTTGTGAATCTAGTTGGTGCGACAAAGAATGAATCGATTAATAAAAACGCAACCAAAGCTAATATAATAACGATTATTCCAAGAATCTTCGTTGTTTTTTTCATTTAATATCTCCTAATATGTAAATAATATGATAACACAATAAATAATGATTTTTATGTTAGAATGAAGAAGGGTATTTATGTTTGATGCAAGCTATATCATACAACTAGATGTATTAGTGAGAAACGGTGTTCCTACAAAAGGAGCTATTTCTTTTATGAAGAAATTAGAAGAAGAAGGTATGCCATATGTCATTATTACAGAACAATCTGGTAGGATCAGAGATCATATTGCGGATTATTTGATTGAAAGAGGTTTTCGTTATATCAAGCCTAGTTCTATTTATACAAGTTGTATGGCTTGTACTGACTATATCCATATTCGTTATCCAAAGATGAGAAAAGCTATCTACTTAGGTGGTGCTGGAATCAAAGAAGCTTTGGATAAAGGAAAGTTTCAAATTACATATGATCATCCTGAATTTGTGCTAATGGGAATGAATAAGAAAAGTACATACATGGATTATTCAAAGATTGCCATTGCGGTAAATGATGGTGCTTTATTAGTATCAAGTGATAATAGAGATGTACAAATGGTAGATGGCATGAGAATGATTGGTAACGCATCTATCGTAAAGATGATCGAATATATGACAGGCCATCATAGTATTACATTTGGTAGAGGTACAGATAATCTACTATTAATGACAAAATTATATTTGAAGAAAGAAAATATCTTATTTGTTGGAAATGATTTCCATAGAGATATTCTTCCTGCGATGAATTGTGAATTCACAACAGTATTTGTGACAGAAGGAAGATCTATCGAACAATTAGGAATGGATGAAGAAAAACATCCAGATTATATCGTTGAAGACCTGTATGGTCTAACAAAGTAGGAGGAAAATATGATCTTAGCAGTAACTTATGAAAACAATGAAGTATTCCAACATTTTGGAAGATGTCCTTCATTTGCGTTATACAACATTGAAGATAACAAGATCGTTGATTCAAAGATCGTTGAATGTAATGGAGTAGGACATGGTGCACTTGTAAACTTTCTAACACAATTCAATGTAAATGAAGTGATTTGTGGTGGATTGGGATTACCAATGTACAATAAACTTACAGAAGTAGGAATCAAAGTGTATGGTGGAGTACAAGGTAATGTAGATGAAGTCGTACAAGATTATCTTGATGGAACTTTGGACTATGATCCAAACGCTGCACAAAACCATGGTGGTTGTCACCATCATCAAATGATTTCTTAAAGCTTAGAAATGACTATTTTCTAGGAATATTATTGTATTCAAAACTTTTGCGTGATAAACTTATAAGCGTCGTGATGAAGTAAGAATAGTAGCTCAAACACGTGGCAAAGAGAGACGGAGTATTGGTGTGATCCGTAGCACAGGAATGAGTGAACTCACCTTATGAGTGACCGTAAGTCTGCGATAAAGATATGAATGAAGTGCATATGATATTTCATATGAACTAAGGTGGTACCGCGTTAAACAAGACGTCCTTAGATTTGGACGTCTTTTATATTTGTTGGAGGAAAGAATTATGTACGATCATAAAAGCGTAGAAGCAAAATGGCAAAAGAAGTGGGAAGACAACAAAACGTACAAAACAGATGCTTATGATTTTTCTAAGCCTAAGTACTTTGTTATGGATATGTTCCCATACCCAAGTGGACAGGGTCTTCATGTAGGACATCCTGAAAGTTACACAGCGACTGATATCATGGCTAGAATGAAGCGTATGCAGGGATTTAATGTCATGCATCCAATGGGATTTGATGCCTTTGGTTTACCAGCTGAACAGTTTGCGTTAAAGACAGGACATCATCCATCAGAATTCACATATAAGAATATCGATCATTTTAGAGAACAGTTAAAGGCGTTAGGATTCTCTTATGACTGGGATAGAGAAATTCGTACATGTGATCCTGATTACTATAAATGGACACAATGGATCTTCATTCAACTTTACAATAAAGGTCTTGCGTATGTGGCTGAAATGCCAGTTAACTGGTGCCCAGCTGAAAAGGCAGTACTTGCTAATGAAGAAGTTACGGATGGTAAGAGTGAACATGGTAATCCTGTTATTCGTCGTAACATGCGTCAGTGGGTATTAAAGATCACTGCTTATGCAGAAAGCTTATTAGATGAATTAGAAGAAGTTGATTGGCCAGAATCTACTAAGGAAATGCAGAAGAACTGGATCGGTAAATCTACAGGTGCTGAAGTCGTATTCAAGATCGATAACACAGATAAGGAATTTACTGTCTATACAACAAGATGTGATACTTTGTTTGGAGCTACATATTGCGTTATGTCTCCTGAACATCCTTATGTCAATGATATTACAAGTGCTGAACAAAAGAGTGCAGTTGAAGAATATCAAAAGGCTTGTGCTACAAAGAGCGATCTAGAAAGAACAGACCTAAATAAAGATAAGACTGGTGTATTTACAGGTGCTTATGCAGTGAATCCAGTCAATGGTAAGAAGATTCCTATTTGGATCTCTGACTATGTATTAGCTAGTTATGGTACAGGTGCGATCATGGCTGTTCCTGCACATGATACACGTGACTATGAATTCGCTAAGAAGTTTGGATTAGAAATCATTCCAGTATTGGAAGGTGGAGATATTGAAAAGGAAGCTTGGACAGAAGATGGTGTTCATATCAACTCTGAATGGTTGAATGGTCTTGGTAAACAAGAAGCCATCACAAAGATGATTGGTTGGTTAGAAGAACATCATTGTGGTAATGCCAAGGTTCAATATAAGTTAAGAGACTGGTTATTCTCTAGACAGCGTTATTGGGGTGAACCAATTCCTATCGTACATATGGAAGATGGCACAATGAGAACAGTTTCTATGGATGATCTACCTCTAGAGCTTCCTGAAGTAACTAACTATCAACCTAGTGAAGATGGTGAATCACCACTCGCTCACGCAACAGATTGGTTAAATGTTGAAATCGATGGTGTCAAGGGAACAAGAGAAACAAACACAATGCCTCAATGGGCTGGTTCTTGTTGGTATTATCTACGTTATCTAGATCCACATAATGATAAACAATTAGCTGATCCAGAACTTATTAAACATTGGATGCCAGTTGATCTATACATTGGTGGTGCAGAACATGCGGTATTACACTTATTGTATTCAAGATTCTGGTATAAAGTATTGAGAGATTGTGGCGTTGTTTTCAATGATGAACCATTCCAAAAGCTATTCCACCAAGGTATGATCTTAGGTGAAAATGGCGTTAAGATGTCTAAGTCATTAGGTAATGTCGTTAATCCAGATGAACTTGTTGAATCTCATGGTGCAGATGCGCTAAGACTTTATGAAATGTTTATGGGACCTCTAGAAAGTTCTAAGCCATGGTCTACAAAGGGCATGGATGGTGCTAGAAAGTGGTTGGAAAGAGTTTATAGAGTCGCTACAAGTGAAATGGTAGTGAATGAACCTACACCTGAATTAGATTATTCATATAACGCAACTGTTAAGAAGGTTACAGAAGATAATGATTCTTTGAACTTTAATACAGGTATCTCACAGATGATGATCTTTATCAATGATGTTTATAAGGTTGGTAAAGTGAATAAAGATATGATGGTAGGCTTCTTGAGATTGTTGTATCCTATCGCACCACATATCTGTGAAGAATTGAATGAGATGTTAACAGGTGAAGAAGATATGTCATATGATGCTTGGCCAACATATGATGAAAGTAAGCTTGTTGTAAGTAAGGTTACGATTGCCGTACAAGTCAATGGTAAGGTAAGAGGCAAGTTTGAAGCTGACAAGGATGCTGATAAGGAAACAGTTGAAAAGATGGCTATGGAACTTGAACAAGTTAAGAAATATACTTCTGAAGGTGAAGTAAAGAAAGTTATCGTGATTCCTAACAAGATCGTGAATATCGTTGTGAAGTAATGAAGAGCACTTAAGTGATAGACTTAAGTGCTTTTTTCCTCTTCAGAAACAGTGGTATTTTTGTTATAATTTATTGTGTTATGGAAGAATTTAAGGTGACGATAGATGCGTTTGATGGTCCGTTGGACTTGATGTTGCATTTGATACGTGAAAAAGAATTAGATTTGATGAATTTAGATATGAATGTATTAACAGATCAATACATTGCGTATTTGAATCGTATGGAAGATCTACATTTAGAAGTTGCTAGTGAGTATTTGGCTGAACTAGCTACTTTAATTGAATATAAATCAAAGAAGATGTTGCCAGGAAAAGTTGATGATCTTGAAGATGGTTATGAAGAAGATCCAAAGGATAGACTTGTTAAGAGATTGTTGGAATATCAACAATATAAAGAAGCTAGCCAAGATCTCAATACGTTATTTGAAGAAAGACAACTTCAAATGACACGTCCTTTGTCTAATGAAGTAGAACAATGGATGAAAGATGATGAATCTCAACCTTATTCAGGAAATCCATATGAACTGATGCGTGCGATGAAACGTGTCATGATGCGTATGAGATTATCAACACCTATGGAATCTACATATACTGTTAAGGAAATCTCTATGGAAGATAGAGAACTTGAAGTTAGAGCGATGTTAGATAAACTACCTGAAACGTTCCGCTTTGAGAAGTTATTAGAAGATGTACATGATATGCCAATGTTTATCGCAACATTCTTATCTGTATTAGATCTCGCAAGACAACATACATTGATCTTCACAGTGGATGAAGATGATGTGATCTGGTTTACAAGAGGAGGATTGCCATCATGAGTGATGAATTAAAGAATACTGAAGAAGAGATGACGCTTCCTCAAATTGAGAAAGTAGAAACTCGTGAAGATGAAAATAAACAAATGAGCATGGATCCTACGATCCAAGAGGAAGAAGAAGCTCTCATTGCTCAAAAGGAGAATGATGAAAAGCTAAGTGCGATCTTAGAAGGATTATTGTTCTTGGTTGGAGATGAAGGCTTAACGATTGAACAAGCATCTCAATCGATGGATATCTCAAAAGAGAAAGTAGAAGAACTATTTGATTCTTTACAAAAATATTATACAGATGATAGTAGAGGCTTTGAAATCGAAAGATATGGTGAAAAGTATCGTTTCTTATCTAAGGCATCTGTTCACGAAGCTGCTAAGAACTTATTCGCAATCGACAAAGTTTCTAAGTTATCAAATGCAGCATTAGAAACATTAGCCATCATTGCGTATAAACAACCAATTACACGTGTGGAAATTGAAGAAATACGTGGGGTTGGTGCGGATGTCATGATCCGTAAGTTAGAAGCGAGAGGATTGATCAAAGAAGATGGTAGAAGTGAAGCACCAGGAAGACCATTCTTATATTCAGTTACGGATGACTTCATGGATGCGTTTAAGTTATTAAGTTTAGATGAATTACCTGATCTTCCTGAATTCAATAAAGATGAAGGAAACGAAGATCTATTTAATCAATGAGGCCGTTTATGAAGAGGGGAATTATTTTAAAAGGATTGTTGATCTCTACAATGTTAGTGGGATGTTCTTCTGGCACTGTTCAAACATCGAATGCGGAAGTATCTCATGAATACCATTGTCGTACCATTGATTACTATGATTATTCTTCACCGGTTCCTACAACGGAAGAGGCTGTAGAAGATAGTTATTTCGCTGATACGTTCTTTGGTGGAGATTCTAGAATGGGTTCTCTATACTTATATTCTGGTTTAAGAGATAAGGGTGCTGAGATCTGGTATTGTGAGTCATTAAGCTTGTTCCGTATCTATGATATGTTAAATGAAGATATGAATGCACAATTTGGTGATTCACCATTATATACATTGTTGACAACGTCTGGTAAAAAGAATATTTATATTTGGTTAGGTATCAATGAAATCAGAAGTGATAACTTTGATAGTTGGAAAGAAACATATGGAAGTATCATTGATGATATCAAGAGTACAGATCCAACAAAAAATATTTATATCATGTCTTGTTATAGACCAAGAATTATTTCAGGCCTAGATGAAGGACAGATCGCAACACAGGTACAGATGGTAAATGATGCGATGTTATCTCTAGCTAATGAACATCATGTCTATTATTACAATACAGATGATGGTATGATTGATGAGACAGGTCAAATAAGAGAAGATCTTGTTTGGGATGGATTACATATGAATTATGAAGGTACAAATGTTTTTGCGGAACAGTTGGCAAAACATGTTGTAAAGGAGGAAACATATGTTAAAAAAATGTGTGAGTAGTTTACTTATGATTACGTTACTAGCTGGATGCGCTACAGAGATCCCAGAAGAATCTGTTACGATCCAGAAACCTTCACAACCAGTATCTACGGTAGATGAACCAGAAGATACAGAAGAAGATACTTCAAAGGTTGCGGATGAGGCTGCTAATTTGATCAGTGATCTAGGTTTAAGTGAAACATTGGATACACCACTTGTATCAGGTGCTATCAAAGGATTATTCTTCCAAGGA
Source organism: Bulleidia sp. (assembly GCA_963613355.1). Lineage (GTDB taxonomy): Bacteria > Bacillota_I > Bacilli_A > Erysipelotrichales > Erysipelotrichaceae > Bulleidia. Next base: position 3,022 of record CAVDZA010000027.1, on the reverse strand, counting down.
GATGATTCTTTATATTCAGATGCATGTGTTTATTTATCTAATGTTGCTGGAAATTCTGATACTGTAGCTGTATTTGCGACAAAGAAGGCAGATGAAGTAAAAAAATATATTGAAAAATATCTTGAATCTACAGAAGCGAATGCGGAAGAATACTTTGGAGAAGAAGTTGAAAAGATCAAGAACGCAGTTGTTGATAGTAACGGAAAGCGTGTTATCTTAGTCATTTCTAACGATGTAAATAAAGCGAAATCCGCAGTAGAAAAGATCTTAGGCTAATGAAAAAGATCATATTATCTTTGATTTCTGTATTTCTATTATGTGGTTGTACTTCTAGACAAGATTCAACTACATCCGTTATAGAAAAAACACAGGCTGAAATTGAAACGATACAAATGATGTCTACGCTTGAAATGAATGATCTTGTTCAAGTGAAGAATCGAGTCGTATTAGGGATGGTATTTTCAGGGGATAAAGATGTGATAGAAGATGCTTGTATGTATCGTTCTGCTACTGAAGGAAATTATGATATGATTGGTGTCTTTTATCCAAATGATATGGATAAAGCATTAGCTTATCTAGATGAATATTTAAGCTCTTTAAAGAGTGAATGTAATAAAAATTATCCACAGGAAGTATTTAAGATCAGTAATGCGATTGAAAAACACAACGATAAAAAGATCATACTTGTGATCACAAGTGATATAGAATCAGCGAAACAACAAGTTGAAAGTGTTCTTGAAAATCAATAAAAGGAGAAGGAGAGTTCTATGATTGAAAGATATTCTAGAGAAGTAATGCGAAACATTTGGACTGAGCAAGCAAAGTTTCAAGCTTGGTTAGATGTTGAAGTCATGATTGATGAAGCGTGGAGCGAACTTGGTGAAATTCCAAAGGAAGATGTTGAGAAGATCAGAAAGAACGCAAAGTTTACAGTTGATCGTATTCATGAAATCGAACAACAAACTAGACATGATGTCGTAGCGTTCACACGTTGTGTTTCAGAATCATTAGGTGATGAAAAGAAGTGGGTACATTATGGTGTTACTTCTACAGATGTCGTTGATACTGCTTATGGATTACGTTATAAGAAGGCAAATGATATCCTTCGTCAAGATATCGTAGATTTCATGGAAATCTTAAAAGAGAATGCGTTAAAGTATAAAGATACGATCATGATGGGTAGAACACATGGCGTTCATGCGGAAATTACGACTTTTGGTATGAAGTTTGCGCTATGGTATGAAGAAATGAAGCGTAATCTAGATCGTTTTGATGCCGCAAGAAAAGATGTAGAAGCTGGTAAGATCTCAGGTGCAGTTGGTACATTCGCTAATATTCCACCATTCGTACAAGATTACGTATGTGAAAAGCTAGGAATCCAATCAGCGAATATCTCTACACAGATCCTTCAAAGAGATAGACATGCGAATTACTATAGTACTTTAGCTTTAATTGGTTCTACGATCGAACAGATGGCAATGGAAATCAGACATCTTCAAAGAACGGAAGTAAGAGAAGTTGAAGAACATTTCAATAAGGGACAGAAGGGTTCTAGTGCGATGCCGCATAAGAGAAATCCTATTGGTAGTGAAAATATCTGTGGATGTGCTAGAGTTCTAAGAGGATATATGATGACTGCGTATGAAGATGTACCTTTATGGCATGAAAGAGATATCTCTCATTCTTCTGCAGAAAGAATCATCGCACCAGACGCAACTGAATTATTAGATTACATGTTAACTAGATTTGGTGGAATCTTGAAGAACTTAACAGTATTCCCAGAAAAGATGGAAAAGGATATTTGGTTAACAAATGGTGTAATCTTCTCTCAGAGATTTATGTTGAAGTTGATTGAAAAGGGTTGGAGCAGAGAAAAGGCATATGATACTGTACAACCTCAGGCAATCAAGGCATGGGAAGAAGACCTTAACTTTAGAGATCTCATTACATCAGTTGAAGATGTAAAGAATACATTGACGGATGAAGAAATTGAGGATTGTTTTGATCCAATGTATCATGTTCGTAATGTAGATACGATTTTCAAGAGAGTTGGAATTCTCTAGGCAGATCATTCGATCTGTCTTTTTTTGTTGTAAAATAGTTTTATGTCAAAAAATGTAATTCGTAAGATCAAGATCATTTTTCTTGTGATCGGTATTGTTTTATTATGTTGTTTACAATATTGGTGGACAAAGAAAGATGGAGAATACTACTATCGTTATACAGTTCATAAAAAATATGAACCTTTTAGAGTATTGAAATCAACGAATACATCGTCTTTATATTCTGAAAAAGACTTTAATGAAATCATAGATAAATATTTTGATGTGGATGAAGAATTAAAACTTAGCATAAAGGATAACTCTTATATCATTCCTGGATTGAAACGTACAAGATCGATTCAAGATAATACTTCAAATGAAATTGATATTTGTGGTTCTATGACACCACAGGGTGTTGCGTTAACAGAATCTTATGTTTTGATATCTGCGTATTGTTATACAAAAGAACATAACTCTGTACTGTATGTCATTGATCGAAATACACATGAGTTTATAAAAGAAATCGTCATGCCAGATAAAAGTCATGTTGGTTCTGTTGCCTATGATGATAAGAATCAAAATATATGGGTCTGTAGTTATGAAGATAATGATAATGTAGCGTTTGTTTGCGCAATTAGTTTACAACATTTAGAAGAATATGATCTAGATAGTCTTCGTTTACCAATCAAGTATGATATGGAATATCAAATCGATACACAGACAAGAACATCTTTTATGAATTACTATGATAATTCTTTATATGTTGGTCTATTCCGTAAAGATGGGGATAAGGAAACAACGATACAAGAGTTTGAATTAGATGAAAATGGTGGAATCAAAACAACAATGAATCAAATGACTTCTGTTTATGATGAAGAGCCAATGGAAACTGCGTTACCTTCTTCTTTGTTTTATATCAATGGAAAAGCACAAGGAATGGCATTGAGTGATGATAAGATCGTCATTACACAGTCTTATGG
>CAVDZA010000026.1:0-22662 GCA_963613355.1 Bulleidia sp. | reverse complement strand
GTAAATATACAGAGAGATTTAATGAAACGGAATTGTTGTTTGAAAGTAATCAAATTCATTCTGATCTATTAGAAAAATCAGAAGATGATCTCTCTAGGACATTGATTGAAAATCTATCAAAGAATGTTGAAGTTCAAGATGGAATCATTAAGATACAGATCTAAATAGTTCACCAAAAAAAGAAATGATAGTAAAATAGTTTTAACATAAATTGAAAGTGGTGTGTTATGACTACGAAAAAGAAAAATTCTAAAAATACGAGTATTTATAGTGTTGTGCTAATTTTGATGTTAGCTATTTTATGCGTGGCTGTATATACAGCTGGTTTAACTAGAATTCTCACAAAAAGTGTCTTAGAAGAGGCAGTTAAAGAAAATAGTAGTCGTACAGATGCGATGTATGAAGTAATGAATGGATTATTAGATCGTGATGATTTTGATAAGATCAATGATACTGATGATAAAAAAACAGAGCTTTACCAAAACTTACAATCTCACTTGAAAGAAGTGCGAGAACTAAATTCCACAAGGTATTTTTACACCGCAAAGGAAGATGAAAACGGAACACTTGTTTATGTGGTAGATGGGTTGGATCAAGATACAGAAGACTTTAGAAATCCAGGAGATCCAATTGAAGAGGAAATGATTCCTTACATAGAAAAAGCATTAACAGGTGAAATCGTCTATTCACAAGATATCGTAGATACGACATGGGGACATATCTTTACAGCTTGTTATCCAATTACCGCAAATGATAGTAATGAAATCATTGGGGTACTTTGTATTGAAAACGATATTGAAGCGACCTATACATTTATTGCGGAACATAAAAAGACATTGGTACGTTCAGGTCTTATCGCAATATTGATCATTGTGATCATGATTACTCTTGCGTATATGTTTATTTGTTTTTATCGCAAACAAAGACAAGAGGAAGAACAGTCACTGTATGAAAGTTATCAAAAGTTAGAACGTGTCTTGATCCAAGAAAGAAAGCATGCTGAAATCATTAATGCGTTATCTACGATCTACAATAATATCGTTCAAGGAAATGTGATCGATCATTCTTATGAAATCATAGAAAGTGGAAGTTTGATCAGGAAAGCAATTGATGATAAAGGTAACTTTGATGATGTGAAGGAAAAGATCATTAGTAACTTTATAGATGTATCGATGCAGGAAGAAGTACGAGAATTCCTTGATATTGATACGCTTGGTGAACGTTTGAAAGATCACAATACGGTCGTAATAGAATTTAGGAATTCACAAGGAAGATGGTATCAAGCTAGATTTATTGTGAAGAAGCGTGATAAACAAACAGGTGAAGTAAAAGATGTATTGTACGTTTCTCGTGACTTTACAGATGAAAAGAGAAGAGAACTTGATCTTCAAGAACAACTTCAAAATAGCTTGATTGAAGCGAAAGCTGCCAATGAATCTAAAACAATATTCTTACGAAAGATGTCACATGATATTCGTACACCATTGAATGGTATCGTTGGAATGTTGAACATCATGCGTAAGAATGAAGATGATAAACAAAAGAGAATGGAATGTGAAGATAAGATCGCACATTCTGTAGATTACTTAACAGATATCGTAAACAATGTATTGGATACTAGAAAGATCGAATCAGGTACTTTGGAATTAGATCATAAACCATTCGATTTAAAAGAACTGATCCTAAAGACACTACCAATCATTGAATCGAATGCGATTGCGGCAGGTATTACTTTTATTGGTGGTGATTTTACGAATTTTCAACATTGTAAGGTCATTGGTAGTCCAACATACCTTAATCGAGTACTCATGAATATTGCCTCTAACGCAATCAAATACAATCGTCGTGGTGGAACCGTTGAATTATCTTGTAATGAAATCGCAAGTGATGAAAACTACGCAACATATTTGTTTGTATGTTCTGATTCTGGACAAGGTATGAGTGAAGAATTTCAGAAACATGCGTTTGAACCATATACACAAGAAGGAAAACAAACAACGACAAGTATTAATGGTTCTGGTCTAGGTCTATCCATTGTAAAAGATATCATTGAAAAGATGGGTGGAAAGATCGAACTGATCAGTAAAGAAAATGTAGGAACGACATTCAAGATTACTTTGACATTTGAATTAGATAAGTCTGCACCTATTCAAAACAATGTATATGAAAATATTGATTTCACAAACAAGAAAGCATTACTTGTTGAAGATATTGAATTGAATATGGAAATCGCCAAAGTGATCTTAGAAGATGAAGGAATGATCATTACCTGCGCAACGAATGGTAAAGAAGCTTTGGATATTTTCAAAGGATCTGAAAATAATGAATTTGATTATATCTTCATGGATATGATGATGCCTGTCATGGATGGATTAGAGGCAACAAGAAAGATCCGTGCACTAGATAGAGAAGATGCGAAGAGCGTCAAGATCATCGCAATGACAGCTAACGCATTCGTAGAAGATAAGAAGGCATGTTTGGATGCTGGTATGAACGCACATATCTCTAAGCCAATCGATGTTGATCAAATCAAAAAGACACTCATTGAGATACAAAAATAAATACCGCTTGATAGCGGTATTTGTTTTGTTATTCAGCGTTAAATGTTTCCGTTTCAGTTACTTCATAATTTCCATTTAGATCTTCATAGATCGTTTCAATGGAATATGTTCCATCTTTCTCACAAAGGATGCGATAGTTTGTACCGGATACGACTTGTGTAGCGAGTAAAGCGAGATAAGAAGTCTTAGAATCTTCTTTTGTAGCTTCACATGCCTTGGCGGCTTCTTCTGTAAGCTCTGGTGTATCTGGTTGGCTCCAACCACCTGTCAGACCTTCCGCAAAGTAAGTTTCGATTTCGGAGTTGATGACTTCCTTTAGTTCTACTTCACCTTGTAGGTTTTCATAGATTTCAACGATAGCGTAAGTTTCAATAGCTTCACTATCATCTTTTAAGAATGGCTTACAAGTCGCTAAGAAACGATAATTTGTTCCTGATACGAGTTGTGTAGCTAGTAAGGCTACTGGTGTATATGTAGCACCTGTCATGCCTTCAGCACCTTTTTCAAAAATTTCTTTTGTCTCATCAGTGAGTACAGGAGAAGTGGCAGTGTCATAGGCACCAACGATTTCTTCTTCCGTTGTACTAGTTGTGCTAGATTTTGATGTTGTTGTGCTAGTAGAAGCACACGCAACTAGATTTGTTGTCAATAAGACAGTTAAAATACTTGGAATTATTTTATTCATAAATGTTTACCTCTGATACAAGATTAGCATAAAATAAATGAAAAGAATAGAACTATCGCTTTGGTGGGAGGAATCGTTATGGAAGAGCTTATCAATAAAGAATTCAAACCATTTGATTTGTTTAAGAATCAATGGGCACTCGTAACTGCAGGGAATTTAGATGACTATAATAGTTGTACAGTAGGTTGGGGAAGTTTCGGAACGATCTGGACAAAACCAGGAAAGAGTGGCGCAATCTTAACGGTATATCTTCATCCCGCGCGTTACACAACAGAATTCTTTAAAAAGTATTCGACATTTACAGTGAGCTTTTATGATCCTGAATATAAGAAAGCTTTAGGCTATATGGGATCTCATAGTGGTAGAAATGAAGATAAGGCAGTTGGTGCAGGATTAACGCCAGTTTCTATTGGTGATAGCGTGACATTTCAAGAAGCGAAAATGACATTCTTGTGTAGGAAGATGTATCAAGGTATGTTTGAGAAAGAAGGATTATCTGAAGATATTCAAGAATACTATAAGAATAATCCAAAAGCTTATCCTGTAGATGAAAATGGGGATTGGAATCCGCATTGGATGTTTGTTGGAGAAATACTAGAAGTGAAAGAATAAGATTGGAGAATATATGAGCGTAACAGTGAATATTTTTTATTCCGGAAAGAATGGAAATGCGAAGAAGTTTGTGGAAGAAATGATTTCTAGTGGAACTGTTGAATCTATTCGAAAGGAAGAAGGGAATTTGAGATATGAATATTTCATTCCTTTGGAAGATGAAGAAACTGTTTTGTTGATCGATAGTTGGAAAGACCAGAAGGCAATTGATGTACATCACGCTTCGAAGATGATGGATGTCATTACAAACTTAAGAGAGAAATATGATCTTCATATGCGTGTTGAACGATATGTGAGTGATGATGTTTCAGAACAAGATAAGAAATTTATTAAGGAATGAAAGAGGATGATTTTATGAAATTAAGAAGAGTAGGAATCATTGGGGTAGGCCATGTAGGAGCGCATGTTGCGTATTCTTTGTTGATACAAGGTATCGCAGATGAATTAATCTTGATCGGAAGAACGGAAAAGAAAGTAATTGCGGAAGCACAGGATCTTAGAGATGCGGTAGCGTATGCACCAAATCGTTGTAAGGTGACAGTAGGAACATTTGAAGATCTAAAAGATTGTGATGTCGTTGTACATACTGCAGGTAATGTCAGTATCTTAAAAGGTAGCACAGATCGTTTGACGGAAATGCGTTATACAGTGCCAATGTTACGTGAATGTGCTACTAGGATCAAAGAAAGTGGATTCAAGGGCGTACTAATCAACATTACGAATCCATGCGATGTCGTCACAAAAGAAATGGCAGATGCCTTAGGTCTTCCTAAAGGACATGTATTCGGTACAGGAACAGGTCTAGATACTTCAAGAATGTTATCAGCACTTAGTAGAGTAACGGATATCGATCATAAATCGATTGATGCGTATATGTTGGGAGAACATGGAAATAAACAATTCTGTCCATGGTCTTGTGTTTCATTCCATGGTGTTCCATTATCCAAGATGGAAGAAGTGGATGATAAATTTAAGTTTGATCACAAAGAACTTCAAAAGGAAGCAATCGGTGGTGGATGGGTTACATTCGCTGGAAAAGAATGTACAGAGTATGGCATCGCTACAACTGCTGCGAAGATGGTATCTGTCATATTGAGAGATGAAAAAGTAATTCTTGCGGCTAGTGCACCACTTGATGGTGAATATGGAGAACATGATGTCTATGCGGGCGTTCCATGTGTGATTGGAAAAGATGGTGTAGAAAAAGTCATTGAGTTACCACTCAATGAGAAAGAATTAAACAGATTCCATGAATGTTGTGCAGGAATCCATGAAAATCTAGAACACGCTAAAGAAATGTAAAATAACAGGAGCTTCGGCTCCTGTTATTCGTTTGATTGTAGGATCTTTTCTCTTTGTTGGAGGCTTTTCTTTAGCCATCCACCTTGTAAGTAATAAAGGATGAATAAGATACTTGTCATGACCCAGGAAATAGGGTAACAAACAATGGTATCGAATAAAGTGTTAGATGGATATAGGAAGATCCAACCAATTCTAAAAGCACCAATACCAAGTGCGGTAAGTACCATTGGCACAAAGGAATCTCCACACGCACGAATGCTGGAAGATAAAATTTCTACAAAACAGAACGTTGTCCAAAAAGGACATGAGAATCGTAGAACTGCTAGTCCGATCTGGATGACATTGGTGTCTTGCGTGAATAAGTGAAATAACAAATCACCACCAAAGTAACAAACAAGGGAAATCGTTGCGGCACCAATGATGTAGATCAATGTACCAACATGGATTCCTTTTTTAACGCGATCAACTTGTCCTGCGCCAAAGTTTTGACCGCAGAATGTTAATACAGCTTGTCCTAAAGCACCTGAACTATTCCAGAATAACGCATCGATCTTTCCAAATGCTGCCCATGCGGCAACGGCATCTGTACCATAGCTATTGATGCTGGATTGGATACAAAGATTTGCGACACTGTATAAACAAGATTGAATGCCTACTGGAAATCCAATTTCAATGATACGAATGAGAATGTTCTTATCAAATGATAAATGATTTAAATGAAATGCGTAGCTTTCCGTTGTCTTAGATAAGACACGTAATGTTAAGTAAGCAGATACGACTTGAGAAATCGTTGTTGCGATTGCCACACCAGCTACGCCCCATTGGAACACCATCACAAATAAGATATCTAAGATGATGTTTGTGATACATGAGGCTATTAAAAAATATAATGGTCTTTTTGAATCTCCTACTGCTCTTAAGATACCTGCGCCATTATTGTAGATAAGGGAAGGTATCATACCAATCATATAGATACGCATATAAAGCGTAGAAAGAGAAAGGATATCAGAAGGTACATTTAAGATCTTTAAGATCCATGGTGCTAATACGATACCAACGATCATAAGTAACAAACCTAATGTGATGGCTAAAAACATGGAAGAGTAAACACCTTTTTGTACGCCTTCTTCTTCATGCTTTCCATAGTATTGAGCGATAACGACAGTTGCGCCACTTGCCAGTCCTGTCACAAATCCAACAAGTAGGTTGATGACCGTACCTGTAGAACCACCTACGGCAGCGAGCGCCTCTTTACCTACAAAGTTACCTACAACGATCGCATCTACTGTGTTGTAAAGTTGTTGGAATAAGGAACCACATAGGATAGGGAAGAAGAATATGAGAATCAATTCTGCGATGTTTCCATTTAACATATCTAATTGTTTTTTCATAATGTTCCTCCTCTTTTTTAGAGTATATTGTACACTTGTTTTGAAAAGATGGTTGAATAAGATAGAAATTTGTTATAATTTTGTTGATTTTTATAAGTGAAGGGATAGAACTATGATAACAAGTATTGATCATGTAATCTTATTATGGATAGAAACACATTTAAGATTTGATTTCATGACACCTTTTTGGAAGTTGATGACAATGTTTGGTGAAGGTGGAATCTTTTGGATCGTTTTGTGTTTGATTTTAATTGCGATAAAGAAAACAAGAAAGATTGGAATCATGATGGCACTAGCGTTGATTTGTAATGCGTTGTTGGTGAATGTATGTATTAAGAATCTCGTTGCCAGAGTAAGACCTTATGATCAATTTTCTGACTTAACGAGATTGATCGAAGCGCAAAAAGATTTCTCGTTTCCATCTGGACATACATCTGCGTGCTTTGCGTGTACTTTAGGTATGTACCTTGGATTAGAAAAAGGAATGAAGAAATATTCAATTCCTTTCTGGATCCTATCTTGTTTGGTTGGGTTCTCTAGATTATACCTAGGTGTGCATTTTCCAAGTGATGTACTTGGTGGGGCAATCGTTGGAATGATTGGCGCAATCATTGCGTATGTGATATTGAAAAAGATAGAAGAAAAGAAAGTGAAGGAAGCATAGAAAGCAGGAGTACCTGCTTTCTTATTGGGATATAGGATGAGTTTTACAAATTTTGTGACGATCTTAGAGATGATCGGCAGTGCGGCTTTTGCGGTAAGTGGAGTCGTTGTTGCGAAGAAAAAGAAGATGGATATCTTTGGGGCTGTGATATTGGGGTGTATGACAGCTGTTGGAGGTGGATTCATTCGTGATCTGATCCTTGGAATCACACCACCATCCATGTTTAAGAATCCAATGTATGTTTTGTGTGCGTTTGTGTTTTCTTTACTGACGTTTATGATCGAATATAAAGAAATTGGTGAATTAGAGAAACATAAAAATGTATCAGATCTGTTGTTGAATATCACAGATACGATCGGCTTAGCGATTTTCGCTATCATGGGTGCACGTACCGCAATTGAAAATGGATATGTAGATAATCGTTTCTTATGTATCTTTGTTGGTACATTGACAGGTATTGGTGGAGGTATCTTCCGTGATATGTTAGCTGGAGAAATGCCATTGATCATGAAAGAAAGAGTATATGGTGTAGCGGCTATCATTGGAAGTATGGTATTTGTATATTCGTTTCAATTTATTGGTGAATTGTATGCGATGGTAGTGAGCTTTGTTTGTACGGTGTTGATTCGCTATTGTGCGATCCATTATAGATGGAACCTACCTAGATTAAAGTGAGGGAATATGGCTGAAACAAGAGATTTCGCAAGTGAAATGAGAGAAAATCAGAATATGACATTAAAAGATAAACTAGGTTTTGTTTATCATCTTTCACTTCCAGGAATTTTGGCACAGATCAGTGAGATCATCATGCAGTATATCGATGCGGCGATGGTTGGCGTACTTGGTGCGAATGCGAGTGCTTCCATAGGGCTAGTTTCTTCATCGACTTGGTTGTTTGGTGGAGCCATCATGGCTTGTGCAGCAGGCTTTTCTGTTCAAGTGGCTCATGCGGTAGGTGCAGGAGATCATAAAACTGCTAAATCGATCTTTAAACAATCTTTATTCACAAGTTTTTTAATGAGCTTATTGATTGGACTAGTTGGGGTTGGATTATCGCAAGTCTTACCACAATGGTTAGGCGCAGATGCATCTTTATGGAAGGATGCGAGTAACTATTTCTTATTCTTTGCGTTATTCATTCCTGTTCGACAATTGAATAGTTTATGTATGAACATGTTACAGTGCTCAGGTAATATGAAAGTTCCTTCTATCGTTGCGACGATCATGTGTTGTGCAGATGTCGTGTTTAACTACTTTTTGATTTTTCCTACAAGAACCATTTCTATATTTGGAATGTCAATGACGATGGTGGGTGCAGGACTTGGTGTTACAGGTGCACAACTTGGTACATCCTTGGCAATCCTATTATCGATGTGTATTCTTTTGTATTACGCAATCGTAAAAGAAAAAGTGATTTCTATCATTGGTGTGAAAGGAAAATGGATCGTTCAGAAAGATATCTTAAAAGAAGCAGTGAGAATTGGCGTTCCTATGGCAATCGAACAATGTGCTTCTACTGCTGCCCAAGTCGTATCGACACGTATCGTAGCTCCTTTAGGAACGGTCGCTATCGCAGCTAATTCCTTTGCGGTAACTGCAGAATCGATTTGTTATATGCCGGGATATGGCATCAGTAGTGCTGCGACCACGATGGTTGGTCAAGCAATTGGCGCAAAGCGAAAAGATCTAGCGAGATCATTTGCGTGGTTAACGACCTTTACTGGCATGATCATTATGACGATCACAGGTGCTTTGATGTATTTCTTATGTCCTGTTGTATTTGGTTTCTTGACACCAGTTGAAGAAGTTCAACAATTGGGAGAAAGCGTTTTGCGAATCGAATTGTTGGCGGAACCATTATTTGCGGCTAGTATCGTAGCCAATGGTGCTCTAAGAGGAGCAGGAGATACATTTGTTCCTGGAATCATCAATTTAGTAAGTATCTGGTGTGTGAGAATTACACTAGCGTATTTCTTATCACGCTCAATTGGATTAGCTGGTGTATGGATTGCGATGGCTGTTGAGTTATCGTGTAGAGGATTATTGTTCTTATTAAGATTGAAAAAAGAAAGATGGTTAGCTTCTTTGAGCTAACCATTTTTTGGTGCGTGATCATTAACGAAATGATATTTTCCATCATATTCGATTTCTAATACATGACAATTCTTTAATCGTACGATGTTGAATTTAACACCGATGTGATTCATGAAGAAAGAGATTGCGGCACCATGAGATACACATAAGATAGATTGATGATCTTCTTTGTTTAGGATCTCTAACATAAAATCTTTCATTCTTTTGATGAGAGATTCTTCACTTTCTCCACCACACATCTCATATAAATGACTTCTTTGTTGCCAAGTCATCTTTTCTGCGATCTTTCTACTTTCTCCTTCCATAGAACCATAATATCTTTCGTTTAATTCTTCTCTTCTTTCATATGGCATAGAAGTGATCTCTTGTAGGGTCTCTTCTGTACGATGTAACATGGAACAATACGCATGATCGAATGTAATATTGTTTTCTTTAAAGTATTCTCCGATTTCTTTTGCCTGAGCGTGGCCTAGGGCTGTGAGTGGAGAATCACAATGACCTTGTACGAGATTTTTAGTGTTGAACATGGTTTCTCCATGTCTAACCAAATATAGTTTTTTCATAATCGATTTCTTTTAACTCTTTCTTAGCTTCTTCTATATAGAGGGATGCGTTGTTTTGGATGTTTTGGATCTCATCATCTGTTAGTTCTCTGATCCATTTGGCAGGTGAACCCATGATCAAAGAATGATCTGGGAATTCTTTGTTTTCTGTGATCAAGGAACCAGCACCAACGATACAATTTTTTCCAATCTTAGCGTGATTCATGATAATAGCACCCATTCCAATCAAGCAGTTATCCTCGATCGTACAACCATGAATGATCGCACTATGACCTATCGTAACATTCTTTCCGATAGAAACAGGACAATGATTGAATCCTGTGTGGATCATCACGAGATCTTGGATGTTTGTGTTTTCTTTGATCGTGATAGAATCACTGTCTCCACGTATCACAGAGTTATGCCAAATAGAACAATTGTTGGATAAAGACACATTTCCTTTGAGTACTACATTTTCTCCAATATAGATTTTTGTCATACCAATATTCTAATACAATATTGTATGATAATGGTATGAAAAGAATACGTGTTGGACATACTGTTTCGTTCATTGTGGATGAATTGACATTGTATGGAGTAGTAGAAAAGATCGAACAAAGAGAAGAAGATATCGTGTATGTGATATATGCGAATCATAAGTTATATAAGAATGTAGAAAGAAATCATATCATTCATGATTATGGGGTTTTATATGAATAAATGGATAAAAGGATCTTTATTAACAACAGGTGCGTTTTTGGCATGTGGGTTTCAATATCATAAGATCGATACGACAAAGTACATCATTCACACAAAGAAAGTAGATGATGAAATCAATATCTGTGTATTGGCAGATCTGCATTGTAGAAGATTTGGAAAGAACCAAGAAAGAATTACAAAGATCATAGAGGATAACCATCCAGATCTCATCATTATTCCAGGTGATCTATTTGATTTAGATAGAGATCATTCAATATCTTTTGAATTGATTGAAGCTATCAAAGAGTATCCTGTGTACTTCACTTCAGGAAATCATGATAACTATTTAAAAGAAATCAATGAATTAAGAGAACAATTGAGACAGATGGGTGTACATGTATTAGAAGATACAACAGAACTATTCCAAAAAGGAAATACTAGTATTGAAATATGTGGAATGAGTGATCATGGTAGAAAACCAATCATAGAACCAAGTGTATTAGATGAAATGTACCATACAGATAACTATCGTGTATTGATTTCTCATAGACCAGACTATGTAGATTTCTATAATGAAATCCATTGTAATCTCATTATTAGTGGACATGTTCATGGAGGACAATGGAGAATTCCATTTGTTCATAAAGGGTTGTACGCACCTCAACAAGGCATCCTTCCAAAATACTATGAAGGTATCCATCGATTAAAGAATAAGTTCTTTGTGATATCGAGGGGACTAGCTAGTGGAAATCCATACATTCCTAGATTGTATAATGATCCTGAAGTCGTATTCATTACATTAAAGAAATAAAACTCTGACTATTTGTCAGAGTTTTTTAGACTGTGTTCTAAACGAAGATTGATTTCTTCTTGTATCTTGTTGTGTCTGATGTAACGTCTTGTGACGCGTTCACTGATCAAGCACATGATCTCGTAAGAAATCGTACCTAGTTCATTGGCCATATCTTCAATATCGATATGTTCTCCAAAGATCTCTACTTTCGTACCAACAGGAACATCATGAGGTAGGCGTATCATCATTTGATCCATACATACATTTCCTACGACTTCTGCGTATTCACCATCAACATATACTTTTCTACCTTTGTTCTTACGGATGAATCCATCTGCGTAACCAATAGGACATGTGCCAATGATTTCATCTTCTTCAGCTGTATGTAACGCACCATAACCAACCGTTTCTCCTTTATGGATGGTCTTAGTGAGGAATACTTCTGTGTATAAAGAGATAGAAGGTCTTAATTCATTTGTGAATGGAGAGATACCATACAATGAAATGCCAACTCTACAGGCATTAGATATATCATCTTTGAAGAAGATCGTAGCGTCACTATTATCACAATGGATCCATTTGAATGGATGGTTGAGATAAGAAACGAATTCTTTGAATCTTTCAAATTGTTTATTTGTCTTTGTGTGATCTATTTCAGATGAACAATAGAAGTGTGTGAAGATACCTTCTACAACGCATCCTGCATCTAATAACTGTTGGAGACATTGTTTACATTCTTCTTTATCTTTAAAACCCAAACGATTCATGCCAGTATCGATTGCGAGATGTACCATGAGACCTTTACAATTCTTAGAAGTAATAGAATCGATCCATTGTTTAGAGAAAGCTGCAGTTGCGATATGGTTTTGGATCATCACATCAACATCTTCTGGATTTGTAGGTCCTAAGATAAAAAGATCACCATCATATCCTTTGTTTCTTAAGATGATAGCTTCATCTAAAGAGGACACAGCTAACATATCTGCGCCAGCTTCTAAACAAGTATTCGCAACTTGTAGATCGCCATTTCCATACGCGTTCGCTTTTACGACTGCGATATATTTCTTTTGACAAATTTCTTTTGTCTTTTTTACATTTTCGTAGATAGCATCTAAGTTTATTTCTACCCAAGTATTTCTATACATAATAATTCACCAAAACAATTATAACGCTTAAAATGGCATAAAAATCATACAATCGAACATAGTCCGAAAAAAAGAATTAAAAAATTGAAAAAAAGTGTTGCGTAAATAAAAAGGGCATGTTATATTATTTGAGCACTTGTTAATGAAGTGTACAAAATAACATGGAGGTTTAGCTCAGTTGGGAGAGCATCTGCCTTACAAGCAGAGGGTCAGCGGTTCGAGCCCGTTAACCTCCACCATGTGCCGACTTAGCTCAATTGGCAGAGCAACTGATTTGTAATCAGTAGGTTGTAGGTTCGATTCCTATAGTCGGCACCATTTATTTAATGGAGACGTAGCGAAGTGGCTAAACGCGGCAGACTGTAAATCTGCTCCCTCTGGGTTCGGTGGTTCGAAACCACCCGTCTCCACCATTTATTTGGTTATTCGTATCATCTGATACTGAACAAAAGGCGGCCTGTTGGGGCATAGCCAAGCGGTAAGGCAAGGGACTTTGACTCCCTCATCGTGAGTTCGATCCTCGCTGCCCCAGCCAATTTTTTTACCACCGCGATGTCTCGGTAGCTCAGGTGGTAGAGCAACTGACTTTTAATCAGTGGGTCGAGGGTTCGATTCCCTTCCGAGACACCATCTTTTGTGCGAGTGTAGTTCAATGGTAGAACGGCAGCCTTCCAAGCTGCATACGTGAGTTCGATTCTCATCACTCGCTCTTTTTTTTACCTCATACGATGTATGAGGTTTTTTGTTTGTTTGAATCAAAGTCATTTCTTTTTTTCTTTGAATTCATTAAAATAGTATCAAAATTCTTAGGGGGTATTTATGTCAAAAACAGAGACAAAGACGTATAGTACGAAAGAGTTATTAAAAAGATTTATTCCGTACTTGATGAAGTATAAAAAGATCTTATTCTTTGATTTGTTTTGTGCAGCACTAACAACATTGTGTGATATCGTTTTACCTCGTATCATGTCTAATCTGACAAATACTGCGATGTATGAACCTTTATCATTAACGGTTGAGCTAGTTGCGAAGATGGCAGTGTTGTATGTTGTGTTAAGACTTGTTGATGCGGCAGCGTATTTCTTTATGTGTTCTCAAGGACATATCATGGGTGTTTATATTGAAACGGACATGAGAAGTGATGCCTTTGAACAATTAGAAAGATTATCAGATTCTTATTATTCCAATACAAAGATCGGACAAGTCATGGCTAGAATTACATCGGATCTGTTTGATGTAACAGAATTTGCACACCATTGTCCAGAAGAATTCTTTATTGCGGGAATCAAGATCGTTGTATCTTTTATCATCTTGTGTAGTGCTTCCATTCCTTTAACGATATTGATCTTTGCGTGTGTTCCTTTTATGATCTATGGCTCTATTAAATTGAATCATAAGTTCCGTTCTGCGACTAAAGAACAACGTATCCAGATTGGTGAGTTAAACGCACAAGTAGAAGATTCATTGTTGGGTGAAAAAGTCGTTAAGGCATTTAATGCGGAAGAGACAGAGTTAAAGAAGTTTGCGGATGGTAATGTTCAATTGAAGAAAATCAAAAAGAAGCGTTACTATGCCATGGCAAACTTGAATATGTGTATTCGTTTGTTTGATGGATTGATGTACAGTATTACGATCATTGCGGGTGGATTGTTCCTAGTATATGGAAAGATCAATGCTGGGGATCTCGTTATGTATATGTTGTATGTATCTACTTTGATTTCAACGATCAGAAGATTGGTTGAATTCGCAGAACAGTTCTCACAAGGAATCACAGGTATTGAAAGATTCTTTGAAATCATGGATACACCAATCGATATCAAAGACGCACCTGATGCCAAAGAGTTGGTAGTAAATGGTGGAGAAGTACAATTTGATCATGTGACATTTGATTATCCTGATGATAATAAACGAGTACTTCATGACTTGAATCTTACGATCCATCCAGGTGAAAACTTGGCACTTGTTGGAGAAAGTGGTGGAGGTAAGACTACGATGGCTTCCTTGATTCCACGTTTCTATGATACGACAAGTGGTGCAGTAAAGATCGATGGTCAAGATATCAAGGATGTAACGTTAAAGAGCTTAAGAAATGTCATTGGTATCGTTCAACAAGATGTATATTTGTTCTCTGGTACAGTGGCAGAGAATATTGAATATGGTAAACCAGGCGCTACTAGAGAAGAAATCATTCACGCAGCCAAGCTAGCAGGTGCGGATGAATTTATCCAAGAGTTGAATGGTGGTTATGATGCGTATGTTGGTGAAAGAGGTGTCAAGTTATCTGGTGGTCAGAAACAAAGAATCTCTATCGCTAGAGTATTCTTGAAGAATCCTCCAATTCTATTATTGGATGAAGCTACAAGTGCTTTGGATAATGAAAGTGAGATCTTGATTGAAAAGAGCTTGGAAGGATTATCTGTTGGTAGAACGACATTGACGATCGCACATCGTCTAACAACGATCAAAAACGCAGATCGAATCGTCGTTCTAGGAAAAGATGGAATCCTTGAAGAAGGAAAACACGAACAGTTATTAGAGAATAAAGGTGTTTATTATAGACTTTGGAATGGCATTCCAGCGAATGAAGAACTATAAAAAAACTCCCACTACATAGGCTTTGAGGGAAAAGCCTATGTAGGGGAATATCAGAAGGTATCTTTGATTTCGGAGATATCTTTTGTTTTTATGTGTGTGACAAAGATTCCATTGAGAAGACGTAGTTCTTTTGGAATGAATCCAGATGGAATGACAGGTCCTTCAAGTACACCTATTAATTCTGTACCATCTTTCATATAAACAATCACATCTTTTCCTAACCATTTCTTCCAATCTTTCATGTTTGTC
The DNA here is from genome assembly GCA_963613355.1 of Bulleidia sp. Lineage (GTDB taxonomy): Bacteria > Bacillota_I > Bacilli_A > Erysipelotrichales > Erysipelotrichaceae > Bulleidia. Next base: position 7,330 of record CAVDZA010000026.1, on the reverse strand, counting down.
ACCTATTATTTTCTGTTTGGAAAGATAGCGGTAGAACAATCTAGGAATGTGAGAAAATATAAGGTGAATATGATTGTTTGAAAACCACTCTTTCCGTTTACATTTTAAATGATAGCGCTTTCTTGAAAAATATAAAATTTTAAAGAAAAGTTTGAAATTTTTTTTATGATGTATAATTTTGTAGAGTAGAGGGCAATTTTATGGCAAATATTTTTGATTATATTGATTGGAGAAATGATATTCCTTTTTCAAGTGATCCTTTCAATGAAGTGGATAATCTAGTGCTAGCACAATTATCTTATACGGACTTTGATGGATGTATTCCTTTAGTGGGTGAAGAAGGTTCTGTTACATTAAGAGAGATCTATGATAAGTATTATCAAATTCATACAAAGGAAGAAATCTTAGCTCGTACAAGCTTTATTGCGAAGGCTCCATTGTTGATGGATTCCATGGTGGATTCTAAGAGATATGGAGATATTCGTTTCAAAGGTTATATCAATATCATTAATGGGAAAAAGAGCGAACAGATGTCTGCGGTACAGATGTGGTTACCAGATGGAACGGTGTATGTAGCGTATCGTGGAACAGATGATACGTTCATTGGTTGGAAAGAAGATCTATGTTTCTCATATATGGAAGAAACAGAAGGTCAAAGACAGTCATTGAAGTATTTGAATGATTGTTTTAAAGATAAAGATGTGAAGCTACGTGTTGGGGGACACTCAAAAGGTGGTAACTTCGCAGTCTATGCGAGTGCGTTCTGTGATCCTGAGGTTCAAGATAAGATCCTAGAAGTGTGGTCAAATGATGGACCTGGTTTTATGCATGAAGTGACAGAAGAAGATGAATATAAAGAAATCCAACCTAAGATCAAAGCTATCGTTCCTGAATGTTCTGTTATCGGTATGTTGATGTATTCCTTAGGTGAGAAGAAAGTCATCAAGTCTAATGGAAAAGGTATGATGCAACATGATGCGAATACTTGGCAAGTTCATAGAAATGAATTTGTTACGGTCGAAGGAAGAAGTTCTCAAAGCATCTTGGCAGATAAGACGATCCGTGGATGGTTGAAAGATCTATCTTTAGAAGATCGTAAAGTGTTTGTAGAAACGGTGTTTGATGTGTTGGATGCCAGTGGTGCTACTTGTGTATCGGAATTCAACAAATCCATTATTACGAGTGCACCAAAGATCTTAAAGAAACTAACGACTTTACCAAAAGATAAGGCAGATAACTTCAAGAAGGTCGTATTCCAATTGGCGAAAAGTTATGCCAGTGAAAGCGTTGGTTCTTTAGAAGAAAGCGTAAAGGGTGTTACAGATAATTGGATGCGATTATTCAATGATCAGTAATCTGGTCTTATAAAAGTATCTAAAACTGGTTATTTCTGTAATATCAAATTATTTTATAATAGTCCTCATAAAAAGGAGGACTTTTTTATGAAAAGCACAAATACTTTAAAGCTTACAGTAACTGCGTTAATGACTGCGCTTTGTTATGTAGCTTTCGCTTTCTTACAGATCAAGATTCCAACACCAGTTGGTTTTACTTCATTCCATTTAGGAAATACATTCTGTGTATTAGCTGCGTTATTGTTGGGTGGCGTTCCTGGTGGTATCGCTGGTGCGATCGGAATGGGAATTGGAGATTTGTTGGATCCTGTTTATATTACAGTCGCTCCTAAGACGATCATTTTGAAACTTGGCATTGGTATCGTGACAGGATTAATAGCACATAAGGTATTCCACATCCAAGAAGAAAATGGAAAGAGCTTATATAAGAAGGTCGTATTATCATGTACAGGTGGAATGGTATTTAACTTGATTGGTGAAACGTTATTATCGTACTTGTATTACTTAGTAATATTAGGCAATGCGGAAAAGGCAGCTGGTTACTTAGCTGGTGCGAAATTCATCACAACAGGAGTGAATGGTGTATTAGCCATCATCATCGCTTCTAGCTTATATATCGCAATGTATCCAAGATTAAAAAACAATGGAACATTGAAGAAGTTGATATCTAAGGAATAGTTTCAATTTTTGAAACTATTCTTTTTTGTTGTATAATCTTCCACAAGGAGTTTCTTATGGGAGAGTTGATACATACATTAGATTCGTTGTTGTGGGGATGGCCATTGATCATATTATTGATTGGAACACATATCTTTATGACGATCCGTACGGGTTTTGTTCAAAAGGAAGTGTTTCAGGCAATCAAATTATCCGTGACGATAGATGAAGATGGAGATAATGGAGATATTTCACAATTTGGTGCGTTAACGACAGCTTTGTCTTCAACGATTGGTACAGGTAATATCATTGGTGTAGGTACAGCTATCGCATTAGGTGGACCAGGAGCCGTTCTATGGATGTGGATCACAGGTATTTTTGGAATGGCAACAAAGTATTCTGAAACATTGATTGCGTTAAAGTATCGTGTGAAGAGTGAAAATGGTTCTATGATCGGTGGAGCGATGTATGCGCTAGATCGTGGACTTCATATGAAGTGGTTAGGAATCATTTTCGCGGGATTAGCTGCGTTATGTGGATTAGGAATTGGTTGTATGGTCCAATCCAATGGAGTTGCGGAAAACTTGAATCAAAACTTTGGCGTGCCTACTTTAGCTGCCGCAATCGTATTGACGATCATTGTTGCGTTGGTCATCTTAGGTGGCATTCAAAGTATTACACGTGTTGCGGAAAAACTTGTTCCATTTATGGCAGGTTTCTATATCTTAGGTTGTTTGTTGATCTTAGTGATGAATATTCGATATATTCCTCAAACGATCGTTACGATCGTATCAGCTGCGTTTGATCCACAAGCAGTAACGGGTGGATTTATTGGAACGACATTCTCTGTTTGTTGTAGATATGGTTTCGCAAGAGGTCTGTTCTCAAATGAATCAGGTATGGGAAGTGCACCACTGATTGCCTCAGCAGCGAAATCCAAAAATCCGAAAAGACAAGCACTTGTTTCTATGACAGGTACATTCTGGGATACAGTCGTTATTTGTTTGTTGACGGGACTTGTATTGGTATCTTGTATCATTAAATATCCAAATATCGATGCGTTGAGTGGAAATGGAGCTGCCTTGACTTCTCAAGCATTCTCAACGATTCCAGTAATTGGTGTTCCATTATTGTTGATGGGATTGATTACTTTTGCGTTTTCTACGATACTTGGTTGGTATTATTATGGGGAACGTTGTTCTATTTACTTATTTGGTGAAAAGGCAATCACACCATATAAAGTATTATGGGTCGTTTGTGTATTTATTGGAGCAGTCGTTTCAATTGATATCATTTGGGATTTTGCCGATCTGATGAATGGATTAATGGCATTACCAAATATCGTGGCAGTATTGTTGTTGAGTGGAGTCGTTTCGAAGGAAACAAAGAAGTATGCTGGTAAGCATATTGATGATGTAGATACGACACCAATCGAGACATTAAAAAATGCGGATAAAGGTGTATTAGGATGAGAATATCTCATCCTTTTTTTTGAATGTTAGACGGAATTGAAAGGTTAGTAATGACAAATCAATCTAACATTTTTTACAATAAATTTGTACAAAAAAGCCGTATTGGCAGGAGGTATAGATTATGAATTTAGTAAGTGCGAAATTAGTTGGTTATGGTGTTTTGTTAGGAACAGCTGGTGTAAAGATCTTAACAAGCGATGACGCTAAGAAAGTGTATACACATTGTACAGCTGCAGTAATGAGAGGTGTTGATGAAGTAGCTAAGGTCTACACAACACTTAAGGAAAACTGTGGTGATATCGGTGCAGACGCAAAAGAAATCAATGAAAAAAGAGCTGCTGAAAAAGAAGCTAAGTTGATTGCGGACGCAAAGGCTGTATTAGAAGCACATAAGGAAGCTGAATAAGATATGAAATGTCAGATCCTGCATGAGTCTAAAGGTCGCATGCGTGTACGCATGTTACAGTATAGGATGACTTTAAAACAGGCTGATATCCTTGAATATTACTTAAAAGATCAAGATGGCATCAAAGATGTCAAAGTATATGATCGTACAGGAGATGCGTTGATCCTCTTTTCAACGACAAGAGAGAATGTGATATCTTATCTTTCTTCTTTTCACTATGAAGAAAATGAAGAGCTTGTTCCTGAAAGAACAGGTAGGGAATTATCAAGAGAATTTGAAGATAAGGTCATTTATCATACGTTAAGAAGAGCAGTAACGAGAACATTTTTCCCAGTTCCTATCCGTAGTGCACTTTCACTAGTGAAAAGCTGGAAGTTTATCGTGCCAGGAGTGAAGTCACTATTGAATGGAAAACTTGAAGTCAGCGTATTAGATGCGACGACGATCATTGTAAGTATGTTAAGAGGCGACTTTGATACGGCAGGTGACTTGATGTTCTTGTTAGGATTGTCTGAAATCTTAGAAGAGTGGACACATAAGAAGAGCGTTGATGATCTTGCGAGAAGTATGTCTTTGAATGTTGAAAAGGCATGGATGGTCACTAGTGATGGACAAGAAGTACTTGTTAATATCAGTGAATTCAAGAAGGGTGATCATTTGATCGTTCGAACAAGTAATATGATTCCATTGGATGGTGTCGTTATTCAAGGTAATGCGGAAGTCAATCAGTCTTCTTTAACAGGTGAATCTTTACCTGTTCGAAAAGAGAGTGGAAATCCAGTATTTGCGGGAACGGTCGTAGAAGATGGTGAATGTATCATCGAAGTTTCTTCTGAAAGTGGAACTGGAAGATATGATCGTATCGTTCATATGATCGAAGATTCTGAAAAGATGAAATCAGACTTTGAAAATAGAGCGAGTGATCTTGCGGATAAGTTGGTTCCATATTCACTAGGTGGAACACTATTGGCTTATGCCCTAACAAGGAATGCGAATAAGGCATTGTCGATCTTGATGGTAGATTTCTCTTGTGCGTTGAAGCTATCGATTCCAATTGCGGTATTGAGTGCGATGCGTCAGGCAAGTAATCAAGGTATCGTGATCAAGGGTGGAAAGTATATGGAAGCCGTTGCGCAAGCAGATACGATCGTATTTGATAAGACAGGTACGTTGACAGTATCTTCCCCTAAAGTAAAAGAAGTCATTCCTTTTGGAAACAATGATCCTGATGAGATGTTGAGACTTGCGGCTTGTTTAGAAGAACATTATCCGCATTCTATCGCAAATGCGGTCGTTAAGGCTGCGAAAGATAGTAATCTCATCCATGAAGAAAGACACTCTAAAGTAGAGTATGTCGTAGCACATGGAATCGTTTCTTCAATTAATGGAAGAAGGGTATTGGTAGGTTCTCATCATTTCTTATTTGATGATGAAAAGTGTAAGGTTCCTAGTGGAGAAGAAGAAAAGTTTAATTCTTTACCTGACGAATATTCACATTTGTATATGGCAATTGAGGATGAACTTGTAGCTGTCATCTTGATTGAAGATCCAATTCGTGAAGAAAGTAGAAAGTTGATCGATACTTTACATGAAAGTGGAATGAATCATTTAGTCATGATGACTGGTGATTCTGATCGTACAGCTAAAGCCGTTGCGAAGAAAGTTGGTGTAGATGCCTACTACTCTGAAGTTCTTCCTGAAGATAAAGCGAACTTTGTGAAGAAAGAAAAGAATGATGGTCATAAGGTCATCATGATTGGTGATGGTGTCAATGATGCCTTAGCTTTGAGTGAGGCAGATGCGGCAGTCGCAATCTCCAATGGTGCTGAAATTACACGAGAAATCGCAGATATCACCGTACCTGCGGATGATATCTCTAAGATCGCAACGTTAAGAGAATTAAGTGTAAAGCTTGAAGATAGAATTGAAAACAACTATAAGAAGATCATGACGATCAACTCTGGTCTGATTGCCTTAGGTGTTCTAGGTGTATTACCACCTTCTTCTACTGCTTACTTACACAATTTCTCAACATTGGCGTTAAGTATCTATTCCATGAGTGATATCAAAGGTATCAACTAAGAGTACTCGAAGGAGTACTCTTTTTAAGAATGAAGGTTAGTTTAAGCTAACAGTAGTTCACAAAAAGGATAAAATGCGTATAATTATCAAGGTGAGGTAAATGAATATGAATGTTCAAGAAAGAATTCAAGAATTAAGAAAATTAATGGAAGAAAGACATATTGATGTGTATTATATGCCAAACGCAGATGATCATCTCTCTGATGAATATACTGCGGATTTCTTTAAGTGTAAGAGCTACATGTCTGGTTTCTCTGGAGAATCTGGATGTACGGTCATCACAAAGGATTTTGCGGGACTTTGGACAGATGGTAGATACTTTACACAAGCTGAAGATGAACTAGAAGGAACAGGCGTTGAATTAATGAGAATGGGACAGGAAGGTGTTCCTACAGCTTTATCATTCATCATTGATCAAACACCAGAAAATGGTTTGTTAGGTTTTGATGGTTCTGTTGTATCTGCACAAGATGCGTTACATATCTCAAATGAATTAAAGAAGAAACATGCGAAGATGCATGTAGATGAAGATCTTGTTGGTATGATCTGGAGTGATAGACCTGAAATGCCAATGGAGAAACTCTATGTATTAGATACGAAGTATACAGGTACTTCCGCAAAAGAACGTATTTCCATGGTACGTGAAGAAATGGAAAAGAAGAATGCGGATGTATTGGTATTGACGATGTTAGAAGATCCATGTTGGTTATTGAACATCAGAGGAAATGATATTCCTTGTACACCAGTCACATATGCGTTTGCGATGGTCACAAAAGATCATGTCAATTACTATGTAGATGAAAAGAAGACAGTGGATGTAAAAGAATATTTAGAAGAAAATGGCGTGACTGTTAAGTCTTATGATGGTTTAGTAGATGATCTATCAACATTGAAGGATCAAACGATCTGGGTACAGTTAAGTTCATTGAACGCTAAGTTCTATACACATATTGATTCATCTAATGTGATCTTAAATGAGATCTCACCAATCATGCACTTTAGGTCTGTGAAGAACGAAACAGAAATCGAAGTCATGCATAATGCACAGGTAAAAGATGGTGCTGCGATGGTGAAGTTCTTAAAGTGGGTAAAAGAAAATGTTGGTGAAGATACAATGACAGAACTATCTGCACAAGATAAACTTTATGAATTACGTGCAGAACAACCTGACTATATTGAACCATCATTTACTACGATTTCCGCATATCAGGCAAATGGTGCGATGATGCATTATACGGCAACTGAAGAAAAGTACTCTCCAGTTCATCCAAAGGGATTCTTACTTGTGGATTCAGGTGGAACATATAAAGATGGTACGACAGATATTACACGTACGATCGTTTGTGGTCCTCTAACAG
>CAVDZA010000025.1:0-23965 GCA_963613355.1 Bulleidia sp. | reverse complement strand
TTTCACTTATACTATTCACAGAAAAAATCGATTTTCCAAAAAAAAGTTAAAAAAATTTTAAAATTATCTATAATTGATCATTATTAGTAGAATCATATATTTTTTACCATCTCATAACTAAGACATGAAATGAACGGTGTTTTGTCCGTGGTGGATCCTTAATGTATTCATTTGCTTTATATTTCTTTACACATTCAATCTTAAATTCTTTACTGTATTTCATATAAAAAGTGCCCTCCTAAGTTTGGTACAACTTTAGAGGACACTATATTCTCTGAATCTTTTTATATGCTTATTCAACTGTAACTGACTTCGCTAGGTTACGTGGTTTATCAACATTCAATCCCTTCGCTACAGATAAATAATATCCTAATAGCTGTAAAGGAATGATAGCTAAAGATGTTGTGAAGTAAGGATCTGTTTGAGGAATGTATACTGTAAAGTCTGCCGTATCTTCAATAGAATAGTTTCCATAAGAAGTTAATCCCATCAAATATGCACCTCTAGATTTCACTTCTACCATGTTACTTCTTGTCTTTTCAAACAATGTCTTATCAGTACATACACCAATGACAAGTGTTCCATCTTCAATCAAAGAAATAGGACCATGTTTGATTTCACCTGCTGCGTAAGCTTCTGAATGTACATAAGAGATTTCCTTCATCTTTAATGAACCTTCTAGAGATACCGCATAGTCGATTCCTCTACCAATGAAGTACATATCTTGTGCGTTAGCGTACTTACTTGCGAACCACTGGATTCTTTCTTTATCAGAAATAATAGATTCCATCTTTTTAGGTAATGTTCCCATTTCAGAAATCAATTCATCATATCTTTCTTGTGTGATCGTTCCTCTGAACTTACCTAATTGAATAGCTAATGCGTAGATGGCAATCAATTGCGCACTATAAGCCTTTGTTGTAGCGACTGAGATTTCTGGACCAGCTAGTGTATAGAATACATAGTCAGCTTCTCTAGCGATAGAAGAACCTACAACATTAACGATACCTAATGTCTTAATGTTATTTTCTTTTGCCAAGCGTAACGCAGCTAAGGAGTCTGCAGTTTCACCTGATTGAGAAATAACAACCACTAGATCCTTCTCATTTAAAATTGGATTACGATATCTAAACTCAGAAGCGAGTTCTACTCTAACTGGAATTCTAGCAGCGGATTCAATGACGTATTGTCCTGCCATACCTACATGATACGCAGAACCACACGCTACGATAACGATACTATTGAAGTCCTTCGCAGCTTCTTCATCGATTCCTACAGAACTCAAGTCGATCTTTCCATCTTTCACTACAGAATTCATCGTATCCAAAACAGCTCTAGGTTGTTCATGGATCTCCTTGATCATGAAATGTTCATAACCATTCTTCTCTGCAGCTTCCGCATCCCAAGTTACTTCTTTAGGTTCAATCGTGATTTCTTCTTGATCAAGATTGAAGAATCTAACACTTCCTTTATTCAATTCCGCAACTTGTTCATTTCCAATGTAATAAACAGTCTTTGTATATTCAATGATAGGAGTTACATCTGAAGCTAAATAACAAGCACCATCTTCAATACCAATGACCATTGGAGAATCTTTTCTAGCCGCATAGATCGTTTCAGGATGATCCTTAAACATTACAGCCAAGGCATAAGAACCTCTAATTCTCTGCATCGCATGTGTAACGGAATACAATGGTCCTTGATTATACTTCTTTTCATAATAATCAATTAACTTGATAGCTACTTCAGTATCTGTAGCTGAATAAAAAGTATAACCATGTCTTGTTAATTTATCTTTTAATTCCGCATAGTTTTCAATGATACCATTATGAACACCAATGACATTATGATCATCACTACAATGAGGATGTGCATTATTTTCACTAGGTTCACCATGTGTAGCCCATCTTGTATGTCCGATACCGATCGTACCCTTCAAGGCTTTACCATCATTTGTTTTTTCCGCTAAAGCTTTTAGTCTACCTTTAGCTTTAACGATTTCCGTTTCCTCTGTTCCATTTCTTACAGAAAGGCCAGCTGAATCATATCCTCTATATTCAAGCTTTTCCAACCCCTTTAATAAGATTGGTGCAGCTTGTTTATTTCCGTTATATCCTACAATTCCGCACATAAATCATGCTCCTTTAACCACACTATTATATAACAATTGAACTGTTGTGAAAATATCACTCAGTCCCATCATTCTCTAGATACTCTTCGATCTGATTCTCCAACCACATCATGCATGCCTTCGCAATCATCTGTTGATCTTCATCAAATCCTTTTAGATTTCTTTTGAACAAAGGATTATTCAAATACTCATCAAACTGATATTCAATGAATCCTAACATCGCATCAGGATATTCTTTCTTCTCATATTCACAATTTGATTGAGATAGATGTTCACACCACATATCGATTCTTTGATTCTCATTAACATTATTGGCACTTACTACAGTAATTGGATATTGAATGTAATTCATATCCGTTAATTTAATGATAGAATCATCCAACATCGGATAGAAAGAAATCAATCCTTTGATTGGCATTCCAAAATCTCTTAATAAACATCCAGCTCCAATTTCTAAATAAGAACCACCACTAAATCCAACAAACACTACATTCTTTTCTTCTAGATTAAATTCTTCACAATGGTTCATAAAGAATAAGACAGTATCTATGATTTCTTGTTGTTGATAAGGAGGCTTCTGTGTTCCAAGTTTTGTGTAGTTAATAGAGGCAACTGCACATCCGCATTCATCTCTTAGCGTACTACAAAACGTATCTGTCAAATCCGCATCACCATTCATCAATGCACCACCATGGCACACAACTACTAACCCCGTTTTATGATCACCATCATAACGATAGTAATTAATATTTATATTTTGAGCATTCTCTCTAGGAATGACCATTCTTTCCCCAATGAGATCTTCTTTCTTGAATTGTTGAGGATTCATCATAGGACTTCTTTTTCTCATAAAAAAGTATTGTATGATCCATATCAATAAGAATATCCCAATCACATTAATGATTAAATTTGACATATCTTTTCCTTTCAAAAAAGACTCCGAAATTTCGGAGCCTTTATCTTTGATTATTCTTCAGATCCAAAATCTGCATCTTCACGAGTGTTTGTATTAACAACTTCTTCAGGAAGACTAGGTTCTGTTTCTTCAGCTAACTTAGCATTTCTTTCATGACGAGCGTCAATCATATCTTGTGCTAACTTATTGATCTTTCTAGATGTTTCTCTATCAAAGTCTCTACCTGTACCAGCAGGGATGAGCTTACCGATAAGAACGTTTTCTTTCAAACCTTCTAAGTGATCGACCTTGCCCTTGATAGCAGCATCTGTCAATACTCTTGTTGTTTCCTGGAAGGAAGCAGCTGATAAGAAGGAATCTGTTTCTACCGCAGACTTAGAAATACCTAACATAACAGGTTTGAACTGTGCTGGAGACTTACCTTCATCAAGTAGATCTTCATTGACCATATTCATGTTATGTAGAGATAATGTCTGTCCTGCTGTTAATCCAGAATCACCTGGTTCAAGAACAATGACTTTCTTCATCATCTGTCTGATCATAACTTCCAAGTGCTTATCAGAAATATCGATAGACTGAGAAGCATATACCTTACGTACTTCCTTAAGGATATATTCTTGAGCTGCGGATACACCAGCAACTTCAAGTAATTCCTTAGGTGCGATCTGACCTTCAGTTAGCTTTTCACCAGCGTGAACTGTTGTGCCAACTTTCATCCAAGGTCTGATGATCTGTGTAAGGTCACACTTATGTTCGATAGATTCTGTTGCGTTAGCTACAGTAACGATACGACCTGTGTTGTTATCGTTATCCCTAATATCAACGATTTCACCATCGATCTTAGAAATGACAGCGACACCCTTAGGAGTACGAGCTTCGAATAATTCTTCTACACGAGGAAGACCCTGTGTAATATCACCACCGGCAGTTGCGACACCACCAGAGTGGAAGGATCTCATAGTAAGCTGAGTACCAGGCTCACCGATAGCCTGCGCAGCCATGATACCGATAGCTTCGCCTTCTTCAACGAGGTTACCAGTAGCCATATTTCTACCATAACACTTACGGCAGATACCACGTTCTGCTTCACAAGTGAATACGTTTCTGATCATGACTTGAGCGTGTGTAGCCGCAATCTTAGCAGCCATGTCATCTGTGATGTATGTATCTGCTTCACAAACAACTTCACCACTCTTAGGATCAACAACATCACTCGCTGTGTAATATCCAGAGATACGATCCTTCATTGATTCAATGATAGAACCGTTCTTGTTGTCATAAAGAGCACCATAAGTGTCTTCTTTTACGTTACCAAGCTGATCTGTATAAGCCTTAGAACCATCAACTAAGTAACCCTTTTCTGTACCACAATCTTCTTCAGTAATAACAACTTCCTGAGCGACATCAACAAGTCTTCTTGTTAAGTAACCAGATTCAGCTGTCTTTAACGCAGTATCTGTTAGACCCTTACGTACACCATGAGATGACATAAAGAATTCAGCTACTGTCATACCTTCACGGAATGAAGAGTAGATTGGGACTTCGATAATACTTGGCTGATAACCCTTTGTCTTAGACTGGATAGGACGGGCCATAAGACCTCTCATACCAGCAAGCTGTGTGAAGTGGTTCTTGTTACCACGGGCACCAGATACAGCCATCATATTGATTGGTGACATTCTTGGTAAAGAATTCATCAAAGAGTCACCGACTTCTTCCTTGACATCATTCCAAACGACTTGGAACTGTGTTTCCCATTCTTGAGGAGTCAAAAGACCTCTGTCTCTTAAATGGTTCAATACATCAGCCTTCTTTCTACCTTCAGCTACTAACTCATCCTTATGAGGAGCAACAGAGATATCAGAAAGTGCTACTGTCATACCAGCAATCATAGAATACTGGTAACCTAGATCCTTCAAAGCATCCAATACATCAGATGTTCTAGGAGTATCTGAATCTACGAAACCATTACCATTCTTGTACTTATCGAAGATAGCCGCAATTAAATTACCAAGATCCTTCTTCTTGAATTCACTGTGTAACTTTCTAGAAGCAACTTCCTTCTTGATATCTGTACCCATTGGTACAAAATCATCATCTGGAGTACGTCTTAAGTTTTCTCCAGTAGCTTCGTTGACATATGGGAAGTCAGCAGGCATAGCTTCATTGAAGATGATCTTACCAACTGTTGTTAATAAGTACTTTTCATTTTGTTCTTCTGTGAAGCATGTCTTACCAACGCTCTTAGCTGGTAAAGCGATTCTTGAATGAAGATGAACGACACCAGTCTGGTAAGCCATCAATACTTCATTTCTGTCTTTGAAGACATGTCCTTCATTGTCACCATATCTTCTCCATCTTTCAGCTTCAACAGGTTCATTCAACTTGTCTAACGCATCAGCTTTGTTGTAGAACTCTTCTTGTGTTTCTTCCATATTCAAATAGAAGTTACCAAGTACTAAGTCCTGTCCAGGAGTAACGATAGGTTGACCATCCTTAGGACCAAGGATGTTATTCGCACCAAGCATCAATACTTCAGTTTCAGCTCTTGCCATTTCACTTAATGGAAGATGCACAGCCATCTGGTCACCATCGAAGTCAGCGTTGAAGGCTGGACATACTAATGGATGTACACGGATAGCACGACCTTCTACTAATTTAGGGAAGAAAGCCTGGATACCTAATCTATGTAATGTAGGCGCACGGTTTAAGAATACTGGATGTCCATCAATGACTTGTTCAACACAATCCCAAACTCTAGGATCCTGACGAGCAATCAACTTTTCAGCTGTCTTTGAGTTTGTTGCGATATGTTGGTTAACAAGTTCGTTGATTACGAATGGCTTGTATAACTGGATAGCCATTTCCTTTGGTAATCCACATTCACTCATCTTTAACTGAGGACCGATAGCGATAACAGAACGTCCGGAGAAGTCTACACGCTTACCTAACAAGTTCTGTCTGAAACGACCCTGCTTACCCTTCAAGGAATGAGACAATGACTTTAATGCACGTCCACCAGCACCAGTAGTTGGCTTAGAACGACGACCATTATCAATCAATGCGTCTACTGCTTCCTGAAGCATTCTCTTTTCGTTTTGAACGATGATTGCTGGAGTACCAAGTTCCAACAACTTCTTCAAACGGTTATTTCTTGTGATAACTCTTCTATAAAGATCGTTAAGATCTGAAGTAGCGAATCTACCACCATCCAACTGTAACATTGGTCTTAGATCTGGTGGAATAACAGGTAATGTAGTCAAAATCATCCATTCAGGTCTATTATCAGACTTTAAGAATGCTTCAACTGTTTCAAGTCTCTTAATGAGTTTCTTTCTCTTTTCACCTGTAGCCTTTTCAAGCTCCTTTTGGATTGCATCGTATTCACCCTGAACATCACACTGTTCTAACAATACCTTGATTGCTTCAGCACCAGTCTGTGCAGAGAATGAACCAGGTCCAAACTTAACAGTAGCTTCTCTTAATTGTCTTTCAGATAAGATCTCTTTGTACTTAAGATCTGTATCTCCTGGATCAGTAACGATCCAGCTAACGAAATATACAACTTCTTCTAACTGCTTTGGAGCTACGTTAAGAAGTAAGCTCATACGGCTTGGAATACCTCTCAAATACCAAATGTGAGCGACAGGAGCAGCTAGATCGATGTGACCCATACGTTCTCTACGAACGCTACTCTTTGTGATTTCAACACCACATCTATCACAGACAACACCTTGGTATCTGATCTTCTTGTATTTTCCACAAGCACATTCCCAGTCCTTTTGAGGACCGAAAATGCGTTCGCAGAATAAACCATCTTTCTCAGGTTTCTGAGAACGATAGTTAATTGTTTCAGGCTTCTTAACTTCGCCATAAGACCACTCATGGATCTTATCAGGTGATGCAAGTCCGATTTTAATCGCTGTAAAGTTATTAATATTCATCTGACTTCATCCTCCTTATTCATCACTTCCAACACTGTCGTCAATACCTACGACTGCAGCTTCTGGAATATCTTCTTCAAGACTATCCTTGATTGTAAGACCTAATTCTTCAGCATCATTTACATATTGTTGACGATTTAGATCGATCTTTGTTTCTTCTTTGAGTTCTTCCTGTTCCATCTGTTTGAGATCCATTTCATTGCCATCATCATCCATCATACGAACATCTAATGCCAATGCTTGTAATTCATGAACCATAACTCTGAAGGATTCAGGAATACCAGGTTCTGGAAGATCTCTACCCTTAACGATAGCTTCATAGCTCTTTGTACGTCCCATGATATCATCGGACTTGATTGTTAGGATTTCCTGCAATGTATGAGAAGCACCATAACCTTCAAGAGCCCAAACTTCCATTTCACCGAATCTCTGACCACCATTCTGTGCCTTACCACCTAATGGCTGTTGTGTTACTAATGAGTATGGACCTGTAGCACGTGCATGTAACTTATCGTCGACCATGTGTGCCAACTTGATCATATACATGACACCTACAGAAATTCTTTCATCATAAGCTTCACCTGTTTGACCATCATGAAGTACATACTTTCCATCTGGAGAAACATTCGCTTCAGCCATGATATCCTTTAAGTCTTCATTAGATACACCATCGAATACAGGTGTAGCGAACTTAACGCCTAAGCTCTTAGCTGCCATACCTAAGTGTAATTCAAGTACCTGTCCAATATTCATACGTGAAGGAACACCGAATGGGTTCAACATAATATCAATTGGAGTACCATCTTCCATATATGGCATATCTTCAACAGGGTTGATTCTAGAAATGACACCCTTGTTACCATGACGACCGGCCATCTTATCACCTTCAGAGATCTTTCTCTTCTGAACGATGTAAACTCTAACCATTTCATTTACGCCTGGAGCAAGTTCATGATCATCCTTACGGTTGAATACACGAATGCTGTGTACGATACCAGCACCACCATGTGGAACCTTCAAGGAGTTATCTCTAACTTCTCTACTCTTTTCACCGAAGATAGCTAATAATAGCTTTTCTTCAGGAGAGATTTCAGATTGTCCCTTAGGTGTTACCTTACCAACAAGGATATCGCCTTCCTTAACTTCAGCACCAACTCTTACGATACCTCTAGCATCGAGGTTTCTGCATGCATTTTCACTAACGTTAGGAATATCTCTTGTGATTTCTTCAGAACCAAGTTTTGTTTCACGACATTCAATATCATATTCTTCAATATGTACGGATGTATAGAAGTCTTCAGACTGCATTCTTTCAGACATGATGATAGCATCTTCATAGTTATAACCATGCCATGTCATGAAGGCTACTGTTACGTTTTGACCTAACGCAAGTTCACCATTCTGCATAGAAGGACCATCCGCAAGAATATCACCAGGTTTAACTCTTTCTCCATCCCATACGATTGGCTTCTGTACGATAGATGTAGAAGCATTTGATCTAGCATAGTTGATCAAATCATAAACCATTTCTTTACCACTATCTTCTTGTACGACGATCTTATCAGCGTCTACATAAGTAACGACACCTTCACCTGTACAAACAACAGCGGCACCAGAATATCTAGCAACAGCGTGTTCCATACCTGTTCCAACATATGGTGAATGTGGATTTAAGAGTGGAACTGCCTGTCTCTGCATGTTAGCACCCATTAAGGCACGGTGTCCGTCATCGTTTTCAAGGAAAGGTACGCAAGCAGTCGCAACAGATACTGTCTGTCTTGGAGATACATCGGCGAAGTCTACGTCTTCCTTATCTACCATGACAGTTTCACCAGCGATACGAGCAACGACCTGATCACCTACAAGTTTTCCATCCTTGATTTCGTTGACCTGGGCAATAACATGATCATATTCTTCATTTGCGTCCATATAAACGATATCATCTGTTAATGTACCGTCTTTCTTAACTTTTCTATATGGAGTTTCAAGGAAACCATATTCATTGACTCTCGCATATGTTGTTAAGTTGTTGATCAAACCGATGTTTGGACCTTCAGGTGTTTCGATAGGACAGATTCTTCCATAGTGAGAGTTGTGAATATCACGTACTTCGAAGGAAGCTCTTTCACGTGTCAAACCACCAGGTCCTAATGCTGAGATACGTCTCTTGTTAGACAATTCAGCAAGTGGGTTTTCCTGATCCATGAACTGTGATAACTGTGAAGAGGAGAAGAACTCCTTGATCGCAGCAGTTAATGGACGTGTGTTTGTTAATGTCTTTGGTGTTAAGTTAGCTACTTCAGAAATAGACATTCTTTCCTTAACGACTCTTTCCATACGGCTTAGACCGATACGGAATTGGTTTTGGATCAATTCACCAACTGTACGGATACGTCTGTTAGCGAGCATATCGATATCATCTTGTGAACCAACACCATCAAACATTGTCAATTCATAGTTGTATAAAGCATACATATCACTAATTGTAATTGTGTGCTTGTCATTTAATGGATCGATACCAATCAAGTTGACTGGATGACCATCTTCAGTGTTTACCTTAACTTCCTGTACAGCTGCACCAATTAACCATACAGAAACGTTCTTACTCTTAGTAGCTTCAGAAACGATAGCTTCTAATTGAGTAGTACCAATCTTTTCAACAGCGTAATCTGGTAGATATCTAGGAACTAAATATTCACCATCTTCATCACAAAGGTCAGCATCTTCTTCTGTAGCTCTACCAATGACATAAAGTCTAGAACCAAGATCTAATACTGCGTTAACGTTAGAGTTTGTAACCTTAACTTCCTGTGCAACGATTCCTGTGTAGATCTTAACTGTATCAAATTCCTTAGCGATAGCCTTCGCATCACCTAAAGTAATAACAGTACCTTCTTCAAATTCAGTTCTTTCAGTTTCACCATCAAGATCATCTGCGAGAACTCTACCAACTAATGCGTAGTAATCCTTAGTTTCTACTTCAACAACAGTTGGATGAGAGAACTTATGAACAAATGGTAATGCCTTTAGCGCAACACCCTTGTTGATTTCATCTCTTAATTCATTTCTAAGTTCCTTATCAATGAATGTTCCCTTCTTAACAAGAACCTTACCATTAGCACCAATCAAATCTTCTGCCATTGTATGATTTAACATACGGTCTAAGATATTGAGCTTGTTGCGAACCTTATAACGTCCAGCCTTTGTTAAGTCATATCTTCTATAGTCGAAGAACTTCGCATCCATTAAGTTCAAAGCACCTTCAACAGTAGCGATTTCATCTGCTCTCTGGTTTTCATAAACAGTTAATAACGCTTCATTTGTTGTGTCTGTCTTATCAGCATTTAAAGTGTTCTTAACTTCTTCATAGTTTCCAAATACAGATGTATATAGAAGCATGTAGTCATTTTGGAACTTACGTTCTTCTTCTGGTACAACGACATCACTGTGAACTTCCATGTTCATAGCCTTTAGGAATTTCTCCATCTTTGTTGTATCAAAAGCATCTTCTCCCTTTTCTTCATTCAAGCTCATACCGATAGCCTTGAATAGAATTGTGGAAAGGATCTTTCTACGTCTATCTACGGATACGTTTAAAATTCTGCCTAATGCTGCTTTCTTATCATCAGACATAAATTCTAACCAAGTACCTCTAGAAGGGATGAGTTCACATGTATATGTATCTCTACCACTTCTTTCATCAGAGACAATATCAAAGTACGCACCTGGAGATCTTACGATCTGAGATACGATAACTCTTTCAGCACCATTAATGATAAATGTTCCTGTAGGAGTCATTAATGGGAAATCACCCAAGAATACTTCTTCCCACTTTGTAATGACTTCATGAGTTTCAGTATCTTGAACTTCAAGTTCCATTCTCGCTCTTAAAGGAGCACAGTAATTAGTTTCTCTGTACTTGCATTCGTTAATTGAATATTTTGGTTCACCAAATTCATAATCAAGAAACTTTAAACGGATATCTTTACTATAGTTTGTAATAGGATAGATATCGTTAAATACTTCCTTGATGCCTTCCTTAAGAAACCAATCAAATGAGTCCGTCTGGATTCCAACTAGATCTGGCATTGGTAGTCCAGATGAAATCTTTGAATAATCTCTACGTACAGCTTTGTTACCGTAATGCACGTCATGGTATGTTTTTGCTTTTTCCATATAACCATCCTTTCGTAGCACCGCTAAACGCCGAAAAAGGGCATAAATCCCCTACCCATATATTCGACTTTTTTACAATTTACAATATTAGCATATCTCCATCAACCCGTCAATTTTTTACTTCTCAAAATCCAATAACCTTTGTCACGGGAAACAACTTCACAATTTGAGAAGATTTCTTCAAATTTCTTAACAGCACTTTCAGCACCTTGTTTCTTTCGAATCACCGCAATCAATTCACCATTGTCATTCAAATGCTCATACGCATCTTCAAACATTTTATAGATGACTTTCTTGCCAGCTCGAATTGGTGGATTTGTTATGACATAGTCAAATGTATCTTTTACAGATTCAAATCCATCAGATACAAATGTTGTTAAGTTCAAGCCATTCTGTTGACTGTTGATCTCTGTCAATTCAACAGCTCTAGGATTTACGTCAACAGATACAACAGAACAGGAAGGATTTAGTTTCTTTAAAATGACACCTATCGTTCCATATCCACAACCCATATCTAAAACAGAACCGTGTATGCCTATCTTTTGTACCGCATTCAATAACACTTCAGATCCATAATCTACTCCAGTTTTAGAGAAGACTCCATTATCTGTCACAAAAGTAAACATTACGCCCGAAAACCGGAAAGAATGTTCCTTCCGGTTTTGTTGCAGATTCGTGTTGTCGGTAAAATAGTGTGCCGTATAACTAAATCCTTTCTAGTGGGCGAAAAGCCGAATTAAATTCGGCCTTTCAATTTTATTTGTTTGTTTGTTTTGTTAATTACTTAACTTCAACAGCAGCGCCTGCTTCTTCAAGCTTCTTCTTGATTTCTTCAGCTTCTTCAGGAGCAATATCCTTCTTGATTTCAGCTGGAACGCCATCAACAAGCTTCTTAGCATCAACAAGTCCAAGACCTGTGATTTCTCTAACAGCCTTGATAACTGCAACCTTAGTAGCACCTACATCCTTTAATGTAACTGTTACTGAGCTTGGTTCGTTAGAAGCAGCAGCATCACCTGCAGCAGCTACAGCAACTGGAGCAGCAGCGGATACGCCATACTTTTCTTCGATAGCCTTTACTAATTCATTTAATTCAAGAATTGTTGCTTCATCTAAATAAGCAAGAATTTCATCCTGTGTTAACTTTGCCATTTTAATTTTCCTCCTTAGGCAGCTGCCTCTGTAGCAGCATCTTCTTTTGTTTCTTCAGCAACTGGAGCTTCTTCAGCAACAGGTGCTTCTTCAGCTACAGGAGCAGCAGCTCCATCAGCTGGCTTTGCTTCAGCAACAGCATTTACTGCACGAGCAAATGATGTAACTGGAGCGTTCAATACAGATAACAACATACTGAGCATGCCTTCTCTGTTTGGCAGAGCAGATAGTTCCTTGATCGTATTACTATCAACGACCTTACCTTCTACGATACCTGCCTTAAGTACAAGTGCTTCGTGATCTTTAGCGAATTTTGCCATGACACGAGCAGCTGCAGTTTCATCTTGACCGAATGCTAACGCATTTGGACCAGTTAAAGATTCCTTAAGATCACCGAAACCTGCATTGTCAGCAGCGATAGAAGCGAGAGTGTTCTTATAAACCTTCATTTCTACGCCTTCAGCTCTTAATGCACGTCTGAGTTCAGTAACTTCAGCTACGCTGAGTCCACGATACTCTGCGACAACAGTGGATCCAGAATTCTTGAACTTGTCTTCGATTTCAGAAACAACAGTCTTCTTACCTTCTAAAACAGTCTGATTCATTCAATCACCTTTCTTTTCTAGTTATCGCCTACACATAAATAAACCCTCGCGGAATTCACGAGGGTAAAAGTTCTCTATTGATTTAACTTTCATTCACCTCGGTAACATGATTAAGCTTCCGCCGTTACTGTCTATGGTATTTGATAACGCGTGATTATGTTACCACATCATATAAATCTGTCAAGTATTATTTTTCAAGAATTACTAGCGTACAATAGACACATGAGAAAAATTACTGAAGGCTACATGCCATATTTAGATTATAAAACTTATTACAGAATCGTAGATGGAGGAGATAAGACACCTATTGTATTGATCCATGGTGGTCCTGGTTCTACACATAACTACATGGAACTATTAGATTCTATTGCAGATACGGGAAGAAAAGTCATCTCTTACGACCAATTAGGTTGTGGAAATAGTTATTTAGATGGACATCCTGAATTATGGAACGCAGATACATGGATCAATGAATTGATTGCGTTAAGAGAATATCTTGGTTTAAAGGAAGTCATTCTATTAGGACAATCTTGGGGTGGTATGTTGATCATTCAATATATGATCGATAGAAAACCAGAAGGTGTCAAAGGTATCGTTCTTTCTTCTACATTACCTTCATCTTCTCTATGGGCACACGAACAACATCGCTTGATATCTTTCATGTCAAAAGAAGACCAAGACGCAATTAAATATGCAGAAGAAAATAATATTTGGGATAAACCTGAATATCTTCACGCTAACGAAGTATTCATGAAACTTCATTGTTCCGATATCAAAGACACAGATCCTGAATGTCTAACAAGAGAAAAGAAGAGTGGTAGTGAAAGTTACCTCTATGGTTGGGGCCCTAACGAGTATAACCCTACTGGTTCTCTAAAAGATTTTGAGTATATCGATGAATTGTATCAGATTACGATTCCTACACTAATCATGTCAGGAACAAATGATCTATGTACACCACTCATAGCTAAAACAATGTTTGATAATATTCCTTGTTCACAATGGGAATTATTTGATGGTGCTAGACATATGTGCTTTGCGGAAGATCATGATCATTATTGTGAAGTATTATCTAGATTTGTAAATCAGGTAGACTAAGTCTATCTGATTTTTCACTAGTTCTATGTTACTTTCGATATCCAATGAATAGATCTCATTTATTGTTGTTCTAAGGTCTATGATCATATGACATACAAAGCTAGAATGAATGGTTTATCTAAATTCTAAAGGGAAGCATATGCTTCCCTTTGTTGTTTATTCAATGATTTCAAAATCATGTGGATAATGATTTAATACTTCATGTCCATTCTCTGTAACTAAGATCAGATCTTCAATTCTACAACCCATTGTTTGTTTATTGTAGATACCTGGTTCAATTGAGAAGATATTTCCTACTTGCGTTAGGTCTGTAAATGCTTGTGATACATCACCATACTCATGATCTTCAATACCAATGAAGTGTCCTAAGCGATGTGTAAAGTCTGGTCCATAACCACCTTCTGTAATGACATCTCTAGCCTTAGAATCAATATCACAGAGTCTTACACCTGGTTTTACATAAGCTTCTGCGTCTTCATTCGCTTTTCTTACAAGATCATAGACTCTCTTTTGTTCTTCGTTTGGTGTTCCTTTATAAAAGAATGTTCTAGTCATATCCGAACAATATTCATGATACTTACAACCTACATCAAAGAGTACGACTTCCCCTTCATGAAGGACCGTTTCATCTGGCATATGATGAGGATCTGCCGCATTGACTCCAAACGCCACGATTGGAGTAAAAGAATAATCTTCTGCACCCAACTTCTTATAGATATCCAACATCTGTGCAGCGACTTCAACTTCCTTCATCCCTGCCTTTGGTAGCTTCTTGAATTCAGCCATAGCCAAGTCATTGATACGACTGCTTTCTCTCATTAATTCAATTTCAACTTCATCTTTGATAGCACGTGTATGATCAACTGCGATAGAACCATTCACATAGTTCTTCGCTACACCACCTTCCATCAGTGGTAACAAGAACTTCGCAGGTAATATCTTATCAACACCCAATACCGCATCATTATTAACATCGCCTTTCAATAGATCAGCGATAGGATCTGTATCTTTGATCATCTTCTTAGTAACACCTAATTCTTCATCAAAACGAAACAATTCATTCAAATAGAGAATTGGTTTTTGTCCTTTACGAATCAATAAACCTAAGAATCTTTCACCCGCATGGATCCATCTTCCTGTTAGATAAAAGATTGCGTATGGATCAGTAACCAACATTTGATCAGTATCCAGTTTTTCTAATACATGATTCATTCTCGTTTCATTCAACATAGTTTACCACCTCTAACTAATACAACTATTATAGACACTTATTTCAAAAAGAAAATGAAAAGACTACCAATTGGTAGTCTTTCATAATGGGAGAAAAATTTATGAAATTGTTTTATCAGATATCTCTATCTGATGGTTATTATGATATTCAAGATATGTGTGATTTACATGTTAGAAATGTGAATATTCCATGAAAAAAGAGAAGCATTGCTTCTCTTAATTGATTATTCAACTGTAACGTTGATACCAGGACCCATTGTTGTGGATACTGTAATCTTCTTGATATAAGCACCCTTAACTGAGTTTGGCTTAACTCTAACGATCTGATCTTGAAGAGCCTTGAAGTTTTCAGCTAATGCTTCTTCTGTGAAAGAGCACTTACCGATCATGACATTGACGTTACCATCTTTGTCAACACGGTATTCAACTTTACCCTTCTTGATTTCATCGATAGCCTGAGCTACGTTCATTGTAACTGTGCCTGTCTTAGGGTTTGGCATTAATCCCTTAGGACCTAATACTCTACCTAACTTACCTAATTGACCCATCATGTCTGGTGTAGCTACGATGATATCGAAGTCGAACCAACCACCTTGGATCTTTTCTAGCATATCTGCACCACCAACATAGTCAGCGCCTGCATTCTTAGCTTCTTCTTCCTTAGCACCCTGTGTGATAACAAGAACCTTCTGGCTCTTACCTGTACCATTAGGAAGTACCATAGCACCACGGATGTTCTGGTCTGCCTGTCTTGGGTCTACATTTAAGAAGAATGAAACTTCTACTGAAGAGTCAAACTTTGTGGAAGAAATCTTCTTAGCTAAAGCGACTGCTTCCTTGTAATCATATGTTTTGCTGCGATCTACTTGTGAAAGAGCAGCTGCGTACTTCTTACCTGCCATGCTTATTCTCCCTCCACTTCGATGCCCATGTTACGAGCTGTACCAGCAATGATCTTCATTGCTGCTTCTACGTCATTTGCGTTTAGGTCTGGCATCTTGTACTCAGCGATTTCTTGTAACTGAGCCTTAGTTACCTTACCAACCTTAACTGTGTTAGGTGTTCCTGAAGCCTTTTGTACACCTGCAGCCTTCTTTAATAGAACTGCTGCTGGAGTTGTCTTAAGAACGAAATCGAAAGACTTGTCTTCATAAGCTGTGATGATGACTGGAACGATGTCACCATGTCTGTCCTTAGTCTGATCATTGAATGCTGTACAGAACTGAGGCATGTTGATTCCTGCTGCAGCTAGAGCTGGACCTGGTTTAGCGCCACCAGCTGGGAACTGAAGCTTAGAAATTTTTGTAATTTTCTTTGCCATGTGGTTTTCCTCCTTTTTAGAAAATCCGCATGCAGTGGTAAACGGAAGTTTTCTTCTCCCTCCCACGCATACATAAAAGATTGCACAAAGTGCTTAAATATAATACTTTCTAACAATATTCTTGTCAACAAAAAAGTTGCTTATTTCTAAGCAACTTACTCTGATACTTTTTCAATATCGTTATAGCTGATATCTGTAGCTGGTGTTTCTCTACCAAATAGGTTGATCAAGATATTTGCAGTCTGTGTTTGATCATCCATTGTAGAAACAGTTCCTTCCATATTTTGGAATGGACCTGTTAAGATCTTAACAGTATCTCCAATTGCGAAATCAACAACGACCTTCTTATCTGATTGACCCATTCTTCTTAGAATAGATTCCATTTCATCTGGTGAAACTGGGAATGGCTTAGCACCACCACCTGAAGATCCGATAAATCCTGTAACGCCTGGTGTATTTCTTACAACGTACCAAGCTTCATCTGTCATCTTCATTTCAACGAAGACATAACCAGGGAAAAGATTATGCATCTTTTCTACCTTCTTATTTCCCTTGATTTCAATTTCAGGTTCTTCTGCGACAAGAATTCTGAATAAACAATCCTGGATGCCCATTGTTTCAACACGCTTCTCAAGATTTTCTTTTACTCTATTTTCATGTCCAGAATATGTGTTAACAACATACCAACGTTTGTTGTTTTCATCATCTAATAAATTCATATCCATTTCTGACATAGTTTTACGCTCCAATTCCGATCAACTTCAATAAGAATGTAACTCCGAATTCACAGATTACAAAGAATAACGCAAAGAACGCTGTGAATAGAATAACTTCACCAGAGTTCTGGAAGATACCAGGGTTGTTCTGTCCATCACTCTTCCAGTGTGGCCATCTAACTCTCTTTGCTTCCTTACGAATTCCACTAAATGAGAACCAATGATCTTTCTTGACCTTTGTTTTGTTTTCTTTTGTTTTTTTCTCTTTAACCTTTTTTTCGTCAGCCATAATAACCTCCTACTTTGTTTCCTTATGGAGCGTCATCTTTCCACAATGTGGACAAAACTTTCTAAGCTCCAATCGTTTGCCATTGTTCTTCTTTGATCTGTGTGTCGTATAGTTTCTACAAAGACAAACTTCACAGGCCAATATAGCTTTATCATCTTTTGCCATTACGAAAAACTCCTTCAAATGCTTTAATACTCTAACACAACAAACCATACAATTCAAACTGTTTTATGCACTATATTGATTTTTACATGTGTTTCGAATCAGTTTTTTTACTTTTTGTAATCTGCCATCATATTTCTTTTTTGATAGATTCAATGACGCACTTGCTTCTTGATAAGACATATCACTTGTCCATCGATCAACGATATTCTTATCTGATACGCTCATACACGAGATCACTTCATTCACTTGTGTAATACATTCATTAAATGCGAGCTTATATTCTGGCAAAGAAAGATAGTCTGTTGTTGGAATATTTAAATAATCACAATCTGGATACATTGATTCTTCATCTAATGAATAGATCTTTCCTTTAGGTGCACTCTTTGGGGAAATCGTTCTAGAAATAAAGTTGATCAATCTACCCGTAATGATCCTCTTAGAAAACGTAATAAAGGAAGCTTCTTTATCATCACGATAAGAATCAATCGCATCGTATAGACCTAGTACAGCTTCTTGATAAAGATCATCAAAGTACATCCGATAACAATTTCGATTCAACTCTACTTTTTCATCTGTCCAATAAAACAAATAATCTGACATTTCTTCTTGAATTAAATTTGATGCGTAAAGACTTCCTGAATGATACAAATACAACAATTCATAAATATTATAATTTTTCATAACATCATCCTCCGCATCAATCATTGCACACATTGGAGAATATTTTGTCCCACATTTTTTCGTAAAAAAGTAGATTTCCCATGTGGAAAACCTACTTTTATAAACATTCGATTGTGGAAAACTTAGAGAGGATTTCTAGCGTTGAAAATGCCGTACATTAGCACCCCTGCAGATACACTAGCGTTCAAAGATTCGATCTTTCCCACCATAGGAATCTTAACGACATAATCACACTTCTCACGAATTAATCTAGAAATACCTTTTCCTTCATTTCCAATGACCAAAACACAATTAAAGTCATAGTTTAATTGGCGATAGTCTTGTCCATTCATATCTGTACCTACTACCCACCAACCATTCTTTTGAAGAGTTTCGATAGCACGTGATAGATTTGTGACAGCAGCACATTTCACTGTATCAATTGCTCCAGCGGATACTTTCGCTACTGTTGGTGTTAATCCTACCGCATGTGTTTTCTTGAAAATGACACCTGTTGCGCCTACCGCATCTGCAGTTCTTAAAATAGCACCTAAGTTATGAGGATCTTCTAGCTCATCCAACAAGATCAACAAACCTCTTTGTCCATCCTTCACCTGCATGATTTCTTCTAAAGAATATGTCTTATAATCATTCACTACAGCACATACACCTTGATGTCTATCTGTACCTGCTAATTTTGTCATATTCTTTTTATCTGTTCGTTTGATACGAACATGATTTCTTTGCGCAAAAGATTCTAATTCATTATCATTGACCGCAAGAATCAATTCTTTCACTTCTTTATGTTCTAAGAATAATTGTCTTACAGGATTCTTTCCGTATATATACATATCATTATCCTTTCATCGCAATCACTTTTTCAAACAATTCATGAATGCGATCTTGTTTTCCTTCTAAGTGTAATGCTCCTAAGATTGCCTCAAAGCCTGTAGAGATACGATAGATCTGTACATCTGTATTTTTAGGAACAGCACCATTATTTGCGTTTCTACCTCTGTGGAAAACTTCTTCCTCTTCTTCTGTGAAGAAACCTTCTTCATGAAGAGATGTATAAAAGGATGCTTGTGCCTTCGCACTGACAAAAGAAATACTTTCTTTTTGAAGCTTCTTTCCTTTTCCTTCACCATTTTCAACAAGGTATTCTCTTACCAACAATGACCATACCGCATCCCCAACAAACGCAAGCGTTCTACCTGAACATGTATTTACATTCATTAGAGGAGTCCCTTCTCACTTAATGCGTTACGATACTTATCCGCTTCATCCCAATTCTTTTCGCTCTTCGCAGCATTCCATTGGTTGAATAATTCTTTATCTTCATCTGTTAATACTACTTTATCCACAACGATACCTAGGATATCCAACATCTTCACAACAGAATTACGGATCTTTCCTACAGTATTCCAATCTGGTTCTTTCGTTCTAAGACCTTGATTGATCTTTTTCACTGTATCGAAAATAACTGTATATGCGTTTGGTGTGTTGAGATCATCATCTAATTGATCCAAGAAAGTACGATAGCTTTCTTCATCATACGCATCAGATAATTCAACATTCGCTAGTTGAGATTTGATATCTACTTGTTTGATTGGATTCATTACCTTCTCTAATTCTTTACGAGCAGTTTCAACTGTTTCTTCAGAGAAGTTCAATTCTTTTCTATAATGAACAGAACTCATTAACCATCTTGTTAGATTTGTTCCCAACTTTTCCACAATGTCTTTTGCCCACAATGTATTACCTAAAGATTTACTCATCTTTTGACCATCAATGTTGATCATCGCATTGTGTACCCAGAAATTAGCTAATGAATTATGATGTGTACATTCTTGTTGTGCAGCTTCATTTTCGTGATGAGGGAATTTAAGATCCATTCCTCCACCATGAATATCAATATATTCACCTAGGTTCTGGTTGATCATAACAACACACTCTGTATGCCATCCTGGTCTACCCTTGCCCCATGGTGAATCCCATTGGATACCTTTATCTGTTTTCTTCCATAACGCAAAGTCATATGGATTCTTCTTTCCATCATTTACTTCAATTCTTGCGCCAGCTTCTAACTGATCTAGTTTTTGATGAGAGATCTCACCATACTTTTCATCTGCCTCTACTGAGAAATAAACATCTCCATTCTCAGATACATACGCACTACCA
This sequence comes from Bulleidia sp., assembly GCA_963613355.1. GTDB lineage: Bacteria > Bacillota_I > Bacilli_A > Erysipelotrichales > Erysipelotrichaceae > Bulleidia. The sequence goes on along the minus strand of CAVDZA010000025.1, from coordinate 3,381 downwards.
TTGTCCACAAGTTCCTTAACAAATGAAATGATTCCATCCATTGTCTCAGTAACTCTAGGAGTAATGTCAGGCACTTCTGTATTCAACATCTTACGTACATCTTGATACGCATCAATATATCTTTGCGCAATGACAGCTTCTGTCGTATTCTCTTCAATTGCCTTATTGATGATCTTATCATCAACATCAGTAAAGTTAGATACATAAGTAACTGTATATCCTTCTGCTTCAAACAATCTTTTTAATACATCAAAAACTACCATAGGTCTTGCGTTACCAATATGTGCGTAGTTATAAACTGTAGGTCCACATACATACATATCTACATGTCCCTCTTTGATTGGTTTGAATTCTTCTACATTTAATGTCTTACTGTTATACAACTTGATCATACATACCTCCAACAAAATAAAAACGTCTCATAAAAAGACGTTATCAACGTGGTCCCACTTTTCTTACTTCTCATTTACTTTAACGCAGTCAACGTCTTTATCTACATTATCGATAAAGCCCTCTAGGACGCATTCAGAATTAATCCACATAAGCTCTTTCACCAACAAGCTCTCTCTTTTGATGTTTCTTTGATCCCTACTATTTCCCTTCATCGGTTTCAACGTTGTTAGTATAACATAAAAAAGCGATAGATTTCTCTACCGCTTAGAATAAATCATCAAATGATTCTTCTCCATCTGGAAGATATTCAGAATAGATAGAATTTTCTACTTTCAACCATCCCTTCATATCTGGCATCCAGATATATTCATCTGAATTAATGATTCCTTGATGAATCAATGCGTACAACTCTTTATCTGTATAAGGGCCATACTTTGATTTATCTTTTTTCATGTAATACCAAACTTTTTCCATATATGCCCCTTATTGTCCTTGACCTTCAACTGGTGTTCCTGAATCTGTCACAATAATGTTGACAGAAGAAGTCGTTGAATAAATATGCTCAGAACCTTCGTTAACTGTCCAACCTTGGCTCGCTGCGTAATTACCAGCCAATTTATCTAAATCTGCCCATGAGTAATTCACTCCAGATTTAACATTTAATGTTGTATCGCCTTTATATGTTTTATTCGCATCTAAATACATCAAACTAATTCTTACAGAGAGTGCAGTATACTGTAGATTCGCTGTACCAGCTTCACTTTCTGTATAAGTCGTATCAGAAGAACAAGCCTTGATAGATACTGAATGATTACCTTCTGTTTCCATACCTGTATCTGTATAAGAATTTGTTGTTACTTCAAATTCTTCTCCACCATCAATTGAGATCTTATAAGATGTTGCGTGTTCAACAGCAGTCCAATCAATTAACCAGCCATTATCCGTTGTTGTAGCTGTGATACCACTTGGTGTACTTAATTGAACTGTCTTAGCTGTGTATGTAAATGTATAAGTTCCAGAAGATTCCTTTACATTCTCATCATCTGATTTCGCAGTAACTGTAACTGTGTAAGATGTTCCATCTGTTAGAGAAGATGCTGGAATACTTGTTGAGTTAGAAGATGTCTTTGTGGAAGTTTCAGGTGAAGTGTTGATCGTTACTTCATAGTAAGAAGCGTTTTCTACAACATCCCACTTGATAACGACATTGGCTGTCGTAGCACTCACTTGGATATTCTTAACCTCATCTAATTGATCTGTAGATTCTTCTTTATCTTCTGTTGTATCCACATATTGGTTATAGCTATTATCACCAGCACCATGCATCTTTCCGTAAGAGTCGATACCAACGACTGTAGAACCATTAGCTGCGATATACTTGATATTCTTCCAAGCAACTACTTTATTAACAACTTCTTCATCAGAATAAGAAATATTGACTGTTCCATCTTTCTTTAGACCAACGATCAAGTTATTACCAGCAGCTGTGGATTGGATATCTGTCCAAGAATTAACTGTTGTATCTGTTTCTGCAGAACCGATTGGATAAACTGTCACAGTACCATCTTTCTTTGTGACTACGATCTTGTTATCAGAAACGCTGATATGTCTTACGTTAGATTGATTCGCTACAGCGTCTGTGTTATTACCAGAAGCTTTTACTTGTCCATCATTTGTAAGTCCTAAAGTAAAACCATTACCTGCATAAACAGAAGAGATATTACTCCACTCTGATACCTTACATGCGCTATCATTACCTGCACATTCTACTTTACCTTCATCGGTAACACCTACTGTATGATCCTTACCGGCAGCGATGTATTGAATATTCTTCCAACCACTTACATCACTATTTCCATCTGAAGAAACAACTGTACCATTACTTAGTAAAGCTGCAGCGTGATCATCAAAGGCAGAAACTTGTACGGCATTAGAGAAAGATGTTGATGAGTTGAAAGAACCATACTTTTCAACAGTTCCATCATTCTTTACATATAAGGAATATGTATCACCTAACGCAATTCTATTTTCATTTCCGACTTTTAATGTCGAACTTACATTTGTTAATAATAAGATGCCAATCGCAACCAAAATAATCACAATAGCTACAGCACCAACAATGATAATCGTCTGTTTCTTTTTCTTATCACTAACAGGTTTTTTCTTTTTCTTTGGTCTAGGTTTGATTTCTTCTTCCTCATCATCTTCATAATCATCTTCTTCTACTTGTTGAGGTTGATTAATAGAGGAAGTATCCATTACCTTTGTATGTCCAACATCTTCATCATCATTTTTTTCATCTTGGAATGATGAGAATTGTTGTGTAGATTGGATCGTATCTTCTAAGCTATCACCATATACCTGTGTAGCGTTGATATCCTGTCCTCCATGAAATGGAATATTTACACTTTGTTCGATCTTAGGTTCAGGAATAACAAGTGTCTTTGTGTTATCGATCAAATCATCTAAAGATACCCCAAAGATATCTGCCATATTCTTTAATAGTTGAATTGAACAAATCGTATTTCCATTTTCCCACTGCATATATTCAGTTACAGGTACATGTAATCTCTGCGCAAGATCACCTTGGGAAAGATTGTTGTACTTACGTAACATTGTTAACTTCTCTGGTAATTTATTCATAATGTTCGCTCCATCTCTATTATTTTAATTGTTCCTAGAAGTGTTTTCAACTCCAACAAAAAGGAATCCCTTACTAGGATTCCCTATGTAATCTATACTTTCCGCTTACTAATACTTGACCAATCTCACGAATCATTGTGCACTTTATGATTCTGGTAGATTTCTTACTTGTCTTGTTGGATCCTTATCTCTTCATTTATCAATGACTCACTCTGTTCATTGTTTCTTAGATAATTCTCTTTCATCTCGGCATGTTTTCCAAATCGTTCTTCAATTATTGAATCTTATGATCTGGTTTCTTCTAGCTTTTGTCTATTGGTCTTTCTGTTTTGCTCAGTACAGATT
>CAVDZA010000024.1:0-24510 GCA_963613355.1 Bulleidia sp. | reverse complement strand
GATGTAATCCGATTAGAAAGAAAAGATGAAAGAGAAAAAGTTACTGAAGAAGTCAGAAAATCTGATGCGATAGAATTCTGTAAGAAGATGTTATTAAACAAAGAAGATATTTCTAAAATCATTTCTTATACGAACTTATCTGAAGAAGAAATCTTAGAAATTCAGAAACAAATGAGTGAGTGAAAGTTTTCTTTTAAATTGAGAAGACTTAAAAGTTGAATTGTTGGAGAATTGAATAATGATTAAATGGGGAATTTTGGGTGCAGGAAGAATCGCACATCGTTTTTCAGAAAGCTTAGCGCATTTCGATAATTGTGAACTTTACGCAGTAAGTTGTAGAACACAAGAAAAGGCTGATGCTTTTAAAGAACAACATAACGCAAAGGTTGCGTATGCTGGTTTTCAATCCATTGTAGATGATCCTAATATTGATGTGGTGTATGTTTCTACACCTCATCAATATCATAAAGAATGGATCATAAAATGCTTGAAAGCACATAAAGCTGTATTAGTTGAAAAACCTGCTTGTATTAATGCACAAGAAATGAAAGAAGTTATTGCTTGTGCAAAAGAAAATCATGTTTTATTCATGGAAGCGATGAAAACAAGATTTGTTCCTTTGTACAAAGAAATAAAAAAGAAAGTATTGAGTGGTGAAATAGGTGATATTCAATCAATTGATACAAGTTTATGTAATTTGATTGATTTGAAAATGATCAAGGATTCTTATTTACTTGATCCAAGTAGTGGTGGTGTCTTAACAGATACTGGCATCTATTGTCTTGCGTGGTTAGAGGATTATTTAAAGGGAGATTATGTAGTTGAAAAAGTTGAAAAAACAGACTTTAACAAAGCGAATATCTATACATATGCAGAGTTAAAATTTGGAGAAGTAGCAGCTAGTGTAGAATGTGCAATGGATTGCGCAAAAGAAAGGAATGCCATTATCACTGGAACAAGAGGTAAGATCATTGTGAATGATCTTCATCGACCAACGCACGCAATCATCAAAACAAGTAGTATTGAAGAAATCAATATTCCATATGTTATAGATGATTTTTATGGGCAGATCAAAGAGTTTGTTGAACTTTTTGAAGGAGGCAAAACAGAAAGTTCTATCATGCCATATGAATCTTCCTTACGTTGTTTACAAATGATAGATTCCATTAATGGATTGGTGAGAAAGTAATATGTTGAAAGGTGTTGTTTTTGATTTTAACGGAACGTTATTCTTTGATTCAGATTATCATTTTCAAGTATTTCGAGAGCTAAAGAAAGAAATTACAGGGGATGATCTGACATTAGAAGAAATGGAAAAAGAATATTCTGGTAGACCAAATGTAGAAATCTTTAAAAAGATGTCTGATCATACATTTACGGATGAACAATGTGAAGCTTATTCAAAAAGAAAAGAAGCGTTATATAGAGAGTTAGTTAAAAAGAGTAACTCAAAACTATGTGATGGTGCTGTTGAATTGTTTGAACTTTTAAAAGAAAACAATATTCCATTTACGATTGCTTCAGCTTCTATCAAAGAGAATATTGATTTCTTTGTAGAATACTTCCATTTAGATAAATGGTTTGATGTAGAAAAGATCGTTTATGATGATGGATCATACAAAGATAAAGTCATGATGTATGAAGACGCTAAAAAGAAGATTGGTGTCAAAGATCATGTATTGATATTTGAAGATTCATTGAGTGGAATCAAATGTGCACATGAAATAGGTGCTTCTATCATTGTTATCGATAGAGAGAATCTAAGAAAGTACTATCAAGAATATCATGTACTTCAAAGTGTAAAAGACCTATCCGAAGCATTAGAAACAGTAAAAAGATTATGTGAGTAGGCATAATCTTTTTCATTAGAAAAACTGATACTCTTAAATAGAAAATGGAATTGTTTGATAAAATCACTTGAATTATATTTTCATTAGAAAGCTAAGGAGTGTAAGGGTGGGACAAGAATATAAATGTATGTTTCCTATTGGGAAAGAAAATGTGAATTACGCTAAGTATTTTACAGGAAAGAGTTTTATTAGTGATCTAACAACAGAGACAGCACAAGTCGTTATCGACAACGTGACATTTGAACCAGGATGTCGTAATGCTTGGCATATTCATTATGGAGCACAACAGATCTTGATCTGTGTTGGTGGAGAAGGATGGTACCAAGAAGAAGGAAAAGAAGCTGTAAAGATGATGCCTGGAGATATCATTGAAATACCTGTTGGTGTAAAACATTGGCATGGTGCTACAAAAGATAGTTGGTTCTCACATCTTTCTGTTTTATCTAAAGCTGAAATGGTAAATGGTTCTACAGAATGGAAGGAACCTGTTAGTGATGAACACTATTCAAAACTTTAAGGTGTATATTGTAAATAAGTTCTGAGGAGGACAAGATAATGGAGACTTTTGATTTTATTCATAAGAAATTTGGATTTGGTATGATGCGTCTACCTATGAATGGTGATGCCGTAGATACTGATCAAGTTTCAAAGATGGTTGACTACTTTATTGAGAATGGATTCAACTATTTCGATACTGCCCATGGTTATCTAAATGGTTTGAGTGAAAAAGCAGTCAAGACATGTCTATCATCAAGACATGATCGTTCAGAATATATTCTGACAGATAAGCTAACTGGATCATTCTTTAAAAAACAAGAAGATATTCGCCCACTATTTGAATCACAGTTAGAAGCTACAGGCGTTGACTACTTTGATTTCTATTTGATGCATGCACAAAATGCTCATGAATTTGTAAAGTTTAAAGAGTGTAAAGCTTATGAAACTGCGTTTGAATTGAAAAAGGAAGGTAAAGTAAAACACGTAGGTATTTCTTTTCATGATCGAGCAGAAGTATTAGATCAGATCTTAACAGAATATCCTGAAATTGAAATCGTACAGATTCAATTCAATTACTTAGATTACAATGATCTTTCTGTACAATCTAAACTTGTATATGAAGTATGTGAAAAACATGATAAACCAGTTCTTGTTATGGAACCTGTAAAGGGTGGTAATTTAGTGAAACTGCCTACAGACGCGCAACCAATCTTAGATGCGTTAAATGGTAAAGGTTCTAATGCTTCCTATGCGATTCGTTTCGCAGCATCTTTTAAGAACATGAGAGTCGTTCTTTCTGGTATGTCTACATTTGAACAAATGCAAGATAACGTATCCTTCATGAAAGACTTCAACCCATTTACAAAAGAAGAATATGAAGCTGTAGAAAAGGTAGCTGAGGTATTTAGATCCCATAAGATGATCCCATGTACTTCTTGTCATTATTGTGTTGAAGAAAATCATTGTCCAAGAAATATTCGTATTCCTGAAATGTTTGCAAACTACAATACAAAGAAAACATTTGGTGACTGGAATGCAGATTATTACTACAACAATGTATTAGTATCAGGTGAACATTCTAAGGCAAGCGAGTGTGTGAAGTGTGGTATGTGTGAAAAGGTATGTCCTCAACACTTACCAATTAGAGATTTGTTAGTACAAGTTAAAGAAGAGTTTGAGAAGTAATAAATACCCTGTAGGCATATAGCTTACAGGGCTTTATATTATTTTGATTTGATCTTGTTTAAGATTTTCTATTGTTTCTTTTGAAATGGATTCATCCGTAATAACAGCGATAGGTGTAGTGATATTCATAGGTACTGTTCCTACGTGATTGAATTTATCACTTTCTGTAACGACAATGATTTGTTCTGCGGATTCTGACATGTCTTTAACTGCTTGTGCACGTAGCTGATCTTTGTTTGTGAAACCAGTCTTAGAAGAATAACCATCTGCACCAATAAAGAAATATTGAACATGGAAATTTTTAACAGTGTCTGAAATCATTGGACCTACTAAACACTGAGAATCTTTTTGATAGATGCCTCCTAATAGAATGACATTTGTTTGTGTGTTTCTTAAAGATTCCGCAATATATGCGCTATTTGTAATGATCGTTAGGTTTTGTTTTGTGGTAGAAAGGATAGAAGCTAATAATGCACAACAACTACCACTTTCAATCATGACCGTATCTCCGTCGTGAACAAGTTCACTAGCTTTTTTCGCAATCTTCATCTTTTCGTCGTAGTGATATGCGAGTCTTCCATTGATATCATCTGCGTTATTGATTTCAGCGTATCCATGTACTCTTTTCACAAGACCTTTTTCTTCTAAGATATCTAGATCTTTACGTATCGTAACTTGGGATACTCCGCATAGTTCAGATAGTTGAACGACATCTATTTTCTTTTGGTCTGTTAGTAATTCTAATATTTGTGAAAAACGATTCTTTCTCATTGTATTCTCCTAAAAGAACGCATCAATTCCATTCTTGATCAGAATTTCTTGATATTCTTTTAAATCTTCTTTGTGTAATGCTGGGACATCTTTATAATAATAGTTTTCATTTAATAGTTCATATTTATTTTCACCGAATTGATGAAAAGGTAATAGTTGTACCTGTTTAGCACCGACCATATTCAACTTATCAGCTAATCCTTGTGCGTCTTCTAAAGAATCATTGAAACCAGGAATGACAGGTGTTCTAGGCAGTACGGTCTTACCTAATGCGATAGCTTCTTTGATATTGTGTAGGATCAAATCATTCTCAACACCTGTATATTCTTTATGCGTAGCACTATTCCAATGCTTCATATCAAATAATACATAATCAATATTCTCTATGACTTTTAAGAACGTATCTGTTTGTTGGAAACAAGTCGTTTCACAAGCAGTATGAATATTTTCTTCTTTACAAGCTTTAAGTAATTCAATGGCGAATGTAGGCTGGGATAACATCTCACCACCACTCAAAGTAATTCCACCGCCACTTTCTTCATAAAAGACTTCATCTTGTAGAACGACATCTAAAACTTCTTGGACGGTCTTTGTATCTCCTTCATGTTTTAAAGCTTGTGCAGGGCATTCTTGTTCACACTTTAAACATCCATTACATAAGTCGTGTTGAATGTGGATCGTATTGTCTTTTGAAGTGATTGCGTGATTCGGACAGGCTTCTATACAATGGTGACATCCAATACACTTCTTATGATCCCATAACATTTGTACTTTCGTAGATTGAGATTCTGGATTTGAACACCATCTACAATGTAGGGGACATCCTTTAAAGAATACAACAGTACGAATACCTGGACCATCATTCACACTGAATTTTTGAATATTAAATATAACACCTGTTTGGTTTCTGTTTGCTGGCATATCTCTTTCCTCATGGACATCTTATCATAGGATATATAAAAATGAAATAGAAAACTTACGAATGAAAGTATTGTTATTTGTAAATGTAATAAAATGATTGACTTAAGTTGAAATAATAGTATATTGAAAGTGTAAAAAACTTACGAATGAAAGGGAATGGTATGGAAAACGTAGAACATTTTGGATCACTTACAGAAAGAATGAAGGAATTCAGAGAAGAAATTCTAGATGAAAAACCTTATGTTGATGCTCAAAGGGCAGTCATCGTTACAGATGTTTATAAGAAACATCAGAATCAACCACGTGTGATGTTACGTGCATTAATGTTGAAAGAGATCTTAGAAAAACAATCTATCTACATTGAAGATAAGACATTGCTCGTAGGAAATCAGGCAACAAAGAATCGTAACGCACCAGTATTTCCAGAATATACGATGAAGTTCATCATTGATGAATTGGATCTATTTGAAAAAAGAGATGGAGATGTTTTCTACATTACAGAAGAAACAAAACAACAACTAAGAGATATCGCACCATTCTGGGATAACAATAACTTACGTGCTAGAGGAGAAGCTCTATTACCTGAAGAAGTTTCTGTATTTATGGAAACTGGTGTATTTGGTATGGAAGGTAAGTTGAATGCAGGTGATGCGCATTTAGCTGTAAATTATCAAAGAGTATTAAAAGAAGGTCTTGTTGGTTATGAAACAAGAGTAAAGAAATTACTAGATGAATTAGATCTAGCTGATCCTGATGCGATTGATAAGAGAGTGTTCTATAAGGCTGTATTAACAGTCATTGAAGGCGTACATACATTCGCTGATCGTTATTCAAAGTTAGCGAAAGAAATGAGTGAGAAAGAAACAGATCCTTCTAGAAAAGAAGAACTACTAGAAATCAGTGATATCTGTTCTAAAGTACCTTATGAACCGGCTTCATCATTTAAAGAAGCAATTCAATCTGTTTGGTTTATTCAATTGATCCTACAAATTGAATCTAATGGTCATTCATTATCTTATGGTAGATTTGATCAATACATGTATCCTTACTACAAGAAAGATCATGATGAAAATAAGATCACAGATGAAGAAGTATTAGAACTGTTAGATTGTTTATGGATCAAGACATTAACAGTCAATAAAGTAAGATCACAATCTCATACATTATCTTCTGCGGGTTCTCCAATGTACCAGAATGTAACGATTGGTGGTCAAACAACAGATAAGAAAGATGCGGTCAATGAATTATCATTCTTAGTATTAAGATCTGTCGCACAAACTAGACTTACACAACCTAATCTAACCGTTCGTTATCATAAGAATCTCAATAAAGAATTCTATGATGAATGTATTGAAGTCGTTAAATTGGGATTTGGTATGCCTGCGTTCAATAATGATGAAGTCATTATTCCTTCCTTTATGAATTGGGGCGTAAAAGAAGAGGATGCGTATAACTATAGTGCGATCGGATGCGTAGAAACGGCCGTACCAGGTAAATGGGGCTATCGTTGTACAGGCATGTCTTATGTAAATTTCCCTAGAGTATTGTTATGTACGATGAACAATGGTGTAGATGTCACAAGTGGTAAGAGATTTACAAAGGGATATGGTTACTTTAAAGACTTTAAGACATATGCAGAACTTGTAGATGCTTGGGATAAGACAGTAAGAGAAATCACTCGTTATTCTGTTATCGTAGAAAACGCAATCGATAAAGCGAGTGAAAGAGATGTGCCAGATATCTTATGTTCTTGTTTGACAGATGATTGTATTGGTAGAGGCAAGACGATCAAAGAAGGTGGAGCTGTTTATGACTTTATCTCTGGATTACAAGTAGGTATTGCGAATATGGCTGACTCATTAGCTGCTATCAAGAAGCTTGTTTATGAAGATCATAAGATCACACAAGAACAGTTATGGAATGCCATCTTAGATAACTTTAATTCAGAAGAGAATCAAAAGATCCAACAGATGTTGATCAATGATGCTCCAAAGTATGGAAATGATAATGATTATGTCGACCAATTGGTTGTAGAAGCTTATGATTCTTATTTAGATGAAATCAAGAAGTATCCAAATACAAGATATGGTAGAGGTCCTATTGGTGGTATCCGTTATGGTGGTACATCTTCTATCTCTGCTAATGTTGGTCAAGGTATGGGTACTTACGCTACGCCAGATGGAAGAAAGGCATGGGAACCTTTAGCGGAAGGTTGTTCCCCAGCACATAACTGTGATAAGTCTGGACCTACTGCAGTATTTAAAACAGTATCCAAGTTACCTACAGAAAAGATCACTGGTGGTGTGCTATTGAACCAAAAGATGACACCTACAATGATTGCCACAGAAGAAAATAAACAAAAACTAGAAATGTTGATCAGTGCGTTCTTTAATCGTTTACATGGTTATCACGTTCAATACAATATCGTTTCTAAGGAAACATTGATTGATGCACAAAATCATCCGGAAAAACATAAAGATTTAATTGTTAGAGTTGCGGGATATTCTGCGTTCTTCAATGTATTAAGTAAGAAGACACAGGATGACATTATTGGTAGAACAGAACAATCATTGTAAGGGAGAAAGAATATGAAATTATTTATTGATGATGCGAATATTAATGACATTAAACGTTTATATGATCTATATCCAATTGATGGCGTTACAACAAATCCATCTATCCTTAGTAAACAAAATAGAAATCCAAAAGAAGTATTAAAAGAGATCAGAGAATTCATTGGTAAAGATGCAATCCTATTTGTGCAAGCTTTACCAAAAGATGCGGAAGGTATGGTAGAAGACGCTATCGCTATCACACAGGAATTGGGTAGTAATACAGTCATCAAGGTTCCTTCAATTCCAGAAGGTTTCAAAGCTATTAAGATCCTAAAAGAAAAGGGAATCACAACATGTGGAACAGTTGTCTATACACCTATGCAAGCTTACTTGGCAGCCAAAGCAGGCGCTAGCTATGTAGCTCCATATGTCAATCGTATTGATAATATGGGATATGATGGTGTAAAGGTCGCAAAAGATATTCATGATATCTTAGTGAAGAATGAACTTGATTGTGAAGTGTTGGCTGCTTCCTTTAAGAATAGCCAACAAGTATTAGAACTATGTGAATATGGTGTTGGTTCTTCTACATGTGCACCTAGTGTCATTGATGCGTTTGTTAAGAATCCTACGATAGATGATGCGGTAGATACATTTATTGAAGACTTCAATAAATTAGGCAATGAACGTTCAATGAAAGAATATTTTGAATAATTGGACAAGCTAGCGTATGCTAGCTTGTTTTTCGTTCTATAAAGTTCTAAACTTGTATTCAGTTTTAGGGGTACAAGAATATGAGTGAATATATCAAAAGTATCAAAGTACAAACTATATTATGTTTTCTAGCTGTCATCATTGGTGTAATTACTGGAAGTATTGATGCGTTATTTGGAATCGTGTTAGGAAAGTTGACTGCGTTAAGAGAAATGAATGATTTATACTTTTTGATCTGTATTCCATTGGGTGCTTTACTTGTTTCCTTTGTGTTTCAAAAATATGGTGGTAAATGTAAAAAAGGAATGGGACTAGTCTTTGAAGTGGAATCGGGAAAAGAAAAGGATATTCCGTTATTATTGATACCTTTTGCGGTATGTGGGACATGGATCTCTCATTTAGTGGGAGGTAGTGCTGGTAGAGAAGGCGTAGCGATGCAGATAGGTGCTACGGTTTCGAACTGGTTTGCGGATAAGATCCACTTAGAAAATGCGAGCCGATATTTACTGCCAATTGGTCTTTCTGCTGGTTTTGCGGGACTATTCCAAACGCCGATTGCCTCTGTGCTGTTTGCGATGGAAGTATTAGTTGCCGGTGAGATCCGTTATCCGATCTTTCTTCCTTCTTTGGTTTCTGCGTATGTAGCTTCAGCTACTTCCTCTTTTTTGGGACTATCTTCTTCTGTGATTACGTTTTCTGCTACTTTGGATTGGAACACAAAAACGATGATCGTTCTTGTGATATTAGGAATCTTATTTGGGGTCGTAGGTGATGCGTTTTCATTTTGTATGCATACAGCACAACAGAAAGCTGCATCTTGGTTTCCAAATCCAATTCGTAAATCATTGATATTAGGTTCTGTCGTAGCTGTATTATTGATCGTTTGTCATTGTGGAAGATATTCTGGTGCAGGAGGTAATCTTATTACTTTGGCCATTCATCATGAACAGATCTATGCGTATGATTGGATCTTGAAATTTGGTTTAACGATATTAACGATGTGCTCTGGTTTGATGGGAGGGGAAGTCGTACCTCTATTTACGATTGGAGCTACGTTAGGTGCTGTTGTAGGACCTATCTTTGGATTAGATAGTGCGTTTGTCGCAATGCTAGGATACGCAGCAGTATTTAGCTCAGGAACGAATACGTTCTTTGCGGCAATCTTTGTTGGTAGTGAGATCTTTGGCTTCCAATATATGCCATATTTCTTTATTGTCTGTGCAGTGGCTTATGTTTGTAATAAGAATCATTCTATTTATAGATTACAGAAGGCAATCTTCCCAAGGATCCATCATGAATGATTTAGAACAACGATATGCGTATGCGGTTTTAGAAGTCGTGAATGAAATTCCAAAAGGAAAAGTCGCGACATATGGTCAGATTGCTCGAATGATTGGTAGGGAAAAGAACGCTAGACTTGTTGGGAGGATCTTATCGCATGCGGAATACTATGGAAATTATCCGTGTTTTCGAGTTGTGAATGCGAGTGGTAGATTGGCTCCTCATTTTGTTGAACAATACGATCTACTAGTAAAAGATGGAGCTATCATGAAAGATCTGACACATGTAGATATGAAGAAATGTAAATGGGACATTTAGAAAGTGTTAAAATAAAGCTATGAAAAAGGGATTGATTTTAGAAGGTGGAGCGATGAGAGGCCTGTTTACGGCAGGTGTTTTAGATGCGTTTATGATCAATGATATTGCGTTTGATGGAGCTATCGGAGTAAGTGCAGGTGCTGCGTTTGGGTGTAATATCAAATCTAAACAGATTGGTAGGGTATTACGTTATAACATGGCGTATTGTAAGAATCGTAGACACGCATCTTTAGCTTCTTGGTTGTTTACAGGTGATTTATTTGGAAGCAAGTTCAACTATGACTTGTTACCTCATCAATTAGATATATGGGATTCGGAAACATTTGAAAAGAATCCAATGGAGTTTTATTGTGTCGCAACAGATGTAAAGACAGGAAAACCTCTATATCATAAATGTACAGATGGAAAAGAAAATGATCTATTGTGGATACAGGGTTCTGCATCGATGCCAATGGTATCTAGAAATGTAAAAGTGGATGGATATGAACTGTTGGATGGAGGAATCAGTGATTCGATTCCTGTGAAGTATTTTCAATCGATTGGATATGAAAAGAACGTTGTTGTGTTGACACAACCTCTAGGTTATGAAAAACAACCATATTCTCCTAATATGATGAAGCTTATGAATATTGCCTTATCAAAGTATCCTGAGATGTTAGAAGTGCTTGAAAATCGTTATACAGCGTACAATGCTTGTTTAGAATATATTCTAGAAGAAGAGAAAAAAGGAAATCTATTTGTGATACGACCACCAGAACCATTGAATATTTCTAGCGTTTGTAGAGATCCTAAGGAATATAGAAGGGTCTATGACCTTGGTAAGAAAGAAGCAATTCTTTACATGGATGAAATCCGAGAATTTTTGAAGAATCAGAAATGATTCTTTTTCTTTTGAAAAAATGTAAAATTGAAAATGCTTAATTTTAGGGCTTTATGTACGTTCTTTGAAAATAATTTATATTGTGAACGAATTAACGAAAAAAATCATTGGATTTTATGTTTTTTTATCTTGCAAGTAGAGGTAAAAAACAGTAAACTTTTTGAGGAAAAGATAAATAGTTGGATTTCCAACTATTTCTTTCTCTGGAAGAGGTTTATGTATGAATGTAATTAAGAGAAGTGGTGAAGAAGTATCTTTTGATGCCGAGAAGATCCTCCACGCGATTGAAAAAGCGAACATCGCAACACAGGAGAATCGTCAAATCAGTGCGGATAAGATCACGGAAATCACAAATAGAGTCATTGAAAAGTGTAATGATATAGCACGTGCTATTTCTGTAGAAGAAATTCAGGATCTTGTTGAAAATGAATTGATGGCAGAAGGTGCATATACCGTTGCGCATAATTATATTACATATCGTTATGAAAGAGCTCTTGTACGTAAGGCAAATACAACAGATAAGAAGATCTTATCCTTGTTAGGACGTAATAATGAAGAAGCTATGCAGGAGAATTCCAATAAGAATCCTACTGTAAATTCTACGCAACGTGACTACATGGCTGGTGAAGTATCTAAGGATATCACAAGAAGATTCTTACTACCTAAGGAAATCTGGGACGCTCATGAAAAAGGAATCATCCATTTCCATGATTCTGACTATTTTGCGCAACCTATGTATAACTGTTGTTTAGTCAATCTAGAAGATATGTTACAGAATGGTACTGTTATCTCAGGTACACATATTGATAAACCACATAGTTTCGCAACAGCTTGTAATATCGCTACACAGATCATTGCTCAAGTTGCGTCAAATCAATATGGTGGTCAAACGATTACATTATCTCATTTAGCACCTTTCGTAGATATTTCTAGAAAGAAGTATCAAAAGGCAGTCGCAGCTGAAATGGAAGCAGCTGGTGTTGTGATTGATGAAGATAAGATCAATACGATTGCGGAAGAAAGAGTAAAGAGAGAAGTAACAACTGGTGTACAAACGATCCAATATCAGATCATTACTTTGATGACAACGAATGGTCAAGCTCCATTCGTAACAGTGTTTATGTATCTTGATGAAGTTCCTGAAGGACAGACAAGAGATGACCTAGCACTTATCATTGAAGAAATGTTGAAACAACGTATGCAAGGTGTTAAGAATGAAAAGGGTGTTTATATTACACCAGCATTCCCTAAGTTGATCTATTGTTTAGATGAAGATAATATTCATAACGATTCTAAGTATTACTATCTAACAAAGCTAGCTGCGGAATGTACTGCTAAGAGAATGGTACCTGATTATATCTCAGCTAAGATCATGAAGGAATTAAAGGGCGATGTATATCCATGTATGGGTTGTAGATCATTCTTGACTCCAGATCGTTTTACAGAAAATGGTTGGGAAAACAATGAACATGCGTTAAATAGTACTTCTAAACATAAGTATTATGGTAGATTTAATCAAGGTGTCGTTACGATCAATCTTGTTGATATCGCTTGTTCATCTAAGAAGGATATGAAGAAGTTCTGGGAGATCTTTGATGAAAGATTAGAACTATGCTATCAAGCTTTGATGATCAGACATGAAAGATTGAAGGGTACACCAAGTGATGTAGCTCCAATTCTATGGCAATATGGCGCAATCGCTAGATTGAAGAAGGGCGAAACAATTGATAAGTTATTGTTTAATGGATATTCTACGATCTCATTAGGATATGGTGGATTAGCTGAATGTGTTCGTTATATGACAGGTCTATCTCATACAACAGTAGAAGGTGAGAAGTTTGGATTAGCTGTTATGAAGCATTTGAATGATGCTTGTAATAAGTGGAAACAAATGACAAATATTGACTTCTCTGTCTATGGAACACCTATGGAATCTACAACGTATAAGTTCTCTAAGTGCCTACAAGAAAGATTTGGAATCATTAAGGGCGTTACGGATAAGAACTACATTACAAACTCTTATCACATCCACGTAACAGAAGAAATCAATGCGTTTGATAAGTTGACAGAAGAAAGTAAGTTCCAAGAACTTTCTCCTGGTGGAGCTATTTCCTATGTAGAAGTTCCTAACATGCAGAATAACGTACAAGCTGTATTACAGTTGATGAAACACATCTATAACACGATCATGTATGCTGAATTGAATACAAAGAGTGATTATTGCCAAGAATGTGGATATACAGGTGAGATCCAGATCGAAGAAAATGAAAACAAGAAATTGATCTGGAGATGCCCTAACTGTGGTAATACAGATCAAAATAAGATGAACGTAGCTAGAAGAACTTGTGGTTATATTGGTACACAATTCTGGAACCAAGGACGTACACAAGAAATCAAGGAACGTGTATTACATCTATAAGAAATGAAAGAGGTTATCAAATTTGATAACCTCTTTTAATAATTACTTTCAACGATAGGTCTAACAACGATTTCTTGGATCATTCCATCTTCATTGTTCTCTATCGCATAAACGACATGTCTTGCGACAGTTTCAGGTTTGAGATAATCTGGTCTATCGATTTCTCTGAAGTTTGTATCTACTCCTCCTGGATATACATCTAATACTTTGATTCCTTTCTCTTTGACTTCTTTAACTAAGATCTTAGATAAGGATTCAAATGCGTTCTTACTAGCTGTATAGCCACCGTTATTCGGATTGTTGAATAAACAACAAGAAGATAAGACATTAATGATCAAACCATCTTTCTTTTCTAACATAGAAGGGATACATTTTTGAATACAGATCATTGGAGCTATTGTATTCACATCAAACATAGCTTGTAGATCATCTACCAAGATATCTTTGACTTCTGCTTTACCAGCATTGAATCCAGCGTTGTTAATAAGAATATCAACACCACCATCTTTTTGGATATCTTCTAATGCGTTATTTAATGCATCTCTATCTTTCATATCAAATGTATATTTCTTATTAAGATGTTTGATATCTAAGGCATCCATCTTGGATGGTGTTCTACCAAACAGGTATAATGAATATCCATCTTTATCTAAGGCATGTGCAATGGCTTTTCCAATACCATCGCTTGCACCAGTAATCAATACTTTTTTCATTTTAAGCTCCTAATCTTCTTTTGATATTCTTTGTTATTTTCAAAGTATTCTCCTGTAATGATCTGTTCAAATTCTTCGGAAAGTACCTTTGAAATCATTAATACAGCTTCTTCTTCAGAATATTTCTTTGTTAGTTTTTCAAATGCTTCCTGAACAAAAGGAACATTTTCAATTTGATAGACAGCAGTAGCGAAACATACTTCTGTAATACTTCTTAAGAAGTTTGGCCCATCCTCTTCTATATCATCCACCTCATCATAATGATCATCGTAGTCCATATCATATATATCAGAAACATTTTCTACGATACTTGGTAAATTTTTAGTCTGCATCTTTTGATTGAATTCTGCTTGTTCCTGTTCTAGATCATATTCTTCAACTTCAGATATCGTTTTAAACGCAATATTATCTGGTACAAAGAGAGACATTTTAAATATGTCATTCATTGTAGTCGATCTATCTATTTTTCCATTTGCGTAATTGGATAACAGACCTTTGCCATCTTCAAATAAACATCTACAATTACCATCTAGTAGAAATGCGTATTGGTCTTCTGAAAGATTTTGTTCTTCTTCTACAACACATGTAAATTCATATGGTTCTTCAACATCATTATAAAGAAGTGTAAATGTTTGTTTTAGATCTTCGAATCCAAAATCTTCTAATTCACGAAATTCATCTGCTTCTACATCAAAGTCCAATTCTTCTTGGTCAATTCGATATAAATACAGAATACCATCATCTAAGATACTAAGATCTTCCTCATATTTGGCGTGTAATGATTCCAAAAGAATGACACCTAATGTAAATAGGTCAACATCACTACGAACGAATAAAGTACGATTTAAAAACTCAGGATGATCGTTCCAAGATAGATTTATTTTTTTGTATTTCATAATTATTCCTCGTCTAAAATAATCATAACTTAATTTTAGTTATTCGAATAGAAAATATTTCAGAATCATACAGAAATATATTCTATCTTTTTATGAATGAAATGAGATAGAATAGAATATAGAAAGAGGTGTATTTATGAAATTAAAATCATTTGGTGTATCTGTTTATCCTGATATCGAAAGTTTAGAAGATATCGAAACGTATTTACAACAGGCAAGTAAGTATGGTTGTGAATATGTATTCTCAAGTATGTTCTCTGTAGAAGGTACAAAGGAAGAAGTATTAGATTATTTTAGAGAGTTTATTCAAATCGCACACAAATACAATATTAAAGTTGTGTTAGATTTAAATCCTCCATTCTTAGAAAAGATGGGAGTTAGCTATGATGATGTATCTTTGATGCATGATATTGAATGTGATGTCATGAGAATGGATGTTCCATATGGTGCTGAAAAGGACCTTGTTCTTGTGAATAATCCATATAATATTTCCATCATGTTTAATGCTTCAGGTAACTTCGCTAGTGAACTAGCTTACTTTGAAGAACATGGTGTTCCAAAAGAAAGAGTCATGTTAGGACATAACTTCTATCCACAACCTTATACTGGTTTAAAATGGAAAGATTTCTTACAAACAAATGAGATCTTAAAGAAGTATGGTTATCCTGTACAAGCATTCATTTCTTCCTTGAATCCAAAGGCTACAGGTGTATGGGATGCAGATTATGGTCTTCCTACAGTAGAAAGATTAAGAAGATTACCAATCGATACACAAGCTAGGATCATTGAAGCGACAGGAAACGTTGATATGGTTTGGATCGGTAATGCTTTCGCTACTGAAGAAGAAATGAAATCTATCGTAGAAGTACAAAGTGATCCAAGACCTTTTGATCAATCACCAGTCTACGAACAATTCAAAATGTTCGGAATGGATAAGGGACTTCGTAATGAAGATCGTAAGATCAGAGTCGTTACAGATCCTTCCATTACAGAAACTGAAAAGTATCAATTGTTTGAAGTATTCCCTCAAATAGATATGGGAGATTCATCTGAATGGATCTGGAGAAGTAGAACAGGTAGAATGGTAAAACCAGATGTTCCTTATAGAAAATGTGAGAAGGAAATGTTTGAAGTAGGGGATGTATTGATCGTTAATAATAACTATCAACATTACGCTGGTGAAATTCAGATCGTTCGAATTCCTTTTGAAAATGATGGTCAAAGAAATCTATTAGGTCATCTTGCGAAAGGTGAAGAATTATTCCTAGATGTATTGAAGAACTTTGATGAAGTTACATTCATCAAAGGTGAATAAGAATATTTATTCTAGACAGAAAAAAGACAGATCATTGTGATCTGTCTTTGTTATTTATTTAAGAGGGATTGATCATCCGCAAACTCTTCACCAGCAGCTTCAGAGAACATCTTCATGAGCTGATCGACAGTGAGATTCTTCTTTTCTTCACCACTGACTTCAAACATGATATGTCCGTTATACATCATGATCAAACGATTACCAACTTGGATCGCATCTTTCATGTTGTGTGTGACCATAAGAGCTGTCAAGTGATCACGTTCAACGATCATTTCTGTGATTTCTAATACTTTCTTGGCTGTCTTAGGATCAAGTGCGGCTGTATGTTCATCTAATAGTAATAGTTTTGGTTTTTGTAAGGAAGCCATCAATAGAGTAAGAGCTTGTCTTTGACCACCAGATAGTAATCCGACTTTTTGAGTCAGTCTATCTTCTAGTCCTAGATCTAATACTTTTAATTGTTCTTTGTAGTCTTCTTTTTCTTTCTTAGTAACGCCCCAACGAAGCGTTCTTTTTTTACCACGGCGTTGTGCTAAAGCTAGATTCTCTTCAATCTGCATATCTGGAGCAGATCCTAACATTGGATCCTGGAATACACGTCCAATCAAAGAAGCACGTTTGAAGTCTGGCATACCTGTAATGTTTTGACCATCAACCAATATCGCACCTTCATCAATTGGCCAAATACCAGCGACTGCGTTCAACATCGTTGATTTACCGGCACCATTACCGCCAATGACCGTAACGAAGTCACCTTCATTGAGAGTGAGTGAAATGTGGTCTAAAGCTAGTTTTTCATTGATCGTTCCTTTGTTGAAGGTCTTAGATAGATTTTTGATTTCTAACATAGCTGACATATTACTTGACCTCCTTTAAAGAATTCTTATACGCTTTCTTAAATGAAACCTTAGATACGGAAATCAAATAAGGTACAGCTAAGAAGATAGCGACTACGATCGCAGTAAATAGCTTTAATAAGTTAGAATTCAAACGTAACCATAATACGATCTGAATGACTAAGTAATAAAGGATGCCACCAACAACGATAAATCCTAAACGAATTGCGAAGTTGGAATGTTTACCAGCAATGATATCCGCAACGACTTCACCAATGATGATTGCGGCCAAACCGATAACGATTGCGCCTCTTCCCATATTAATATCTGCGAATCCTTGGTATTGAGCCATTAATCCACCACTGAGTGCTACTAATCCATTTGAAAGTGCTAGGCCAATGACTTTCATGCGGTTGATGTTGATACCTAATGCCTTTGCCATTTCTGGGTTATTACCAGTCGCTCTCATTGCGGAACCGTGTTCTGTTCCAAAGTACCAATAGAGGACTCCGATCACAATGACTGAACAAACAAGTCCTGTAAGGATCGCATTTGAAACGAATCTTGAAGAAATCGCTAATGCGAAAGAGTTGACCGAGATTGCCTTGTTAGCAGAGAAACCCATGATAGCTAAGTTGACTGACCATAGCGCAAACTGTGTTAGGATTCCAGATAGGATTGCGGGAATACCTAGCTTTGTATGTAGGATCCCTGTAACAAGTCCAGCACATAGTCCTGCGACAAACGCTACAAGTATTGCTAGCCAAGGATTTGTACCATTAATGATCAACATGACAGTTACTGCACCACCTGTTGTGAATGTTCCATCTACTGTCATATCTGCCATATTCAACATACGGAATGTGATATATAGACCTAATGCCATGATTCCCCAAAGTAGGCCTTGTGCGATACCAGAAGGGAATGAAGCGAATAATGTATTAATATCTAAATTCATATAGTCTCCTTTTCAAAAAAAGAAACAGGGACACCAATATGGCATCCCTGTGTTAGGGATCATTCTTCAATAGCTGTGTAATCTTCAGGAACAGTAATTCCTAATTTATCACAACGTGACTTTACATATTCCTTTGTTAGATCAGTCTGTGATTCAACAGGCATTTCAGAAACCTTTGATTCACCCTTAAGGATCTTGACTGCCATTTCACCAGTTTGTCTACCTAATTCATAGTAGCTGATTGAAAGAGTAGCGATACCACAACCAGATGCGATACCTTCTTCGGCAGCGATGATAGGTACACCAGCAGGTTCAGCTACATTGTTGATAGATTCAGTACAAGAAGCTGCAGTGTTGTCTGTAGGAATATAAATGACATCAGAATCCTGACAAGCTGTCTGTGTTACAGATGCGATATCATTTGTGTCTGAGAAAGCATATTCCTTAACTTCATAACCAGCTTTACTTAATTGTTTTTCCATTTCTTCAGCTTGAACGACTGAGTTAGGTTCACCAGAACAGTATAGGATGCCAACTTTTTCAGCATCAGGTACAAGTTCAGAGAACAATTCAACTTGTGCTTCGTAAGAGATACCATCAGATGTACCAGATACGTTTGTACCAATTGCCTTAGAAGAATCATAATCTGTTAAGCTAAGTGCTGCAGAATAATCTGTAACAGCTGTTCCAAGAACTGGAATATCACTTGTTGCGGAAGATACTGCTTGCAAGGAAGCTGTTGCGTTAGCTAAGATCAAATCACAATTTTCGCTTACTAAGCTAGCCGCAATCGTATTAGCAGTGGCTGTATCACCAGCTGCGTTTTGTTCATCAAATGTAACCTTGTCTCCGAATTCTTCAGTAAGTACATCTTTGAATCCTTGTGTAGCTGCATCTAATGCTGCGTGTTGAACGAGCTGTAAGATACCAACTGTGTAAGTGTCAGATGAACCATCTGTATCTGTTGTTGATGTGTTTGTTGTAGCTGTACCACCAACTGTACAGCCAGCGAGCGTAACTGCTAGAGCGACACTGCTGATTCCCTTTAATAAATTTCTCATTTTTCTCCCTCTGAAATTTTTTTCAACGTAATGAAAGTTTATTACAAATGGTGTAGAGCGTCAACACGAAAAGAGTAGATAAATAAAGGATTTATTGGATATTTATGAAAATAATGTAATATCATTTTTCATGTATATAGTGTTAGAATATTGGTAGGTGATTAATATGTACTATGGAAATATAAAAAATTATGATATCGCAGATGGAGAAGGTGTAAGAGTAACTCTATTCTGTAGTGGTTGTACAAATTATTGTGAAGGGTGTTTCCAACCAGAAACATGGGATTTTCATTATGGTCAAGAATATACAAAGGAAACAGAGGATCATTTGATTGAACTATTGACAAATCCTAATATCCAAGGGCTAACATTATTAGGTGGTGATCCATTTGAACCAAGTAATCAAGAAGCTATTCTACCATTATTAAGAAGGATGAATGATGAACTACCTGAAAAAGATGTTTGGGCATATACAGGGTTTATCTATGATCTAGATCTAGTAGAAGGTGGAAGAAAACATACAAAGGATACGGATGAGATGTTATCTTATATTGATGTTTTAGTAGATGGACCATTTGTGATCGATGAAAAAGATCTTTCTCTTTATTTTAGAGGTAGTGCGAATCAAAGAGTCATCGACATGAAAAAGACTTTGGAAGAAGGGAAAGTCGTTATCTATCATGATTAAAAAATGCTGGGTTACCAGCATTTTTGTTAGATAAGATTTAAGTGCTTGAACGCATTCCAAATTCCATCATCATTGACATCTGTTGTGATGTAATCCGCAGCTTCTTTTGTCTCTGTACCAGCGTTACCCATTGCGACAGAATAGTTGCATAATTCAAACATTGAGATATCGATCTTTGCGTCTCCAAACGCTATCGTATCTTCAGCACTTCTATTCAAGTGTTTCAACAATACATCAATGGCATGTTTTTTAGTGATTCCTTTAGGAGATAAGTCACCAAATAATGCTTGTTCATCTTTACCACCCCAAGTATTAGCGATAAGTTCTGGGAACTCTTCTTTTGAATCTAAATGATCTTGATAGGAAGAAAGGATGAATGAGATCTTATTGATGTCATCTCTATAAAGCTCTTCCGTAGGTAAATGAATGAATCCATTGACAAAGCTATCTGCGCTACTTTCAGCTTTAGCTTCATCAGCACCTTTACCGAGAGCGTACTTTTTCATTGTGGCAGGACCTTGTTCTAACATATAGTCATTACAATACATTCCACTATTCGCTTCAAGATAGAAACCAAGATGTCTTTCATTACACCAATCAACGATATGTTTAACTTCTTCTACGCTTAATCCCTGATGCATGACAACTTCACCATGATCTTCTACATAAGCTCCGTTACCACCAATCATTCCATCTAATTCACATAGATCTCTTTGTTCGATCTCAGCTTTTGAACAACCTGTACAGATATATACTAAGTGTCCATTCTTTCTAGCTAGATCAACAGCTTCTCCAGCACTTTTTGGCATGATTGCGTTGTAGTCGATCAATGTACCATCTACATCTAAAAATATGATTTTTTTGTCTGACATGTTATCCCTCCTTTATATCAAACCTAAATGCTTGAACGCATTCCAAATTCCATCATCATTGACATCTGTTGTGATGTAATCTGCAGCTTCTTTTGTTTCTTTTCCAGCATTTCCCATCGCAACACCATAACCACAAATATCAAACATTGGGATATCGATCTTCGCATCTCCAAAGGCAATCGTATCTTTTGGATCAACATTTAAATGTTTTAATAATAGATCAATTGCGTTCTTTTTTGTGATGCCAGTAGGGGACAAGTCTCCAAATAGTGCTTGTTCATCTTGACCACCCCAAGTATTTGCCATGAGCTCTGGAAATTCTTTCTTAGAATCTAAATGATCTTGATATGTTCTTAACACAAAATCGATCTTATTAATATCATCACGATATAGATCATCTCCATATAAAACATCCAAGTGTGATGCCGCATTACTAGCTGTTTGTTCAGCTTTGGTTTCATCTGCTCCTTTTCCTAAAGCGTACTTCTTAAATACGATAGGTGCTTGTTCAATCATATATTCATTAGAGAAGATTCCACCATTCGCTTCTAAATTGATTCCCATCTTTCTTTCATTACACCAATCAACGATATGTTTGACTTCTTCAACTGTTAACGATTGATGCATCAATACTTTTCCATGATCTTCTACATAACCACCATTGGCACCAATCATTCCATCTAACTCGCATAGATGTCTTTGTTCGATTTCATATTTAGAACATCCTGTACAGATGTATACTAGGTGTCCATTCTTTCTCGCTAGATCAACAGCTTCTCCAGCACTTTTTGGCATGATGGCATGATAGTCGATCAATGTTCCATCAACATCTAAAAATATAACTTTACGATTACTCATCCTTTTCCCTTTCTTTGTCATATAGATCCTGACATAACTTTTGTTGTCCTAATAAGATATAGTCATTGAATTCATCAATATGAATGATATCTGGAATTCTTTCTTCAGGTAAATATTTTAATAACTCATCATGAATTTCTTGTACATCAGGTAACATTTCACATCTTAATACAATGACTTCAGGATCAACAATTGAAATGTTTGTTAAGATTCCTTTTGTGACGACTTCTTTGATCGTATCTAAATGATACGGATTCAAAGAAAGAGGTGAAGTATAATTCAACTGGTTTAAGATGTATTTCAACTCGCCTGCGATACCGTGTGCACCTCGAATCATCTTTCCATTTATGACGATTCCTTGTCCACCAATCAACCAACCATTTGGTTGTGACATCAAACAAATATTTTGGTACTGATCTTGTGATTGATACCAGCCTAATGCTGCACAATTGGCATTATTTTCAATAATGACTGGAATATCAACACATTGTTCAAAATGTTTTTTCATATCATATAGTTGATCAGGTCTAGAGAATATCTTACTGCCATGTGTAGGTGGTAAATCAAGCTTACCGTTTAATACGACACCTGGTACTGCGATACTAATAGCGTCAAAGCTGCTTTCTTTATTTTGACATACTTGTATGTCGATGATGTCATCGATATCATTGATATCTAGATATCTTTTAATAACGGTCTGATTAATAGTGATTTCTCCATTATCGTAGACACGGTAATTGATCCTAGTTTCTGAATCACTTGGTGCTGTAGCAATGACCAAGAACTTTCCTTCAGATCCTTCTTTACAACAAGAACAACATTCTTGAGACTTTTTCTTTTTGTTTGAACGATATTCTTTTAACTCATCCCTTACAAATTCAATACATCCATTCGCATCATATTTCGCAAATATAGAAGTAGGAATCTTTAAGATCAATTTATCTTTGATTCTTTTCTTAATGTTATTTTCTTCATAGGCAACTTGTGGGGCAATCAATATAACTTCATAATCTTGTGCGTTTTGATAAACTTCGTTTACACTGACTGCGTTAAATTCAAAATCAATTTCCATGAGATTAGATAGTTCATTCATCTTTTGCGCAAAGAATGAAGTAGTCATTCCAGCGCTGCAGAATAAGAGTATCTTAGTTGTATGTGAGTCTTTTAAAGATACTAAGGACATGACCATTTCATTGAATAGATCTTTTGAATGTTCTTCATCAACTGGTTGAAAGTGGAGAAAGAAAGAAGTGGTGTTCGTTTTCTTATTTGTGATACGTAATTCTACGATCTCTTCTTCTCCTTCAAAAGAATAAAAGTTGATTTCTGCGATACCATACTCTGTTTCTAATGTGTAATGATCATGATCTACTGTATGAAATGTATAGGGACCTACTTGTATTTTGACCCATTCTCTAAAATTAAAATTAGATTCACTCATAATTGAAAACCCTTTCAGTTATTAATTATATTATCATAAAAAAGAGATATTGTTCCAAATCATAGATAAGGAATAATATCTTCTCTAGTAATAAGAATGGAACCTGTTTCTTTTGTGTGGTTAAGAGAGAATCCACCAATTTGATCATTGGCTAGTACAAATTCCCATAGACCATTCATATGGGTGATTAGGGGATTTGTAGCAGTGGAAGCTTCAAAAGAAACTTTTGATGAAAAGATATGAACATAGAATCTATCATCATTGGAGTAGTATCCAGAAGGGATGATGACCGTAGGGTTCACATCACTTGGAACACCATCTACTAAGATGGAGGAATTCTCTTTGATCATTTTCACGATTTCTTCAATGATCTTATTTCCATTTTCATCTGTTGGTTCGTTACGAAAAGCATTTGCTTTTAGTTCTAGTTCTAAATGTAGATCTTCAAATTTTGACATATGTTTCCTTTACTCAAAGACATTTAGGTCTTCACCATTGATTACTTTACCATTATACCCAGCATCCTTGATTTCCTGTAGGATCTTTTCATTGCGGATCTCCATTTCCTTTTGTAGGTCGATCGTATTATCCTGCATATTCATGTGATAGATCCTATGATAGGTCACAAGAAGTTTTGGGTTGGCTTGTTTTGCGATATTGGCAAGATCGACACTTAATGTGTGAACATTTTTATGATAGATCTGCCATTGTTTGCTTCTAGATGATAATCCTTCTGTATATTCACATTCATGAAGTAGGATATCAACATCTTTCGCTTTCTCCTTCATGATTTCTAATGGACATGTATCTCCAGAAATGAGGATTGTCTTATCTTCTGTTATAAATTTATAAGCAAGTGATTGTAGAAGACCATGTTTAACAGTGAATGCGTTGACTTTGACTTTCTCATCTTCATAGATGATTCCATAGTCTTCGATTCCTTTTTTTAATTCATGTACTTCTGTCTTATAACCAGTTAGATTGGCAGGTTCATCTCCGTTCAAACGCATATCTAGATCTGCGGAGTAGGCCTTTTCAATATACATTGCCATATCACTAAGACCTTCAGGGCCATATAGCTGTAATGGCTTTTCTCTTTCTAATACCCATGGCGTATAGATGAGATCTGCTAGACCAGTTGTATGATCAGTATGAAGATGTGTGCAGAAGGCGATATTTAATTTGTCAACACGTAACGCATCGATTCCATTAAAATACGCTTTACTAGCTTGTCTAACAACACCAGGTCCAAAATCAACAAGGTAGGCTTGATCATCGACGATAACAGCACTACTTGGACCACTATTGTTAGGACATGCGTTAGGTGTTCCTGTTCCTAAAAGTACTAATTTTGTTTTTGTCATAAAGATATTTTAAACCATAATTTGATTTTGTATAGAAATGTCCAAAACAATAAATTCAACTTTTTTAAGGGAATTTCAAAAAAACTCGTGAATATATTATATGAGGAGGGAAGAAG
>CAVDZA010000023.1:13764-25838 GCA_963613355.1 Bulleidia sp. | reverse complement strand
CTGTTGTATCTACATACTTTGGTAGAAAATGGCATGAAGATGATGAAGATGAAGAATCTTCCGAAAATGCTTAATTGATTATATGAAAAGGACCTAAAAAGTGAAATTTAGGTTCTTTTTTTACGCCTTAAGTGAAAAAATAAGGGTTTTATGCTTTATAATAGTTACAGGTTAGTTTTATGAAGTACTCTAATAAACAACGCTCTGGTAGTATTCGTGAATTCTTCAATTTAATGTTATTGATCGTAACGGTTGGTTTTATAGTGGCTGTATATACGATTGCTTTACAAATGAATTTTAATCATACTGCATTAAATGGTATCGTTGAACATAATACAGAAAGCGCAAATGAAATGTACCACAAATTATGTAGTGAATTTGTTTCTTCTGATTTCACGAACATTAATACTGTAGAAGATAAAACTTCACTTAGATATCAAACAATCCAATCACGTATGAATGAATTACGTAATCTAACATCGACTAAATATGTTTATACCGCAAAAAGAAATGAGAATGGTGAAATCATTTATGTCGTAGATGGATTAGATAAAGATGCAGATGATTTTAGAAATCCTGGTGATTTGATTGAAGAAGAAATGATTCCTTACATTGAAAAGGCATTGAATGGAGAAAGTGTCGTTTCACAAGATATCGTTGATACGGAGTGGGGACATATCTATACTGCTTGTTATCCAGTACGTAACTCATCCAAAGAAGTAATTGGTGCACTTTGTGTTGAAATGGACATGGAATATATGTATTCCGTGATTGAAACTGGTAAGATTGGTTCTAGAACGATTGCGATTGTAACGATCACGATAGCTGTGATCATCGCTGTTATGTTGTATGTTCTTTATACAAAGAATAAAAAGAAAGAAAAGGAACAACATAAGATCTTAGAAGAAAGTAAAAGAGCTGCGGAATCTTCCAATAGAGCGAAGTCTGCATTCTTATTCAACATGTCCCATGATATTCGTACTCCAATGAACGCTATCATTGGATACACTGAATTGAGTCAATCTCATCTAGATGATAAGAACGCATTAAAACATTACATAGAGAATATTCGTATCTGTGGTAAGAAGATGTTATCTATTATTGATAGTGTCTTGGAGTTATCTAGAATTGAAAATAATGAAGTCGTATTAGAAAGCGAAATTACAAACCTAAGTGATAGCTTTGATACTTGTATGGTCATGTTTGAAAATGCCGTAAGAGAGAAGAATCAAACATTAAATATTCATAAAGAGATAACTGAACCTTATGTCTATCTAGATAATGTACATACGGCAGAAATCATCTTAAATATCGTTAGTAACGCTATCAAGTATACAAATGAAAATGGTACGATCAATGTATCTTTGATTCAAACATTTACACAACCTAACTGGTGTGAATTAAAACTTATCGTAGAAGATAATGGAATTGGTATGAGTGAAGAATTCCAAAAACATATCTTTGAATCGTTCTCTAGAGAAAAGAGTAGTACGGTATCTGGTATTGAAGGTACAGGACTTGGTATGGGTATCGTTAAAAAGCTGATCGATATGATGAGTGGAACGATTACAGTAGAAAGTGAATTAGATAAAGGTTCTACATTTACTGTTACCGTACCATGTCATTTATCAAACGAAGAAGCTTTTAATAAAGCGAAAGGTAATGTTGAAATCAATAAAGATGTATTTGTTGGTAAGAGGATCTTATTAGCGGAAGATAATGAAATCAACGCAGAGATTGCGATTGCGTTATTGAGTGAAGAAGGATTTATCGTAGATAGAGTAGATGATGGTTCTACATGTTTAGAAAAGCTTAATGAAGTTGATGCTGGATACTATGAATTGATCTTGATGGATATTCAGATGCCAACATTAGATGGCTATGAAACAACAAAACAGATCCGTAGATTAAATGATGTCGTTAAGGCTAGTATTCCAATCATTGCGATGACTGCCAATGCTTTTAAACAAGATAGGGAGAAAGCTTTGTCTGTAGGTATGAATGATTACATCGCTAAACCAATTGAAATGGATAAAGTATTGAAGGTATTGAGTAAATATATTTATGAATAAGAAAGAGATCAAACAAGAAAGAAATCATAAGATCATTTATTTCTTAACTGTATTGTTCGTATTTATTCTAATCTATGTGTTAGGTTATTTTGGAATGCGTTTCTTATCCTTTGTGTTATCCATTCATCCATATTTTGAATTGGTGTTTTATATCTTCTGGTATTTCTTAGATCGATTCTTAACAAGTTTGATCATGAAATCTAGTTTGGTAATTGCTTGGATACAACAAATTTAGACTTGAAAACAAGTCATACTATGATAAGATAAATATCGCAAAGATGGAAAGTAGTATTTGAAGCTATTTGTGTAGAGAGTTCTGTGGTTGGTGAAAACAGAAACATATATTCAAAGAAGTCGTTCCTGAGCATTCTAGATGAACTAAAGTAGTTTAGAACGGATATGCACGTTACGCATTTGAGAAGTAAACAAAGGTGGTACCACGTTAATTCAACGTCCTATGTATGAGGACGTTTTTTATTTGTTAGGAGGATTAGGTATATGGAAAAGAATCTACAACCAAAGTATGATCACAAATCTGTAGAAGAAGGCAGATACGACAACTGGGTCAAGAAGGGTTATTTCACAGCTGGTGATAAATCCAAAGATCCATTCACAATTGTCATTCCACCACCAAATGTCACAGGTATTCTTCATATTGGACATGCTTGGGATAACACATTACAAGATATCATTGCTCGTTATAAGCGTATGCAAGGATTTGATATGTTATATCTACCAGGTATGGACCACGCAGGTATCGCAACACAGGCGAAAGTTGATGCTCGATTAAAGAGTGAGGGTATCTCTAGATATGACATTGGTAGAGAAAAGTTCTTAGAAAGAGCGTGGGAGTGGAAAGAAGAATACGCTGCTACGATTCGTAAACAATGGGCAAAACTCGGAAATTCCTTAGACTATTCTAGAGAACGTTTCACAATGGATGAAGGCTTTAATGATGCGGTAAAACATGTATTCGTTACTCTATACAATGAAGGTTTGATTTATAGAGGATGGAGAATCATCAACTGGGATCCAGAAGCACGTACAGCTTTAAGTAATATTGAAGTTTATTACCAAGATGATCCAGGTAAGATGTACTACATGAATTATGAAACGGTTGAAGACCATGAACATTTCATTGTCGCAACAACTAGACCTGAAACAATGTTTGGTGATGTTTGTGTCGTTGTTAACCCTAATGATGAAAAGACTAAGCATTTGATTGGTAAGCATTGTATCAATCCTGCCAATGGTAAAGAATTACCTATCATTGGTGATGACTATATTGAGATTGGTTTTGGTACAGGTATCATGAAATGTACTCCTGCTCATGATCCTAACGACTATGCGATCGCACAACGTCATAATCTAGAAAAACCTATTTGTATGAATCCAGATGGAACGATGAATGAGATCTGTGGTGAATATGAAGGTATGGATAGATATGAGGCTAGAGAAGCTCTTGTTAAGAAGTTTGAAGAAGAGAAGATCATGGATCATATCGAAGACATCACACATAATGTTGCACACTCTGAAAGAACACATTGTGTTGTTGAACCATACTTATCTCAACAATGGTTTGTTAAAATGAAGCCATTAGCTGAAGATGTATTAAAGAATCAACAAGATCCTGATCAAAAGATCACATTCTATCCTGAAAGATTTGAAAAGACATTCACACAATGGTTAGAAAATATCGAAGACTGGTGTATTTCTAGACAGTTGTGGTGGGGACATAGAATTCCTGCTTGGTATAACGAAACAACTGGAGAAACATATGTTGGTAAAGAAGCTCCTGAGGGAGAAGAATGGAAACAAGACGAAGATGTATTAGATACATGGTTCTCTAGTGCTTTATGGCCATTCTCTACATTAGGTTGGCCTGAAGAAACAGAAGACTATAAGAGATATTATCCAACAAGTACAATGGTTACAGGCTACGATATCATCTTCTTCTGGGTAGCTCGTATGGCATTTGATGCTAGACACTTCACAAATAACCGTCCATTCAAGGATGTATTGATCCATGGTTTGATTCGTGATGCGCAAGGAAGAAAGATGAGTAAGTCATTAGGTAACGGTATCGATCCTATGCAAGTCATTGATGAATATGGTGTTGATGCGCTACGTTTCTTCTTGACTACGAATTCTACGCCAGGTCAAGATATGCGTTACATTCCTGAAAAGGTAGAAGCTTCTTGGAACTTCATCAACAAGATCTGGAACGCTTCTAGATTCGTATTAATGAATCTTCCTGAAGGAATGAGTGAAAAGGATGTTGATCTGACTTATTTGACACCTAGTGAAACATGGATCTTAAACAAGTTGAACGCAACGATTGAAAGTGTCACAAACAATATGGAAAAATATGAGTTCGCTCTTGTTGGTAATGAACTATATTCATTTGTATGGAATGATTTCTGTAGTTGGTATGTAGAAATGAGTAAATCAGCACTCAATGGTGATGATGAAAAAGCAAAGAAGGGTGCACAATCTACATTGTATGTCGTATTGAACGCTATCGTTAGATTGTTAAGTCCATTCATGCCATTTGTATGTGATGAGATCTATCAAACATTACCTCATACTGAAGAATCTATTTGTTTAGAAAAGTGGCCTAATAAGATCGAAGGAATCGATGCGTCCAACTTAAAGGATATGGATCGTTTGATCTCTGCTATCTCTAAGATCCGTGAAGTTAAGAATACGAATGACTTAAAACCATCTGCACCAATCCATGTATTGTTGAAAGATCTAGATGGTAATGTATTATCTGTTGATAGTGGATTGTCCGCAATCATGCAGAAGATGTGTAAAGCTGAATGGTGTGATAGTTTAGATGGTGATCTAACAGTTGAAACGATCTATGAAGGTACATTGTATATTCCTAGTTCTGAACTTTCTGATCCTGAAGAAGAAAAGAAGAAGTTAAGTGCAGAAAAGGAAAGATTAGAAAAGGAACTTGATCGTTCTCATAAGATGTTAAGCAATGAATCCTTTATTGCCAAAGCTCCAGAAGCGAAAGTACAAGCAGAAAAGGATAAGTTAGCAGGTTACGAAAAACAATATCAGGCAATTGTTGATCGTCTAGCTGTACTCAATCATTGATTCTAATGATATAATCTCTACTAGATAAACTAGTGGAGATTTTTTTATGGCAGAAGAAAAGAAGAAACATACCTTATTGAAAGTGGTAGGTGGAGTTACTGCGACAGCTGCAGCTGCGTATGGTGGATTTTCCTATGTGATCTTTCGACATGGGTTTGATTTAAAGAATTCAATGATCCATAAGACAACGAATCTTGTTCATACAGATGTAGAAGTTGAACAATGGTTTGAACATAGCACAAAGAAAGATGTATTCTTGAATTCTTATGATGGATTGAAGTTACATGGTCTTACTATTGAGAATCATGAAGATAGTCATCGTTGGATCGTGTTCGTTCATGGAGCAGCTTCTTATTATAAGAATATGATTCCTTACATGTATGAGGCAGATCATAGAGGATTTAATGTTTTATCTATCGATCAAAGAGGTTGTGGTGCTTCTGAAGGAAAATATACAGGACTTGGTTGGAATGAACATTATGATCTCATGATGTGGATCAATCAATTGATTTCTTATGATAAAGAATGTTTGATTTCTTTATGCGGTATCAATACAGGTGGTGCGACTGTCATTAACGCAGTAGGTGATTATTTACCAAAGAATGTAAAGTGTGCTGTTGAAGATGGATCTTATTCTAATATAAAAGAATTGATCAATCATCAAACAAAGACGATTTCTCATGTTGAAGCGAAACCATTCTTACCTGCTGTAGATCTATTGGTTCAACGTTTCTTACATTTCTCTTTAAATGATATTTCTTTAAAGAGACAATTGAGAGAATGTGAAGTTCCTATGTTGTTTGTTCATGGAAGTGAAGATAAAACAGTTCCTACAAGTATGGTATTTGATAATTATTATGCTTGTGGATGTGAGAAAGAATTATATGTCGTGGATGGAAAAGGATATAACGAAACATTCACAGACAAGTATTATTTTGAAACGATCTTTGAATTCATTGAGAAACATATGAAATAAATGAACACATAATTGAAAAATTATGTGTTTTTTTCACATATTTACTGGTTTTTTGATAGCGTTTACATTATAATAATTTGAGATAGAACAGAAGGAGGCTATAATGGCTACAAAAAAGTATGTTTATAAGTTTGCGGAAGGTAATGCAAACATGCGTGAACTCCTTGGTGGTAAAGGTGCTAACCTCGCTGAAATGCGTTCATTAGATCTACCTGTACCTGAAGGATTAACAATCACAACTGAGGCTTGTATCAAGTACTACACAGATGGTGAAAAGATTTCTGATGATGTTCAGGCTCAAATCGATAAGGCAGTTACTTGGTTACAAAAGGAAACAAAGAAGAAGTTTGGAGATGATAAGAATCCATTACTTGTTTCTGTAAGAAGTGGTGCTAGAGCTTCTATGCCAGGTATGATGGATACGATCTTGAACCTTGGTATCAATGATGAAGTCGTTAAAGTAATTGAAAAACAAAGTGGAAATAAGCGTTTCGCTTATGACTCTTATAGAAGATTCATTCAGATGTTCTCTGATGTCGTTATGGGACTCAACAAGAGCAAGTTTGAAGAAATCATTGACGATATCAAAGAAAAGAAAGGTGTTAAATTAGACATCGATCTTGATGCGGATGATATGGAAGAACTTACAAAGAAGTTCAAAGCTTTCTATAAGAAGAACTTAAAGGAAGACTTCCCACAAGATCCTATCGTTCAATTAGAAAGAGCTATCATGGCTGTATTCCGTTCTTGGAATAACGAAAGAGCTATCTATTATAGAAAAGTTAATGATATCCCAGATTCATGGGGAACTGCAGTTAACGTAATGGAAATGGTATTCGGTAACATGGGTGATGACTGTGGTACTGGTGTAGCATTTACACGTAACCCTGCAACTGGTGATAATAAGTTATTTGGTGAATTCTTAATGAACGCTCAAGGTGAAGACGTTGTTGCGGGTATCCGTACACCATCTCCAATCGCAGATCTTAAGAAGACAATGCCAGGTGCTTATCAAGAATTCGCTAGAGTAGCTAATATTCTTGAAAAGCATTACCATGACATGCAAGATATGGAATTTACGATCGAACATGGAAAACTATTCATGTTACAGACACGTAATGGTAAGAGAACTGCTAACGCTGCATTAAAGATTGCGGTTGACATGGTCAAGGAAGGTCTAGTTACTGTTGATCAAGCATTAATGATGGTTGAACCTAAACAGTTAGATGATCTATTACACCCAACATTTGACGCTGCTGACTTAAAGGCTAAGAGTGGTGATGTCATTGCGGAAGGTCTAGCTGCTGCTCCAGGTGCAGGTGCTGGTACTGTCGTATTTACTGCTGAAGAAGCTGAAAAGGCTGCTGAAGCTGGTAAGAAGGTCGTTCTTGTTAGACTTGAAACATCTCCAGAAGATATCAAGGGTATGGCTGCTGCACAAGCTATCGTTACAGCTCGTGGTGGTATGACATCTCACGCTGCAGTCGTTGCTCGTGGTATGGGCGCATGTTGCGTATCTGGTTGTGGTGACCTCAAGGTCGATGAAGCTAAGAAGTGCTTCACAGTTGGTGGAGTAACATATACAGAAAAGGATGTTATTTCTGTTGATGGTAATACTGGTAGAGTTTATAAGGGAGAAGTTAAGACTGTTCCTGCTAAGATCTCTGGTAACTTCGCTAAGTTCATGAAGTGGGCTGATGAAAAGAGAAGACTACAGATCAGAACAAACGCTGATACTCCAGAAGATGCTGCTAAGGCTGTTGAATTTGGTGCTGAAGGTGTAGGTCTTGTTCGTACAGAACATATGTTCTTCAACTCTGCAGATCGTATCAAGGCAATCCGTATGCTATGCGTATCTAGAACTCCAGAACAGCGTGCTAAGGCATTAGCTACAATGGAACCATATCAGACAGAAGACTTTGTAGGTATCTTTGAAGCTATGGGTGGAAGACATGTTACTGTTCGTCTATTAGATCCACCTCTACATGAATTCTTACCTCATGGTGAAAAAGAATCTAAGGATGTCGCTAAGGCTTTAGGTATCACAGTTAAGGATATTGAAGCTGCTGCTGAAGAATTAAAGGAATTCAACCCAATGATGGGCCATAGAGGATGTAGATTAGACGTTACATATCCTGAAATTGGTGCTATGCAGGCTCGTGCAATCATCAACGCAGCTATCAAGGTAAACAAAGCTCATCCAAGATGGAAGTTCGTTCCTGAAATCATGATCCCACTTGTTGGTGAACCTAAGGAACTTGAATATGTAGCTAACGTTGTAAAGGCTGAAGCTGATAAGATCATTTCTGAAGCTAAGGTTAAGATGGAATACAAGGTTGGTACAATGATCGAAATTCCACGTGCTGCATTACTTGCTGGTGAAATCGCTAAGACAGCTGAATTCTTCTCATTTGGTACAAATGACTTGACTCAGATGACATTCGGTTTCTCAAGAGATGATGCTGGTAAGTTCTTACCTGACTACTATGACAAGCACATCTATGAATCTGATCCATTCGCTCATGTAGATACAGAAGGCGTTGGTCAGTTGATCAAGATGGCTGCTACAAATGGTAAGGCTACTCGTAAGGATATCCACTTAGGTGTATGTGGTGAACATGGTGGTGACCCAGCTTCTATTGAATTCTTCAATGCTGTTGGTTTGAACTATGTATCTTGTTCTCCATACCGTGTACCTATCGCTAGACTTGCTGCTGCACAAGCACAAATCAAATTAGAAGGTTCCACAAAATCTACAAAGAAGGCTCCTGCTAAGAAGACAGCTGCTAAAAAAGCACCTGCTAAGAAGGCTGTAGCTAAGAAAGCTCCTGCTAAGAAAGCAGTAGCTAAAAAAGCTCCTGCTAAGAAGACAGTTGCTAAGAAGGCTGTAACTAAAAAAGCACCTGCTAAGAAGGCTCCTGCTAAGAAAACTGTAGCTAAGAAAGCTCCTGCTAAAAAGGCAACAAAGAAAGCTACAAAGAAAACAAAATAATCATTAACGATTCATATAGGGAGGATCGTTAATAGGAAAGAGTGGGAATCTTTAATTAGATTCCCATCTTTTGTTAGGTGAATGTATGAAAAAATATATCATGGCAATTGATGAAGGTACGACTTCTGTAAGAACGATCTTATTTGATCATGATGCGAAGATCGTTTCTGTTGCGCAAAAAGAATTTACACAATATTTTCCTAAACCAGGTTGGGTCGAACATGATGCCAATGAAATATGGATCTCTTTACTTGCGTGTATGAGTGAAGTGATCTTAAAATCCAACATCGATCCTAGTGAAGTTGCTGGTATTGGTATCACAAATCAAAGAGAAACAGCAGTCATTTGGAACAAAGAAACAGGACTACCTATCTATAAAGCGATTGTTTGGCAAAGTAAACAAACGACGGATATTTGTGATGAATTGATAGCGAAAGGATATAACGATATCATTCGTGAAAAGACAGGATTAAGAATCGATCCATATTTTTCTGCGACAAAATTTCGTTGGATATTAGACCATGTTGATGGTGCACAACAAATGGCAGAAGAAGGAAAGCTTCTTGCTGGTACGATCGATAGTTGGCTTGTTTGGTGCTTGTCTGGTGGTAAAGCACATGTTACGGATTATACAAACGCATGTCGAACATTGTTGTATAACATTTATGAATGTAAATGGGATGAAGAACTATGTTCAATCATGAATATTCCTATGTGCATGTTACCAGAAGTTAAGGATACATCATGTGTTTATGCCAATACTGCCTCTTATCATTTCTTTAATCAAGAAGTGCCAATCGCTTCTGTTGTTGGTGATCAACAGGCTGCCTTATTTGGACAATCTTGTTTTAAAGAAGGTGACGCTAAAAATACTTATGGTACTGGTGGATTCTTGTTGATGAATACAGGTGAAACACCAAAGAAATCTGATGATGGATTATTAACGACGATTGCTTGGGGAATCGATGGAAAGATCAAATATGCATTAGAAGGTTCCATCTTTGTTTCTGGTTCTGCGATCCAATGGTTAAGAGATAATATGAAATTCTTTTCTACTACGAAAGAATCTGAAGATTTCGCAAATCGAGCCAATGAAGATAGTGGAGTCATGGTAGTACCTGCCTTTGTTGGACTTGGAGCTCCGTATTGGGATGATGCTTGTCGAGGGGCAATATTTGGAATCACAAGAGGTACCACACAAGAAGATATCGCCAAAGCGACTCTCGATTCTTTGGCATATCAAACGAAAGATGTATTGGATGCGATGAGTAAGACGAGTGGAGTTGAGATATCTGAATTACGTGTCGATGGTGGTGCGAGTGCGAATAATTATTTGATGAAGAAACAAGCAGATCTTATGCAATGTAAGATATTAAGACCATCTTTCTTAGAAACAACTGCTTTAGGTGCAGCTAGACTTGCGGGACTAGCCATTGGGTATTGGACAATGGATGATTTCAAACATCAAAATAATGATGATACGATTTTTGAAGCATCGATTTCTAAAGAAGATGCAGATCAATTGTACGCAAGATGGCAAAAGGCCGTAGAAGCTGCTCGTTCCTTTACAAAATAGTTGAAAAACTATTGTCAAAATAAGGAATTCAGAGTATATTAAATGTCGTAAACAAGGAGTGCGAAAGCACTCCTTCTATTATGCTTGGAGGAGTCATGGACCGAATTGAACATTTGAAAGAATTGTTTCAACCAGTATTCGAAAAAAACGATGTGAAATTATATGAACTTGTTTTTCGAAATTCTGGAAAAGATCACACACTAGAAGTTTCTATCATGAAACCAGATGGCACAATGGATCTAGATACTTGTGCTGCAGTGTCCGAAGGATTATCTGAAATCTTAGATGAAGAAGATCCTATCAAAGAAGAATACACATTAGAAGTATGTTCTCCAGGAGCGGAAAGAGAAATCCGAGATCTTGATGAAATCAAAGAAGGAATCTATGTTTACGTTCGTTTAAAACATCCATTTAAAAAGATGTTGGAATTTGTTGGTGAAATCATAGATGTCAATGAAGATGGATTGATTCATTTAGCTTATCGAGATAAAGCGGCTACTAGAAAAGCAGAATTCACAAAAGAAGATATAGACTACATCCGCATGGCGGTAAAACTTTAAGGAGAGAAAGAAAGATGCAGTTAGAATACAAAAAGATGCTTAAGGCATTAAGTGCAGTTGAAGAACAAAGAAACATCCCAGAATCAGTTATTTTGGATGCGTTGAAAGAAGCTATGGCGAAGGCATATAAGAAAGACGCTGAATTATCAGATATTGATGTCGTCGCAGAAATCAATGAAAAGAAGAAGACGATCGACCTTTACCAAAACTATACAGTTTTAGAAAGCGATGATGATGTTCAAGATGATGAATTAGAAATTGGTTTAGCTGAAGCGAAAGAATTTGATCCTGAAGCTGTAGTTGGTGGAACGATCAGAAGACCAATCGAAATGGAAGGCCTCAGTAGAGCTGCTGTTTCTATCGCAAAGAACGTTATGCGCCAAAAGATCAGAGAAGCCGAAAAGAGTGCTGTATATGAAGAATATAAAGATAAGAAGGATGAAATGGTTCTTGGTGTCATTGAATCAGTTAAGGATAAGTTCACATTAGTAAACTTAGGCAAGACTGTCGCATTGATGCCACATTCTGCTCATATTCCTAATGAAATCTTAAGAGAAGGTGATCAGATCAGAGTCGTTATCACTTCTGTTGATAAGGAAACAAAGGGTTCTCAAGTATTAGTATCTAGAGCTGACTCTATGTTAGTTAAGAGATTATTTGAAAAGGAAGTTCCTGAAATCTATAACGGTGTCGTTGAAATCAAAGCAATCGCTAGAGATGCTGGTGAAAGAACAAAGATGGCTGTTTTATCTCATAACCCAGATATTGATCCAATTGGTTCTTGTATTGG